>NZ_RHLQ01000032.1 GCF_003711845.1 Lysinibacillus halotolerans
GATAGACATGGTTGGACCATCTTATCGAATATTAGATACAAAAGAATGGCTAGAAAATAGTTCGGTTTAAGTGGATCAGTTTTTAATTAATAAATGGCTCAATTTTTACTTGCGAAATACATCCATCCATTTTTCACTGACAAACTATCATTATTATTGTAGGATTACTTAATTTTATTTCTTACGTATTCACTATTATTGAATTACCCGAAGAAACGTCTGTTAAACAAAAAATTTGATTTTTTTAAAATTTTACTAGTATATTTCCTTTCTCAACTCCACCTCATTATATTTGGTGTATTTGTGGAATAGATATGTGAGGAAAAATACATTGGGTATGATGAAGTTAAAAGGTAAAACTAAAAGAGTTTGCAATAAAGTGATGTCAACTTTATTGCAAACTCACAAAGTAATATGTAACACCTCTTAGAAAGCGAAATTAATTATAAAGGGATTTTACATTTTTTTTTGATTTTTCTAAATTTAGAACCTCTTCTTCAATGTTCTCGCATTGTTTTTCAATGATACGGTACACATCGTATAAAATGGAGTTATATAGGTAGGGTGATACAGTTTCTTGAATAAACAATAGGAGCTTTTCTATTTCTTGATCCGAAAGATTTACCGTCATTTCATTAAAGAAAAAGTTCTGAATCTCATAAAATAATTGATACTGTTCTTTTGAAAAATTTAAACTCACTCAATGTTCCCCCTTTTCTCTCTCTTTTCTCACTATCAATATATATAACATAATTCCCATTATTTTACTAATCACTCATTTACTTTTCCTTAATTTGTTAAAAAATATACAAGAGTATAAAAAATAAAAAGGTATTACGTAATTGTAATAACCTTTCATATATATTATTAATCTGCTTTACACCTATATAAAGGATTATCTAAATCATTTTTTCCTGAATGATTTTTCAAAGCTTCTACAAAAACAAACTGTTCTTCTGGATAACGATAACATGTCAGTTTTCCTCCAAAGACAACACCTTGATCAATGTTAATCGTATTATTTTTCATAAACGGTTCTGGTTTTGGGTCATGTCCCCATACAATCTTTAATTCCCCTTCGTGCTTTTCAAACCAATCGCGTCTAATCGGTTTACCTTTATCATCCATTCCTGCTACATCCCCATAGCGACAAAAATTTTTAATTTTATTATTTTCTTTTCCGATATATTCATCTTTAATTCCTGCATGGGTACAAACAAGTTTTTCCTTACCATTTTCAGTAACAATATAATGGGAAGGGGCTTCCAAAAGCAATGTCTTAAGTTTGGCCTTTAAATCCTGCGTCTTTTGCAATCCATATTCCTTTTCATACAGTCCAAACTCCTCTGCAACTTTTTCATCACCATGTCGTAGTTGAACATTCCGCCCATCTAACCACCGCGCAATTTTCCAACCATGATTACTATCAATCATATAGGCTAGCCCTGCTTCAACATGCTTCAAGAAAAAAACCATCGTTAAAATGGACTTTGGCCCTCTGCTCATTACGTCACCTAAAGAAACTAATTTCCTACCATTTGGGTGATAGAAAAACCCTTTATCTTTTTGTTTGTAACCTAGTTTTTCAAGAAGTATAAGGAATTCATCATAACAAGCATGAATATCCCCTACGATATCTAGCCCTTCTCCAACTTCTATTCTCATATAAAACCCCTCCATACCGAATCAATTCAAATTTGGATAAAAATAAAAATGGAAATAACTTATACATATCATTTATTATTAGAAAATTGGAATAAAAACATGCAGAAGAAATAAGGGGAAAAGTATGTAAGGGTAGTTTGGAATAGGAATGGTAAAGACATCAATCACCTCTTATTAGGTGATTGATTTTTACTTTTATAAAATGGAATTCAATTTATAGCCCATTATTTTATATGTTAAAACATTTATTATGTAGTTTCTTCGGTAAGGGCTAGTTTACTTAGACTTATATTGTTCTTTGAATATCTTTCCATTTTTCCTTTGCTACTTGCTCATCAAAAGTACTAATTAATCGATAATTTTCATCATCTAAAATACGAAAATGTTTACTTAATAAATTTCGTTGAAGTTTAAAGCCTTTATATTCTGTAATATTCTTCCACATAATATGTCCGCCCATTGTTTTTTCTTGAGGACGAATAATTACGTCATGGACTGTTAATTCAATCACTTCTAACGGATCCCCACCCATTTGTTTTTGTAAAATGCAGCTTTCCCGAAACAGAGCACATATGGCAATTGCTGTCGTCCAATCAGCAAGGGTCCGTTCTTTTTCAATTTGAACTAATGTTTTTTTGGATATTCCTAGTATTTCTGCCATTTTATCTTGAGTGTAATTGTGCTCTGTCCTTATTGTTTTCAAATTCTCAGAAGCAATTTGAATAATAAAGTCACGATCCATCGATACCACCCCAAAAGTTGTTAATTTTACCTTTTTTCTTTTTATTAAATCAATATAGTAAGAAACATCTCCTAAATGTTAGACCGTCAAAGGGAGAAAAAGGTTACATATTATAAAGAAATTTTCCAAATTTTTTTACAGGTTAGGCAAAATGAATAATCTGCATGAACATTTTTAGTTAGAAAATGAAAGGATTAATTTGAATTTACTAATTTATTTAATCGTTTAGTTAAATAAGCTTTCCATTCCTCAGCAAGCTCCTTGACTTCCAACATCTTTTTTATCCCTTCTATGTCCTTAGGACGATGAAAATATAAATCGTTACCATATAAAACGGAAACTCGTTTTGGGTGTTTTTCAATTAACCGAATTTTGGAATTTTGGCATACATTTCCTTCTTCTAAAACTCGGCATAAGTATCCTGTGAAACCCGTTTCAACCATCCTTTTCATAATAAGAGGATTATTTGTTCTTTTTGTAATCGTACTACATGGAACTCTACCTTGAGTTATTTGAATGACCGCATCTCCAAGTTGATAAATATCCCCAATATGAACATCTGCTTCTAACATATTTGTTACCGTAATATTTTCTCCGAATGTAGAAGCTGAAAGGACGTGACCAAACTCTTCTTCCCAAAGTTTATAATGTTCAAAAGGGTAAACACAAACTGCTCGATCAGGTCCACCATGATGTTTTAAATCCGCAACTCCATCTCCATTAAAACCATTTTTAGTTAAATAAGCTTCTTCAACTTGTTCTTTACAAATGGCCGTTGATACTTCTAAGTCATCTCCGTACTTCATCTGTTTCGGTAAACCGATTGAAAAGTTTTTTAATTCAATCACTATATCATTCCTTTTTAGTTCATTTGTTTCTCTTATTATAACAAAATTTAACAATAAAAAGGAAAAAGCATCTAGACAAAATTGTCTAGATGCAAAACTTAGCTAATTGCCATATTAAAAAAGATATCTTTATTTTGTATTTGTAAAGCCCCCATCAATTCGAATAACTTCACCATTAATATATTCAGCTTTTGAAGTTAATAAGAAAGTAACAAGTTCAGCTACTTCTTCCGGAGTACCTAAACGTTTTTGAGGAATACCACCTGTTGCATTTTTTTTCATTTCAGGATTTGCTTCATAAAAAGTTTTTACCATTGGTGTTTCAGTTGGTCCAGGAGCAATTGCGTTTACTCGTAAGCCATCTTTCGCATATTCTGCCACCATACTTTTTGTTAGTCCCACAATCCCATGTTTTGTAGCGGAATACGTTACAACAGAATCTTGTCCAATGACACCTGCACTTGAAGCCGTGTTAACAATGGAACCTCCACCATTCTTTAACATGACTTCGGCAACATAACGAACACCGTAAAGAGCACCAAGTAAATTAATGCCAACAATTTGATTAATTTCCTCTAATGTTGTATCTAAAAAGAATTTACCACTACCAGAAATTCCTGCGTTATTAAAGAAGTAATCAATTGTACCAAAATGGCTTACTGTTTGATCGACATAATTTTTTACGTCTTCAGGTTTTGACACATCTGCTTTAACGAAAATTGAATCGACGCCAATTTCTTTTACCATTACTACCGTTTCGTTTCCACCTTTTTCACTTACATCTACTACAACAATATTAATACCCTCTTGGGCTAAACGAACAGCAGTAGCTTGTCCTAAACCGCTACCTCCACCAGTAATAATCGCAACTTTACTCAAGGTAAATTCCTCCATTTAATTGTAAGAAGTATTATAATCTAAAAAAGAAAAATGAATCTATATTAGTATAAACAAATTTCTCACAATCATAATTTTACTTTCGACATTTAACATGACTTCTAGACTATCCAATAATAAAACCCTAACAAAGTATTTTTGTTAGGGTTACGATTTAGCCTATCAGAAAATCGAGGAATATTGATAGAAATTATAATCGAATTGTCCAGCCAAACGTGTCCTCAATCTTACCGTTTTGAATACCAGTTAATGTGTCATAAAGCATTTGGGAAACTTCACCGATTTCTCCATTATTAATTATAATTTTTTCATCTAAATATTTTAATTCACCCACTGGAGAAATAACAGCAGCAGTTCCAGTTCCAAATACTTCTTCAAGCGTACCTTGGTGCGCGGCTTCCACAACCTCATCAATTGAAATTCGACGTTCCTCAACTGGAATTTGTTTCGATTTTAATACTTGAATCATGGAATCCCGTGTAATACCAGGTAAAATACTACCGTTTAAGGCAGGAGTAATGACAGTCCCATTAATTTTAAAGAAGATATTCATACTTCCTACTTCTTCTACATATTTATTTTCCTTCCCATCTAACCAAAGCGTTTGGGAATATCCTTCTTTATCTGCAATTTGTTGTCCTTTTAAGGCACTTGCATAGTTACCACCGGTTTTTGCTTCACCAGTACCCCCTTTGACAGCACGAACAAATTGTTCTTCAACCATAATTTTTACTGGATTGATTCCTTCCTTATAGTACGAACCCGATGGAGACATGATGATAATAAATTGATAGTTTTTCGAAGGGTGAACTCCTAAATTCGGTTCCGTTGCAATAATAAATGGTCGAATATAAAGGGACGTTCCGGGTGCGCTCGGAATCCATTCACGATCAATAGATACTAATTGTTTTAACGCCTCTAATGCATACTGTTCATCAATTTCAGGAATACATAAACGAGCATTCGAATTATTTAAACGTTTAAAATTACGATCCGCACGGAATAAAAGCGCCTCATTATTTACCGTTACATATGCTTTTAATCCTTCAAAGACTGATTGACCATAATGGAAAATCATTGCAGATGGATCTAAAGAAAGGGGTTGATAAGGTACAATGCGACCATCGTGCCATCCAATACCTTCTGTATAATCTAAGACGAACATATGGTCCGTAAAATAATGACCGAATCCTAATTCGTCTGGAGCCGGTTTTTCCTTTGGTTTTGTTGTTAATTCTATTTTGATGTCTAACATTGTCATTGCCTCCATTGAAAATTGAATGTTCCGAAATTTTACACTATAAAACTTCTATAGATATTAATATTACACTTTTTTGATAAACAATCTAGTAAAACTTTTTCATTTATTCCTCAACAATTTTTAAAAAATTAATTATTCTAGTAAAAGTAAATCGTTTCTTCTACAACGGAAGCAATTTTACCTTTTTTTGTGCTTTTAAAAAATCCAACATCTCATACCACATTTTAGGCTTATTTGATAATACGGAATAATAATCCATTAAAAAATCAACAACTAAATCCGTAGAAATTTCTGTAATATGATCGTCCGTTGGAATAAAGCAAAAATCTAGACCAAGTACAGGTTCTCCATCATTTTTCCAAGAAGGATGAACATAAGGGAAATCCAGCCGCTTATACCCAAGGTGTGATAAAACTTCTCTTCGAACATAAGGATTCATAGGGATGACTCCACCAAATTCAACATCTTTCCTTAAATATGGATTATAAATTTCAGCAAATCCTCCATATAATACTTTTCCATTTTCCTCGGCTAACCTATGTAAATCCTCTTGTCGTTTTTCAGCAAGGAAACGTCCAATAGCTAGTCCAGGTTGTCCAATAATTGTAAAATCTGTCATTGCGACATTCCATTGGGGATAATAACGGTATTCTGTTGCGCCTACTACTTCCCCGTCATGGTCTGCAACGTATACATGAATACTTGGATCCTCCAATGGCTCTTTCCAAAGATTAAACTCCAATACTTCTTCGGGAGGGAAAACTTCTCCTAAAAGTGTATGCATTTTTTTAAATAATGGGTCATGTAAGTTTGTGATTCGAATATATTCCATGTTCCTTCTCCTTTTCATAGTAAATGAATGATCGTGTTTATTTCTGTTATGAAGATGTCGTTTTTATTTCACTTAAAGTGCTAATAACAAATTCTTCAAACTCCTCTGCTTCTTCAAAATATGGATAATGGTTACTTTCTTCGAATATCGTTAAATTTGCTTGAGGAATTAGAGCTGCAATTTCTTCACTAAATTTTAAAGGACATTGGCTATCATATTATCCAACATATATATAACTAGGTATATTCACAAGTTTTAATGCATCTCTAACATCGTATGTAGGGTATTCTATTTTCTAAAATATTGCAATCTTTCTCCAATTGTTTTTCCGCTATTTGGTTGGGTCAACAATTGTTTTAATTTTTCTTCTTTATAAAATGACATTAATGACCACTCATAGCTTAAACTTTTTCTTTCCTCAATCGTTGTTTCCTTACTATTTAATCGATCCATAATTTCTATTATTCTTTTATAATTCGCATTTTCGGTACAATAAATACACTTCGGATGCTGGGCGTATTCATAACTAGCAGCAGCTCCCCCAACAATAAGTTTTGTTAAAGATGACGGGAAGTTAATACCATACTTTAAAGCGAGCATTCCTCCTGTTGAATGGCCAGCAAATCCCCATCTTTGTAATTTTAAAGTCTCCCTTATTGACTCTAAATCAAGAACCGACTCCTCCATACTATATTGATGTATATTGGAAGCTTTTACTGAATTTCCTGCTCCACGAAGATTAATTAAATATACTTTATAATAATCTGTATAAGGATTGGCAGCGATCGTTCCTCTCTCATCATACTCCGAATACAAATGGGTCACAGCAAGTGGTTCTCCCTCACCTTTTACGAAAATCTCAAAAGTTCCACGAGTTGTTTCTATAAATTGTCGAACCCACAAGTAAATAACCTCCTCCTCTTTTATTTCTAATCGAGAATCGCCGAGTTTTCTAATTGCAATGACAAATTTCCCATATTAATCATCGCCTTTAATTCTTTTAATAAATTTAAGCCAATAATGCCATCCAATTGAAAATCATAGTTCATTGCGCCGATTTCTATAGGAAAAGACTTCGCAATCATATTCCCTATTTTAATGCCATCGATTGTTTTGGAGAAAACTAGTTCTGAACCGCCTACACCGCAAATCCGATAAATCATATCATTTTCCTCCGCAACAATTCCAATCTCTTCAGCAAAATCAGAACAAATAATTGTAGTAGCAGAACCAGTATCAACTAATACTCTTTGAAGATGAATTGATTTTCCTTTATAGGTTAATTCCATATCCGTCAACAATAGTCCTTCATCAAGGATTAATTTTTTCACTATGAACACCTACCCCTATGTCGAACTTTAATGTAAATAGTTTTGTAAGGTATTACTAGTTATAACCATTAATAGAAAAAATTAAAAAACGGATATGTTTTATACCCGTTTCTTGTTTCACCAATATATGATTGTTTTAGTAGAATCAACACTATTCTTCTTAACTTTCTTAATTATTTTATCCGTTCGTTAATATATTTTTTAATTTAATACCGTATTCTTCATCTAATGTTCCATAACCCTCTTCTTCATTATTGCTAATAATTGTAACGGATTGATCTTCATGAAACCAAATGCGGTAAAGAAAAAGTTGTTCCGGAGAATCTTCATCTTCTTTATAAAAAAGGGTAATTAAAACATCTTCCTTTCGAACCATCTCTTCATCGGATTCCTGTTCCCAATCTACCTCATGCATGATACTTTTAATGGAATCTAACGTAATGATATCCAATATCATTTCCTCTTCTTCAAGGCTTTCATCTTCATTTACAATTTGTACGTCAGCCCGAATTAAATAACGACTATCATCGGAACAGGCAACTATAATCATCACTAACAAAATGAAAGAAAAAAGTTTCAAAAGATGTTTCAATGGATTTCCTCCTTTTTACCTTTAAAAACTCATTTATTTGACTAATAGGGCACTTTATTTAACAGAATACATTCAATTTTCTTTACTAGCACTCTCCACATCAAATAATGGTAAATTTCACATTCTAAGGTGTAATTTAACATATGATGCAATAAGTTTTATTATTGCCCTTTCAATAAAATGGAATAGAAAAAGGGACAACCTTAATTTTTTCAATAAAAAAACGTTAATCTTTATAGATTAACGCTCCGCTTCGTATGAAACTGTTACTTTCCTTGATGTTTCTCAAGCATTTCCATTAAGTACTCCTTAGATTTTCCCTTAGGTATGCTTAGACTATTCCATTGCTCCCCTCTGACCAGTTTTCCAATAAAGACAATTTGGCCGATGTGATAAGAGTAATGGGATAATTGTCTTTCAATCGCATCAATCACTGTGTGCCCTTCACCACGAATATAAATTGTTCTCAATAGATCTTGTTCAGTTAAACTTGTTAATGTATCGAGTAACGTATTCCACCCTTTTTCCCAAATTGATTTTAGTTCAGCTAATGAAGAAATATCGTCGGTAAATTCGTCATCACGATTTCGATAATCCTTTTCTCCATCTGTTGTTAAAAAGTCTGTCCATCTAGATACCATGTTTCCGCTCATATGTTTTACAATGATAGCAATGCTATTAGATTCTGTATTATAAGCCCAATGCAAGTCTTCTTCAGTCAGTTGTCGGATTGTATCGTCTCCTAATTTTTTTACACTGTTAAATTTTCCAATGACACTTTTCAAATATTCGTTTCCTATTGTCAATATTGTTTCCTCCATTCAGAAAATACATCTAATTTAATTTTTTAATGAAACCTGTACTTTTCCCTTCAAATCCATTTCTTTTATAAAATAAATGGGCTACTTCCCGTTCTTCCCGATTACCGCTATTTAAAGTGATTGTTTTTGCACCTATTTCAATTGCCCATTGTTCACAAGCGTTTAGAAGCATTTTGCCTACTCCTTTTTCCCGTTGATTAGACTTCACAACAAAGGCAAGCAACCGTACATATATACCATCAAACTCAAAGGCAAGGGCTTTACACATCCCCGCAAAACCTACAACGTTATTTCCTTCAACAGCAACAAGCGCTTTATAATCTTCGTGTTTTTCTATAACTTCAAATCGCTTCATTAGTTTTTCAAAAGTTGTTGGATAACCTAGATCCCCCATTAATTCGACTAATTGTTCATAATCTATAGGCATCACTGTTCTTATTTCAATGGCCATTTTATGATACTCCTTCATTTGAGTAAAATTTTATATGTATCGTATGTAAGAATATATTTCGATAATTTATGGTACTTATCCTTTTTTCTTTAAACAAAAAAAGTGGAGAAAAAGTATTTCTTTTCTCCACTAGTTTTATCTTTATCATTAAATTATATTATCCACGTCCCGCTTGGAATGATGGATATAACGTCATACCACCATCAGCAAAGAGCGTTATTCCGGTTACATAGCTTGATTCAGAAGAAGCAAGCCATGCTGCGACAGCTGCTATTTCCTCCGGCTTTCCGATGTATCCCATTGGAATCATACTTTCTACATCAGCTCGTTGTACTGGGTCAGCAAATTTTTCTGCATTAATCGGCGTATTAATCGCACCTGGTCCAATGTTATTTACTCGAATTCCTTTTGGTGCATATTCCATAGCCAATGTTTGAGTCATTAACTTGATCCCACCTTTACTTGCTGCATAGTGAACAAATAAAGGCCATGGAATTTTCTCATGAACGCTCGACATATTAATAACGTTTCCTTTTACATTGTTTTCAACAAAATATTTAATCGCTTCCCGGCTTCCGATAAATGCTCCTGTTAAGTTCGTATCAATTACGCGATTCCAATCACTTAAAGTCATCTCATGGGACGGAACTGGATTTTCTAATCCCGCATTATTAATCATTACATCAAGTTTTCCAAAATGTTGTATAGCAGATTGAACTAAATCGATTACCTCAGACTCTACAGTAACATCAGCTTTTACAGCAATTGCTTCTCCACCGATGTTTTTAATTTCTTCCAAAACACTGTTAGCTTCATCTTCTTTAGAGCGATAATTGACAACTACCTTTGCTTTTTCCATTGCAAAACGAATTGCCATCGCTTTTCCTAAACCTGTAGAAGAACCTGTTATAACAACTACTTTTCCTTCTAAATCTTTGTACATTTTGAAATACCCTCCTAGTTAAACTTTTGCGAGACCTAACATAACTCCAGCTATGATAATTAGTATAATTCCAATAACAATTCCTATTAGCTGACGCTTCGTTTTTCGTTCACCTAAAATGATAATACCGCCTAAAGTTGAAATGACGATCCCCATTTGAGAAAGGGAAAAACTTGTCGCAACACCTACTCGAGGTTGTGAAATGAATAAAAACATATTCCCTGCAGCCCAAATAAGACCTGGGATAATGTTGCGGATTGCATATTTGTTGAATGGTTTATGTTTAAAAGTTAGCAATATCCCCCCGATGACCATACCAATCGCTTGAGGAAGTAAAGCTGTCCATCCGTCCACATTAAATAGACGAATAACGACTACATAAACTAAGTAACCAAAAGTAGAAATTAATAAAATGACAATCCCTTTTTTAAAATTTCCTTTCGTTTCTTCAGCGGCTTGTTCTTCTTTACTTTGAAGGGATGTTAAAATAATCCCGATAATGATGAAAATAATAGCTAGAACACCTAGGATAATGGATGTCGTTGTAGACCATTCTTTAAAAACAATTACCCCAAACAAAGTAGTGGAAACTAATTGAAGCCCCGTTGAGATAGGCATTGTTTTCGAAACGCCAATTAAATCAATACTTTTTAGCTGATTTGCTTGACCAAGTGCCCAAAATAATCCCGAAACAACACCAATGATAAAAACAAAAGGTGTAATGCTAGGTTGTGTAAAAATAAAAACCCCAATGGAAAAAATTAAAGCACCTAACGTTGTACCAAGGGTTTGACTATAAGGTCCTCCCCCAAGTTTTACGTTAAATAGTACGATACTTCCCCAAAATACGGCCGGTAAAACTGCTAAGAAAATATCCATGATCAAAACCTTCCTGTTTAAATGATGTCAGATTTTCATTACTTTCATAGCTCAACAAACAACGAAAAGGAAAGTGAAATTGTACATCTTATATTGTTTTAGAAACTAAAATTTATACATTACCTAAAAAAACGTTAATCCATAACGATGATGGATTAACGTCCTCATAACTAAATAAATTTTTTATTAATTGTCAAATATTTCGTGAAATATGCACCAACTATTAACAAAATAACAGTAATCATCCAGCTTATTAAACCTAACCAATCAAACCAAATGGCGACTATGTTTAATATGGCAATCAATATAAAACAGATTGAAGGTAGTGTACTTTTAACCCCAGTAATCCTACCCTTTTTCCTTTTTTTAATTAATACAACAGATGATAGGATTAGGGCAATCATAAGGAATAAAAATATTATATTCCAAACCAATTATTATTCTCCTTCCCATTTTCTTTACTTGTTGTGTTGAATCATTTCAAATAGTGTATTTAATCCAACTTTTAATTGTTCAAAGGATGCATAGGCATAAGAAAGCCTAATATGATGTAAATCACTGGAATCATATATATACCCTGGATTTATAAGTACATTTTCTTTCAATAACCTTAGAAACAATGCTTTATTGACAATCGGTTTATGGAATTTAAGCCATATATAAAAACCACCTTCTGGCTTTGTCCATGTCGCGATGTCTTTAAATTGTTGATTTAGTATATGTTCGACAAATGTTGCTCTCCACTTTAATTGTTGACGAAGTTCCACTAAATGTTTTTCATATAATCCAGTAGCAATCCAATGGGAGACGATTAATTGAGAAATGGCACTTGAACCATAATCCGTCTGCATTTTTATATCAGCTAATCGTTCAATAACCTTTGAAGGTCCTACAACCCATCCAATGCGTAGTCCAGGACTTAATGTTTTAGATACACTCCCGATATACAATACTTGTCCCGTTTTATCAAAGGATTTCATAGCAGGTGAAGTCGTTTCAAATAATAATTCGTGGTAAACATCATCTTCAATAATCGGTATTTGAAGTTCTTTACAAACATGAAATAAATCTTCTTTTTCTTTTAAAGACAAACTATATCCAGTCGGATTATGTAATGTTGGAACGGTGTAAAATAAGGATTGTCTGTTTCTCTTGTATGCTTTTAATTGTTGTATCAGATGATTATTTTTCGAAACAGAAATCATACGCATTCCAGCTGATTGAAAAGGATGTACTGAATTTAAATAGGACGGTTGTTCATGGAAAACAACTGAACCTGCTTCCAATAACCCTACCGCAATAAGCTGTAGCGCTTGAAGTGCTCCTGATACGATTAAAATATTTTCGGAACTTGTTTGAATTCCATGTTTTTTTAAATATTCACATAAATTAGCCCGTAATGTTTCATTTCCTAAGGGAGATGAATAACCAATTGATCTTGCATCTAATGCCAGTTCCTTTAATGAATGTTCGAGCTGTTTTGTTGGAAGTAATTCAGGGGCTATTTCCCCTGTACCAAGACGGATGATATGATGTAATTGCTCATATTCATTAATGAGTTGAATCGTATGGTAGTTTGGTTTATGAATACTACCGTCAATATGTTGTTGCCAATTGGGTTGGGAATTGTTTAGTAATACATTCCAAGAATTGTTAGCCACATAGATACCTGAACCGACCCTTGATTCGATTAATCCATCAGCCTTCAATTCATCCAATGCCAGTTGGATCGTGCTTCGATTTACTTGAAATTGGGTCGCAAGTTCCCGCTGGGTTGGTATTTTTGTGCCGATAGACCAATCTCCATTTTCTATACGACTTTTCATCCAATCAACAATTTGTTCATGAATCGTTAAATGGGAATGACGGTTTGGTTTCCACTTCATTGCATCACCTTTTAAATTGGGTGGATAATAATCCATCCAATTGGTTGTTTTCTTTTAGTTGTACCATAGTATCATAGAGTTGGAAAGGAGTTGATTATATGGAAGTCATTCTTCATGGAGTTGTTTTAGCATTTGGTCTTATTTTACCATTAGGCGTACAAAACGTATTTGTCTTTTCCCAAGGGGCCACTCAACCAAATCTACTTCGAGCACTGCCAGCTACTATTACAGCTGCAGTTTGTGATACTTTGTTAATTTTATTAGCAATCTTCGGTTTATCAGTGATTGTTTTACAATTTGAATGGTTGCGGTTTAGTCTAATTATTGTTGGCGTTGTCTTTCTATTATACATGGGTTATTCCATTTGGCGTACTGAACCATCTTCACCAACAGAAGGGAAGCAAGCTTTACCAATACATAAACAAATTGTTTTTGCTTTATCCGTTTCCTTTTTAAATCCCCATGCTATTTTAGATATTGTCGGGGTGATTGGGACAAGTGCTTTAACGTATATCGGAAAAGATCAAATTTTATTTACTGCAGCATGTATTGCGGTATCTTGGATATGGTTCATTGGCTTAACATTCGCAGGCTCAGTATTAAAAAAGCTAGACGATTCTGGGAGACTAATGAATTTATTTAACAAATGCTCTGCCCTCTTCATTTGGGGAACCGCGATTTATATTGCCGTTGGTTTAATATCTTAGAAATTACAAAACAAATGTAACAGAGTGAAATTATTTTTTCACTTTGTTACACTATCTTTCTCATAGAGACATTACCGCATTTTAACACTGTAATGTCTCATTGATTTAGGATCTCCATTTGATTCAAATACCCCATTGTTTATTAGTTGTCGAATCCGATATTCTAAAAAACGATCGTCCATCGTGCCATCCGCCGTTTCGACCATTTTTGATAATATTTCTCCGACTAATATTCCACACAAAATATAATCTTTCACCCTTTGTTGTTGATGGAGCTTTTCAATTGTTTCAATGATTAGTAAATCATAATAATTTTCTGGAACACTTTGTATACCATTATTTATCCAAATACGTAAAACTTCTTTTGTTTCGGAGAGCTTTTCCCACTCTCTTTGTAATTGATAGTGTTGTTCGTCACATAAAGCTTCAATTTCTTTGCTCTTTTCAAAAATATCCTTCAATACAATTGAATCTAGTCTATCGGTATAGTGAAAAGTTTGTTTCGGATTATCATTTAGTTCGCTACAGTTCAACAGGAAGACTTTATTTTGCTTTTCTCTCATTAAATAAAGATAATAACGAAGTCCCGTTTGTTCTCCAACGTTGTTACTGTACCAAATATAAATTGGAACATGTTTTGGTATGGAATTAATCTGACACAATGTATTGGTGAAATTTTTTTCATAGTCAATCTCTTTTTCCTCATTAATAAAACAATCGAATAGCCATTGTTTTCGGAAATTTTGACCGATTTTATCGTTCAATGACCACAACGGTCCTACCGAAAAAGAATCTGGAAATCCTATAACAATCTTAGGACTTTGAAGAGCAAATCTTAAAGCACCAGCTACCTCTTCTGAAGTACAAATATGGACAACACCGTTGCGATTTTCCAGTGCTATCAAATGTTCCATATTTTGCATATGTATGTTTCGTTCTTCTGCCACTTGTCCATCACTCCAATCATTTTGAATCAGTTGAAAACGAATTATAGCCAATATTTCCCCATAAAAATAATCCAAAGGCCAACTGGAATAGCCAGACTTTTAACAGCTTGTTTCCAATGAAACCTTTTATTATATTTTTTTAGTATTCTATCAACTATAAAAAAGAGAATAGCGGCAAGTAAACTAATATAAAGTAATATGAAGCCAAACATGATATGGAAAATTCCCGATACAATCCATTCAACTTTTGGATATTTCTCTTTTTTAGATAATAATTCCCCGATTTTATCACTTAAAATGGATGTTACGACACCATAGATTAAAATGACTGGAAAACTATACATTAAATAAAGAGGCATATTGGAAATGAAAGCTGAAAATATAATCAACTACCGAATTGATGTCTTCAACAAAAATATAAGGGAATGTTAAACCGAATAAAATTGCAAATAAAGATCCTGAAATCGATGCTGTAATAATTTTTCTCTGTAAAATACGAATCTCCCCTACTTTATAATCTTATAATCATCATAGATGTTGTGAATATGAACTTACTTTATAATTTCCATAAAAAAAGCATTAATCCTTTTTTTGATTACAATAGAGCAGTTAACAGTGAAAATAATATTCTTTTCAATTTCATTCGCTTCACTCCTTTTTGTATTTAACAATCGTTTACCAAATATTAATATAAGATAAACTATTAATTGGAAATTATGTTGTTTTTTTCATAATGTTATATAATCAGAAAAAATGAAAAGGAATTATACTATGAATGGTTTTGTCCAAATTTATAAGAGAGGTTAGGTATTCAAATGAAAAATAAAAAAATTATTAATGTTTCCGAATCTATTTTATTGGTTAGTTCATTTTTTATGTTTATGTTTATTTATAAATATTTAGTGTTTATACCTGAATTTAAATATATTTTTTGAGAAATATACTTTATAGTACATATTACCCGTTATAACTTTAGGTTTAGCTATACATTCATTTTGGAACAGGGAAAACTAAGTTTTAAGCTTTATTTAAGATCGTTCTCATTCGGTTTAAGCGCTTTTAATTCTTTAAACAGGAGCTAAAAAATACCTTGTTAAAGCATGAAGCACTTTGTCACGTTCATCATTATTTTAATCATATTGTTTATTCAGGGCGGAATACCTCTCAAATACTGTGATTATTGCTTTTTCTCAATATAGAATCCAAATAAAATAGTATCGGAATACCTATAAGCCCGCCAACAGCGGGCTTTTTGAGTGGATAGAATCCACTCTTTATCCTGCACTACTTGTCCCCGCCTGCAAAGCAGCCGATGATCAACTTCTGCCTTCACCCAAAAACTTTGTTTTAGGGCGATGGAAAATAATCATTTCTCTGAATTTAATTTAACGATAAAATTATCGTTCTAATACAATAACTCTAACTGTCTTATTTACCAAATAGTCTCGCCCATAAAGACGGCTTTTTGCTGGTAGTTCATCTAACCGCTTGTGAAGTTCAGCAATGGGTTGTAAGGCGTGATTTTCTTCTTTCAGCCCTTTCAGTTCCGTTATGAAGCCGTTATAAAATTCAATCCAAGCGTTATCCTGTAACGTTGTAACGGTCCGTACATTGTTATACATAACGGTATCTGTAACGGTATCACCGTTATGTATCTCGTTACCTAAAATAACTTTCAGTCTACATCGGAACTGGTCACTTTACTTGCTGCATCCTCTAAAGGCATTGATTTTTCGCGATTTAACTTAATCATGGCTTTAATCAAGGCTATATCTATACCGTTATAAACACGATGATTTCGAGCGTTACGGTGAACGGGATGACCGTTATGTTCCAGTAAAAGGGCGTACTTTTTCAATGTTTCCGTCCCGCTCTCCAAAATATCTGCTGCTTGTTTCGGTGTATATTCTTCCCTACAATTCACCTCTGGGATTTCCCATTCACGTTCTTTTAACCAATCATAAAATGCTACTTTTCGAGTTGCCTCCTTCAATTGGTTTCCGCTATTAACTTTGCGCTTGCATATATATTTCTTCATAAGGCTGCACGATAACGAAACCGTCACCTTCGAATCTCATTTGAATCGATTCACCACTCCCTCTTCCGAAGAAGGTCTTTAGCGTAACATCTGTTTGAAACTCTGGTTGAAGATTACCTGACCAGGCGACTGTTGCATTTGGATCCGTTACTACAGGATTGCCTGGTGTTACACGTAATGTCAACGGTTCATAATGGGAGGTGATGGCGATCATACCTGTTCCTTCGCATCGAATATTAAACAATCCACCTGCCATCATTCCTGCCACTTTCCTCATTAATTTTATTTGATGCTTAATCGAAGGTTCGAAGGCAAGGAGGTCATTGCCATTTACATAAATCGCTTCGTTTTGTAAGTGTAGTATAATAATCTTCTTCCCACTGTCAGCTAAATACAACTTTCCTTGTCCATTTGCTTTCATAAGGGAAGCCCCTTCACCTGTAAAGGCTTTTTTGAACATCGTTCCAATACCATGTTCTAAAATACCTTCCCGCTCAAATTTAATCTTTCCATGATAAGCAACCATTGAGCCAGCTTTTGCCCAAACAAGACCATCTAGATTTACTTCGAGCAAACGTGGTGTTTCTAATTCAAAAAAACCTTCCCCTTTATCTTCCTGCTCTGTATTCTTTATAAATTCAGCAATCGAATATTTATTCATATGACACTGACACATCCTTCCATATTCTTCATATACGGGATAACGAGCAAGTAAGTTTCAAAGATTTTCATATTACTTCATCATTTTTTTATATCCATAGCCATTTCCCTTCCCTTATAATACTTTTTCTCTTCTACCATGACATTTTCCTTCGCAGTAATCGTTTTTACCACTAATTTAAATACAGTCGTTTTACTTCCCATGGAAGATCGATATCGATCCACATGGTTTTGAGATAATGCTGTCGGATAATACCCTGGTACATACTTATTTAAAAGATATTGCATTGCTGTTGTAGCTTCTGTTAAGTCATCGACAAGCTCCACATGTCCAAACAACATAACACTTAAATAGGCTGTATCTGTTTTTGCAGGAATAGGGTTGGCAATCGTTCCATGATTTTCGCTCACAACAAAAGTAGCGTTCGAATTTTCCTTTATCATATCAATCTTTTTCCCTTCACTTGCACCGTGGAAGTAAATACAACCTTCATGCCAAACATAATTTAAAGGGACAATATAGGGATTGTCTTGTATCGATAATCCTAAATAACCGGTCTCTACTTCAGATAGAAATGTATTTATTTTTTCCTCGTCTTGACAAATCATTTGTTTCATTCTCATCTTAATTCCTCCTAAACCATGTTAAAATGATCGTAAACAAAATCTGTCCTAACAATAAGTGACAGATTATAAAAAATATACATGGTCAGAAGAGAGGGATCTCCATTGGCATTCTTTTTTAAAAATGATGAATCAAAAGCGCTTTACATCCAACTTTACGAGTATTTAAAGTTAGAAATTAAATCCGGTCGGTTAAAAGTAGGAGAAAAGCTTCCTTCCATTCGTTCCCTCGCATTTGAATTAAAGGTTAGTAAACAAACAATTGACTCTGCCTATCAACAGTTATTAGCAGAAGGCTATGTGGAGAGTAGACCAAGAAGTGGATTATTCGTTTTACCGATGGAAGAGATCTTTCAAACCATAACAGCCCCACATTCATCTAGAATAACAACCGATTTCAAATCAAAATTCTTGGTCGATTTTTATTACGGAGCAATCGATAAAACTAAATTTCCACTGAAAACATGGAAACGGTGTATAAGTGATGCATTGGAAAGTTCTTTGAATGAGGTTTATTTTTATGGAGATCGTCAAGGCGATATCATATTACGTGAAGAAATTAGAAAATATGTTTCAAAAGCTCGAGGAATTCAATGTTCTACTGAACAAATTTTCATATGCAGCGGTACGCAGCAGTCAATCAATTTAATTTCCCAAATACTAGAGCTACATGACCAACAAGTTGCGATAGAAAATCCTGGTTATTCGGAAGTTCGCTCGGTTTTAGAAAAATACAATTGTCAACTGACTCCCATTTCCCTTGAGGAAGATGGAATATCAATTGAGGAATTGCAAAAAAGTAAAGCAAAAGCAGTTTATGTGACTCCTTCACATCAATTTCCATTAGGTATGGTACTCCCAATCAATAAAAGATTAAAACTTTTAACATGGGCGAAAGAACATTCCAGTTTTATCGTGGAAGATGATTATGACAGTGAATTCCGCTATATTGGTCAACCAATACCATCATTAAAGTCTTTAGACGAATTTGACAGAGTCATTTACTGCGGTACATTTTCTAAAAATTTTCTTCCGGCAGCTCGGTGCAGCTACATCATTCTCCCGGAAAATTTAGTTTCAAAAGGGGAAAATACGATAGAACAGTCGAGTCAAAGTTGTTCTCCCATTATTCAAAGGGCTCTAGCTATTTTTATGAGAGAGGGATTTTTTGAAAAGCATGTTCGTCGAATGAAAGTCGCATATCAAGCTAAACATAAAGCTTTAATTGAAGCAGTTAACAACTATATTGGAGAAAATGTGGAAATAATTGGCCAAAAAGCTGGGTTACATATTTTGCTTCACCTAAAAGGGAGTACTCCAGAGGAAGTAATTCAACAAGCTTCCAAAGAAGGAATTCGTATCTATTCTCCGCTTCAACATTGGTTTAACAATGAGACTGTCCCCTACATTATGCTTGGATTTGGGAATCTAACTGAACAACAAATTATAGAAGGAATTAAAGTAATTGGGGATCTTTGTAGTCGAGAAAGTTCATAGCTAAAAGTAAATGGAAGCACTATAATAAGGTTTCAAGACAGTGTTGGGCTTTACAGCACATCATGGGACTGCATGCATCCCATAGGCATCCATATAAGTTGACTGGATAATATTTTTTGGAAAAGTAAAATGAATGAAAATGAAAATTTAAAAACACTCTTACAATAAATGTAAGAGTGTTCTTGAGCCTTGCTATACAACTTATGTATGCAAAGCCACCTTGCCGTAATGATTAGAAAGTTTTAAACCACCACTCCTCAAAGTGGGTGTTCGCAAAAGATATCCTGTATATCATCATTCACTAAAAGTGTGATGCTCGCCATTCCATCTTCGATATAAAACTCCCTTTTACAGTTCAAAGGTTAAAACTTAATATTTTACGTACAACGCAGCTTTAATGATATATTATATTACTTTTTTCGATTGCACAAGTAAGTACCTACAAAGAAAAATGTCAACTATTTATTACTTGTAAAGAAGGAATTGATTGTATTTTCTCTTTCAATGATAATCCCCTAAGAAGTAAAGAAGTTACCTCTCAGGGGAAAATTAAAATTAATTTAACTTTTTCGATTGATTATTATTATTTTTTTCATTTGCTTTATCTGCCCGCTTAAATTCTTTTCGATATAGGACTTCTTGAGTCGATGTTAGCCCGTTATCTTTCGTTGTCAACTGTTCGTGGGGCGCCTTTTCATTACCCATATGGAACACTCCTCTCTTTTTTAGTCTTTATCAGTTTTTCCGATGTAGAGATAGATATTCCATTTGATTTTGAAGGGGTTTTTATTTCGAGAAATTTTGAATTCTATCTATAAAAATGCACAAGATAAAAAAGACTTCATATCAAAAAATTAACTACATTTAAATCCACTTCGTCAACCGAACCAATTTTTTTGGATACATCCCATAACAAAATAGCTGAGGTTTCATTATTCGGAATAAATGGTTGCAATGTTTGTACTGTTACCATGTATACGGGATTATACTTCAAATGATCATTCATTTTATTTTTCACCTTTAATAAACCTTTAAATTCCATATCATAAACCAGTTGACCAGTTTCTTCAAAAAGTTCTCTTATTGCACATTCCTTAGCAGTTTCATTGGCTTCCCTTTTTCCTGCAGGTATTTCCCATTGTTTTCTCCAAATGTTGTAACATAATAAAAGTTTGTTATCACACTTAACTACAGCATATGAACCAGCCAAAGGATAAAATTGAGTTAATGCTTCTTCTCCAATCGAAATAAATTCAAGAAATTCAAACTGATTATGATATGTCTGTTCCAATTTTCTACCCCCATCACGTGTAATCCTTCTTATCATAATTTTAACAAGGAAATCTTTCTTTGTTAATTTACCCCATTAAACAAAGAAAAGGGATAGAAAATATAAACATCATCTATATAATGGACTAACAAATACCAAAGGATAAAAGAAATCGCAACGATGAAAATGGAAATTGTAAGGATCATAGAAGGATTTCTTTCCTTCGTCAAAATTTTTAATGAAACGGATAATCCAAATAATAAAGATACGATTGCGCCAAAAATAATATATAATCCAACTGTAAAAGCACCGATAAAACTTATAAAATAAAGAACCAACGAACATAAATAAAACCAAAGGGAAATATTTTTCAAAGGGCTAAAACGGGAAAACTTCATTTTCTCATCTCCCTTCAACGGATTTTAACGGCTTAGTTCTTTTTTTAGAGAGTCGATTGCTGCTATCACTTCTAGCATATTTTCTTTAGTATTTATATGATGTCTTGCATGGAGTAAAATCGGTCGAACAGATTCTACCGAACGGCCAATTTCATACATCCAGTCATATCTTGGTACCATCCATGTATGAAAATGATGGATTGCATCTTCATTGTAGAAGTAGTAAACATATTTTATTCCTAAAACTTTTCTTTGAGCCTGTCTTATTTTAGTTATAACATTTATATAATCGAACTTTTCACTTTCAGTTAATTCATCTAAACATTTCACATGACGTTTAGAAACTACAATCATTAATCCTTTAATTGGGTAAGCAACATCTTGATGGACATGGAAATGTTCTGATTCAAATACTATCCTTCCGTCAGGCGCCATAAGCCCGCTTGTAATAGCACAACTTAAACAGTATACTTCCACTTTTTTTCATTCGATAAAGTGATAACTCTCAATTACCTTCCCCCTCGTCCATTTGTTATCTTTTCGATTATTTCCCATTAAAAAAAGCCGTTTCATCATTACGGCTTTAAATTTATCTATATTAAATATCAATTAAAAACGTTTCTTTAAAACCTTGCTTTCCTTTTGACGTTATTTTAATCGCACGAGTTTTCGGAATCCGTTCAATCCAATTTAACTCTAAAAGTCTTTCTAACAACGCATTCCCTAATGCGCCACCAATGTGATGACGCCTTTCACTCCAGTCTAAACATTTATGACAAAATGATCGACGTTTTCTCTTAATTTGATTAAGATCTATTTCAAATAATTGAAAGAAATGCTCTCCTTCTTCCGTAACGATAAATTCTTCTGACAGAATACCCAAATTTTTTAAGGAATCTGCTAATTGAACACCTAAATTCCCCGCAATATGATCATAACATGTTCTTGCAAACCGTAAAGCCTTATCTTCTGTAGATTGTTTAAACGATTTCACTTTCAAAGGTGGTGCTAACGAGAGTAGCGTTTCCATTGTGTGTGCTACTTCTTGATCCTGAATTCCAAAGTATCGGTGTCTTCCTTGTTTATTAACACAGACAACGTTCGCATCTACCATTTTGGCTAAATGAAAACTTGCCGTTTGTGGTTTAATTCCTGCCGCATACGCTAATTCTCCTGCCGTATGAAATCTACCATCGAGTAAAACGGTTAAAATTGCCGCGCGGGAAGGTTCACTCACAAGGGAAGCGATGATTGCTACGTTCGGATTCGCATTTGCATTCATTTTTACGATCATCTCCTATGTATTCCATATTTCGATTATAGTGGAAATAATTATGTTCTACAATGGGAGATGAAAACGACTCAAGGAGGAAATAATATGAAAAAGATTGCGGAAACTACAAATACAGCAATAATTCAACCAAAAATTTTATACTACGGAACACCAGTTATTTTATTAAATACACTGAATGAAGATGAAACGGTGAATATAAGCCCCATCTCATCATCATGGGCTTTAGGAGATTGTATCATCCTCGGCCTTGGAGTTGACGGCAAAGCATTAGAAAATTTAACTAGACATGCAGAATGTGTTATAAACGTCCCAGATCCTTCATTATGGGAAAACGTTGAACGATTAGCTCATTTTACAGGGAAACATCCAGTTCCGGATTATAAAATAAATAGTGGATTTCGTTATGAAAAAGACAAATATCATGCGAGTGGGTTAACGCCTATTCCATCAACTTTAGTAAAACCTATAAGAATTTCGGAATGTCCTATACAAATTGAAGCGAAGGTGAAACATATTCGAATACCAGATTATTCACCCCAATTTGCCATTGTAGAAACCCAATCGATTCAAGTACACGCCCATAAAGACATTTTGATTGGCGAAAACCATATCGATCCTACCCAATGGAGTCCGCTTATCTATAATTTCCGACATTATTTTAGTTTAGGGGAACATCTTGGAAAAACGTTTCGAGCAGAAATTTAGTAACGGCAAAAAAGCTTAAGGAGATTCCCTAAGCTTTTTCTAAATTAAATCCATTCTGCAAACCATGCAACATAATAGGCAGCTGGTATAAACAATAATTGCGCTACAATTGTACCAACAAATTTCGAGCTAATCATCGTCAACGAGTAACTTTTTAAATAAACGTAATCACATTGATTTTTCATCACTCGATCGGCTAAAACGGAAGCTTTCGGATCGATAAACAGTGTTAATAAAATCGTCGCAATTCCATTAATGACTCCCGATGACATTAATGCCGCTTGAGCATAATCTTCTGGAACTAACATAGAAGCATATAAAGAGGATAATACACCGATGGTAAATACAGCAGAAACAATCACATTTACTACAAATAAGCGTTTAGGGATTGTTTTGAATGTAATCCCCTGTAAAAATTTCAACTTCGGGACACGAAAACAAGAAATTATTTTCTTCATTCCTGTTGGATTCAATTGTTTTCCTATTGTGGAGATAATCGAACCTCTTTCATTTGATAATTGGATAATGGCCCTTGAAAAAATGTTAATAAAGGTTGGGAAAAGTAATATTCCAAGTAAAACTCCAACAGAAGTAACCCCTATTAATATTCGATATTGATCCTCTATAAAATTTAGTTTATTGCCATCTGGTACTTCGGCAATCAGTTTGGCAGTCAGAGGCTGTTGAATCATTGTGGAAAATCTTGAAACGATGACTAACGTGCTAAACAAAGATAAGGCAGTAGCTATTAATTTCACCCTTGCTCCAGATATTCTCGTTGAATAAGCTAATGTTTCAATCATCGTTACGATTAATATAAATATTGCCACCACAACGATTTTATTTGTTATGTACTCCATATAAAGCCTCCAACAAATTATTTCTCTATATTATACAGGTCCTTTTAAAATTTTTGGAAACAATATATAGAAGGGGGTGAAAAGACAACCGCTGGATAAGCAAAAAAGCGACTAAATTTATTCATCTATCGTTTCACCGCTTTCCAAATTGTCCATCTATCTTTTTCTATGATGTTTGTCCTTTTTGATACGGCATCATCGATAGAGTGAATTAATAAGTTTAACTCTTTATCGTCAAGTTCATGTAAAATACTTCTACCCGTTCTTTCCTTCAAATCATCTAGTAACTGAACTTTATTATCATAGATGTTTCGAATTTCCCACAATTTCACTTCTTCTATTTCTTTAAATCCAGCCTTTGTCAAAGTTTCCATAACCAAATTACTTGAATGTCTTCGTTGAATTTCCTTTTCCCCTAACTTTGGGAAAAGTTCGAAAAAGTATCCTCGAATATGTTGTTCATCACCAGGTAAAAGACAATCAGCAGGCGTACGATCTTGAATAATTAAATAACCGCCTTTTTTGAGCACTCGATATGCTTCTTTAAAACAGCTTTCTAAATCCTCGATATGATGGATTAATGCCCTTTCAAGCAATAAATCATAGTAATTTCCCTTTAAACCCGTTTCAAAAGCATTTCCTTTTTGAAAAGAAATGTTTGGATAGTTCTCACAATTAATAATTGCCCCCTCAATCATCACTTTTGAAAAATCAACACCTGTTACAGTTGCCACTCCCATATCCGCTAGTGCTTTACAATAAATTCCTCCTCCGCATCCAATATCTACCGCGTGCGTCGTATTGTTAATCGGTACGAGTTCTTTCACCATTTGAATCCAAGATTGGTTAGCCTTTCGAGTTGTATACGAATTACGGTTTTTCTTCTCGTGAAAATCAATTCCCATAAGGACCCCTCCCGTTTAAATCATCCTACATCTCCTTAGCTCTTTAGAAAAATCATATGTCTACATAACGGCTCATTATAATTTATAAATTTAAGGTCATTTTTCTGCTCATCGTTTTCATTCCAAAACGCTCATAAAAGGAAATGGCTTGTTCGTTGAATTCCCAAACGTTTAATTCCAACGATTGTGCCCCTTTTTCTTTCGACCACTATACACATGCATTAAATAATGCCGTTCCAACCCCTCCCCTTTTATAATTAGATTTCACACCAAAATCGTTTATATAAGCATATTTTCTCTCGACCATCGATTCAAAGGCTGGAGATTTTTTTATCTCTACCACAGCAAAACCAATAACAGTTTGATTTTCTTTCGCAATTAAAATGTCACAATTCGACTCTGCTAACAACTGTTGAAAATAACTTTCTGGCATCACTTGTTCCACTTTTTTAAAAATTTTAGGAAGCGCTTCTGCATGTTGATCTTGTCCTTCTTTCACAATCACATTCACCGCATTAAAATCTTCTCCTTTGGCTGATACAACATTTATTTTCATCTATTATCCTCCTTTGTCTACTTATACCATTAATTCCTTAAAACTAATTATTTTCCTCCTTAGCGTTTTCCAATATTAGAAACTACTTACCTTTTAAACTGATTAGAACAAACACTATAAATATAGACATGTTTTATAGCAGATAGAGAATAGAATAAAATAAGAGGAAAATTTTATAATATGGAGGCGTTATGTATGGTAAAGGATAAAGTGGTGATTGTGACTGGTTCTGCCCGAGGAATTGGATTTAAGATTGGAGAACACTTTGCAAAAGAAGGGGCAAAGGTTGTTTTATCTGATGTTAATGTCGATTTATTACAAGAATCTATTCAATCCCTTAATGGTGCTGGATATGAGGCAATTGGAGTAAAAGCAGACGTGACGAATGAAGAAGATTTGAAAAATTTAGTTACGGAAACTCAGAAGACATTTGGTTCCATTGACATCGTCATTAATAATGCGGGTATGCAACATGTCGCACCAATTGAAGAATTTTCAACTGCTAAGTTTGAGTTAATGAATAGAATAATGTTGATTGCGCCTTTCATCCTTACAAGAGAAGTATTCCCTATTATGAAAAAGCAAAAATGGGGACGCATAATTAATATCGCATCTATTAATGGGTTAATCGGATTTGCTGGTAAGGCTGCCTATAATAGTGCAAAACATGGTGTTATCGGACTAACAAAAGTAGCCGCATTGGAAGGAGCTCTAGACGGTATTACCGTTAATGCTTTATGTCCAGGATACGTTGATACTCCCCTTGTACGTGGTCAAATTGCGGACTTAGCAAAAACGCGTAATATCCCTGAAGAGCGGGCGCTTGAAGAAATTATCCTTGCTCAAGTACCTCAAAAGAAATTATTAGACGTAAGTGAAATTGCCGATTACGCCTTATTCCTTGCCAGCGATAAAGGAAAAAGTATAACAGGACAAGCCGTTGTTATTGATGGCGGCTATACAGCACAATAAATATATTAAAAGTCCGCCATTTGGAGACGGACTTTTTGTTTTTATAATTAATTTTGAAAATCAGGATTTCTTTTTAAGAAGTTTTCCCAAGCATTTTTCATTCCTTGTTCAAGCTCCTCTTTCGAAGCAAATAGCCGCTTTTCAGTGCCGCCATAACCAATTTCTAATTGTTGGTTTTTTAAACCTTCAAAGATCGCATTTATAAAATCATCTAACGGAGCACCAAACGTATGAAGCCCAGCACCACCTAAATCGGTATTAACGGCTGGAGGTAATACTTCTATTACTTCTACATTCGTATTTTCTAATTGTTGGCGTAATGTTACTGTAAATGAGTGCATCGCCGCCTTTGTGGCACTATAAATCGGCACCCAAACTCCTGGTTGTATAGCGAGTCCAGATGTTACGTTAAGGATCGTTGCCTGTTTTTGCTTCAAGAAATGAGGAATTAAAAGCATAGAAAGATGAATTGGTGCTTCAACATTAATCGCAATTTCATTTTGATAATAGCTCCATTCTTTCTTATCATTGAGCAAATTAACTCTCTGCTGGATGCCCGCATTATTAACTATCATATTAAGATCAGGGAATGTTTCTGTTACCCAATCAATTAATTGAATTCGTTCCTCTTCAACCGATACATCACAAACTCTCGTATGTAATTCAGGGAACTTTTCCTTTGCTTCTGCCAGTTTATTTTCTCTTCGCCCTACGATGATTACTTTATTTCCTGCTTTCATAAAGTTTTCTGCAAAGGCAAGCCCAATACCAGAAGCTCCACCAGTTATTAAAATGGTATTTCCTGATAAATTCATTTGTTATCACTCCAAGTTTGAATGTTATTAAAATGTTTACATATCATAACAAATTCATTCCACGAATGACAGTGATATACATTTTCAAATTTATTAGTTACTTAACTATAAAATTTCAAAGGCCAATTTTTCTTCAACTTTCATTAAAGGATATATTCATTACAAAAATACTTCCACTATGAATAATTAGCAGACATAAATGACACATTACTTATAGGAGGTGGAAGGAAAATGCCTAACATAATTGGTGTTGAACAATCCTTATCGAATGTTGAAGCTGCATTAAAAGCAAAGGGTTATGAAGTTATTCAACTTCGCAGTGAAGAAGATGCAAAAAATTGTGATTGTTGTGTGATCACAGGCCAAGATGAAAACGTTATGGGAATAAGCGATACCGTAACAAAAGGATCGGTTATTGATGCTCGAGGCTTATCTGCTGATGAAGTGTGTGAACGTGTAGACAAAATGTTCCATTAAAACAGCGAAAGGTGCTATTCTAGACTAATTAACGTATAGAACAGCACCTTTTTCCTATTCAAACTATGTAATCTATTCCTTTAGAAAACCTTCTTCTTTTTCTAACAACACTTCGAAAGCTTGAACATGTACTGTATTTCCTGTAATCTCCACATCCCAGGTTTCATTATGTTTCGAAACCTTCACAAAAACACGACCATCTTTTCCTAACTCTTGCCCTTGTTCAACTACGAGATGAAACGAATCACACTCATTATTCATTATATGCTTCCCATAATATGCTCCCATTACTCCTGAAGCAGTCCCTGTTACAGCATCTTCAATAGTACCAGAAAATGGAGAAGAGAAATGCCGGGCATGCATCGTTGCTTTCGGATCAAAAGTTTCCATACAAAATGGATGTATAGATGCTTTTGGCATTTCCTTTAATATAGCAGGAAACTCTTTAGTGTTCGGTTTCATTTTTTTAAAGGCTTTTAACTCCTTTATCGGGATTAATAATGTCCATATTCCCGTACTTCCATATAAAATCGGTAAAGTTTCATGGAGATCCGATTCTTCCAGTCCAATTGATTGGGCTAATTGTGCTCTTGAGCCGTTAAACGGTTCAAATGTTGGCGTAGCCTGTTTCATCGTAATTAATAATTCATTTTCATCAGATGTTTCAATCGATACAGGTAAAACACCTGCCTTCGTTTCAATCGATAATTGACTTTTGTCTCCCAATAGTCCTTTTGTTTTTAAAGCATAAATCGTTGCCATCGTAGCGTGTCCACATAAATTCATTTCATGACCAGGCGTAAAAAAGCGGATTTTTATATCTGCTATATTGGACTTAATTGGAAAGGAAGTTTCATTAAATCCTACTTTATAGGCGATTTGTTGCATTTCTTCATCGGTTAGATCATTTCCGTTTAAAACAACACCAGCAGGATTTCCTTTGTTCGGTTGATTACTAAATACATCATAATGATGAACTGTAATGGATTTCATGAAACTGTCCCCCATTTTCATTTTTTCATATTTATAATCATTATTTAAAATAGTCAGTTATTATTAATTAGACCGAATACTACATGATCAACGAAATGATCGTATAACCATTCTACGCTCCGAAGACACCCTTCTTTTTCAAACCCTAGTCTTTCTGGTATCGCTAAACTTTTATGATTTTCAGTAGCAACGCGGATTTCAATTCGCTTTAAATTCAATTCGTTAAAACAATAGTCGATTACAGCTTGACAAGCATTTGTCATAATGCCATTTCCTTGGAATCCTTCCCCTAACCAGTAGCCAATTGATGTTGAGCGATTAGCCCAGTTTATATGATGCAATCCTATTACACCTGCTAAGTTCCCTTTATACCAAATACCCGCTTGGAAACCATCATTATTGCCAAATTGCTTTAATGTACTTTGAATAAAAGCTTTTGAATCATCTACGTCTTTCGTAAAATCAACCCATGGTAACCATTCACGAAGATAGGTTCTCGATTGATTTGTTAAATGAAAAAGTCCTTCAGCATGACGAATTTCTAACAACCGTAATTCCAACTCATGATTTAACTTGTACTTAAACATATACTCCCCTCCACATAAAAATTGATTAAGTTCTACTATAAAGGAACAAGTTTTGTTGTAAACCTTTTTTTAATAAAAATTCTATTTAATCCATATTTCTGTTTTATCAAAAGGAGAAATTGTCTTCTTTGTCAAATACATAAATTTGAAAGAAAGGAGAATTTTGAATGAAATATCGTCATGAAATTTTATTTAACCAATTAGAAAGTTATAGAAGTGAGTTATTGGAAGTATTAAAGGATGTTACAGAAGAAAAAGCAGAAATGATTCCAACAGGATTTCGTAATAATATTCGATGGAATATGGGGCATATTTATTTAGATCAATATTTATGGATTGAAGCTTTGACGAAAGAAAAAGAAAATGTACCAAAAACATTTCATGATTGGTTTGGATTTGGCACTTCTCCATCGGATTTTACCGATGAAACTCCTAACTTTGAAAAACTAAAAGAATTATTAAAAAACCAACCAAAGCTTATTAAAGAACGATATGGAGAACGATTGGAAGAAGAATTTCCACCTACTGAAATGGGAATGAATACAATCGAACAAGTTTTAATTCGTACAATTTTTCATGAAGGCTTACACTTACAAACGATCCTCGATATGAAAAAACTAATAAAATAGTGTACTTAGGCGCACATTCATTATTGAATGGAATTGCGCTCTTATTAGATATGTAGATAATTTTTTTAAATATAAAACTGCATATGTGTTTTGTCTTTTTTATAATAATCCAATCGATCTTGTAAAGTACCTGTATGAAACTCAAATTTATGACCATCCGGATCCGTGAAATAAATCGACTTTTTATCCTGTTCATCCCTTGGACGACCTGTTAAGATGTTGACATTTAAGTTTTTAAGTTTACGGTACATTTGATCGTATTCAGCTTCTTCGATTGTAAAAGCGATATGGGTATATGATTTATGAATTTCCGTACGAGGGATTTCCTTTTCCTCATTTAAGGCAAGCCAAATACCATTTAAATCAAAGTAGGCGGTCGTTTTTCCTTCTACTAACAACTTTGCATCGAAGACATTTTTATAAAATGTGATGGATTTTTTTAAATTAGAAACAGAAAATAATAAATGATTTAATCCTTTTACTGTCATTTAATACACCTCATTTTTACTTTGTTAAACAATTGAATCAACAAAATGTTTAAATCCTTCTTCTTCTTCTATAAACGGATAATGATTACTTTGATGAAAAACTTTAAATGTCGATGTCTTAACTAATTCAGCTGCTTCAACACCGAATTCATAAGGACATTGGACATCATAAAAACCTGCATAAATGTATGTTGGTACTTTTATAAAGCTTAATAAAGGCTTTAAATCATAATTGGGGAGTTCTTTATTTGAATAATAATCTAAACGTTTCGATACAGTCTTTCCGCTATTTGGACGGGTAATCATTTCATCATAAGCTGCCTTATTATATAAAGACATCATTGTCCATTCTTTACTAACGGTTTTACGTTCATCAATAGTTGCCTTTGGATCTTTAAGAACTGCAAATATTTCACGTAATCTCTTATTGTTCGGATTTTCTACACAATAAATACTTCCCGGATGCCTCATATAATCAGCTGAAGCACATAACCCACCGACAACGATTCTTTTTAAACTTGCCTGTGATTGTATGGCATATTTTAAACCTAACATTCCTCCTGTTGAATGACCAGCAAAACTCCAAACTTGAAAACCTAATGATTCCCTAATCGCCTCCAAATCCTTTACGGAAGCATCCATACTATATTTATCGTTTCCTTTACCTTCTGTTGAGTTTCCACAACCAGTTAGATTAATTAAATAAACCGAATATTTATGACTAAAACTATTCGCAAATAAATTTCCATTTTGGTTAAATTCACTATACAAATGGGTAACACAAAGAGGTTCCCCTTCCCCTTTTTTAAACAACTCAAATTGACCTCTACTTGTTTCAATTACATGCTTTTCCCACATAGTCATTTACCCTCCTAACTAAATAGATTTGAATTGTATTTTAAATTTCCTAAGAAATCCCCTTGCCACCTTTTGTTATAAACGTCCCCATTTTCTCCGCTCCTGTAATAATTGCTTTTGCCCTGTTTATTAAAGTTTGTGTTGTTTCTAATACAAGGGAATTTTGATGGGCTTGTTCATTGCACCACACTTCATAAACATAAACAGCGTTCAGTTCTTTTTCTACAATATTCACAAGATATATCTCACAATCTTCTAATTGCACCATTGACTTTGCCGCCTCTAACAATATTTCTACTAAATTTTCCCTCTTGAACTGTAAACTTAACGAATAAACTAAATTTCTCCATATTATTCCCCTCCAAAATAAGTTTTCCAATACTATTTCTCCATCACCACACCATTTTCCTATATTCCGATTATAATTCCTCAAATAAAAAACACCCCACCTATTACAAGGTGAAGTGTTTAGAATCATCAAACAGTTATGTTTGAAGTTTGTTTAATTTCAATGTAGCGTAATTGAACTCCATCAATTTCATGAATAGAGAAAGTATAGCCTTCATGCTCTATACTGTGATCACGTTTTAAATCCATATCTTGTGAATAGTACCAACCACCAAGGGTATCGACATCTGGATTATCCATTTCAATTTGTAAAAGTTTTGCTACATCTTCTAATAACATTTTAGAGTAGACAATGTAGTGACCTTCTTTTAGCTTTCGGATTTCAGGAATTTCATCGTCGTCAAACTCATCTCGAATTTCACCAACTAATTCTTCTAAAATGTCTTCAACCGTAACTAGACCTGACGTACCACCATATTCATCTAAAAGAATGGCGATATGTGTCCGTTGCTTTTGCATCTTCGTTAATAATTCTTGAATCGGTATCGTGTCAATTGTATTAATAACTGGGTTAATAAATTGCTCTAAAGCGAAATTTTCAGCCGTAATTCGATTGCTCATTCCTTGAGTTAAGAAATCCTTTATATTAATAAAACCAATGATGTTATCCCGGTCCTCTTCGTAAACTGGATATCGTGTATAGCGCTCCTCTTGAATCGTTTTTAATACTTCTTCAAAGGTAGTATTTTTCTCAAAGGCGATAATATCTGTTCGAGGAACCATAATTTCACGGGCAATGCGATCATCAAACTCAAATACATTATTCACGTATTTTAATTCAGTTTGATTAATTTCCCCGTTTTTATAACTCTCGGTCATTAATAATCGTAACTCTTCTTCTGTATGGGAAAGTTCATGCTCAGAAGCAGGTTTCATACCGAAAATGCCGACTAAAATACGCGCTGAACCATTTAAGAACCAAATGAATGGATATAAAATTTTATAGAAAATCATAATTGGTCTTGCAAATAAAAGGGTAATATTTTCTGCCTTTTGAATCGCTGCTGTTTTTGGTGCCAATTCCCCTACTACAACGTGTAAGAATGTTGCAATAATAAAAGCTGCCCCGATAGTGAAGAAATGAATATATTGTTCACCAATTCCGATTGACTCGAACATCGGATGTAAAATAAATTCAAAGGTTGATTCCCCAACCATACCAATACCAAGGGCTGTAACGGTAATACCTAATTGACAGGCGGATAAATATTCGTCTAAGTGGGTCGTTACATGCTTGGCAGATAGAGCACCTTTTTTTCCTTCAGCAACCAATTGGTCAATTCTCGATTGCCTCACCTTTACAATGGCAAATTCCGTTGCCACGAAAAATGCGGTTAAAGCTATTAATATAGCAAAAATGGTTAAATTTAATGCGGTCAAAAATCGTCTTACTTAAAAAAGTAAGACTTCACCTCCTAGGTTATTAGTCTTAATAAAGATTGAATTAATGTAACACTTTCTGGTAACACTTTATTTTTTATTGTTTCTTTTGTCGATTGTTCTTGATGATTCATACTTTCAATCAATGTTGACACTTCAGATTGTAATGTTTGCATATGCAAACAAATTTCTTGTATGTTTTCTTTAGGATTACATTCATCGTCCAATGATTTTTTAATATCTTGTAAGCACATTCCTTGTGCTTTCATAGCTTCTATTTCATGAATTCGTTCGATTGCTTCAGAAGTATAGAAACGATAATTCGAAGTAGAACGTTCTGCTTTTAACAAACCAAGATTTGTATAGTAATCAATCGTACGTTTTGTAATCCCAGTCTTTTTAGCTAACTCTCCGATTTTTAATTTCTCGTTCCCAATTTATTCCCCTCCAACCATCACGTTATGGTTTATATTATACACTCTTCTTAATGAATATTCTATTAATCAGATACCATGTCATAAACATTTCATAATCCAAAAATTATATTATTTCATTGTGAAACTTTTTTGAGGGTAGTTCGTATAGGAACACATTATGTAGATGGTGGGGGCAATTAAAATTGATTTAAACGTCCTTTACAATGAAATGGTTACTTTCATTTGGTAAGATTTTAATTTCCGTTTTTAAAATTTCAGGATAAAGTTCCATTGAAGGAAGTTCTTCAATAGGTGTCCATTGATAAATTAGCCGCTCTCCTTCCTTTCCATAAAAACCAGTACTGTTAAAAACTTCTGGAACATTTAATATGTAATAGTAAAATCCAATTTCATGATACTTATTCCTATTGTATTCGAAAAAATTTTCAACAGACCAAATTAGTTTCCCTACATTTGCCTTTAACCCTAATTCTTCTTCAAACTCTCTTTGAATAGCAGTTTGGGAATCTTCTCCAACTTTCACTCTTCCTCCAGGTAACGACCAATGAAAATCTTTTGCCTCTCTATGTAATAAGACATGTTTTTTGTATAGCCAAACTCCAGCTACACGATAATTAAAGATTATATTTTCAGTTTTAAAAACGGCGTCCATTTCCATCCACCTCCTAATCATTATTTCCACGATAGGTAGTTCATTTCCTTCATATAGGTGATTTAAAAATTAAAAAAACTTACGACATTTTCTATCGTAAGTAAATAAGCGGTTTATTGGAGTTGGGAAAGATTTAATTGATATAGTTTATCGTCGTTTTCAAGGGCATCTCCTCGACCGTCCGTATTATTACTAATAAAGTACAATTGATCGCCATCAATGAAAACATCTCGTATTCTTCCTATATCTGTTACAACATTTCTATGGGAACCTGTTGATAAGTTAAATTCAATAACAGCTTGCCCCCTTAATGCCGCAACATATAATTTCCCGTCTATATAATCCATTCCAGATGGAGCCCAAGTTGTATCGGATCCAGACGTAAATAGTGGAGTTATTAACCCCTGTTGCTGCTGTGTTCCTTCGATTGTTGGCCATCCATAATTTTGTCCTGCCTCAATTAAATTAATTTCATCATTTGCATTGTTCCCGTGTTCACTTGCATACATTTCTCCATCAGCCGACCAAGTAATACCTTGTGGGTTTCGATGACCATAACTATAAACATAAGAATTCGGAAACGGGTTGTCAGCAGGTATCGAACCATCTAAATTCATCCTTAAAATTTTCCCACCTAATGAGTTTACATCTTGGGCAATGGATGATTGAGCAGCATCCCCTGCTGTTGCAAAAAGTTTCCCATCAGGACCAATCTCCAATCTACCACCATGATGATAAGCTCCGCTTGGTATTTTGTCTAAGAGTAAACGTTCTTCCTGCCAAGTATCTCCTTGTTGACGCACCGTAACAATTCGATTAAATTGCCCCGATTGATCTTCATACGTATAGTAAACATATGCTAAGTTAGATTGTTGAAAATCGGGTGCAAGAACAAAACCTAATAAGCCTGCTTCCGATGCTGTAGCTAAGTCCTTCTTCAATTCTACCTTTTGCCTTTCAACTTCCCCATTTTCAATTTTTACTATACTGCCCGTTCGTTCAGACAAATAAAAAGTATCGTTTATCTTATCAATGGACCAAGAAATATTTAATTGATCTGCTATGACAGTCGCATTGTCATTCAAGACGTTCGTAACTTCAAGAACGGTATTATCTTGTTTTTCCTTCATTTCCGATTCATTAAATATTGAGCAACCAACAAGAACCATCATCATCATGACATAAACAGTTATAATTTTTTTCAATCAGTTACACTCCTATTATGAATAAATTTCCAAATCTACTATAAGTTTTAACAAAAAAATGGATTTTAATAATAGAAAATGTTAAATTATGATAATGTTTTAAGGACAAGTTTGACGGTGACAAACCGATCTACTTTCCAATTGGGATAATGTCGCTAGCAAAACAGCTGATGGTTCATCTACAATTCGATAATGTTTCCAAGTGCCAACCTTTCGTGACGTAACGATATCTGCTTGCTCCAGTTTTTTTAGCTGCTGACTGACGGCAGGTTGGGAAAGTCCTAATACTTCCACTAAATCACAAACACATACTTCGCCTGATTTTAAGCAACTTAAAATGGCAAGCCGATTTTTATCGGCCAATGCTTTTAGTTGCTTTTCTAAAAATGGAATACCCATCATTTCACCTCTGAAATCACTTTGTATAAGAAATTGCTTATGTAAAAAAATAAATCTAATAATACAACGAAATGAAAAGAAAAAGGATATCACTTTAGTGATATTTTACCATTAATTTTTACTGAACTTTATTAAAAAAGAAAAAAGCCTGCTTTGAACATATTGGTTCAAAACAGGCTTGTGATTAATGAACAAAAGATTTAATTTCATCAACTAAACTTTGTAATTCTTCTTGTGTAAAATCATATGTTTCTAAGCAGAAATGACATTGGGTTTCAATTTGGCCTTCTTCTTCGATCATTTCTTCTAATTCTTTAGCTCCTAATCCTACTAATGCACGACTATAGCGTTCCTTTGAACAGTCACATTGAAATTGAACTGGCATTGTGCTTAAAATTTGAACATCACTTTCTTTTCCTAAAACTGCTTCTAAAATTTCTTCTGGTGTTAACCCTTTTTCAATCATTTTAGAGACCGGTTCAATTGTTGTTAAACGCTGTTCTAACGCAGCAATTGTTGACTCTTCACAACCAGGCATTAATTGAATAATAAATCCGCCAGCAGCTAAAATCGTATTATCTGGATTTACGAGAACTCCTAAACCTACGGATGAAGGTACTTGCTCACTTGTTGCATAATAATAAGTAAAATCTTCCGCAATTTCGCCTGAAACGATTGGTACTTGACTGGAGAACATTTCTTTCATACCTAAATCTTTTACAACGGTTAACGTACCCTCTTCACCAACTCCAGCACGCACATCTAATTTTCCTTGTTCGTTTAAATCAAAATGCACTTGCCCATTTGATACAAATCCACGTACATTCCCCTTTGCGTCTGTATCTACAACGATTGCACCAATAGGACCATTCCCTTGCACTTTAACAGAAATTTTATCGTCCCCTTTTAACATAGCCCCCATTATAACACTCGCTGTCATCGTACGGCCTAAGGCAGCGGAAACTACTGGCCATGTATGGTGGCGTCGTTGTGCTTCTCCCACAGTATCTGTTGTACGTGCTGCAAAAGCACGTACTTGACCATTATAAGCAATAGCTCTTACTAAATAATCTTTCATATTAATATAACTCCTTATATATCTTTAATATTTTCTTGAATACGTTGCAACATATCGATTAACGATTTTAGTTCCTTATCGTTAAAATGATGAAACATTTGATTTGTAAAACTTTGTTTATCTTTTTGACAATTGAAAATTTGTTCTCGCCCTTCTTCCGTTAAATGGACAATGGTTTCCCGGTTATCATTTGGATTTTTTCTCCTCGCAACATAACCATCTAGCTCCAATTGCTTTAAATGACGTGTAATTGCTGCATGGTCAATATTCACGACTTTTTGTAAAGCCGATTGGGAGATTTCTTCAAATTGAACAAGTTGATATAAAAGTTCAAAACGAGATAAACTAAACTGCGTATTTTTTTCAAATTTTGGGCCTAGTTGATTACTAACGGTTTTGAATAAAAATAACAACTGTTCTTGTTCAGAAACCGAATATCCCATTCGTACACCTCCCTGATTGTCACGCTCATGACAAATAAACATCCATTTTCTTTGACCCATCAATATTTGAGCTGTCAATTATTGAGCCCTCCATAATATATGATGAAAAATTGCAGAATGCAAGCAAAATGAAATGACGATAAATTCAGAATAAAATGTATAATGAAACTATCACTATCGAAAGGAATGATTGAAATGAAAAACACAAATAGAGGGATTGAAAAGTAGCGTGTAATTATGTCTCTTTTCAATCAATAAAATCTAAATTAACTTTGAAATGAGGACAAATATGTATACCGATAATGAATTAACAATAAGACCTATTAAAGAACAAGATTTAACGAAATTATGGGAATTGATTTACAAAGAGGACCAACCTGAATGGAAAAAATGGGATGCTCCTTACTTCCCCCATCATTCAATGAGCTATGAAGAATTTTTACCTAAAGGAAAGTCATGGATTGATCGACATGATTTTTGGGTAATCGAAGTGAACTGTGAAGTAAAGGGGATCATTAGTTACTATTGGGAACATGAGCCTTCTAAATGGCTTGAAATGGGGATTGTTTTTCATGAAGCAGGAACTTGGGGGAAAGGACTTGGTACTCGAGCAATGAAACTATGGATCCATCATCTCTTTCAAACATTGCCCATCGTAAGAGTTGGCTTTACAACATGGTCTGGAAATGAAAGAATGATTCGAGTTGGTGAAAAACTTGGTATGCAATTAGAAGCCCGTATTCGTAAAGTTCGTTTATATAATGGAGTGTATTTGATAAGCTAAAACTGAGCCACCATCGCAGTTGAAAAGTGAGCCACTTTTATATGAAAATAATCCTAACTTCATAGAGTTAGGAGCGTATAGAGGTGATTTCTTTGGAGAAGAAA
>NZ_RHLQ01000033.1 GCF_003711845.1 Lysinibacillus halotolerans
ATTTGGTTTGACGGCCATTTTCATTATATCGAGAGGAGTTTTTAATTCCATCTCCATTACCACTCTAAAAGTATATTTTCACACGTGCAGAGCACGTGGTTTTAAAAGAATTAATAAAAAACTCGAGTATTTTAGTATACTCGAGTTTTTATGATGGTTAAAGATGACGATTATTTACTTTCGTTATAAGCATTTAAGAATTCTGCAACCTTTTCTTTATCTGCTTCAAGTTTTAAGCCAGTATCAATTAATGGCGATACTGTTGAAACAGCTGGACGCTTATTACCTTGATAGTAAGTGATAAATTCTTCTTGGTTTATTGAGTAAAGAATAGCTTTACGTAAATCAGCTGAATCTGAAACTTCACGACCTGATGTGTTGAATTGTAAGTACGATACCGCGTTACTATCAGCTTGGTTTAAAGTTAAGTTTTTATCTGAAGTAACGACATCGTATTTCGTTTCTGGTACGGATTGAAGTACATGAATTTCCCCATTACGTAATGCGGATAATGCACTATCGTTATCATCAATAAAGCGTACAGAAATATTCGTAATCTTTGGTTCATATTCACTACCTACTCGGTAAGCAGGATTTTTCACGAATGTTGCTTCATAATCATTCTTTTTCACTAAAATGTATGGGCCGCTCGCATATAAATGGTTGTTATATGAGTCGCCTTCTGTCACAGTTGCTTGGTCACCATAGGCAACATCTTTATTTGGATCATAGTTTGCTACGTCATAAGTATTGATACTTGAAACTTGCCTTTCAGAAACGATGCCACCGGATTGGTGAGCTAAATAGTTTAATACTTGTGGGAATGGGTTAGGCGTTGTAATTTTAACCACTTGGTATTTCCCTGAGGCATTATCAACTTCCTCTTTTGAATCGACTAATTCTGTTACTGGTGCTGGTAAACCTTTTGATAAAGCATCTAAAATTGTTTCGTCAGAACCTGCAACTTTTCCATTTTGTAATTCAGCTAAATCCGTCACTATTTCAACAGTTTCAATATTTTCATGAATACTATATGTGCGGTGGTCTGGAACTGAGTTTGGATCTTTTGCGCGGTTTAAAGAGAACACAACATCTTCCGCTGATACAAGCTCTTTCGTGTCAACTGCTGTTCCGTTTTCTACCTTTGCAAAGTTAATATCATCACGTAAAATGAAGTAAAATTCAGAGTTGCCATCTGCCATTACGTGGTTGTAAGATAATGAACCATCTGAAACGACTTTATCATCATCCGTTAAGTTTACTAAACGTACATACATGTTTGTATTTAATGTATTGATAGAACCGTCATTCCCTTTAATAGGATCAAGAGAAGTAAGCGTTGAAATTGCTTGATGTAATACGAGCGTTTCGCTTTCGTTTAGAGACTCATCATTAAAAGAAATGGATTCCCATACTTGTGCACGGGATTTAGGAAGACGAACCGTTTCAGGATTTACTTCCGCTGAATAAATACCTTGTGCTTTATTCGAAATATATAGGGGGGCAATATAAGCTTGATCAAATACTAAAAGTTGTTCAAGCTCTTTATAAGCTTCTTTTGCTTCATCGCCAGTTAATGTACTTGCTTTATCGATTAATTCATCTAATTTTGAATCACTAACAACACTGTAGTCTCCGCCTGTTTTGAATAAACCACGCACAGCATAGTCAGGGTTACCTGTTACTGTAGTCCAACTAGATAGAGCGACATCGTAGTTACCAGCGTCTTTTTGAGCTGAAAAAGAACCATAATCCGGTTGAATATTTAACACTACATCAAAGCCGTTTTTCGTTAATTGGTCACGTAAAATATTTATATCATTTTCGTTTGAAGCCATTCCTAAAATTTCAACAGATGGTTTTTCACCAGAAGTCGATGTATCAGCATCTCCTCCACCTTCAACATCCTTTTTCGTTTGTACACAGCCTGCAAGAGCGAGAACTGCTACAAGTAAAAGGGCAAATAGTCTTTTCATATGAACCTCCAAAAAATAGTTTTTTAATTTGTTTTAGGGTCTAATGCATCACGTAAACCATCACCAAAGAAGTTAAATGATAGTACGAGTAACATAATGCAAACCCCAGGGGAAATTGCTAAATATGAATGGGTTTCAAGGTAAGTGCTACCGATTTTTAAAATATTCCCCCATTCGGGAATATGTGGTTCTACTCCTAAGCCGAGGAAACTTAAGCTGCTTGTTGAAATGACAGCTCCACCTATTGTTAAAGTTGCTTTTACAATCATCGGTGCTAACGAGTTAGGTACGATATGTTTAAAAATAATCGAACTATCGGAGGCTCCTAACGCTCTAGCGGATTCTACAAACTCATAGTTAGAGATTTGCATCACGGTTGCACGCATTGTACGTGCATAAGTAGGGATCGAACCAACGCTAAGGGCGATAATTAAATTCACAGTATTTGCACCGAACGCAGCGATAATGGCAATCGCTAATAAAATTCCAGGGATAGCATATAAAATATCTAACAAACGCATGATGATGTTATCCGTTTTCTTGCCATAATAACCTGAAAGTGCGCCAAGTGTTCCTCCAATAACAGCTGGAATAACGGTAGCGGAAAAACCAACAATTAATGAAATTTGGGCCCCAAATACAATCCTTGAAAATAAATCACGACCGAAGTCATCAGTTCCAAGGGGATATTCAAGGGTGGGTGTTTGCAAAATAGCACTATAATTATTTTCAGTTGCAAAATCATAGTCAAAGGTCCAAGGACTTATAACGGATAATGAAAACATAAAAATAATAAAAAACAGACCAAATACAGCCATAGAATTACTTAAAATTTTTCGCCACATTTTTTGCCATTTTTCAATGGAAGAAGCATCTTTATTACGTGCTTTTTTGATTAGTCCAATTCCTAATAGAAAGGAAAATAAGTTCCCAGTTAATAATGGGAATAATAGAACAATCCCAATAGGTAACATCCATTTAGGGGCAAAGGTTGAACTTACAAGGTTGGCAACGAGTACAAGCATAAATCCATAGAAAATCGTTAGAGCAATAAATAGACTGATAGCTAATAAAAATGAATCAACGACATAAGGTTTAAATAGATTAAGAGCGGAAATGCCAATAATCAGAATTTGAGTTAAAAAAGCGTAAATGGCGAAAATATATTCCGGCGTCTTATTTTTTGTGATAAGGGTAAATCCGTAGCTACTCGAAAAAATATTCCCTACCAGTATCGTGAATATTAAAGGGATACCGAGTAATCGGGTACGCTTTTGAATTTCTCTACTAGTTGCTAAGTCTCTTTTTATCTGTTTCGAAATAAACCAAACATATAAAGTGGTTAAGAGATAAATAAGGAATAGAGTTAAAACGATAGGTCGAACGGTTTGGCTATTAAAATTAAAACTGTAAAGAAAAAACAAGAATGAAAAAATAGCAGAAAAGGATAATGTAAAATGAGCATTTCCATATTCCTGTGTTATTTTTAAAAGCAGTTTTACATTTGAGATGACCTTCACATTACCCCTCCTTTTTCATTTTTGAGCGAATTCGTGGATCAAAGAATGCATAAGTAATGTCAATGATTAAGTTAACGATGGATATCGTAATAGCGATATAAACAACACCACCTAAAATGGCAGGGATGTCTGGGATGAATTGTTTATCAACGATATAGCTTCCAATCCCACTAATATTAAAGACTTTCTCTGTTACGGAAGCACCGCCTAGCATTCCTCCAAACAAGAGCCCAATAACAGTAATAATCGGAATCATCGCATTTCGAATCGCATGTTGGAAAACGACTTTTCGTTCATTTAATCCCTTTGCTTTTGCTGTAATAATGTAATCTTCATGTATGACTTCTAGCATTGAAGAACGCGTCATTCGAGCGATGGACGCTGTTAAGGATGTTCCAAGAACAACGACTGGCAATACGAGTGATAACCAGTTTTGTGGATTATACGTTGCAGGGAACCAATTAAGCTCTAAAGAGAACGTTAAAATAAATATCAATCCTTGCCAAAAAGCAGGGATGGAAAGCCCAATTAGCGCCAAAATCATAAAAGAATAGTCTAAAAATGAGTTTGGACGGATAGCTGAAATGATGCCAACTGGTATGGCAATGATAATGGACATCAAAAGTGAAAATACAGCAATTTCGAGTGTGACAGGAAACTTATTTGCAATACTAGCCATAATATCTTCTTTTCCTGCAAAGGAAGTTCCTAAGTCGAAAGTAAATAGTCCAGAAAGGGAATGCCATAATTGAACGAAATAAGGTTGATCTAAGCCATAAAGTTGATTAAAGTTTTCAATTTGTTCTGGAGTTGCTTCGACTCCAAGAATATTTCGAGCCGGATCTAATGGTGAAATATAAAGAATCGTAAAAACAAGTGTTGCTACACCTAATATAACGAAAAGAGTTTGGATGACCCGTTCAAAAATGAATTGTACGAACGGATTACTATAAAGAAGTAAAAAACTATACATCAATAGCCCAGGTATAGCAGAAACAATTAAAAATTTTTTATTTTGTAAGAGATGGATAAAGAAATTTTGATACGTATATTCCTCTAATCCTAATAAGTCCACTTGTTTTTCTACTTCTTTTTGAAGCTTCTCTTGTACAAGCAGATCAACGTTTTTATTTATTTGTTCCTTTGATAAAGATTCATGAAAGAAGGAAGCTTTTCTATTTTCCTGTTCCAAAAATTGTTGCTTCCATGCTTCAACGTGTCCCTTAGAAACAATTTCCTGTTTACTGATTTCATAAGCTTTTCTGTAAGGCTGTTGGTATTGTTCTTTTTTCAAATGGAATAGGATGAACGTTACGATATGTACTGGCAGCCCGAGTATAAATAAAAGCATCAAATAGCTTCTTCTATTCGATAGTTTTTTAAAGGTACTGTCAAAAATGGATGTTGTTTTGGAAGAATGGGTAATTCCCTTTTGATTCATTGAAGTCCTCCTTTCTCGAAGAATATAAATATCTTTATCTTGAAATAAACGAATTACCATATTAAACTATTCCTAGTGGTATAGTATGATATGAGTAAATGATTGTCAATAAAATTTATTTTTATAAAGGATGATAAAAATGAACAATACAATATTAGAGGTGAATAACCTCCGTGTTTCATTTATCGTCGACGATAAGGAGTTTGAAGCGGTTAAAGGTGTAAGTTTTCATGTCAATAAAGGGGAGACAGTCGGAATCGTAGGTGAGTCTGGAAGTGGAAAAAGTGTTACGGCCCGCTCTATTATGCGCTTACTTCCATCCCCACCTAGTTTCTTAAAGTCTGGTGAAATCCATTTCCGAGGAAAAAATTTAGTTGAACAGTCCGAAAAGGAAATGGAATCTGTTCGAGGTCAACATATTAGTATGATTTTTCAAGACCCGATGACGTCTTTAAACCCAACTATTCGAATCGGCGAACAAATTTCAGAAAGTTTAAAAAAACACCAACAAGTCTCTAAAAATGAAGCATATAAAAAAACAATTGAATTGTTAGAGCTAGTAGGAATTAAAAATAGTGAAAAACGCTACACACAATATCCTCATGAGTTTTCTGGGGGGATGAGACAACGGGCAATGATTGCGATGGCATTAGCATGTAATCCTTCATTGCTTATTGCAGATGAACCAACAACCGCATTAGACGTTACAATCCAAGCGCAAATCTTATCACTAATGAAAAGTATGCAGGAGCGTTTAGGCACATCTATTATTTTAATTACTCATGATTTAGGTGTAGTAGCTGGAATGTGCGACCGAGTGATTGTAATGAAGGAAGGAGAAATTGTTGAAGAGGGAACGACGGAAGAAATTTTCAACAATCCTCAACATCCCTATACACAACGTTTATTGAATGCACTTCCAAAACTCCATGAAAAAAAGGAACCAAAAAAAGCACCTTTAAATAATATGGACTTTAATTTATCTAAGCCTCTTCTCGAAATACAATCATTAAAAAAACATTTTGATCTTGGCCAAGGAGAAATATTAAAAGCGGTAGATGATTTATCCTTTGAAATTTATCCTGGGGAAACGTTGGGGTTAGTAGGAGAATCCGGTTCTGGAAAATCAACAACAGGGCGTACTATTCTGCAATTGCATGAACCGACAGATGGAGATGTTTTATATAAAGGAATTCCGATTACACGTTTGTCAAAAAAACAATTAAAAACAATGAGAAGACATATGCAAATTATTTTCCAAGACCCTTACTCTTCCTTAAACCCACGGAAAAAAGTGTTGGATATTATAGGAGAAGCGTTAGATCTTCATGGGCTTGTGAAAAATAAAGAAGAGCGGAGAGCACGGGTAGAGGAGTTGCTTGAATTAGTAGGTTTAAATAAAGCGCATGCTAGCCGTTATCCCCATGAGTTTTCCGGTGGTCAACGACAACGTATTGGGATTGCTAGAGCTTTAGCAGTGGAGCCAGACTTTATCGTCTGCGATGAACCACTATCTGCCCTCGATGTATCGATTCAGAAGCAAATTGTCGATTTATTAAAAGATTTACAACATCGATTAGGATTAACTTATTTATTTATTGCCCATGATTTGTCGATGGTCAAACATATCAGCGACCGAGTGGCGGTTATGTATGGTGGGAAAATTGTAGAGTTGGCAGAAAGTGAAGAATTGTATTCGAATCCACAGCATCCTTATACAAAGAGCCTTTTACAATCGATACCGATTCCGGACCCAGGTATTGAAAAGAAAAAGAAGCGTCTTTTAGATAAAGAGTCGAGTGCAAATAAATACGATGTCCAAAATACTGTATTAAAAGAAATAGTTCCAAGTCATTGGGTAGCAGTGCCTCGACATGAATTATAAAAATAGAAATCTCTTTGAACGCGGAATATGTTCAAAGGGATTTTTCATTTCTTTGACAGTTATATTACGAAATTTATAAAAATATATTGTATGATAGTAGGAATAAACAATTCCATAGGGAAAGGGCTGTTAAAATGAGCGACCAAACGATAAAAAAATCCATTCAAATATCCCAAAAGAAAATGGAAGCAGATTTTATTTTAAAAAATGCTTATGTTGCAGATGTCTTTTCTCTATGTTGGAGAAGGGCAAATATCGTTGTAGCAGAGGGGAAAATTATAGCCCTTGATGAGAAAGACGAGTTTACAGCATCCGTTATAGAAGACGCAGAAGGGAAATACGTAATTCCTGGATTAATCGATGCACACATTCATATTGAATCTTCAATGTTAACTCCATCCCAATTCAGCGAAATTTTATTACCCCATGGTATTACTTCTGTTATTACTGATCCTCACGAAATCGTCAATGTTTCAGGATCTAAAGGAATGGAATACATGTTAGAAGATGCAGAAAATGCGAAAATGGACATTTATTTCATGTTGCCTTCCAGTGTTCCAAGTACTTCTTTTGAAAATTCTGGAGCGGTCATGAAAGCAAACGATTTAGCATCCTTTTTAAAACATGGACGAGTCCTTGGCCTTGCAGAAGTAATGGACTTTCCGGCCGTTCTAGAAACGGATTCGGACATGCTAGATAAGTTAAGCCTTGTTCAAAAGGCAAATAAACTTATTGATGGCCATGGAGCTGGCTTAAATAGAGAACAACTTCGAGGCTATCGCGCTGCAGGTATTCAAACAGATCATGAATGTGTAACGGCAGCAGAAGCACGGGAACGAATTAAACAAGGTATGTATGTACTGATGAGAGAAGGTTCGGCTGCAAAAAATTTAGTGGATTTATTGCCAGCTGTCACACCTGCCAATGCGCGACGTTTTGCCTTTTGTACAGATGATAAACATTTGGATGAACTAATGGAAGAGGGCAGTATTAATTTTGCCGTGTCCCTTGCGATTAAACAGGGTATGACCCCACTACAAGCAATTCAAATTGCCACATTAAATGCAGCAGAGTGTTACCGCCTCTATGATAGAGGGGCTATTGCAGAAGGATATGTTGCTGACCTTGTCATGCTAGAGGATTTACAAACGATGGAAATTGCTACGGTATGGAAAAATGGAGAGAAGGTTGCCGAAAAAGGTAAAGCATTCCAGAAGGAAAAAAAGAAAACAACGGTCGGTCAAACAATTCTCCAATCCGTCCATATTCCAAAACTAACTGAAAAAGATTTGGCCATAACATTTAGTAAAGGAAATAGAGCAAATGTTATCGAAATTATACCAAATCAAATTATAACGAAGCATATTGAAAAAGAAGTAGATATTGAAAATGGTTATTTTGTTCCTTCTATTGAAAAGGACTTATTAAAAATTGCAGTCATCGAGCGTCATCATTCTCTCGGTACAAAAGGATTAGCAATTGTTCATGGGTTCGGTTTGCAAAAGGGAGCAGTAGCGACTACAGTTGCCCATGATTCTCATAACGCAATTGTTGTTGGGACAAATGATCAAGATATGCTTGTAGCCCTTGAAGCATTACAGGCGATGCAAGGTGGGCTTGTTGTAGTAGATGAGGGGGAAGTAATCGGGTCCCTTGCATTACCTATAGCTGGTCTTATGACTTCATTAAATGCAGAAGAAGCTGTGAAGAAGCTGGAGGATATACATAAGGCACTTCACGACATTCATTCAGATTTACACTTTCACTTCTTTTTAACTTTATCTTTCTTAAGTTTGCCAGTTATTCCTGAGCTAAAATTAACGGATACGGGGTTATTTAATGTGAGGACTTTCCAACACATCCCGGTTGAAATTGTTTAGCAAAACACGTCGAAAAAGCTTGTTTAATTAGAGAGTTTGTTCTTTAGGGAACAATCTTTTACACTCCTTGGACAAGATACTATAATAGATATGTAAGCATTCCTTCCTTTTAAAAGGATCCTATAATGATTCCAAGTAATAGACTTTAAAAGATTTTTCGTACTAACTGATTAGTACTACAAAAGGAACTACTATTTTTTATAGGGAGTATTCTTTTATGTAGTACTTTTTTAATTAATTGGTAATGATAGTACTATGGAAAAACAATAGGTTATCGTTTTTAGAGGAGGAAGTTAAATTGGAGGAAAACTTACAGTTAGAAACAACCATTAGAGGAAAAGAAAAATACTATTCACCAAATAAATTTTTGAATAAAGTTAAAAAGTACGGTATGAATTTAGGCTTTAGAGTTTTATACGGTGTTGCCATATTATATTGTGCTTTGAAAAGTCCGGATATGCCTAAAGAGCATAAACTGATGATTTTAGGAGTGCTTGGATACTTTATCTTACCTATTGACCTTATTGCAGATATTTTACCAACTGTAGGTTTGGCTGACGATATTGTCATTATTACAAAAGCGATTTCCGTTATTTATTCTTCCATTACAGATGAAATGAAAGAAGAAGCCCATGAACTATTAAAGAACATTTTTGGCGAAAAATACGAACCAAGTATTGAATATGAAATCTAACATTTCGTAATGCCAGGAAGTTGAAATCATGTAGAGGTGATTGTACTTTGTTAAAACGAATAACATTTCTCGTCATTGCCATCGTACTGATTAAGCCGATATATGATTTCGGCTCCCAATGGTACGACGATGTGATGCAATTTTTAAATAATCATGAAGTGAAAATTGAAGATGCAAGTTTTGAAGTTTTATCTTCTGTTTCTTCTGCGAAAGAAACCCTTGTAAATACAGCGGCCAATGCACTAACTACGGTAGACGTTGAATTGCCTAATAGTGTTCAAACGACGGAAGAGTTAGCTGATAGTTTCTATTATTACTTAAGCCGTTGGGAAACGAATTTTGAAATTCACTATGTTGGTAGTACAGCAGATATTGAAAACATTATTCAAAAAGCAATCGATGATGCAGCAAGTCGTGATCAATATATTTTTGGCCATTTGGCTGAGCGCACAATCGAATATGAATATAGCAGCCTTGATGCTAAGATAAAGGTGCATCAAACGTATTTAACAAATCCAGCCCAAGAGGACGTTGTAAATGAAAAAGTAGCAAGCATTCTTTCAACCGTGGATGCGGAATCAATGTCGGATTTCCAAAAGGTGAAATTTGTTAATGATTATATTGTAAAAAATACGGAATATAGTACAAACACGGCAGCCAGTCCCCATAGTGCATACGCAGTAATACAAGAAAATAAAGGAGTTTGCCAAGGGTATGCGCTGCTAGCTTTAAAAATGCTACAAGCATTAGGTGTTGAAACAAAATATGTTGTCGGTGAAGTATATACTGGAGGACATGCATGGAATTTAGTAAAGGTTGATGGTGAATGGTACCACCTTGATACAACGTGGAATGACCCGACACCAGACCGGAAAAATATCGTCCGTTACGAGTATTTTTTAGTGAATGATGATAAATTAAAGCTTGACCATACATGGATCCACTCCGATTACCCAGAAGCGAAAAGTTCCAAGTTTGAGTTTATGGCACAAATCGATCACGCCTATGAGCAGGATGGGGTTATCTATTATAGTAATGTAGATGACAATAATTTGTTGTATCGAATGGATTTAAATACTGGTGAGACGGCGCCATTAACAAATAGCCGTGCCCAATACATTGTAGGAGCTGGTGAATGGATATATTTTAGTAATTATTCCAATGGCGCCTATTTAACGAAAATCCGAACGGACGGCTCGGATGAATCTACTTTATATCGGGGAGAAGTCGATAATTTATTTGTAGAAGATGGATATTTATATTTCTCTACAGAGGAAGGCTTGAAAAAATTGGAGTTATAAAATAGAGAAGGCGCCTATAGGTTGCCTTCTTATTTATTTTAGTCAATCCAAATTTAAGTAAATTATTTCGGGTTTAGATAGGGTACAATCCTTTATTCATGACATGTGAAGAAACTTATAAGAGGAGGTCAGCCAGGGGTATTCTGGCTGATTAATAATTAAAAGGGTGCTACTCCTAAACTTTTAAAGTTTCGATTACTTCCTCTAACTCGTTAGTTAAGTCTTTTAAAATTTGTGCAATATGAGCTACTTCATTAATATAGGTTAATTGTTCATTTGAGCTTCTTACTACATTGCCGGTATTTTGGGAAGCTGATGTGGCAAGGTCCATTCCTTCTAATATCGAGTCAGAAATGTCATTCACTCGTTTACTAATATCAGTTATTGCAACGGTTACGCCCTTTACTTTTTCTTCTACATCGATTGTAGAATGGATGATTCCTTTGAAGGATTGATCTGCTTCTTTTAAATATTGAACGCCTATCTTGAATCCTTCTTTTACTTCAGCCATTTTCGTCACCGTATGATTAATGCCGGAAGATAAAACGGAGACGATTTCTTTTATTTTATTTGTCGATTGTTTAGATTGATCAGCCAACTTACGAACTTCATTGGCAACGACAGCAAATCCTTTACCGTGTTCTCCAGCTCTAGCCGATTCAATGGATGCATTTAACGATAAAAAGTTTGTTTGTTCTGCGATTTCAGAAATCATTGTTAGTATTTGACTAATGGTTTTCGAATGATGATGTAAATCATTAATAATTTTTACGGATTCATCGATAGTGTCATTTGTTTTGGACATTTGTTGATTTAGATTAGCAATCGAATGGGACCCGTCTTTTGCTTGTAATGAAGAGTCTGCACTCGCTTTATCTACTTCTAAAGATAGATTTTCTATATCTTCAACTAATTTTCTTACTTCGGATACCCTCACCACATTTTCTTTATATTTATTGAGTTGCAGTTTGGCACCATCAGAAACTTCGTTAACGTAGTTCGCTACATTGTGACTTATTCCTAATGTTTGTTCATTTTCCGAAACGAGTTGTTTAGATGTTTCTGCTAAACTTGTCATTGTTGAAGAAATACGTTGAATGATACTTTGGGTTACATTTTGTTTTTGGCGTTCCTTTTCGATTTCAACTTCTTTTTCATATTTTTGAGAGTTATAGATTTGCCATATGACTACACCGGAAGTTAAAACTAAAAATACTGCGTGTACGATTACCATTGTTAGTGGATACTCTATTACTCCAAATACAAAAAGAGGAGCAAACAGTAATCCGATGATATGCTGAAGCGTAAAAATGACTGTCATTACGATTACAAGGTAAATTTTCTGATAGTAGGCTAAAGTTGCAACTACCATAAAGATAGAAAAATGGAATTCCGACATTCCACCTGAACCAGAAATTAACGCAATGCTTCCAAAGGTTAATGTTAACGTGTTGAACAGTGGGATGGATTTGTGAAGACCACCACTTAACTTGTATAAGATTAAAGATGTTATACAGAGGAGGGTAGGAATAGCAACTAAAATAATAATTCCTAAATTGTGAATAGTGCTGTTTGTTAATAACCCCAGACCGCATATTGAACTTTCAGACATTTTAAATGTGTCTGTATACTGCCCTAACAATGTCACTACAATAGACATTACCACTATTCCTAGAGCAATCTGGGTCATCGTTTGATTCTTTTTCTTAATCATAAGTCCCTTCTTTCCTTTAAATGAAAACAAAATTAGTCTCTTTTAAAAAAGAGTATCTTATTTGCATATTTAAATGTATATATTATTACCTATACATCGAGTGTTAATTTATGTCAATAGATGGTTTGTTATACCTCTGTTAAAATATTTCTTTAGACCTATAAAAGAGAAGTTCTAATGGAAACGCTTCTATTTACTATCCAATAATTCATAAACAATAAAACATACACAATGAGAAAACCAAGGATGTATAACATTCCTTGGTTTCCTTATTTACTTAGCTAAACAGAAAAAAACTCTAATCTATTTTAAATTGACTAATTGTAGTCGCTAATTCGGTGCTTAAGTGATTTAGTTGCTCAGAAGCTTTTGCAACAGATTGAATAGCAGTAAGTTGTTCGTCGCTAGAGGCACTTACTTCTTCACATGCAGCCGCAGTAGATTGGGCTGTCAGTGACATTTCCTCAATCGTTTGTACTACTCGATCTTTATAGTTGATAATTCCTTCCATTTCAGAAATCACATTTTTAAAGGTGCTCTCCATATTCTCAATAAGAGAAGAAAGGTTTTTAAATAGGGAACCTGTGTCTTCTACAACGATTCCTTGCTTATCGAATGTGTTTTGAATCCCTTCCATTTGTTGTGTTACTTGAAGGGATTCTGATTGTAATTCATGAATCGTTGATTTAACTTGTTCCGTTGCGGCTGCCGATTGTTCGGCTAATTTTCTAACTTCCTCTGCCACAACAGCAAAGCCTTTGCCATGTTCACCTGCCCGGACAGCTTCTATACTTGCATTTAAGGCAAGTAAATTTGTTTGAGCTGAAATCTCAGAGATTGTGTTCATCACCGTGCCTATTGCAGCCACTTTATTTTCTAGATTATTAATTGCATAAACCATATTCGTTAATTCAGATTTCGAGTGATCAAAGGAGCCGAGTAAGTTTCTCATTTTTTCATGACCGATAATATTTAATTGGTCAGCTTCGTTTGCAATATCATGGAGTGAGTTTGTTTGAATCTTCATACCATTTATTTTTTCACCTAATTGACTTGTTGTTTCTGTTACTAAATCCGCATTTTCCGATGAAGTCGTAGCACCGATTGCAATGTCATTAACAGCTTTTGATACTTCCATACTGGAAGCGCTCGTTTCTTCAGCTAGGGCACTTAAATGTTGGGATTGTTCTTCAACATGGCTCGATGACTCTTGAATCACTTGAATAATGTTTTTCATATTTTTAATCATGGAATTAAAGTGTTGCGACAAGACACCAATTTCATCCTTCGATTTTATATCGATATTGACAGATAGATCACCTTTTGATACTTCTTCCATTAGGTTACCTAATTGATGGATAGGTTTTATAGTACGAGAAATGAAGAAGTATAACACGACTAAAGTGACGATTACGATGGCAACAGCCACAATGATAATCACTTTTTGAAGACTATTCGATAGTGCATGAATATCATCTTTTTCATAAACTGCTGCTACAGTCCAACCAACCTCTGGTATTTTACTGTAAACAGTAATTGACTCTTTTCCATCAATTGAACTATGTAAATTGTTTGTCTCTTTTTTATCCGATTGAATCGATTGAACAAACTTTTCTTCGCTTAAGTTTTCTCCCATTTTTGTAGGGTGAACGATTGCTACACCAGTATTATCTAGAATGAAAGGGTAGCCATTATACCCTAGTTCGATAGTTGATAACATATCCGTCAGTTGGGATAATAAAATATCTACACCTAAAACACCTATAACTTCATCTCCATTTTTAACAGCAACTGAACCTGTAATCGCATACTCACCAGAAACACTATCAATGTAAGGAGATGACCATACAAATTGATCTGGATGTTGAACGGCATTAGTATACCAAGGACGGGATTGAATATCTAAATCTGCTATACCGTCAAAATGGGGTTCAATAATTGTGTATTCCCCATCAGTAAAGTAGATACCTGATGCCGCATCATAGATTGATAAATAGTCAGCTAAATCTGAACGATATAGACGATCGGCACTGTCGTTATATACCTTAGAGTTGAAATGGAAATTTTGTACGTCTGGAGAAGAAGCTAATTTTAATATACTTTTCTCGTAAGTTGATAAAAATGTTGTAATAGTTGAAGAAAGCCCATTAACTACTACTTCACTTTGATCTACCATACTATCTTCGGTTTTGGAAGTAATTAAAACAGAACTAATGGTAGACAATGTCCCCAACCCTAAAATGATGATGACTAGGACTATGGATATAATTCTCCATCTAATTGAATTCTTCACAGTAAAATCCTCCTAATAAAGAAATATAAAATTATTACTATAATACAAAGAAATTTTCAGAATTGCACTAAAAATTTGTCTATTTTAGTAAGAAATAAACTTTATAAGAACTATAAATATATAAGAGAACTAAAAAACCTTTCGGATATAGGGTTTATCGAAGGGGGGGAAGAATCCGGAAGGATAATTCTTTTTTAATTGAATAAGTACAATGTGAGACTATTTTCGCGATAAAGGAAATCCATACTAAAATGAAAATAGAGACTGAAATATTATTAGAAGGTAATTCAATTGTTCTTATTCCCCTTGAAATGAAATATAAAGATTCGTTATTTGAAGCATTAAAAAGTCCGGAAGTATGGAAATATACTTGGCGAGAAGTTAAAACAATTGATGATTTTGAGCCAATTTTTATGGCGGCTATTCAAAATAAAGAAGAAGGTAAACAAATCCCTTTCATCATTAAAGATAAAGTTTGCGGAAAAGTAATTGGAACTACTCGAATTGGAGACATAGATTTAGTTAATCGAAGTGTAGAAATTGGTTGGACGTGGCTTTCCCCTTCATTTTGGAGAACGGGGGCAAATACTGAATGTAAGTTTTTATGCTTCAATATTGTTTTGAAGAGTTACAAGTCATACGGGTTCAATTTTCAGTTAGCGGACAAAATGAACGTTCGCAAAAGGCGATAAAACGAATAGGGGCTACAAAGGAAGGAATCTTTCGCAAACATCGTATGAAAGGTGATGGTACGATGCACAACAATGTGTTTTATAGCATTCTTGATGAAGAATGGAATAGGGTGAAAGAGAATTTAAATAATTTATTAAAACGGAAATATTAGAGCATTTTATGATAGAGAATTTTCTGAAGGATGGGATGATTTTTTGAAGAAAGTAATTGGATTTGGTTTTTTATTAGTAATGATACTAGTAATCTTTATTCAATCTGAAATGAAATCGAGTGTAAAAGAACTAGGGATAGAAGAGGTTTTGAATGATTCGTTATTTGATGAAGCGGCAACTAAGTTTGGCTTACATGCGATGGGGGGAGCCATTGAAGAACGGACTTTAACAGTAAGAATAGATACTATTCAACATAAAGAAGACACTTATAATTTCTTTAAAGAGCAACTAGATTCCAGTGGTATGGCAGGTTACAAAATTGAAGTATTTGTTGATCAGTTAGATTCATAGATTAAAACTGTTAACATCAAATTTAAAAATAAAAATCCTGAATAGTATCGTCACTACTCAGGATTTACATAATGAAGGGCTCTTTTTACAACATATTCAATCGGTTCTTCGGTACATAGTTCAATCGAAATAGAGGGGAAGGATTGGTAAATTAATTGCTTGAACCGCTTTAAAATCATTGGATGGTGTTTTAAAACGCCACCATTTAAATAGAATGGGAATGTTTCATTTTCATAATGGATTTTACATAAAGTCGCTTTTGCTAACAAATAGAGTTCATAGGCTGCATTTTGAGCAATTGTTATAGCATGCTCATCACCTAGGGAAACGGCCTTTGGCAAGATTGAGCTAATGCTAGCTGTTTGAGCATTTGTATAATGAGGGTGGTAGAGCCATGCCATCAGCTCTTCCATCGTTGTAATTTGTAGTTTTTCAAAAACAAGATGTTGCAAGATGGTTGGTCCAGCAAGTAGGCCGTCCTCTATACGAAAAAGGGTATTTAATATTTTTTGGCCAATCCAGTAACCACTGCCTTCATCACTTGCGCGGTGTCCCCATCCGCCTGTGCGAACAATCTTCCCATTTCCATTAGTAGCAAAGGCAATAGAGCCAGTTCCCGAAATAAGCAATGCCCCAGGGTGATTCCCTACTAAACCCAGTAATGCGGCGTGGACATCATTTTCTACAATCATGTTCGCCACATTAAACGAGGACTTTTCTATGCTATGCTGTATAATCCTATTAATTATCTTAAAATCTAATTCAGTATCCATTCCAGCAATGGCAAAGGCAGCCAAATGAATTTGTTTTAAATTTGTAGAATGGTAGGCTTTAGAAAGTAGCTCGCTCAATACTTGTATGGCACCATTTTCTCCTATCGTTTGGTAGTTGGAACCGGTTGTGGTTTGTTCAAAAAAATTTTCCCCTTTTTCAGATCGTATCGTTAAAGTTGTTTTCGTTGCACCACCATCGACAGCTAAAATGATTGATTCCTTCATTCTTTATTCCAACCTTCTAAAAACTTTTGTAGTTGCTCTTCACATTGTACTATTTGTTCATCCTTTTCTTTTACCCAATGTTCTAATAAAGGCGAAACTGCTTGAGCTTGAAAAAGGGAGTTTCGCATCGTTGCTGGCGCTGGACCGCCTTTTAATGTACGAACTTTAACGAAGAAATCGGGCTTTAATGCATTATAAAATTGTTCTTTTGATATTTTTAAAGGTTTTCCTGTTACTTCAATGGATTTTTCATTAGCTAATTCCCAAGTTAAACTTTGAAGAGAATCCTTTTTTGATTCTAATAAAGTTTTCACACAACTACTAACGATGCGATGGGATTGTCTGAACGAAATGTTTTCAGAACGAACAAGGGAATCGGCCAACTCCGTTACGTTGGCAAAGCTATTTTCGGCCCTTTTTAGAAGTTTTTCTTTATTTACATCCATCGTAACAACTAAACTACCAAATAGTTTATAGATACCACGAAGTTTTTCCACAGCTCGCCATAGATAAGGTTGCATATCATCCTCGGTATCCACAATATCTCCAAAAGGTGTATTATGAATCATTTGTAAAACAGTTGAAGCATCGCCTACAACCGATGATAGTAAAGAGCGTGTATGTTCGATAGATACTGGATTTCGTTTTTGCGGCATAATGGAACTTACTTGGACGTAGGGGCTTGCTAGGCTAAAAGCGTTAAATTCTTGGGTTGCCCATTGTAAGAAATCTTGTGATGTACGCCCAAGATTCAAGGCAGCAAGTTGCACAACGCTGGCTGCTTCTGCTATATAATCGGCCCCTGCAACAGCGTCCCATGCATTTTCAATTATTCCATCAAATCCAAGTAACTCTTTCATCCGTTCACGATTAATTTTAAATCCTGTTGTTGTAAGGGCTGCTGCTCCCATACTGCTTTGATTAATCGTTTGAAAGGCTGCTTGCATCCGTTTGAAATCGCGGGTCAGCTGATCAATGACAGCTTTTAAATAATGGGCAAAAGTTGTTGGCTGTGCTTGTTGTGTATGTGTGTAGCCTAACATAATAGTATCGATATGCTCCTCTGCAAAGACAATTAAAGAAGAGCGAAGAGCAAGCAATTCATTCATAAGAGTGAGTAATTTTTTTCGTAATGTCATGCGATAAATAGCAATCCCCATATCATTACGACTTCTACCTATATGCAAATTACCAGCCACATCACCGGCAAGTTCAATTAATTTATTTTCTATGCGGAAAAACAAATCTTCAAATTGTGGATTGTAATCTCGATGTTCAAAGTAATTCAAATCAAGCTTCGCGATAGCCTGCCCGATTTGTTTTGCCTCATTTTCTGTAATTAGTTGTTGTTCTTCAAGCATTTTTAAATGAGCAATATGTATGTGTACCATTGCTCTTAAAAAATGCTTTTTCGCTTCATCGTATGCTGGTTGAAGTACCATTTGACGATAACTATTAGAAGGAAATTGACTGCCCTCAATTTCTTTAATTCGGCTTTTATAATCTTGAAACATCATAGAATCGCCTCCGCAAAAATACCTTTCCATTCTTAATTTCATATTAAAAAGTTAACCTAAGGGTAGGTGCGATTTTTAATAAGAGGTAAGAAGAAAATGACTTATACTTATTAAATGTTAAGCTGTATTTTTTAATTGGGCTAGGACAGTTGGTAGTATCATTCCAATAAGTACTAATACAATACCGGAAATTTGTAGGATAGATAGTGTTTCATGTAATACAATAACGGATGCAATGACTGCTACAGGTAATTCCATTGCACTTAAAATTGATGAAAGTGCCCCACCTACTTTAGGCGCGGCAATGGAAAATAGGAAAATCGGTAAAATAATGCCGAAAATCCCTAACACAATCCCAAAAATCCATAATTCTGTGTTAAATAATTTTCCACTCCAAATTACTTCAGGTGCTGAAAAAATACAAATCATAAGGAAAGCTACAATGGACATAAAGAGAGTACGAGTGACAGTCGTAATGCCTTCTACTTTTCTAGAATTAATTTGAATAAATATCGCAAAACTTGTAGCTGCAATTAGTCCATATACCCATCCTTGCCAAGGGATTGTAGAAAGATCTGTATCCATAACGCCGGCTGCTAAAATAGTACCTGAAAATAAAAATAATAACGAACTAGTTTCAAAACGGTTTGGCCATCTTTTATGCAAAATACAGTCGATGAATAGGCCGATCCACGTGAACTGGAAGAATAATACGACTGCAAGGGATGCTGTTATGTATTCTAAAGCATGTCCATAAACAATTCCTGTTGTCGCTGTAAAAATACCAGCTAACAGAATTGTAATAAAACCTGAGAAGTTTAACTTTGGTAAACTTCGTTGCGTTACACTAAATAAGAGTAAAGCTAATAAAAATCCCATAAAATACTGGCTTGTTACTGCTTCGGGGGAAGTGAAACCATAACCCATTGCCACTTTAATAATGGTAGATAATATGCCATAACTACTAGATGCTATGACGATAGATAATGGATAAAATAGTTGTAATTTCATGCTGTTATAACCTACATTCTAATTTCAATTTAGTTCATTTCATCATATGATAAAACGATTCGAGCGTAATTGTCTAAAATTCCGATATGAAATTTCAAGAACCTCTCGAAAATAATAGTTTTGTATTATATTACCACTAATAGGGGATAGAGACCTCCCTTTTAAGGGATTTCCATAAAAATCCTGTAAATTCCAACTTTAGTCTATACTATGGAAAAATTATAACAAATTATTGAAGGAAGATATGACCTTTTCACTGTCTGAATAGTTTTAAAGTTTCGATGTGGGTACATTTTATGATAACCTTAATAAAGCAAATATTCGGAGGTCTAACAACTCATGGTTGAGTCAAATAAAGATTTCGTATTAGTATACGGAGATGCTTTTGTTGATTTTATAGCGGATGATATAACGAACAAATCGTTTACAACATATTTAGGTGGAGCAACAGTCAATGTTGCAGCGGGAATTAGTAGAATCGGAGCGCCGTCAGCTTTAATTACCATTACAGGTGATGATCATACATCCCAATTTGTTCAATCAGAACTTGATAAAGAAGGCGTCAATTTGGATTACGCAATCATATTACCGGAAAAGCGAGTAAGTGGCGTATACGTGCATTTAACAGCGGAATGTGAACGTATTTTCAAAGATTACGTTGACGAAACACCTGATTTACAAGTTACACCTGAGCAATTAAATGAAGAGGCTTTCAAAAGAGCTTCAGTATTTAATGTTTGTTCCGGTACAATGTTTCATCCAACAGCTCTTGCGACGACAAGAAAGGGCGTTGAAATGGCAAAAGAAAAAGGTGCCATCATTGCCATCGATGCAAACATCCGTCCGTTACGTTGGAGTAGTGAAGAAGTTTGTCGTGAAACGATTACATCATTTTTTGAGGATGCCCACATCCTTAAATTAACAGATGAAGAATTATTCTTTTTAACTGAAACGAATGATTTACATGAGGGTATTGCAAAGTTAAACCAATATTTAGTACCGATTGTATTAATTACAATAGGGGCAAACGGAGCATATGCCGTGTTAAATGGTGAAACGATTCACGTTCCAACAGATAAAGTAAATGCCGTAGATACAACTGGATCTGGAGATGCCTTTATGGCCGGTGTATTACGCTTTGTCCACTTTAATGGCTTGCCGACAACTGAAGAAGATTTATTTAAATGTGTGAAATTTGGCAATAAGTTAGGAGCGTTAGCTGCTACAAAGCCAGGTGCTTTAACGGCACTTCCTCATTTTGATGATATAAAAGAATGGTTATAATAAAAGGTCGTCTCATTTGTTGAGACGACCTTTTATTATATTTGGTTTCATATTTCCCCATGTAAATGAATATTTTAGAACGTACTATGATTCCTTTTTTTCAGCCTGTTTATTTAAGCTAATATAAAGGGAACCATTTTCAAGATATTGGGCAAAATAAACGTCTTTAATATCTTTTACGTTTTTCTTTTTTAATTTATTAAATAACCATTCCTCCGTTAAATTCAACTCACCTAAATTTTTCTGATTAATTTTCCCATCTGAAATAAGTTCTGTAGGCATATGTTCGGGTAGTGAAACATCTGCTTTTACATCTTGTTTTGTCGCTGCACTATTGGCAGGTTTTTTCAATACACTAAGTTCTCCGTTTGTTTCAAATACAGCATAATGCACTTCATCAAAGGAGAAAATTCCTTGTTCTCTTAAAAGCATACTAAGTTCATCTATATGGAGTCGAGCTTTTTTCATGCCACTTTTAATAATCGTTCCATTTTGAATTAAAATAGTTGGTCGGTCATCTACTAATACGCGTATTTTAGAAGATTTTAATGAAATAAAACTAATAAAAAGGGTAAGGAGTGCCCACCATATTAAAGAAGTAAATCCGTCCCAAAAATCTGTTCGATGTTGGGTAGAAACTTCAGCTGCAATTGACCCAATAGTAATACCTGTAATGTAATGGAAGAAGGTTAATTGGCTTAATTGTTTTTTTCCAATAACCCGAGCAACGATAAGAATAGTAGCAAAGGCAAAAGTAGATCGTAAAATCATTTCAAAAAAATGAATATGTTCAAAAGCATGCATATAAATACTCCTTTCGTTCTTTTATTAAGATGAGCGAAAGATAATAACTATATGCAAACTTTTCTAAGGAGAACAAAAACAGCATCGCAATAGTTAGCAAATTTCTAACCATTGGGATGCTGTTTTAACTATTTACTTTTTGGAAATGCCATAAATGGAATGGATAAGGTGAGGATTACTTACGAATCCTTCTTTTATTTTCACTTCATGCATTCTATTTTCAAAGGAAAATTTAAAGATACCATTATCAAAATCTGTACCAATTTCTTTAAAGAAAATGCCTTCAATGGATGGAAACTTAGGGCATGTAAAAACGATTTTATAGTTCTCAAGATCTTGAATGACATAAGCACGCACGCCTTTTTCAAAGGTTCCAGAGGTTTCATCTTCGATAGGGCGCTTAACGGCTACGATATGGAAGTCAACGAAAGGTACTTCCTTTAGTAAAACATTTAAAAAGGATCCTTTTGTAATTTCTTCCCATCTACTTTGAGCACTTTGCCCAACAATGATTTGTGTTACATTATTTTCCCTTGCAACTTCAGCGATGATTTTTTGAATAGGACGTTTTTCGTTATCTTTAATAATAAATTTCTCTACTTCTAGTTCTTCCGCTAGTGCAGTCCATCTTTCAATATAACCAGATTTTTCAGCGTCAAACGCATCAAGGGGTTTTGTATCAACTGTCAATATATAGAGTGGACAATCAAGTAACGTCGCAAGTTTATGGCCTCTACGAATAAGACGCTCACCATTAAGTCCGTAATATACACATACTAAAATACTTTCATCCGTTCTTTTAACATGCTTCATCGTAGTTTGCTCCTCTTAAAATTTGTTCATTATCAAAATATAAAATTTGCTATTTTTTAGCGAAAAACTGTATAAAAAAGCTAAAGTGAATGCGAATTAAGTGCATTTATGCCATTCTTACTGTATACTTTTAATAGTAATGTTTATTATCGTTTTATCAAATAATTATTAAAACTAACATTTTTGCAAAATAGTATAAATTGGAAATTATCGCTTTATCTTTATGACACATTATTATGAAGTGAGTATTTTTGGAAGTCAAGTAGATATACTAATTCTAATTTTTTAAATTGCATTATGTTACAAAGAAGTAGGAGGTATTAGCTTGTGACAATTGATATTGCCATCATACTAACTCCGTTTATTATGGCAGCACTTATTCCCATTTTTTATAGGCGACTGAGGAAAAACGTGATTGGTTGGGTCGTCCTTATAATTCCTGTTAGTTTATTCCTTTTATTAACTACGTATATCCCTCGTGTTGCAAAAGGTGAAGTTTTTTCACATACATATGAGTGGATCCCCTCGTTTCATCTAAATTTTACGACTTACATAGACGGTTTAAGCTTAATCTTTAGTTTATTAATAACCGGTGTCGGAAGTTTAGTCATTTTGTATTCCATTTTTTATTTATCAGTGAAGGAATCCCTTCATCATTTTTATTGCTATTTATTACTATTTATGGGAGCAATGTTAGGTGTTGTATTCTCAGATAATTTAATGGTTTTATATGCATTTTGGGAGTTAACAAGTGTTTCATCCTTTTTATTAATTGCCTTCTGGCATCATCGGAAAGCTTCTAGAGCTGGTGCGCGCAAATCGATGACGATTACTGTTTCTGGCGGCGTTGCCATGTTGGTTGGTTTTTTAATGTTGTATGCTATGTCGGGAACATTTAGTATTCGGGAAATTATAAATAGTATAGATGCTATAAGTGGGCATGTATTGTTTATTCCTGCGCTATTATTAGTTCTTTTAGGTGCCTTTACAAAATCCGCCCAATTCCCATTCCATATTTGGCTCCCTGATGCGATGGAAGCGCCAACCCCTGTAAGTAGCTACCTACACTCCGCTACGATGGTTAAAGCGGGAATTTATTTAGTAGCACGTTTTACACCGATATTTGGTGGGGAAATGATTTGGTTTTGGACTATAACCGGTGTAGGGTTATTCACCTTATTTTGGGGGTCCTTTAATGCTGTTCGACAAGTAGATTTAAAAGCTATATTAGCCTATTCAACGGTAAGTCAGCTTGGCCTTATTATGAGTTTGCTCGGGTTAGGTTCTGTTGCGGTCTATTTAGGCTACTCTACAGAAACGGTTATCTATACTCAAGCAACGTTTGCTGCACTTTTTCACTTGATCAATCATTCAACTTTTAAAGGTGCTTTGTTTATGATGGTTGGAATCGTTGACCATGAAATCGGTACAAGGGATATACGACGTTTAGGTGGGTTAATGACCATTTTACCTTTTACGTTCACTATTGCTATAATCGGTTGTTTTTCTATGGCAGGATTGCCACCGTTTAATGGTTTCTTAAGTAAAGAGATGTTCTTTGCAGCCGTTCTGAACATTACAGAATTAAATATTTTCTCGATCCAAAATATTGGTCTATTAATCCCGATTATAGCATGGTTTGCTAGTGTTTTTACCTTTGTTTACTGCCTCATTATCGTAAGCAAAACGTTCTTAGGGAAAATGAAGCCAGATATCGTAGAGAAAAATCCACATGAAGCACCCTTTGGAATGTTACTGCCTCCGTTTATTTTAATTGGTCTAGTCATTGCGATTTTCTTCTTCCCAAATCTTTTAGGGGAATATATTTTACAGCCTGCAATGTTAAGTGTCTATCCAACATTTCCATCTGCTGAAGAGATGACACCCCATATTTCTGCATGGCATGGATTTAACACAGAATTGTTAATGACTTTCGGAGTAGTAGTTTTAGGTATAATTTTGTACCGTTTTTTAAAATACTGGTCTAAAATTTACCGACTATTCCCGAAACAATGGACACTTAATGCGATTTACGAAAAAGTCATTACATCGAGTGAAAATGTATCAGAAAGTCTTACAAAACGATATATGAGTGGTCATTTAACGCATTACTTTGTCTATATATATGTGAGCTTTGTCGTAATTGTTGCGGGCACATTCATTGCCCTTGATACCTTTGAATGGAATCCTACTAACGATGCTGTCATCGAAAATTATGAATTAATTTTAGTGTTCGTCATGATTTTTGCGGCAGTAGCTATTTTGTTTGCGAAGTCTCGCATTACGACGGTTTTATTAAACGGTGTTCTTGGATACTCCGTAGCCTTTTTCTTTGTTATTTTTAGAGCTCCGGATTTAGCGCTTACTCAACTTGTTGTTGAATCGGTCACAACAGCACTATATTTAATTTGTTTTAAATTCCTTGCAGAGTTAAAACCTGAGCAATCTACAAAACGGGTGAAAATATCTAATGGATTAATTTCTGTTTTTGTAGGAGCTACGGTTACGTTAATCGGATTAACAGTAGTAAATTATGATAAGTTCAAATCGATTTCCTCCTATTTCGAGGATTCATATAACCTTGCTGGGGGTAAAAATATAGTTAATACGATATTAGGGGATTTCCGTGCCTTCGATACGATGCTGGAAGTAGTCGTTCTCTTTATAGCTGGCTTAGGTGTTTTCGCACTCATTAAGCTAAAGGCGAAGAAAGGGGATGTAGATATTGAAAATTAATGATGTCATTTTAAGAACGGTTGTAAAGGGCGTTATTTTCATTATTTTGACCCTTGGTGTTTATTTGTTCTTTTCTGGTCATAATGCACCAGGGGGCGGATTTATTGGCGGACTTGTCCTAGGATCAGGTCTTGTCTTGCTATATATTACGTATGATTTGGAAACCGTGCATAAAAAAATGCCCTTCGATTTTAAGAAAGTTGCTGGTTTAGGAGTATTATTAGCAACTGGATCAGCAATTGGTTCAATCTTTTTTGATGCACCTTTTTTATCGCAAACGGATGCGTATTTTACATTTCCTATATTGGGAGAAAAACATTTAACGACTGTAACAATTTTTGAAGCAGGTGTTGCCTTAACCGTTATTGGTACGCTTGTTACGATTATTTTAAGTATTAGTGAGGATGAGTAGAATGGAATCTTTAATGATGATTTTAATTGGTATTCTCGTCGCCGTTGCGACCTATTTAGTCCTCTCTCGAAATATGATTCGAATCATTTTAGGGACTGCCTTGTTATCCCATGCTGTTCATTTGCTTATTTTAACAGTAGGTGGTTTAAAAAAGGGAGATGTCCCATTACTTAGTCAATCCGAGGGACCTTTTACCGATGCCTTGCCACAAGCTTTAATATTAACAGCTATTGTGATAAGTTTTGCAACAACCGCATTTCTCCTTGTTTTGGCTTATCGGACTTATAAAACGAATGGTTCGGACGATTTGCAAGAATTGAGAGGAATGCCTGATGAATAATTTACTTGTATTACCGCTAATAATTCCAATCATTACTGCGGTGGTTCTCGTGTTTTTAAAGGACCATATTATTCTCCAGCGAATTATTAGTTTCATTACGATGTTGTTTGTTACTGTATTGTCATTCATTTTATTAAATATTGTTCAGACAGAAGGGATATTACGATTAGACTTCAGTGGATGGTTACCACCATTCGGCATTCTTTTTGTTGCTGATTCCTTTGCAATGATCCTCGTTTTAACCGCAAGTGTTGTAACGACGATTTGTCTCCTTTATGCGTTTTCAACAATTGGAGATCGCCACGAAAAAATGTTCTTTTATCCCTTTGTTTTATTTTTAATTGCAGGGGTAAATGGCTCCTTTTTAACAGGTGATATTTTTAACTTATTTGTGTGCTTTGAAGTAATGTTGCTTGCCTCGTATGTATTGATAGCCCTTGGTGGAGAAAAGAGACAACTAAGGGAGTCTTTAAAATATGTATTAATCAATGTTGTAGCATCATGGATGTTTCTTGTTGCCCTTGCCTTTTTATATGGAACAGTAAAGACGTTAAATATGGCCCATATTGCACAGCGTGTTGCTGAGGCAGGACAGGACCCATTACTTACGACAGTATCAATTCTCTTTTTAATTGTTTTTAGTTTAAAAGCAGGATTACTTTTGTTCTTTTGGTTACCAGGTTCCTACAGTGTGCCACCGACTGTAGTTCAAGCTTTATTTGCAGCTCTCCTAACGAAGGTTGGTATATATGCTCTTATTCGTACGTTTACTCTTATGTTCCCACTAAATCAGGATGTAACCCATGTCATTATTGGGATTATGGCGGGTGTGACTATAATAGCAGGCTGTATGGGGGCATTGTCGGGTCGTGATATATATACGATTGCAACATATAACGTCATTATCGGTGTCGGTTTTATTTTAATAGGTTTAGCTGTAGGAACTGAATCGGCGATAGCTGGGGCCATCTATTATTTAATTCACGACATGTTAGCGAAAGCTTTATTATTCTTATTGGTCGGAATGATGTTTTATTTAACAGGAGAGTCTGTTGTAAAGAAAATGAACGGACTTATTAAAAACTACCCTATTTTCGGTTGGATTTTCTTTTTAGTTATGCTTGCATTAGCAGGTATTCCTCCATTAAGTGGATTCGTCGGAAAAGTGTTAATCGGACAAGGGGCAATTGAAGCTGGATCGTACATCTTACTAGCCCTTGGTTTTGCCTCGAGTATTATCGTTTTATACTCATTACTACGAATATTCCTAGCATCCTTCTTTGGTGAAACTACTATTAGTTTTGAAGATAGAAAGCCAATTCCTAAAGGCGCCTATTGGTCTTTCATTTTGTTTGCTATATCCATTGTCTATGTTGGTATGGGGGCCGAATCATTGGCGGTCTATGTGAAGGATGCAGCAGAAACATTAATGAATCCTTCTATTTATATTGATGCGATTTTAAAGGGGTGAGGTAAATGTTTGGACAGTTTTTACTAAATTTATTCATTGCACTATTATGGCTTTTATTAGTCGATGAACCAACCCCTCAATTAACGACCTTCTTTACTGGATTTATTGTTGGGATCGGTATTTTGTATGTGATGCATAGATTCTTTGGTACTCAATTTTACTTAAGAAAATTGTTTAAAGTACTTTATTTAATATTGCTCTTTATTAAAGAATTAATCATATCCAGCTTTTCAGTGATGAGACAAATATTATTTCCAAAATTACAAATTAAGCCGGGTATTTTTACGTATAAAACGAATTTAAAGGGAGAATGGGAAGTAACAACGTTAGCCCTTCTTCTAACCCTTACACCTGGATCAGTCGTGATGGAAGTTTCGGAAAGTGGAGATGTGTTCTATATTCATGCGATGGATATAGAAGAGTCAAAGGAATCGGTTATTCGATCAATTGGTAAGTTTGAAAAAGCAATTATGGAGGTGACTCGATAGATGAAAGAAACAATACTTTTACTAGCGTTATTACTTTTTATGGTGGCCATTGCATTATTACTTTATCGTGTAATTGTAGGACCTACAATGCCAGACCGGGCGATCGCTTTAGATACAATTGGAGTGAATTTAATTTCATCCATTGCGGTTGTTTCGATTATTTTAAGTACGACGGCATTTTTAGAGGCGATTTTAATTTTAGGTATTTTAGCGTTTATCGGGACGATTGCCTTTTCGAAATATATCGAAAGGGGTGTCATCGTTGAGCGGAAAGGAGATTCTTGAGTGGGTTGCGGTTTTACTCATATTATTTGGTGCTGTTGTAAGTGTCATTAGCGCTTTAGGGTTAATTAAATTACCGGATGTTTATACAAGGTCCCATGCAGCATCGAAAAGTTCTACATTTGCTGTTCTAGCTTGTTTATTAGGGGCATTTATTTACTTTTGGACAGTTGATGGCTATGTAAGTGTCCGGTTGATATTAGGAATTATTTTCGTTTTTATTACATCCCCTGTTGCGGGCCATTTAATTTGTCGCGCGGCTTATCGTGCGAATGTACCTTTAGCGGAAGGATCGGGAGAAGATGAATTAAAGCCCCTTTTATTCGGTGGAGAGGGTTTAACTGTTTCCCCAGATGAATTAAATAAAGAGAATGAAAAATAAGTTATCCACATAGGGAACCATTCACTTTTATATAAAAAGTGAATGGTTTTTTCATTTTGTGTATAACTTTTTTCAATTTTCGGTGGAACTAAAAAATAGTGATGTGGACAAATAGAGTAACTGAGGATAAAGCTGTGGAGAACCTGTAATAAGTGGATGGCTCGGCTAATAATTGTGGATAAAAAATATTTAGGTGAAAAAGGAGTGTTCATTTTTAATGGAATTTAAATGGATTTATTGACAAAAACATCCATTATAGATTATAGTACATCGCAACAGTAATGTACTATTGTTATAAACATATGAACGCTACTCAGAAGGAGGAGCAAACTTGAATTTAAAACAAGAAAGTAATACACCGATTTATATCCAAATTGCAGAATGGATTGAAAATGAAATAATAGCTGATCAGTTATTGGAGAATGGAAAAGTATTTTCACAATATCAGCTTGCTGAAATGTTCAATATTAACCCTGCAACGGCGGGGAAGGGGTTAGCAATACTTCTTGAAAATGGAATTTTATACAAGAAAAGAGGTCTTGGAATGTTCGTTCAAGAGGGTTCAAAGGAATTAATTCTATCTAAGAGACATAATGAAAAGCTTTCGAATCTAGCAAAAGAGATAGTGGAAGAAGCGAAACGGTTGTTTGTATCAGATAGTGAATTAATTGAATTAATTAAAAAAATCCAAAGGGAAGGGTGATCGGAGTGCCTGAAATTATTTGCCATCAAGTCGAAAAAAGATATCGGAATAAAAGGGTTCTCCATTCACTTACTTGTTCTATCAATAAAGGAAAATTGAGTGGCTTAATCGGACGAAATGGTGCAGGAAAATCGACATTACTGAAACTATTAGCGGGACATCTTAAACCAACTAATGGGGAGATTACAGTGTTTGGGGAGTGCCCTTTTAATAACTTAAAAACCGCCTCCAATATTATGTTTGTTGAAGAAGGGATGACCTTTCCTCCACTATTTACAGTGTTAGATATTTTCAAAATGGCAAAAGATTTTTATCCGAATTGGCAACACGAACTTGCCAAACGATTGTTGGATTATGCGAATATCCCAACAAATGCTTTTCATCATAATTTATCAAAAGGCCAAAAATCAACGTTCAATTTGATTTATGGTCTTGCTTCGAGATGTACTATTTCATTACTAGATGAACCAATGAACGGGATGGATGAGTCTATTCGTACAGATATGTACCGGGCCATATTGAAGGAGTATATTGCATACCCGAGAACAATAATTATCTCAAGTCATCATTTAAATGAAATGGAACATTTACTTGAGGAAATTATATTGATCGATAATGGGCAAATTAAGTTACATGCTTCATTAGATGATGTACAGCAAATGTTGGTTCGTTTAAGGGGAGATATAAATTTAATTAGAAAACTCACGAGTGATATGGAAGTATTTTTCGAAAAAGAAGATTTATTTCACTATGAAGTGGTTGTTGAGCGTAACAAAATTGATGAGAAGTTATTACAAACGATGAACATACTAGTTCAACCAGTAACGGCTTCTGAGGTATGCAAATTTATGACAAGCAAAGGGAAAGGGGGAATAGATGATGTCTTTAAATGAAATTTCATTTTCTCAAATCGTCTTAAATCAGGTTAAATGGAAAATGAAAGCGTATAGTCAGTCTATTATTATATTAATTCTTATTCAAATTACTGTGTCAATTCTCTTCTCAGGCGGAAATATTACAATGGGGGGAGGATTTAATGAAGTTAATATAAACATTCATTACTATACGCTAGATAGTTACATAATTCTCTCCTGTATTTGGGCTTTAGTAATCGCCATATTAATGCAAACAAATGGATATCGCCATGATGATTATGCTGTAATAACAACTCGATATACCGCTAGTCTGGCAAATGTCATAGTACTTTTTGTGTATAGTTTCATCGCAACAATTATTTCTTTCATGACTCTTTATATTCTAATAGCATTAATTCAGGTAGTAGGTAATATTGCTGTAATGAAGGAATATACACTTTTTGAATTTGTCCATTTCGGACTGGCGTTTTTTATTATATTACTTGCAGCTTCAATTGGTTACTTAATAGGTTCCATATTCAAACTATCAAAAGGGTTAGGTATTTTAATGGTTGTACTTGCTGTAATATTTACTGCGATATTAAATGTACAACCAGAAGCTTTATTAGTGAATTTCTTTTTTAACACAGGCTATTTATCGTTTATGTTAAAGGCTTTGTTTACTTGTATCCTATTATTTGTATCATCTATATTCATTCTCAGCAGAAAAGAGGTAAATAGAAGATGACAGCATTAGTAGCCCTATTACCCGTTCTCCTAATCATCTCCCTTAGTATTATTTTTGTTGTTGTTTCAAAGGGAGTGAAATTTACGAAAAATTTTTGGACAGTTAAAAAAATATTTATAGGAATTAGTTGTTACATAGTTTTAGGACTACTTGCCTTGTTGTACTTATCGATTTCGGATAACGAACAAAAGAGATTACTATCAAAGACTGAGACGGAACGATTGGTACAAGAGGAAAATAAGTTTTGGGAAATCATCGCTCAAAATTCAGCGAAGGAGTTAAAAGAAGAGTTTTTAATTGATGAGAAAACCTACGAGTTACCAACAAGTGAACTAATTCTTGAAACATCGTCAGGACAGTATAACGGGGTGGAAGTTTTAGTGAAATATAGAGATGATCCAAACTCTAATAAAATTTATGCAAAAACTTACCAAATTCCATCTGTTTATGAGAGCATTGATGTAACAAACATGATGGATGAGCAAAAAATGGAGTTATTAAATAATAAACTCGTTATTTATGATAGAGCCGAACGACAGTTTTCTTTTTATAAATTTAATCCCTCTATCCAACTAGTAGAACAGTATTTTAGTAAAGGGTTAATAGGTGATTTTAATGACAGTTCTATAATTGGTTTAACGATTCTCTACTTGAATGTTCCAAACCATGTTACTATTATTGATAAGGTGAATTAGTTATTCACATCAACTTATTAACGAATCGAGCGAAATGTTTTGAAAAGAATTGTAAAATTATTTTTATTTATTATCGTAATCTATTTATTTTTATATATAAATAACCATTGGATTGTGACAACGGAACATGTATATGAGTCGGAAGAAGTTCCTGAAAACTTTGATGGTTTTCGAATTACCCAAGTATCAGATTTACACGATGCCGTCTTTGGCGATAATCAGCAAAATTTAGTGAAGAAAGTACAAAAGTCAAATCCAGATGTCATTTTTATTACGGGTGATGTCATTGATAGCAACCGTTATGATTTAGAGCAAAGTTTAGATGCTGTCCGTCAGTTTGTTCAAATTGCTGAAGTTTATTATGTCATTGGAAATCATGAAGTAGCTACGAATAAAGTAGATGAAATTTATAATGTTATGGAGGAAATGGGCGTTCATGTTATGGCCAATTCTTCTGTAACCCTTAAAAGGGAAGAACAGAGTATTTCTGTTGCCGGAATTGAAGATCCGTTAAATGGACATGATACGCAAAGTATGTTAAACGAAGCGTTGTCGACGGTAAATCCAGAGAATTTAATGATTTTATTAGCCCATCGCCCTGAACAATTTACTACATATGTCGAGAATCATATAGATCTTGTCTTTTCAGGTCATGCTCATGGAGGTCAAGTACGAATACCGGGAATTGGTGGACTAGCTGCACCTGGCCAAGGGTTTTTCCCGAAATATACAGCGGGAACCTATGAAGGCGGCGAAACAGTTATGAATGTTAGTCGTGGATTAGGAAATAGTGGGTTTCCATTCCGTATTTTCAATTTACCTGAAATTGTAGTAGTTGAACTTAAATCGATATAGGAAAGAATATAGATTGGCGAGCTGTCACAGCTCGCCATTTGCTTTATATATTTTGTTTCATTTCTTTCAATAATTCTTGGGCTGAAAGGACTTTTTCTCCGCCACCTTGAACAAAGCCGTCATTTCCGCCACCTTTCCCATTGATTAACGGTAAAATGGCAGTGGAAATTTCCTTCATACTCTTTTTTACATCAGCTCCGCGGGCTGCAATAAATTGGAGTTTATCTTCGTTGTTTGCAACGAAAAGGCAAATTAATTCACTATGTTGACTTACTACAGCGCGGCCAAGCTTTTGTAATGTTTGAACAGTACGGTTTTCGAAGGTGCAAGCAACAATGTTATTTACACTGTTTGCCACGAGCTCTTTTGCTTCATATTCCAGTAAATGATTTTGAGCCTCTTCTAAAGCTTTTTCGGTCGCTTTTACATCGTTTAATACTTTCTTTAGTGCTGTCGCTGCCGTCTCTTCCGGTACACTTAATTGTCTTGCCACATCCGATAAAACACTTTTTCGCATAGCGAGTTGTTTTAGCACGCGATTCCCACAAACAAAGGATACCCGAATATTCTTTTTCATTTTTTCGGTCCCCATAATTTTAATGGTGCTTACTTGCCCCGTAGACGTAGGGTGAGTGCCACCACATCCGTTATAATCATAGTCTGGGATAATGACTAGGCGTATATCTTCATCGACGGAAACGTCTTTACGTAATGGGAAATTAGGAAGTTCTTCTTTCGTAATCCATTTAGTTTCGATTGGACGGTTTTCTAAAATGATTTCATTTGCTCGTTTTTCCACAAGGGCAAGCTGTTCGTCAGTTAATTGTTCAGTTGCTAGATCGATTGTTACAAGCTCACTTCCTAAATGGAAACTAACTGTTGGGATATTCAACAATTCTACAAAGGCGGCGGTTAAAATATGTTGACCACAATGTTGCTGCATATGATCATATCTTCTATCCCAGTCTAATATGCCTGTGACCTCATCATTAAGACAATCGAAATTGCCTTCAATATAATGAAAGATTTCATCACCTATTTTTTCTACATCAACTACTCGAAGGTCATCAATATAACCTGTATCATGGGGCTGCCCTCCACCTGTTGGATAAAACGCCGTATTAGAAAGGACAATAAACGGTCTTTCTCCATCGATTCCTGTCCGTACAACATTAGCTTTAAACTGTTTCATCATGGAATCTTGATAATAGAATAATTCTCTCATGATCATTTGCTCCTTTTTTATTTCCAGTTAAAACTATTTTTACATATATATTAGAAAGTGTCACTTAATGGCGAATTTTATCTTTTTTATTACTATTTTTACATTTTCAATGTTTTCATTGTGAGTATAGTATTGTAAACTAATAGAGCATAAAATAGTAAATTTATACGAATTTAGTTGAAAATCAAATATTAAACAAGGTACAAAAGTAGGGGTGTTTATAATGAAGAGAGTTATCTTTTTAGTAACTTTTATTATTTGTATAGTAGTTCTATCTGCTTGTTCAAATGATGAAGAAACTACTGAAAACGACCAGTTAAAGGTTGGAATTATGTTATCTGATGCAGGGTTAGGTGATCAATCCTTTTCAGATATGGGCTTTATGGGACTTGAAAAAGCTCGAGATGAACTTGGCATTTCATTTGATTATCGTGAGTTAAAAGATACGGAAACGTATGAGAAAGGGCTAGAACAATTAGTTGAAGAAGGAAATGATCTTATTATTGGACTAGGCTTTTCCATTCAAGAAGACATGGAAAAGGTTGCAAAGAAATATCCAGATAGTTCTTTCTTAATCATCGACGCCCAATCAGAGTTACCAAATGTGAATTCAATTACTTTTAAGGAAGAGGAAGGTTCATTTTTAATTGGTGTAGTAGCAGGTATGAAAACAAAAAGTGATACGGTTGGATTTGTAGGTGGTGAAGAGGCTGAACTTATTCGTAAGTTTGAAAAAGGATTTGTTGAAGGCGTAAAAGCTGTCAATCCCGATGCAAAAATCCTCTCAAAATATTCCGGTACCTTTGGTGATGATAAATTAGGAGAAAGTATAGCGAGAGAGATGATTGCTGCTGGAGCAGATTACATTTATCCAGCTGCAGGATTTACGGGAGTAGGGGTCATATTAGAAGCCCAACGCCAAGGAGTTTATTCCTTCGGTGTCGATAGTGACCAGTTTTATCTAGCTGAAAAATCCGTTGTTTCTTCCATGGTTAAACAAGTAGATGTAGCTATTTATGATACGGTTAAAGAGTTAGTAGAAACAGGCAAAATTGCAGAAAAAAATAAACAACTAGGGCTAAAGGAAAATGGAGTAGCTATTGCACCGATTCGCGCCATTGAACTTATCCCTTCGGAGCAAACGAAAATTGATCAATTTATTGAAGACATTTCAAACGGTACGATTACCGTTTTAGAGTAGGAGCGATAAAAAGATGAAGTTGAAACCAAAAATATTACTATTAGCTATTGTTCCTTTAGTGTTTTCTACATGTATTATTGGGTTTAATATTAGTCAGTTAATTATGTTGAAGTCTTCTACTGAAGAAGTTGTTGAGTCGCTTATTACAGTTGAAGAGTTAAATAGTTCTGCTAAAGGTCTTCAAAAATCTTTAAGTGGATATGCTCTAAATGTATCTGAAAGTAACAAAAATGATATTAATCAAGACTTGGAATCGATTCAAACGATATTTAATGAATTAGTACCTACATTAAATGAAGAACAACAAGTATATGCTGAAAAAATTAAAAAGAAATATGAGGAAGTTTTAGATGAATCGACAAAAGCGGTCAATGAAGACAACCTAGCAGAAATTAAAAGACAATCGATTCGAACAAAAGGTTTAATTAATGATGTTATTGAATTGAAACGAAATATTTCTACCCAATATGCAAATATGCAAGCGGATTTGCAACAAAATATTAACCAAATTATTTGGATTTCCGTTATTCTATTGACTTTACTATTAATTGAAACAATTGTTGGTTCATACATAGCGGTTAATCGACTAGTGAAACGTATTTACAAAGTTATTCATAATGCAGAAGAAATTGCAAATGGTAATTTAGGGATTGAAATAGAAGACAATAAAAATAAAGATGAGATTGATTTTTTACAAACGGCATTTAAGAAAATGACAAACAACTTGAGAGAATTCTTAACCCATGTGCAAGATAGTTCTAGTCAAGTTGCAGCTTCTGCAGAAGAATTGATGGCCAGCGCAGACGAAACAATGAAAGGTGCCGAATTAATTTCTACATCGATTCAAGAAGTATCTAGCGGGGCAGAAAAGCAATCAATGATGTCCATTGAATCTACTCAATCGGCGGAAGACAGCTTAGTGGCAGTGAAAGAAATTTCGCAAAAAGCAACTTTAGCACAGGAATTATCTATTTCAACAGGTGAAAGAACAAAACAAGGATCGAATTACGTAAAAGAGACTGTTTTACAAATGGAAAGAATTAATCAATCTGTTGAAGAGACGGATGGTGCTTTAGTTACGTTAAACAATCAAACAAAAGAAATTGTACAAGTATTATCTAAAATTACAGAAGTAGCTGACCAAACAAACTTACTATCTTTAAATGCATCGATTGAAGCAGCTAGAGCCGGGGAAGCAGGAAAAGGTTTTGCGGTTGTAGCAGATGAAGTGAAAAAGTTGGCAGAACAAACAAGAAGTTTAGTATCTAGTATTACAGAAATTGCAAAACAAATTGATGTTGATACAGAGAAAACCGTAAGCTCTATTAATGATGTGAAAGAAAGAGTAAATACAGGGTTAAAAATTGCTTCAGATACGCAAACTACCTTTGATGAAATTTTAGCAGCAGTACAAGACGTTCAAACGCAAGTAAATCATATTACAGTCGTCACAAATGAAATCGAACAGGATGTTTCTAAAGTGTCGGATCATTCGAAAGCAATGTCAGAAGTATCGAAAGCAACTTCAGATAATTCTTCTTCAGTAGCGGCAACGTCCGAAGAACAATTGGCATCGATGGAAGAAATTACTGGAGCTGCCGTTTCTCTAGCCCATCTTGCAGAAGAGCTACAAAAGCAGTTATCTAAATTTACAATTTAACGAGAGTACGTGTATGATAAAATAAACTAGCCAAGGAAGCAGGTTACATAATGCTTTAGGAGCTTTAAATAGTAAGGGAGTAACGTTTATGGAAATTACACAATTCTCAATGGAAGAAATAAAGGATCCAACCAATATCATAGAAGGAAAACGTTTTGAATTTTTACTGGACGTCGAAGTAGATGAGGAAGATGAGCTTTATTCTGAAGCAGGTATTGAGGTTCGTGTTTTAATTGGACAAAAGCCAGAGGGCGAAACGTATTTACTAAATTATTTTATCAAGGATAAAGGGGAAAACGACTATTTAGATTTTGCATTAGAAGATGATGAAGAAGCATTCATCTTGGATTTCTGTAAGGAACAATTGCTAAAGGAAGATGTCGAATAAGCAGAAGAGGCTGGGACATAACTAGCTTCAAATAGTGGGAAAGGTGAATTTGAGGAAACTCAAATTCACCTTTCTCTATTTTTGTATGTAAATTCTTTTTTTCTTTAGTTAATGGCCATGAATTT
>NZ_RHLQ01000034.1 GCF_003711845.1 Lysinibacillus halotolerans
TTTCACTCGATTTTCTGTACGAGGAAAATCGAAGGTAGAAAACGAAATGGGCCTCGCGTTAATGGCTGTGAATTTAAGAAAATTCACGGCCATTAACTAAAGAAAAAAAGAATTTACACACAAAAATAGCGAAAGGTGAATTTGAGTTTCCTCAAATTCACCTTTCTCACTATTTGAAGCTAGTTATGTCCCATCCTCTTTATCATACTTAAGTGTATTTTTGTCTTCTTTCAAGCAGACGGGGTAGACCTTTTAGTAAAGTTCTTAGAAAGCTTTAATTCCCCTCATTTTTTAACTTTCTCCATAAAGTTGCTCGATTAATTCCGAGGCGTTCTGCCGTCTTAGATTGATTAAAATTTTCTTCCTTTAACACAAGTTCGATAATTTCTCTTTCAATTTCTTTTAAAGTGCCTTTTAAAGAAATAGGTTTTAAACAATGACTTTGTTGTTTTAATATTCTTTCAACAGTTTCATGTTGTATTATATAGTCTTTTTCGTTTAGTACAATTTGTTTCATGATAGAGTGCAGATCATCTATATTAAATGGATAGTTCGTTTCTTCCAGTAAAGTAAGGGATTTGTTTTTAATTTTAACGGGAGTTGTCCCGTATTCTTCATGAAATTTGGATAAAAAATAGTGGATTAAAGGTACGATATCTTCTTTTCGCTCTTGAAGAGTAGGTAGTTGAATTTTATTACACTTTAACCATTCAAAGGATTCGAATTGATAATTATGTTCACATAATACAAACATATGAATATGTTTTTCTAGACAATTTTGAATGAATGCAGATAAAACTTCAACTTCTTCGATTAATTCACAATGTTTTAATTTAATCGTTCTTACATATTGTATTGGAAGTGTATTTAATTGATTGATATCAAAATATTTAAAATCGATCGTTAATAATAATCCATCTTCATGTTTTTCATGAATATAAGTTGAAATAAAGTCTTTTCCTGTACCTTGCTCTCCGACAAGTAAAATTGGTTCTTTATGTTTGAAAAGTAATTCTACCTGTTTGTACACATGTTGTATTGAACTCGATTCTTTAATGACAGGCTTATGAAGTGAATGGGTTTGAACAGTTAAACCGTGTTGATTGATAAGGTGATTATATTTTTTCAATACAAACAGTTTATATCCAAATTCTGAGACGTAATATCCTTTTATTTCAATTACATCATTATCTACTACTAGTAATTTTGAAGCCCTCGGTTTTGTATCATTCATGTCTGTATTCAATATGTATAAATGATCCTTTAAATCACGAGTAAAATTTAACGTAGAAAAATGTTCATAAATGATATGGTTTTCCTTACTAAGAACAACAATATTTTTATATTTACTTTGAACGATTTGCTCAAATATTTTACTTGGTACATCTGCATAATTTTTGTATTCATTGATCTGTTTGGCCCGTTCGAGTGCTTGTAAAATCGTTTCTTTACTTGATTGGATTAAAAATCCTTTCAGTCCATAGGTTTCGCTAATATGGGTTACAAGCCTATCGCCAATAATTTGTTTAAACCCTTTATTTTTTAATTCTAAAATTAAAGGGGGAATCTCTTCTAAATGTTCCACAGTGTAAATTGAAATAGGGATATCCATTAAACCGATAATCGCCTTTGCGACATGGGTAATGGATTGCATGCCAATAAGGGCAGATTTAGTCGTTAAATTCGATGCTAATGAAAGGGAACGAATTAAATCATATCCTGATATGTGCATATCAATTACTGGTTTTTTTACAGCATTTTTAATTAACTTTGCAGTTGTACCTCTACTTATAAAAATATCGGTCGCACACTCTTCTTTAATAGCGATATTTACCCCATCTTCTAAGCTGCCGACGGATGTGCGAATAATTAATTCTGGAAAGAGGGCGCAACATTCGCTAACGACAGGTACCATTGTGGCATAAGGGGCTATAACATGTACTCGACTCTTCATTTTCTTTACACCACTTTTCTTCAAGTTATAAAAATTGTGTTTTACTTATTTACCAATGTATTCATAAGAAGAAATATGGGTTTTTGTTAAATCGATAATATCGTTGATAAAATCTTCTTCAGATCGACTAAAACTACTTGTAATCCAATCCATTAGTAATCCATAAAAACCATAAGAAGTATATAATTTAAAGTAATCCATATTAACAGGTGTATTATTAATCGTTTTAAAGATAAATTGCTCTTTATATATTTTAGTAATCGTCAACGGAAACTGGGTATGTAGACCAGGTAACGTATTTTCATATTTGACAAGCTCAAAAAAGTTTCGATTTTCATAAATGAAATGGACGATATGAAAAGCCGGTTTCGTTAACTGGGATGTATTTACTCTTTGCCCATAAATATATGGTTGTCCGACAGCTTCTTCTAAACCTTTTAACATTGATTCTAATAATTCTTTTGCTAAATGTTCCTTGTCTTGAAAGTGAACATAAAAAGTACTTCGATTATAGTTCGCGTATTCGACGATATCTTTCACGGTAATCGAATGGTAGCCAATTTCTTTAGTCAAATCGATAAGTGCTTGTTTAAAATGGGTTTTTGTCCTATTTTGGCGTCTAGTTGTTTGGAGATCGTCTTTTGCCATTAGAATCCTCCTTATTTCAACACAAAGCATAAAAGTGTCTATGTAATCAACACATTGAATTATATTAATGATTGTACCATGAAGTGAGAAGAGTACAATGAAATTGTAAACAATATAGAACACTTTACATAGGGATAATTTACCATTAGTCAATGGGGTTTAGGTTCTATTTTGTAAAACTATTTGGGAGGTATATACATGGCTAAATTACAAAATAAAGTAGCGGTTATTACTGGTGGAGCTTCTGGTATTGGAGCGGCTACTGCTCGTCTTTTTGTAAAAGAAGGAGCGAAAGTAGTACTTGTTGATTTAAATGAAGAAAAAGGAAATGCTTTTGAGGCAGAATTAAAAGAACAAAACGCCGAAGCTTTATTTATAAAAGCAAATATTACAAGTGAAGAAGAAGTGGCAAACGTTTTTAAACAAACAATTGAAACTTTCGGAAAAGTAGATGTTGTTTTTAACAACGCAGGTATTGGTCGTGTTCATTCATCCCACGACTTAGAATATTCTGAGTGGAGAAATACAGTAAATGTAGATTTAGACGGGGTGTTCTTAGTTGCCCGTGAAGCAATTCGTGAATTTTTGAAAGCTGATGGTGGGGTAATTGTCAACACTGCTTCTATGTATGGTTGGGTAGGATCTCCAGGTTCAGCGGCATACAATGCAGCAAAAGGTGGAGTGATTAATTTAACTCGTTCATTAGCTTTAGAATATGCTGAACAAAATATTCGTATTAATGCATTATGTCCTGGTTTTATTGATACACCAATTATTCCTGAAGAAAGTAAAGAAGCATTACGCTCTATGACACCGATGAAACGTCTAGGTAAGGATGAAGAAATGGCTAAAGCTGTTTTATTTATGTCTTGTGATGATTCTTCATTTATGACTGGAAATACATTAACAGTTGACGGTGGATATACAGCTCAATAATTTTTTTATACAGAATTTCGTTCACACATTAAGAGACTGGTTTCGTAGTTGATTGCTATGAAATCAGTCTTTTTTTATTGCATAAACGAAGATTATGAAATTATTTCAAATGTTACAAATATTTCATTTTATTTCTATTTTTATATCAATATGTATAATCCTGTAAAACCCTGGAGAGTACTTAGTCCATAAATTTCATTACAAATTTCGAAAAAAATGTAAGGAGGACTAAGTATGAAGTCTAAAATCGCTTTACTAACTTTATTTCTAGTATTTTCGTTTACTACAAATTCTTTTGCTATGGACATAGATAAATCCGCAATGCACACGAATGGTGTCATTGAACAACTCATTATTACAGATGCGTTGGAAAATGTACTGTTTGATGATGTTTTAGAGAAAGACAAAGTGTTTTATAAGGCGGCACAACCAGAAACGTACAAAGTAAAGGAAGGGGACAACCTATTCCGGATTGCTTTGAATCATCAAATTGAATTAGAGGATTTAATGGAATGGAATAATTTAAAAGACTACACAATCCATCCTGGTGATGAACTGATTTTGTATAAGGATAATAGCAAAGAAGGTAAGAAAACAACTGTTGCAGATGCTTCTTCAACAACGACAAAAGTAAAACAAGAAAAAACAACAAAGGAAAAGAAGGCTCAAACAAATACAAAAACATCTAAAAGCACAAAGGTAAGTTCAAGTCCAGAACCATCAACAGGAAAAGAAATGACTGTGACAGCAACAGCTTATACAGCTTATTGTGAAGGATGTTCAGGAACAACCGCAATAGGAATTGATTTAAGAGCAAACCCAAACCAAAAAGTAATCGCAGTGGATCCTAATATTATTCCCCTCGGATCGAGAGTTTGGGTGGAAGGATATGGGGAAGCTATTGCAGGGGATACTGGTGGTGCCATTAAAGGAAATAAAATAGACGTCTTCATTCCTTCCCAAAATCAAGCTTTGGAATGGGGAAGAAAAAAAGTAAAAGTGAAAATTTTGAATTAATCATATGTTACAAATGTGAAGCAACCCTTAAAGATCATTCTTTAAGGGTTTTTTGTCGATTTATAACGGAAAAGTTTCAAAAGTGTCATTAATTAATAAATGAAAAAGGATAGCGTGATAGATAGTCATGATTTATTGATGTAAAGAAACGTTACATATAAGTATTATTTCATTACAAAGTATGATGTAGTTTGCTGTGGAACATTTTTCCTACTATCAACTAAAAAATATGTATTTAATATGAGTGAAAGGTTGTGTTTTTATGAAATCGCATACATAAATGATGATAGATCAATAACGATGAATTTCATTTTTCCTAGTTGTCTATTGTTTTTACTTAAATGTCACATTTTCTAACATCTATGAAAATAATTAATGAAAATTGTATTGACATTAATAAAATATAGGATAAAATAAACGTAATAAAACATGTTACATTTCCTAACATCATAGAATAACTTAAAGTAACGTAGAGTTTTGAAAGAAGGGAGAATGAGTTTATGGAAGCTGTTCAAGTATTAATGGATAACCTGTGGGTAGGGATTGGTGCCATTTTAGTTTTCTTCATGTTAGGTGGATTTATTTTACTCGAAGCAGGCTCGACTAGAATGAAAAATGCAGGTCATATTGCTGGGAAAACAATCTTTACAGCTGGGATTGGAACTTTAGTGTTCTGGGCAGTTGGTTATGGTTTTATTTATGGAGATGGGAATCCCTTTATCGGGTTATCAAATTTCTTCTATGGCGACGCATCTGCTCCAGAAGGTGGTTTAACGACTGCTGTAGATTTTTCTTTCCAAGTCATGTTCGCATTAGTTTCGTTAACAATCGCCTTTGGTGGCTTTGCTGAACGAGCAAAATTATCGGTATATGTTATTTTTGCCATCCTATTTAGTGCTTTCATTTATCCAGTTGTTGCCCATTGGATTTGGGGCGGTGGTTGGTTAGCAGAGCACGGGAAGCAAGATTTTGCTGGCTCAACGGTCGTCCATTTAACGGGGGCAATGGCTGCACTAGCTGCTACGATGATCTTGAAACCACGTATCGGTAAATACAATAAAGATGGTTCGTCGAATGTTCTTGCAGGACATAACCAGGTTTATACTACATTAGGTGTCCTTATTCTTTGGGTTGGTTGGTTTGGTTTCAACGGTGCTAGTACGTTTGGTGTTGCTGATGGTTTCTTTGGCTATGTTATTCTAAATACTCAATTAGCTGCTGGTGCGGGTGCTGTGGCAGCAATGTTTACAGCTTGGGCTAAAACAGGTAAAGCAGATGTTCCAACAACATTAAATGGTGCCCTTGCAGGTTTAGTAGCCATTACGGCTTCTTGTGGATTTGTAGCTCCCTGGGCTGCGGTTGTAATCGGATTGATCGGCGGTATTATGGTCGTATTCAGTATGCAATTATTTGAAAAACTTAAAATCGATGACCCAATTGCTGCGTTATCTGTTCACGGTACTGTGGGGGTTTGGGGCACACTTTCAAATGGTCTATTTGCATTACCAGCACTATCTACTGACATTGATTGGGGTCAAGCAGGATTATTCTACGGTGGTGGCTGGGAACAATTAGGCGTTCAAGCTTTAGGTGTTGTAGCATCTGGTGCTTATGCATTTGTTATCTCATTCATTATTCTTAAAATTATGGATAAAGTGATGGGTGGTCTTCGCGTTTCAGAAGAAGAGGAAATCATGGGCTTAGATATGTCTGAACACGGAAGCTACGGTTATCCTGAACAAATGGCGTTAGAAGAAGCGAAATTAACAACAGCTGCAACGAAGGAAAAATTTTCATGAATAAATAAGTGATATACTTTATACTTAATCAAAAAAGCCTCTGATTTTCAGAGGCTTTTTGTATAAAAGGGAAGTGTAGGAATGGAAACGTATGAGTCAATTAAAAAGTGGAAAGATGCGCATATTTCTTCCTACTTATTAAGTAACGTTTCTCTCAACGAATTTCATGATCAAGTGATGTTGAAAGTGTTACATGTTGCAATGGGCAAAATTGAATGGTCAAAACCTCCATGTGAATTTATTTGGTTTATTACTGGTAGTGGGGGGCGTTTTGAACAAGGGTTGATTAGTGACCAAGATCATGGCATCGTATATGAAATTTCAAATGAAGAAAATGATCAGTATTTCAAAGTATTAGGGGAAGAGCTGTCTTATGGGATGGATTGTGTAGGTTATCCTTATTGTAATGGGAATATTATGAGTTCTAATCCAATTTGGTGTAAGTCACTAGAGCAATGGCGCACTCAAATTATCCATTGGATGGAAAACGAAAGTTGGGAATCTATTCGTTATTTACAAATTTTTTATGATGCTAGAGTTCTATATGGGAATACAAATTATATCCAACAATTAAAGTCCATTATATTAGAATATCAACTTGAACACCCTTCTCTATTAAGTAGATTTGTAGCAAACGTTAAACATATAAAGTCTGTAATTGGTCCGATGGGGCAAATTTTAGTTGAACAACATGGTGTTTATCAAGGTTGTATTAATTTAAAATACGCTGCCTTTTTACCATACGTAAATTCCATCAGACTTTTATCTATAAAAGAAGGGGTTTATAAAACTTCGACGTTAGAACGGATTGAACAACTTAAGAAAAAAGTGAGATATAAAGACTTGCTCCAATATAGCTTTGAAAACTTTTCAACGCTGATCACTTATCGAATGTCTTTATTTCATTCGAAAAATTATGATGATACCCATTACTTAAATATAAAAAAATTAAGTAAAGAACAACGGAAACAGTTGAAACGAATTTTAAAAGATGGCAAAAAGCTACATGATTCGGTAGTAGAGTTAACGTTTTTAAAAAGTTAAAAGCTTAAATTTTGTAATAGAGGGTGTTCCAAATGGCATTTGAACCATTTATGCAATTATTAAGAGGTATTCAAGGAAGACGCGCCCACGGTGGAATTGGTGGCATCCAAAATTCACAACAAATGGCTTATTTAAGACATTTACAAAAAGAGATGAATAAAGAAAATGCGATGAATGTGCCTTTGAACCAATTACCAGTCGTCGTTTTTGATATGGAGACTACCGGTTTTTCACCGGAAAAAGGTGATAGTATTTTATCGATTGGTGCAATTAAAATGCAGGGTTCGCGCATATTAGAAGGTCAAGAGTTTTATTCGCTTATCCACTTCGATCAAAAGATTCCAGAGGAAATTGTTCAATTAACGGGGATTACTAATGATGATGTAATATCGGCACCGCCATTAGCCGATGTATTCATTCGATTTTTTCAGTTCATAGAAGGTTCAACCCTTGTTGCCCATCATGCGAATCATGAAAGGAGTTTTATGCAATATACTAGTTCCAAATTGTTTAAAACCCCTTTTAAACACCGTATAGTGGATACATCCTTTCTTTATAAAATAATAGAACCAAATTTTCATCACGTATCACTAGAACAACTATGTGTTCATCATCAAATTCCTGTTATAAATCGACATAACGCTTTAGGAGATGCGAAAATGACAGCCAAACTGTGGAGTCTCTATGTTGAAAAGGTATTGGAAATTGGATGTGAAACATTAAATGACGTATATAATCATTTTGCCAAAATGTCATAAAATGAAAGCTCTAAATATTCATTTAGGGGCTTTTTTTATTTCTATAATTATAGTATCTTTCATTGAATTTAGTTTTTAAACAAAGATCTAGTCATAAGAATTTTTACATTCTTTTACTGGATCTTTGTGTGCATGCACCTTTTTTGATTTCATTTATTACATAAGCTATAGTTAAGTTGTGATTGATAGAAAGCTGATTAAACTACTAGGAATTTTAATTGACTTCTTTTACTTATTATTATAAACTAAGTTACGAAAAGTAACTTAACTTTGTATGCAGTCAAGATTAACTATAGATAGGTGAGATGAATGATGAAAAATCTTTCAAATACAAAAGAAATACTTATAAATAAAATGAATTTAGTACCATTTAATGATAAAGAGAATTTATGTATTGTAGGTCCAGTGCAATTGCCAATTAAACAGGGTGATTTTGAGACTACGTTTCAATGGTATACATGGTTAACTGTTAATAAAGAATTCGAAACGAAAGAAAAGGTATTGGAATATATTGTGGATGCAGATTTGGCATCAAAACAACAATCCTCCGTTTTAGTTTACGGAGACTTCTTCAATGGAGATGATGCGATTATTCGAATGCACAGTATTTGCCATACAGGTGATATTTTTGGAAGCCAACGTTGTGATTGTGGATACCAGCTCCATGAATCGATGAAAATGGTTGAAGAACATGGATGTGGAGCAATCTTCTATTTAGCAAACCATGAAGGACGTGGAATCGGTTTATTTTCTAAATCATTAGCCTATATATTACAAGAGGAAGGCTACGATACTGTAGAAGCGAATCATGCGTTAGGTTTTGAAGATGACTCCCGTAGTTATGAGGAAGCGATTCGAGTATTGGAAAGTTTAAGAGAAAAACCAGTAACGTTAATTACAAACAATCCAAAAAAACTTGCAGCTTTGCAATCCCATGGCCTCCTTGCCCATAAACATATTCCGTTATGGGGTGGATTAACTGAAACGAATCGTCATTATTTGGAAACAAAAATTAAAAAATCAGGTCATATTGCAGAAAAGCAATTAACGGTTTAAGGAGTATTTCCAATATGAAAACAGATTATGAGTATATGCAATTAGCTTTAGATTTAGCTGCTTCAGCAAAAGGGAACACAAATCCAAACCCAGTTGTAGGAGCAGTTCTCGTAAAAGATGGAGTAATTGTAGGGACAGGTCTTCACCGTAAAGCAGGAGAGCCCCATGCAGAAGTGCATGCCTTTCGGATGGCTGGTGAACATGCAAAGGACGCTACATTATATGTAACGTTAGAACCTTGTTCCCATTACGGAAAAACGCCACCTTGTGCAAAGTTAGTAAAAGAGTCGGAAGTAAGCCGTGTTGTTGTTGCGACAACGGATCCGAATCCAAATGTTGCTGGACGTGGTATTAACATGTTAAGAGAAGCAGGCATTGAAGTAGAAGTAGGTTTACTGGAAAAAGAGGCAAGAAAGTTAAACGAACGTTTCATTCATAATATGTTAACAAGTAAACCTTTTGTTATTTCCAAATTTGCGATGACTTTAGATGGAAAGATTGCCACACGTAATGGCCAATCGAAATGGATTACAAGTGAGGAAGCGCGACTTCAAGTTCACGAATTGCGTCATGAGGTTGATGCGATTTTAGTTGGGATTGGCACAGTATTAGCAGATAATCCATCATTAACAACTAGACTTCCCCATCGCAACGGGAAAAATCCGATTCGAATTATTTTAGATAGTGAACTGAAAACGCCTCTAAATGCAAACGTAACGGATACAAGTGAAGCACCTACCATTATTGTTTGTAGTACGAATGTAGATGAGGCGAAAAAAAGTCAGTTCCTAGAAAAAGGTGTAAAAATTCTTTCTATCGAAAAGAATACTGATGGACTAAAGCTAGATGACATGCTGGATGAACTATACAAACTTGGGATTACTGATGTTCTAGTAGAAGGTGGGGCTGAAGTAAATGCCTCATTCCTAAGAGCAGGTTTCATTAACAAGTTTCTCGTTTACATTGCTCCGAAAATACTTGGTGGAAGAAATTCTAAAACACCATTTACTGGTTTAGATGTGGATACGATGGACGCGGCTTTACAGCTTGAATTCGATTCATTTGAAATGGTTGGACCGGATATATGTATTACAGCATATCCTAAGCTTGGTGAAACGAAATGAAATTGAAAAGGGATGTATGTATTGTTGGCGCTGGACCTGGAGGAGCTTTACTTGCATATTTATTGGCCAAACAAAATATATCTGTCATTCTTTTAGAACGTTTTAAAGAAATAGCAAAGGAATTTCGCGGGGAACATTTAAATGAAGAAGGCGAAGAAATACTAAAAAAGTACGGTTTATTTGAGAAAGTGGAAGAACTTGGGATGCTCCGAATGGAAAGATTGGAATATTGGGAAGATGGCAAACTGTTTAAAACGGTATTGCCTGATCCGACTATTGGACATTTAGGTATCCATGTTCCACAATCTAACCTTCTAACGGTGCTTATCAATGAAGCGAAAACATTTGAGCAATTTTCATTAATGACTAGTACAACAGTAATCGATTTAATAAAAGATGAAGAAGGCGCCATTAAAGGAGTAAAAGCAAATCAGAATGGCAAAGAGATTTTAATCGAAAGTAACCTCGTAATTGGGGCAGATGGACGTTATTCAATCGTTCGCAAAAAGGCGGGCATTGATGTTACAGTTCGAAAGCATGGTTATGATTTATTATGGGCAAAAATTCCAGCACCTACCAATTGGGAGCCTACTATTAAAATGGCTTTAATCGATGGAATGCAGCTTTCTCTTTTTACCCAGACAAATGGTTTTATCCAAATCGGCTGGAACATCCAACAAGGTTCGTTTCCAATGCTAAGAAAACAACCCTTTACTCCATTTATCGAAAAATTAATCAAAGCATTCCCCCAATTAGAAAGGACTGTTCGGAGTCATATTCAATCGTGGAGCGATTTTGTATTACTTGATGTGTATAGTAATTATGCAGAACAGTGGGGAAAAAAGGGTGTTGCGTTAATTGGAGATGCGGTCCATACGATGACACCAACAGGGGCCTTTGGATTAAATAGTGCTATGAAAGATGCGGATACGTTAGCATCGATACTAACCGAGGAAACGATGTCTGAATTAGAATTAATCCAATGTTCAAAACAACGAAAAAAAGAAGTAGCGAGACTTCAAGAAATTCAAATTGAAAAAGAACAAACATTTGCGAAGCAATTTGTTATTTATTCATAAGGAAAGTAGGAGCTTTTGTGAGATTTGGTTTTGATATAGATGATACACTGATTAATTTAAGGGAACATGCCTTTCATATTTATAATAGAAAATTAAATGTAAATGTTGGATTGGAAGTGTTCCGTGAATTAAAAACTGTAGAAATACACGAAGCCTTTGGTTTAGATAAAGAAACAGGCAGCCAAATGTGGGGGAGTCTTTTAGAAGAAATCTATTTTACCGATTGCCCTGCTTTTGAAGGTGCCATTGAATTATTAAATCAACTTGAACAAGAAGGGCATGAAATATTTTATATTACTTCTCGTCCGAAAGAATTTTGTTCCAGAACAAGACAGTGGGTCAAAGCAAAGGGATTCCCTGTACATGATGAAAATTTCTTCTGCGGCATGCAAGATCAAGAGAAAATTGACATTATAAAAGAATTGAACCTGGATTATTATTTTGATGATAAGCCAGCTGTACTTGACACATTAAAGGATATTTCCACTAAAGTATTTGTAAAGGATCAATCTTACAATCAACATGTTAATATTCCAAGAGTTACAACATGGAAGGGATTTTCTTATTAAGCAAATAAAAAGTCGAGCTATTCGTCTATATGCGAATAGCTCGTTTTAAATAAAAAGAAGCGATTTTATAAAATGTTATGTAAGCTGTGGTAGAAGATGGGCACTTTCTAAACGTTTACGAACTAGTACCCCAAGCCAAGCTGCCATCAATGCTTTTATAATCCCTACAATGATAAATGGAGCTGCTCCTCCCATAAATGCTGCAGTCCAAGATAAATCACCGACAAATTTTAACCAAGAAGTACCGAAAGCTAACGTTATAACCATCCCAATAATATTCGAAATAATTGCATGAAGATAGGATGTTCTAAATTTGTCCATATATATTCCCATGATATAGGCTTGAACTAAGAAACCAATAATATAGCCTCCTGTAGGACCTACTAAAACGCCAAATCCACCGGAAAAACCTGAAAAAACAGGTAAACCGATTGCACCAAGTAAAATATATAATAATACGGATAGAGTGCCATATTTAGTACCTAGTATGGTCACAATCAGACCGACGGCTAGAGTTTGTCCTGTAATTGGAATAAGAGGCAGTGGAATTGTGATTTGAGCTAATACGGCAATAATTGCTGCACCAAATGCGGTGATAACGTAAGAATAGGTTTTTGATTTCAAATGGATACCCCCTTTTTTGTGTTAACTTATTTTTAATTTTAGTTTACACAAAGAGATTAGTATACTATGCGATAAATGTCAACATAGTTCGTTTAAAAAAACTGAAAATAATAAACCTTAAGTTTGTGTAGACTTTCGTATGAGTTGAGAATATCACAATTCAGACTTATGTATGAGGAAATAACCATTACTTTTATGGTATATTATAAATTATGTGATTAATTAATCATTTTTTACTTTATAAAAATCTTCTTTAGCGTTTTTGTTTGTTATAATCCGCCTAAAGGATGCAAGTTTAAAATGTTAACTGATTACTTAAACGAAAAAGATATACTATCAATATATCTTGCAAATATACATGATAGGTGGAAAAAAAGATGGATTACAGAGTATTACTTTATTATTATTACACAACGATTGAAGATCCAGCAGCATTTGCCGCTGAGCATTTAGCCGCTTGTAAAGAATTAAATTTAAAAGGTCGTATTTTAGTAGCAAATGAAGGAATTAACGGTACTGTTTCAGGTACTGTTGAAGATACGAATGCGTATATGGAAATGATGCAAAATTCTCCTTTATTTAAAGATATCGTCTTTAAAATTGATGAAGCAGAAGGTCATGTATTCAAAAAAATGCATGTACGCCCTCGTCCAGAGCTTGTAAATTTAAGCTTAGAAGACGATATAAACCCAAAAGAAATTACTGGTCGCTATCTTTCACCTGCTGAATTTATGCAAGAAATGCAACGGGAAGATACGGTTGTGTTAGATGTGCGTAACACTTATGAATACGATGTCGGTCATTTCCGTGGGGCGATTCGTCCTGAAGTCGAAACATTCCGGGACACTCCAGCATGGGTACGGGCAAATAAAGAATTATTCGAAGGAAAACGGGTATTAACTTATTGTACAGGCGGTATCCGTTGTGAAAAATTCTCCGGCTGGTTAAAACGAGAAGGAATCGGGGAAGATGTTGGTCAATTACATGGTGGTGTTGCAACATATAGTAAAGACCCTGTTGCAAAAGGCCAACTTTGGGACGGACAAATGTACGTTTTCGATGAACGTTTAACAGTTCCAATTAACCAAGTTGAACACAACATCGTTGGTAAAGACCATTTTGACGGAACACCATGTGAACGTTACATTAACTGTTCAAATCCAGAATGTAATAAACAAATTTTATGTTCAGAAGAAAATGAATTAAAACATTTAGGTGGTTGTACACTAGAATGTTCGAAACATGAACGTAATCGTTTTATTGAAAAACATGGATTGTCTGAAGAATTCGTTCAACAACAATTAAAATGGCTTGAAGAAATGTATGCATAATAATGAATTGGGAGAAGGAATAAATCATCCTTCTCCTTTTTTATTGCACTAAATAGGATAGAACTGTAAGAATATGATAATATTTTAATGAATTGATTTTATTGATGGAGGTGAGAGTATGACGAAGGGTAGAATTATTTTACATGTTGATATGAATAGTTTTTATGCATCGGTAGAACAGTCCCATCGACCAGAATTGAAGGGGAAAGCGATAGCTATTGCAGGAAATCCAAAAGAACGTCGTGGAATAATTGTCACAAGCTCTTATGAAGCGCGGGCAAAGGGTATTTATACAACGATGAATGTTGGGGAAGCCATGAGAAAATGTCCTGAGTTGATACTCTTACCGCCTGATTTTCCAAAATATCGAAATGCATCGAAGGCAATGTTTACCATTTTACGAAGTTATACATCACTAGTAGAACCGGTATCGATTGATGAAGGATATATAGATATAACTGAAATTTCTTCTGAACGGCATCCTTTGGAAATCGCTCAAGAAATACAAATGAGAATTTATAATGAACTGGATTTACCTTGTTCCATTGGTGTTGCCCCGAATAAATTTTTAGCAAAGACGGCATCGGATATGAAAAAACCGATGGGAATCACGATACTTAGAAAAAGAGATGTCCCTTCCAAACTATGGCCTCTGCCAGTCATTGAAATGCATGGTGTGGGGGAAAGTACGGCGAAAAAACTGGAATCGTTGAAAATATATACGATTGGTGACTTAGCCCATGTTGAAGAATATATGATTCGACAAGCTCTTGGTAAAAATGGAGTACGTTTAAGGGCACGTGCGAATGGGGAAGATGGTCGAAAGGTAGACCCAAATTCAATATATGAGACGAAGAGTGTAGGGAATTCCACAACTTTACCGATAGATGAAACGGATATTCAAGCTTTGGAAAAAACCTTTGAGATTATATGTGGAAAAGTGGCGGAACGTTTGGATGCGAAAAAATTATGTGGATCTACTTTAAGTATACAAATACGGGATGCAGATTGGCATAATCATTCAAAAAGTAAAACCTTCCAAAATCCAATCTATAATAAAAACGTGATTTATGAAGAAGCAATCAAATTATTTCATCAATTATGGGATGGTACACCAATTCGACTTCTTGGAGTGACCGTTTCCAATGTGTTTGATCGAAAACAATCGGTGGAACAGCTATCTATTTTTAATTTTGAACAATACGCAAAACAAGAACCGATTTATGAATTAATTGATAATATTGAACGGAAATTCGGTAAAGGAGCCATTCAAAAAGGGATGGAAGTGGGTAAACAAACCTACGCCTCCAAAACGAGTTTTAGTAAAGATTTTTTGGAAGATTTAAAGGATATCGACTCCATCGAGTAAAATGTCCCTGTAAATAAATAGGAAAAATGGAGGCTAGAAATGGAACTGCAATTTTTAGGAACTGGGGCAGGAATGCCTTCTAAGGAAAGAAATACAAGTTCCCTGGCATTAAAACTTTTAGAGGAGCGTGGAACAATCTGGCTTTTTGATTGCGGTGAGGCGACACAGCATCAAATTTTACATACAACAATTCGCCCTAGAAAAGTTGAAAAAATTTTTATTACCCATTTACACGGTGACCATATATTTGGGTTACCTGGGTTTTTAAGTTCGCGATCCTTTTTAGGTGGTGAAGATACATTAACGATTTACGGTCCTAAAGGTTTAAAGGAATGGATTAATAGTAGCTTTGAAGTTTCAAAAACCCACTTAACCTATCCGATTGAATTTGTTGAGGTAGAAGAAGGAGTCATATTTGAGGACGATCAATTCATAGTAACTGCAAAATTGTTGGAGCATGTTATACCTTGCTATGGTTTTCGTATTGAGCAAAAACCGTTGTTAGGAGAATTGTTAATGGAAAAAGCAAACCGATTAGGAGTTCCAAAAGGTCCTTTGTTAGGGAAACTAAAAAATGGTGAAGATGTAACATTAAATGATGGAACAACAGTTTTCAGTAAAGATGTAACGGCGCCTCCGAAAAAAGGTTTTATTGTTACCATTTTAGGCGATACAAAGTATTGTGAAAACGCAAAAATACTTAGTCATGAGGCGGATATTATTGTGCATGAAGCAACCTTTGATCATACAACGGGACATTTAGCAGCAAGTTATGGCCACTCGACTAATGTGGAAGCTGCAAAAATTGCCCGAGAATCAAAGGGGAAAAATTTAATTTTGAATCATATAAGTGCTCGATTTTTACCCTATGATTTACAAAAAATATTAAGTGAAGCAAAAGAGATCTTTCCTAATGTATCTATAGCAAACGATTTTACCTTATACCAATGGAGAAACAATCAATTAACGTTGGAGTAAATCAGGAGACTAATCCTACTAAAATAAGAAAAAAGTAGAATAATCGAGATGATTTATGTATCATAGAGCGAGGAGGGGATGTTATGAATCAAACTAAAATTAATCCTGCTGTATTACGTTTACTTGTCATATTTCCAAACGTATTAAGCTACATGTTACTTTTAGGGGTCATTATTTACATCATTACAAATTTCGCAGCATTAAAAGCAGCAAATGGGTTAACATTTTGGCTCATTCTCGTTATAATCCTTGGCCCTATAGCGATTTATACAACGTATTCCATTGTTAAAAGAATAAAAGCAGGAGTTTTATAAAAAACGCGTACGCAAATTTCAACAATTGCGAACGCGTTTTTTCTCGAAATACATAAAGAATTGTAATAATATGATGAAGGAAATAGGAAAAATGGCACCTTTCGACAAATAGAAAATAGTAAAAAACAACATTTCCTAGGAAATATTACGATTAAAACAGGAATTTTTTAATAAATATTTACTATATACATTGGTAAAACTACTAAACGTTGATCTATTCAAAATGGAAAAAAGGTAGAATTAAGATTATGTTATATTTCAAATGAGGTAATGAAGCTTTTCAAGAATTGGTGTGTAACATATTTTCAATAACGATCAAATAGAAGAATTAATCGCCTTTTGCTAATTCTCTAGAGCGGGCTTCTGCGCTTTTTATGCAGGCAAAAATTGCGTCATGAAAGTGAAAATTTTCGAGGGCGCGAATGCCTGCTTCCGTAGTCCCTCCTGGACTAGTAACTTTTTTCCGAAGTGTGTTTGGTTCTTCTTTTACAGATTGTAGCATTGCAGCTGAACCAGCAATAGTTTGTACCATGAGTTTACGAACTACTTCCTTTGATAATCCAAACTCAGTCCCCACATTTTCCCATGCCTCTAATAAATAATAAAGGTAGGCTGGACCGCTGCCGGAAAGCGCTGTAACTGCATGTAATTTATCTTCTTCTACTTCAATCACAATACCAACGGCTTCTAACAATTGTAAGTATATCGTTTTTTGCACTTCGGACACTTCCTTATTAAAGGCAATGCCACTGGCAGACATTCCGATTGTAGCAGAAGTATTTGGCATAACCCGAGCAATAGGACGACTTCCCAAGCCATCTTCGATTGTTTGAATAGATATGCCAGCTAATACTGAAAGAATGGCAGTAGTTGGAGCAATGAATGGTTGGAATTGTTCAATAACCGAATAGACATCCTTTGGTTTAGTGGCAAGTATAATTAAATCCATTTCTTTAATTTTCTCAGTATTTGTCAAAATTTGAACGCCATATTTTTTTTCTAATTCTTCCAAACGTTCATAATTTGAACGATTGGTGATATACAAAGAATCATTTGTTACAACGTTTTGCGTTATCCAACCGTGAATAAGGGCTTCTGACATCGAACCTGCACCGATAAATAGTATTTTTTGCATAAGTATCCCTCCATTTAATGATATTTATGTGAAAATAATGCTATTATTCAAAATACGAGTTGAAAACCATTAATTTGTTCTTCTAGTGAAGCGTGAAGCTCATCGAAAATAAAAAAACGTTTTCGCCCTTAAAATGAAGGACGAAAACGCTTGAATGCTTTTCCGCGGTACCACCTTAGTTTGTCTATAGACTAGACACAGCTTGAATCCCCATTATCGCAGAGGCTACGGTCATGTTTGCATGACTGCTCCGAAGTAGGTTCGATGAACATAGTGGGTTATGCTACTTGCACCGAATGTAGCACTCTCTTAAACCATAAATTCATCTACTTGTCTTCATCATCACATTTGATAATTTTAAATTATGAAAATTATAGGCACACTTTTAAAATATGTCAACTTACTTACGTGACGAAAAAGAAAAAAAGAGATAAAATGGGTGAATAGTGATTCATTATAGGGAGAAAATAATTTTGCTTGTAATGAGGTTAGAGGGGGATTTCCATGAACATACATAAGATTGTTATTCCAACACCATATCCAGAAGGCGATGTGAATGCTTTTTTAGTGAAGGGCGATGCATTAACCCTTTTTGATGCCGGACCAAAGACGAAAGAAGCATATGAAGCATTAAAATCGGGAATCCATGAAGCAGGGTATGAAATGAATGAAGTAGAACAAGTCGTGTTAACCCATCATCATCCTGATCATTGCGGGTGGGTTGATGCATTCCCAGAAGCAGAAATTATAGCTCATGAATATGTAGACCATTGGTTGAGAAAAACGGATGAATTTTTATCCTATCGCAGTGATTTCTATAGAGAGCAATTACAATTGCAAGGGGTTCCTGAAAGTTATATTGATAACATAGTTCGTAATAAAGGGGAGATGGAGTTATTCGGTTCAAGGCCGTTAACCCAATTGATTAATGATGGTGATGAGGTGCCAGGTCATCCGAATTTAAAAGCTTACTATACCCCGGGCCATGCTCAAAGTCATTTAATTTTTGTTGAGGAAAAAACAAAAGAAGTAATAGGCGGAGATTTATTATTAGAAAAAATCACTCCAAATCCATTAGTGGAACCTCCAATTGATTTATCCAATATTCGACCAAAATCATTAATTCAACAGCAACAATCATTAAAATTATTACGTGAATTAAATGTAGAGAAAGTATTTTCTGGTCATGGCCATGATATTGTAAAGGTAAACGAATTAATTGATATTCGTTTAGAAAAAGATCAAATGCGTATGGAACAGCTATTACAATTAATGGATGGCCAACAAGCCGTAATTGAACTAACGATGTGCTTATATCCAACGGTTTATCAAAAACAAATGGGATTAACGTTATCAAAAACATTAGGCTATTTAGATTGTTTAGTTCGCGATGGATTAGTTCAAGTGGAATTAGTAAATGGTGTGCATTTTTATTCCCTTAAAACAAAGTAAATAAATCCCCCAAACAAAGGAAATCTTTCTCCTAATTTGGGGGATTTTTTTAATTTGCGTTTGCTAACGCTTCCAAAGACATAGCAGGACCAAAGAATTCAAAATGAATTTGTTCCCCAGGAACTCCTAAGTCTCGAGCAATGGAAATAACTGTTTCCATAAACGGTGCAGGACCACAAATATAAATTTCTGTATCTTTATTAATAAACGGTGCTAAATCTTCTTTTTTAACGTATCCAGTTTCTTCTGAATATAGGACACGATAAGAACCATTTAATTCTTCAACTTTTTTCTCAATTTTTTCTTTAAATGCAACCGATTGTTCGTTACGGGCACATTGTACAAAGGATACTTGTCGTCCGAGTTCCATCGTTTGTAGCATTGTATTTAATGGTGTTACACCAATACCACCACTCACAAATAACACTGGGTTGCCGCTTTCTTCTAAAGTAAATAAGCCAGCAGGAGCACTTACTTCAATTGTATCGCCTACGTTCACTTGCTTATGCAGATAATTCGAAACAACACCTTTTGGATCACATTCATCTTCTACTTTCACAGAAATACGGAATTCATTATTGTTAGAAGGCTGTGAAAGGGTATAATGACGATTTGATGTATATTCATCACCAGGAACTTTTACACGAACTGTAATATATTGACCTGGTTGAAACTCAGGCAGTTGTTCACCATCAACAGGTTCTAGATAAAATGAAGTAACAATGTCGTTTTCTGGCACTTTTTTTGCTACTATGAAGGTTTTAAATAAACGCCAACCTCCATCTTTTTCAGCTGCTTTATATAAATCTTCTTCTACGGAAATAAATACATCTGCAATTACACCATAGGCTTCTGCCCATGCATTAATAATGGCATCAGTTGCTGCATCACCTAATACTTCTTTAATAGCGGCCAATAAGTTTTCACCAACGATAGGGTAATGTTCAGGTAGAATTCCTAATCCACGGTGTTTGTGGGCAATTTGCATAACGGCAGGGACAATGGCTTGTAAATTATCAATATGGGCAGCCGCTGCATAAACAGTGTTTGCCAATGCTGTTTGTTGTCGTCCTCTTACTTGGTTTGCATGGTTAAAATAATTTAATAATTCAGGATGTTTTTCAAAAAGGTTTTTGTAAAAAGTTTTTGTAATGGTCACGCCATGTTGTTCTAATACTGGAACGGTTGATTTAATAATGTCAATTGTTTGTTGTGATAACATATTCTTCACGTCCTTTCAACGTCATCATACGCCTCGCCATATTTAAAAGCAATATATCAAATATATGTTTAACAAATTAGACACATATGATGTATATAGAATACATCTTTAATTTAGGCAAAATTTTCATTGTATATAAATTTATAATGGTATAATACAGAAAGAGAAAGAGTGGTGTATAAACAGTGCGCTTAACTTTATATACAGATTATTCTTTAAGAGTTTTATTATATCTAGGTATAAAAGGGAAGGATCGTTTATCAACAATACAAGAAATAGCGGACAATTATCATATTTCGAAGAATCATTTAATGAAAGTAACTTATGATTTAGGACAATTAGGATTGATCGAAACGATACGCGGCCGTGGAGGCGGTATTCGATTACATATTGATCCAAAGGACATTAATATTGGACAAGTAGTACGTCATACAGAAGAAGACTTCCATCTCGTTGAATGTTTTGATGAGGAGAATAATATGTGTAAAATTTCACCAGCATGTCAATTGAAATTCGCTTTAAGAGAAGCTCTTAATGCTTACCTGGAAGTATTAGATAAATATACGTTAGCGGATTTTCTCCTATCGAAAGACGAAATGTATAGACTACTTGGAATCGATCAGTCTTAAAAGGGTATAGATGATGCATCTATACTCTTTTTAAATTTTCCTTCAATATACATTAAAGATAGTATGAGTTGATAGAAAGGAATTATACAAATTAATGAATAATAAAACGGTTTTTATTACTGGGGCAACAAGTGGAATTGGCCGACTTATTACAGAAAAATGTATAAAAAATGGATTTACAGTTTATGCAACCGGTCGGAATGAATCTTCCTTACAAACATTATTGGAACTTGGTGCAACTGTATTTCAAGCAGATATGACGAATCGACAAGATATTGAAAAAGTATGTAGTCAATTACCTTCTATCGATATTGCGATTATAAATGCGGGGGTAGGTATATTTGACAACGTGTTTGATTTATCTGATGAACAGATCGATGACATGATTGATGTAAATGTAAAAGCTCCGATATATTTGACGAAAAGGCTTGCAAAACAAATGGTTCATCGTAAATCTGGGCACTTCATTTTTATTGGATCACAGGCAGGAAAAGTGGCGACTAAAAAAGCGAGTGTTTATGCTGCATCTAAACATGCTATTACAGGGCTTGCTAATGGCATAAGACTGGAACTTTCCCCATTTAATATACAAGTAACAGCTATTTTTCCTGGACCAATTGATACTCCCTTTTTACAAAAAGCTGATTCCACTAATAGTTATCGAAACTCTATTGAAAAGTATTTACTTAAGCCGGAGAAAGTAGCGATAGAAGTAATGAAAACGATAAATCGACCGGTTCGGGAAGTGAATTTGCCGCGTATTATGGCGTTAACGAGTAAACTTTATGCATTAGCTCCCACAATAGTGGAAAGATTGGGTAGTGGTTTTTTTAATAAAAAATAAGCTTAAATATAGAAAATGAGACGCCGAATGACTAGGCGTCTTTTTATTTCTATAAAAATATAGAAATTTATAAAAATACACTTGTATTTATTTTTATTCCGTGGTACCATTCGTGTATAAACTTTTATCTCAATGTATAAAAATACACAAATGAACTATCGGAGGCGCTAATTTATGGCAAATAAAAAAGTGGTTTTAGCTTATTCAGGTGGACTTGACACTTCTGTGGCAATTCCTTGGTTAAAGGAACAAGGTTGGGATGTCATCGCCGTTTGCTTAGATGTTGGGGAAGGAAAGGACCTTGAATTTATAAAAAACAAAGCACTTCAAGTAGGTGCTATTGAATCATATATGGTCGATGCTAAGGATGAATTCGCAGAAGAATACGCCCTTATTTCATTACAAGCCCATACATGGTATGAACAAAAATATCCATTATTATCTGCGCTATCCCGTCCGCTTATTTCAAAAAAATTGGTTGAGATTGCTAATAGTACAGGAGCAGATGCTGTTGCTCATGGATGTACAGGGAAAGGAAATGACCAAGTACGATTTGAAGTTTCAATTAAAGCGTTAAATCCTAATCTTGAAGTTTTAGCTCCTGTCCGTGAATGGGGATGGAGCCGTGACGAGGAGATTGAATATGCACAAAAGCATGGGGTACCTGTACCAGCAACTATTGATTCACCATTTTCAATAGATCAAAACCTGTGGGGACGTGCTAATGAAGCTGGAGTTATGGAAGACCCTTGGGTAGCTCCACCGGAAGAAGCATATGGTTTAACGGTTTCAATTGAAAACGCACCGGATACACCAGAATACGTTGAAATTGAATTCGTAGAAGGAAAACCGGTTGCATTAAATGGTAAGGAAATGAAGTTAGCTGATTTAATACAGACGTTAAATAAAATTGCTGGAGCCCACGGTGTTGGTCGAATTGACCATGTGGAAAATCGACTTGTCGGCATAAAATCCCGTGAAGTTTATGAAATTCCAGGTGCGAAAGTGTTGCTAACTGCCCATAAGGAATTAGAAGATATAACCCTTGTAAAAGAAATGGCCCATTTTAAACCGGTCATCGAGAAAAAACTATCAGAAATCATTTATGACGGTTTATGGTTTAACCCAGTCCGTCCTGCTTTAGAAGCATTTTTAAAAGAAACTCAAAAATTTGTAAACGGTACTGTCCGTGTAAAATTATTTAAAGGTCACGCTATTGTAGAAGGACGTAAATCTCCAAATTCACTTTATAGTGAAAAACTTGCGACATACTCAAAAGCAGATCAGTTTAATCATGCTTCTGCTGTTGGATTCATTGAACTTTGGGGACTTCCCACAGTAGTAGCTGCTGAAGTAAATAAAGAAAAAGAAGCTGTATTGAAACAGTAATTTTGTAAATTCGTAAGCGTTCGTCAAACGGCTCTTACAAAGTAGGTGAAATGATGACGAAATTATGGGGTGGACGTTTCCAAAAGTCCGCAGAAAGTTGGGTTGACGAATTTGGAGCTTCCATAGGCTTTGACCAACAGTTAGTTATGGAGGATATCGAAGGTAGTATTGCGCACGTAACAATGTTAGGTGATCAGGGAATTTTAGACTCTAAAGATGTAGAGCAAATTCTAGGTGGCTTAGCAGAGTTAAAATCAAAGGCAGAGGCTGGAGAACTCGAGTTTACGGTTGCAAACGAAGATATTCATTTAAATTTAGAGAAAATGTTAACGGACTTAATTGGGCCTGTTGGAGGTAAACTGCATACAGGGCGCAGTCGAAATGATCAAGTTGCGACAGATGTCCACTTGTTTTTGAAAAAAAGAGTAATAGAAGTTGTGGAGCTTATTGAATTTTTCCAAAAAACAATCGTCGAAAAAGCTGAAGAACATGTGGAAACAATAGCTCCGGGTTATACTCATTTACAACGGGCTCAACCTATAAGCTTTGCCCATCACTTAATGGCATATTTTTGGATGCTTGAGCGGGACAAAGAACGATTTACTGAATCGATGAAACGAATCGACATACTACCTTTAGGGGCAGGGGCGATGGCAGGAACTACTTTCCCAATTGACCGTGAAAAATCCGCTCAATTATTAGGCTTTAGTAATGTCTATGCCAATTCTATGGATGCGGTTAGCGATCGAGATTTTATAGTAGAGTTTTTAGCAAATGCCTCCTTATTAATGACCCACTTATCTCGTTTTGCTGAGGAGATTATTATATGGTCAACTGATGAATTTAAATTTATTGAATTAGATGATGCCTTTTCAACAGGTTCATCCATCATGCCTCAGAAGAAAAATCCTGATATGGCAGAACTTATACGAGGCAAGACAGGTCGTGTATATGGTAACCTAATCGGACTATTAACGGTGTTGAAGGGCACACCATTAACTTATAACAAAGATATGCAAGAAGATAAGGAAGGAATGTTTGACACAGTTCATACAATCCTTGGTGCATTGAAAATTTTCGAAGGTATGGTTCGCACAATGACTGTAAATACAGAAAGGCTTAATGCGGCAGTGCATAGTGATTTCTCCAATGCAACTGAATTGGCAGACTACTTGGCTACGAAGGGCATGCCATTCCGTGAAGCTCATGAAGTTACAGGAAAACTTGTCTTTACATGTATTCAAAAGGGAATATTTTTATTAGATTTACCTTTGGAAGAGATGAAATTAGAAAGCGATTTAATTGAAGAAGATGTTTATATCGTACTGAAGCCACACGCGGCAGTAAGTCGTCGTAACTCCCTTGGAGGTACTGGCTTTGACCAAGTTCGATTGCAACTTGAAAAGGCAAAAGCATGTTTAAATCATTTTTTCATGCAATCCTAATTTAAGGATTTAGCATATAGGTCTATTTATTAATGTTGTACAGAGATGCACAATAAATAGCCGACTTTTATCAAAGAAGCCAGAGGGCAACTTGATAGAAGGAAACTTTATAAGGAACGACTACTTTTATAAAGTAGGAGTGAACATATAAAGTTACATAAACCGTCTCGGAGTCGCGAGACGGTTTTTTTGATCTTTTATAAGGACTTATTTCATAATTTGTAATTTTGTATTCGGTATTATTAAAGATTATGTTGAAAGTACAGGTATATAGCGCTGTTTTTATAAAAGAGGAAGGTCTATCTCTATCTTTTACAGAATACTATTTTCATTTTACCTTAATGAAAATAAGAGGAGGGGATAGAAATTGAGCTTTTTCACTAGTAAAATTTTAAAAAGCGTGATCGGTTTTATTTCAATGGTAGCATTAATAGTGAGTTCTTTTGTTATTTTTCAATCGAACAATGAGCGAATTAGAGCTGCATCTAATTCAGAAGAACTTCAACAAGCTTTTAAAAAAGCTGCAGAAGAATTTGATGTTCCATTAGAAATTTTAATGGCAGTATCCTATCATCAATCCCGTTGGAATGAACATGAAGGTCATAGTGAAGTCGGCGGCTACGGTGTTATGAATTTAATCGATTTGGATTTGAATATTGATGCAAAAGGAAAAAATGAGGCAAATTTACAATCTACAGCCGATCTCTCAAAGGACTCTTTAGGTATGGCAGCACAGTTGCTTGGTATTGATGAAAAAAAATTAAAAACGAATACCGAACAAAATATAAGGGGCGGAGCTGCTCTTTTGGCACAATATGCAACAGAAACAGTAGGGAAAATACCAGTTGAGATTGGTGATTGGTATGGTGTCGTTATGTTATTTAGTGGATCAAATATTAAAAGTGTAGCAGAAGAATTTGCTGAAGGCGTTTTTACTACGATAGAAACGGGAGTCGAAAGAACAACTGTGAACGGACAAAAGGTAACTTTAAAAGGAATGGAAATTGAACCGAATAAACATACAGCTAAAAATATTAACTTAAGAAATCCAGAATCTTCAGGGGCAGATTGTCCCAATGGATTGGAATGTACGTTTATTCCTGCTACTTATGAACAATATTCAAGTAGTTCAAGGGATTACGGGAATTATGATTTGGCCGAAAGACCTGACGATGGGTTAGATATTCGTTACATTATTATTCATGATATCGAAGGTAGCAGTGAATCGGCAATTAATCATTTCCAAGCCCAATCATATGTAAGTGCCCACTACGTACTTGATTCGGATGATGGAACGATTACCCAAATGGTTCGACCGAAAGATGTGGCTTGGCATGCAGGAAACTGGTATTTTAATGCCCATTCCATTGGGTTTGAGCATGAAGGTTTTGCTGTTGAAGGCGCGGATTGGTATAGTGAACAAATGTACCGATCATCTGCTAAATTAGTAAAATATTTAGCAGAGACATATAATATCCCCCTTGATAGACAACATATTATTGGTCATGATGAAGTGCCAGGATTGACACCGGCAAGACAAGCGGCGATGCACTGGGATCCAGGAGCTTATTGGGATTGGTCCCATTTCTTTAATCTGTTAGGAGAACCAATTAATCCTTCAGATGGTGATCACAACAGCAATATGATAACGATTCGACCTAATTATCATACGAATAAGCCTATTTTTACTTACGGCTCTACTATTCTTGAACCGAAATCTTCTAGTTTGATCCCCCTTTATACGCTGCCTAGTTTTGAATCCCCCCTTGTAAAAGATCCTCTTTTAAGTAATGGGGGAACGAATCGGATTAATGATTGGGGAAATAAAGCGGCAATTGGTCAAACTTATTATAAGTTAGCTCAACAAAATGATTGGACTGCGATTTACTATGGAGGACAAGTCGCATGGTTTTATAATCCCCATGAAAAAAATTCGATACCGGGTAATGGAATTTTAATAACGCCTAAAGAAGGTAAAGAAAGTATCCCAGTATATGGAGCAGCATATCCAGAAGCTGCAGCATACGAAGGGACAGGGATTGGAGAAGGTTCAAGAGGAGTTACAACACCACTTTATCAATTACCAGCAGGAGATATGTACGTTGCAAGTGGTCCAATTGCATCTTCCTATTACTATGCGAAAGATTATAATGATCCAACATCTTATAAAGTAGTGATTGGAGAGGATAAATACTATCAAATTTACTTTAATCACCGTTTAGGTTTTGTAAAAAAAGAAGACGTTCAAATTGTTAATCTTCAGTAAATAGGAACAGCCACTAAAGAATGGAGAGCCATTCTAATAGTGGCTTTTTTTACTTAAAACGGATATTCCCTTGGTTTTGTTTGTACGGAGATCCATTTTGTTACAGTGAATTCATCGACAATCCACGGATTACCAAAGCGTCCTACACCACTGTCACGCATACCTCCAAAGGGTGCTCTCGGTTCATCGTTTACCGTTTGGTCATTTAAATGGGTCATCCCAAACTCGATATCAAGGGCATATTCTCGTGCCCGATCCAAATCTCCTGCAAAAATGGCAGAACTTAACCCATAAATGGTATGGTTCGCAAATTCAATTGCCTCATCATCGGAAGAAGCTTTAATAATGGGAACGATGGGACCAAATAATTCTGTTTGAGCAAGTTCACTATCATTTCGTACGTTTCCAAAAATAGTAGGTGTTAACACATTACCGATTAACTGGCCGTCTAAAAGAACTTCTGTACCTTGTGCCTTTGCTTTTTCGATATTTTGTAAAGAAAAATCGATTTGTTTTTTATTTATGATAGGTCCGATAATGACTTCATGGTCTCTTGGGTCCCCGTATTTTAAACTTTTTACCCGTTCTACAAATTTTTGTACAAATGCGTCATATAGTTTTTCGTGAACAATGATACGATTTGTAATCATACAAATTTGTCCTTGGTGAAGGAACTTTCCGAAAACTGCTGCCTTAACTGCCTGTTCTAAATCAGCATCTGATAAGACGACAAAGGGAGCATTACCGCCAAGTTCTAATGCTACCCGTTTAAATAAGCCACCTGCTACTGTACCTATATGCCTTCCTACTTCTGTAGACCCAGTAAAACTTACTAAACGAGCGACAGGGTGTTCCACCATTAAATCTCCAATGATTGAAGTTTTAGTAAGTACACTTTGAAAGACTCCTGGAGGAATACCACCTTCCTCAAACGCTTTTGCTATTAATGAGCCGGAAGACAAACTCACTTGTAAATCCGCTTTGTGTACGACTGCATTCCCTAATGCAAGGGCAGGAGCAATTGTACGCATAGATAAATAAAGGGGGAAATTGAAGGGAGCGATGGATGATACGACACCTAAAGGTAATCGGTGGATTTCATTTATTTTATTTGGTACTACAGATTGCTCTGTACGCACTTCATAAACTTTATCAATTGTTGTTAATGCTTCTTTCATTACTGAAACGGTACTCCCATATTCGACCGTTGCTTTAATAAAGCTACTGCCTGATTCTATGATTAGTAAATCAATAATGGCCTCTTTATTTTTTTCAAAAAACGAAATGGCTTTTTCAATTACTTTTCGCCGTAGTTCATGGTTTTTTCCCCATTTTCTTTGAGCTTTATGGGCATCATAAAAGGCAAGGTCGACTTGCTCCTTTGAAGCCATTTGGACAGTAGCTAACACTTCATCATCAAAGGGATTCGTAATATCAAAACTGCTTCCTGAATCCCCATCTACCCATTTGCCGTTTAAATAACTTTGATTTAATGTTGTAAATTGGTTCAATGAATATTCCTCCGTAATTTTGAACGTCTGGATCGTTCAAATTAATTTTTCCTGTTTATTTTGCACCAAAAATTAAAATGATATTATTGTGCACATTGCTAATTAATACATACAAATTATAGGAATATGTTCATTCGATTAGAAAAGACTAACGAAAAGGAGGCGAGGAGCAGTTGAAAACAAAAATTGCGATTTCGGTATTCGTAATACTAAGTACGATTGCAATCGGAAAGATTTTGACAGTACCTCCAAATGACAATATGACGAGCGCAGAAGAAATAGTTCCTTCTTATGCCAAATGGGGAAGAATAGCGATGCAAAAAGTAATGGAGAAATATCCTTCTGCGGATGTAATTGACTATTTGCATATAGGTAAAGAAGTCGGAACGGTTCATTCTGTAGAGAAATTTAAACTTTGGTTAAGGGCGGTAGATAATCGTGAATTTGGAGTATTTGTTGACATATCGATAAATAATGAAACAGAAGAAATAGTTGACATTCAATTTACAGAAACGGATCGATAAAAAACGCAAGGCTTTTATGCCTTGCGTTTTATTTTACCTCCATTTTAAAAATGTATGAGCTATCACCACTTGAGTTTCTATCATCTTTTTCCCAAACACCATAGTAAGTTACGACATATGTACCTCGTACAATTGGGGCTGAAAAGGTGTCTTTATCCAGTTTCAACTGTTCCGTTTGTCCCGAGCTATCTGTTACGGTAACGTTTTGGGAACTAGGTTTACGTTCGATGTGTAACATTATTTTTTCATTTCGTGAAACTTTTATACCCTTTATACTATCCATCATTTCAGTAGATGTGACCATATCTACACATTCGGATACTTTGTCTGTATTCCAACAGTAGGAGCCTTGGAAAGTTGGATAAATTTCATTATCGATTTCAATTTCAACTTTTGGAGGAGTAGTTAGTTTTGAACTGGATGTTGGCATCTCCAATTCGTATTCCGAATTCGAACAACCAATTAGAAAAAAGGGAAAAAGAAATATTAAAAAGGTAATATACTTTAAATTATTCAAAGCATTCCTCCATTACAAAGAAGTATATGTCTTACTATGTATATGGCAATTTTATGTTAATTATCATTTTTTTGTAGCATACTGAGTCGTTTCACTATCATAATCGTCTATATAGGTGGAGGTGAGATTTTGACTTTCAATTTCGAAAAGGAATATGAGGCACATAGTGACCGTATTTATCAATACATATATTTTTTAGTCGGACATACCGAAACGGCTGAAGATTTAACGCAAGAAACCTTTATAAAAGCAATGCAATATTCTACTTCGTTTCGTCAAGAGGCTAGTACTTTCACTTGGTTAATGAAAATTGCGCGGAATTTAACTTATGACTATTTTCGTCGAAAACGTCTCATTCAGTTTTTACCTTTCCGAAAGGAGTATGACAATAGAGAAACTGTATTTACACCAGAAAAGTGGCTAGAAAATCATGAAGAATCCAAACGATTATACGAGGCATTACATCAATTGAAATTGGACTATCGAGAAGCCATTGTACTAAGAAAAATAGAAGGCTTTTCAATAAAGGAATCAGTAGAAATCCTTGGATGGAAAGAAGCGAAAGTTAAAAATTGTACAGAGCGAGGAATGAAGGCATTAAAACAAATTCTATTGAAAGGGGGAGAGGAGCATGAATCTTGATGATCAATTAAGGGAAATGGTTCGACCATATCGAGATGGGACAACGAAAGATAATTCAAAACAAGCTATTATGAAAAAAGTGAAAAAGGAAAGCATTCGAAATCGTTGGATATATCGATTGGTACTTGTCAGTACATGTGCGATTGCTATTTTATTATTTGCGTCATTCTTTGCTTCTACTTCGATTCAGCAAGATGTAACGGCGACCCCTTTTGGAAACATTAATGAACATACAAAAATAGAAAAAGTGATTATTTTAGAAAATAAAAATCCACAGCGTCAGTTAAACTTAAGGTCCATTTTCTATCCTTTCAAGGAATCTATCACAACAAGTGAAGTTTTTGATGACGTTATTCCTATTTTATTGTCAGCGAGGGAACGGGCAATACCATGGGATGGTACTTTTGAAGAAGAAGTCATTGAAGATATTCATTTTACTTTTTCGAATGGGGAAGAACTTTATTTAAAGCAGTCTTTTGAAGGGGAAGTTTCTGAACATGTTAATTTTTTGTACGATCCAAATGCGAACATGAAATATGCCTTATCCAATGAAGAGTGGAGAACAATTACTGCACTAACCGATGAAATTCATAGTCAACATCAATTCACAAGATGGACATTTATCTGGAAATTTTTATTGGTGATTATCATTATAGGAATATCCATTGTCATTAATAAAAAGGAACAAAAGAAATTTAAGATTGAGCCTAAAAAGAAACAATCTTCTATCGTAAATATTCTACTTACATTAGTAAGTGTTTATATAATTAATAAAATAATTAATTATTTTGGAACGATTCATTTCGGAGTGGGTATTTTAATACTAATTTCTGTTTTTATCATTGAGGAACTAATAAGTTATAGAAGAACAAAACAACCGATTCATTGGAAATTTTTAAGTTTAAATTTGTTCATTGCTTTGATATTTTTAATATTATTAACTTATTTTTAAATGAGAAGGTACTTTAAACCGTAGTAGTTTAAAGTACCTTTATGTTTATTCCCTTACTTGACCATTTCCATAAACAAAGTATTTAGCTGAAGTAAGGGCAGGTAAACCCATTGGTCCTCTGGCATGAAGTTTTTGAGTACTAATGCCGATTTCAGCGCCATAGCCAAATTCAAATCCATCTGTAAAACGGGTAGAAGCATTATGATAAACAGCAGCTGAGTCAACACTAGTTAAAAAGGTTTGTGCTGCTATTGGATCTTCCGTAATAATGGATTCGGAATGATTTGTGCTGTACGTATTGACATGATTAATGGCTTCATACAAATTTTCAACTACTTTGACACTTATAGTTAAGCTTAAATACTCCGTTGCGTAATCCTCTTCTGATGCAACGGTTGCATGTGGGAATACTTCACACACCTTTGAATCACCAATAATATGAATATTTGCTTCATGTAGATGTTGTAATAACTGTTTACCGTTTCGTTCAAACCAATCCTGTTGAATGAGTAAACTTTCTGCGGCATTACAAACAGAAGGGCGTTGGATTTTGGCATTTAGAATGATCTTTAATGCCATCGTATAATTAGCCGTCGTATCAACATACACATGACAATTACCAGCTCCTGTTTCTAAAACGGGAACAGTTGCTTCTTTCACAACTAAATCAATTAAATTTTTACCTCCACGCGGAATCAACACATCTAAATATTCCTTTAAATGGAATAGTTCCTTTGCAGTTTCGTGACGCGTATCTTCGATTAATTGTACAGCATCTAATGGAAGGGTGGTGTTATGTAATGCGCGGTGAATTGTATCCACAAGTACTTTATTTGAATGTTTAGCAGAAGAGCTTCCTCGTAATATAACGGCATTACCTGTTTTCAAACTAAGAGTGGCTGCATCAATTGTTACATTCGGACGAGCTTCATAAATCATGCCGATTACACCAAGGGGAACACGACGCTTTTCTATTAATAAACCATTTTCTTTCGTTGTTGATTCAAGAAGTTCACCAACTGGGTCATGTAATTGAACAAGGTCATGAATCGCTTTAGCCATTAGTTCGATACGACTTTCATTTAACATAATTCGATCTAATGTTGAGTCGGGAATATTATTTTGCTTTCCTACCACTAAATCTTGTTCATTTGCTGATAGGATGACATCTTTATCAATTATTAGCTGTTCGGCGATTTTTAATAATGCTTCATTTTTTTCAGCAGTTGTTTTAACATTCATTATATAACTTGCCTTTTTAGCTAATTTCCCTTTTGCTTGAACTTCACTGTCAATTATCGCTTTTGTCATGAATACTCCTCCTTACAAATAATTTAGCTATGTCGATTATGCTTTGATCCATTTATCCCGGTGAATGACCTCAGTGGAAGTTACATCAATTTCATTCGTTCTTTTTCCAAGTGCTTGTAACAATTCTTCACTAGAATAAAGGACTTCACCTCGACCTAACAAATTCGATTCACCATATACTTCGACAACATCCCCTTTACAAAATTCGCCTTCAATTTTATATACACCTGCGGGTAAAAGACTTTTGCCGTTCATTAGAATAGCTTTTTCTGCCCCTTTATCAATAAACAACTTTCCAGATACCTCTGTAATGGATAACCATTGCTTTTGATTAGCTAGGACAGTCAAATCCTTTCCAATATAAGTACCATCACCATACCCATTTAAAATTTCGAGTAACTTTGTTGGACCTTTTCCAGTTCCAATAAAAACTTGAACACCTGCTTGTAAGGCAGTACGAGCTGCCATTAGTTTCGATTGCATCCCGCCAGTACCAACCTTCGAACCACTATCCGTTGCTAAAGTTAGCATGTCATCTGTAATTTCATTTAAGTGATGAATACGATTAGCATTTGGATTTTTAAAAGGATTGTCATCATAAAAACCGTTGATGTCCGTTAAGATAATAAGGTGATCCGCATGGACAAGCCCACTTACTAGAGCAGATAACATATCATTATCTCCAAAAGTTAGTTCTGTTATGGATACTGTATCATTTTCATTAATAATGGGAAGGACGCCTCGTTGAAGTAACTCCGTAAAGGTGGCATAGGCGTTTTTATATCGTTCTTTCTTTGAGAAATCTGTTCGTGTTAATAAAATTTGCGCTGCTGTTATTTGATGATCGTGGAATGATTCTGAGTAGTATTGGATAAGTAAACTTTGACCAACAGCAGCCGCTGCTTGTTTTCCTTTTAAAGTAACTGGTCGAGAAGGGTAGCCCAACTTACGAAATCCAGCAGCAACTGCACCTGAGGAAACGAGTAATACATCATGACCTTCCTGTTTTAAAATTGCTAGTGCTCCGATATGATCTTGTAGTTTTTCGTGGTCAATTTCTCCTTTCGCATTTGTAAGGGAGCTACTTCCAATTTTCACAACAATTCTTTTTTTCTTCATCGATATACCTCCTTATCCTTTTGTATCTTTCAATAATAAAAAGCCTTTTTCACCCTGAAAATTAGGGCGAAAAAGGCTACTTTTCCGTGGTACCACCTAGCTTGGATTGCCATTGCAAATCCCACTTTGTGCTCATAACGCTAGAGTCTGCGTCTAGTTTTCTAGAAGCTGGCGAAGTAGGTTCCGTGATCCTTTTTGTACGATGTTTTGCAGCCGGTGAACATCGCTCTCTTTCCAATAGGGTTTCACATACTAGTCTTCGTTACGCTGATTTTTCTTTTTGAATAAATATGCAACAATTTAAAATATTTGTCAATAACATTGTATCTTTGAATTGATGAAATGGATAATGTTTCGCTTAAGGATTTCGACTCGTGGTGTTATTTATGCAACTAAAGTTAAATTCGTATATGAAAGGATAGCTGGTGATTTCATTTTTCCAAGTACTTGAACGGCTTCTTCCTTTGTTTCAAATTCAAAGATTCGGTAAGTGTTTTGTTCAAAAATTGTTAGAACCCACATTTTAGGGTCGCCTCCTAGAATTTTAATTTTTTATCCAAAATCAGGAACTTTATTTTCACAAAATTGATCGAGTTACTTTGTAAAGGAAAGAATGGCGGATTGTTGTTCCTTTAGTACAAGTTTTGCTTCCAATTCATTTTCAAATTCAAACATTCGATACGAATTGTTTTCGAAGACTGTTAACACCCACATTCGAGGATCTCCTCCATTATGAAATTTTCTTGTTATAACACAATCCATTGACTTCTTGAATTATTGTTATACCAATTTGAGACCATTGTACATGGAAAATTAGTAAAAGAAAATGGATAGTGAACTATTTCACATATTGTTCATTTTGATTCCGGTTTCATAAAATTTTACAAAAATGTCATGCATATTTTAGTGACAATATATAAACTGAATGAAAGTTTTATATAATAAAAGAAATAGATTTTGTAATTTTCAATAATTATATTATGTAAACTAAATGTTATAAAGGGAAATTTGGAGGAGTAAAAATGGAAATTAAAAAGGCATACGGATATGTAATAAGAATGAAAGAAGGTGCCCCTCAAGTACTAGTATTTCAGCACATCAATTTGGAAGCGGGTATACAAATACCAAAAGGAACAGTTAATGCAAATGAAACACCCCTTGAAGGTGTAATTCGAGAAATGAAAGAAGAAACGGGTCTAACCGAATTTGTTGTTGATCGTATGGTAGCTGAAGATTTTTGGGAAAACGATGATGGGGTCATTCATCACCGATACTTTTATAAAATTTTAGTAGAAGATGCTCCTGATGAGTGGGACTATCAGCCAACTGGTGGGGGAACAGAAGAGGGACTCACTTTTCATTTTTTCTGGATAAATGATCAACAGGAAGTTGAGTTAGTTAGGGGCCACGGAGACTATTTAGATTATATTTTTTAATATCGAAATAAAACCATAATTTGAGAGTTCAGACATAAATAAAGCGTGACGGCTCTACGTAGTATGCTTAAAGCAACATACTAGTTAACTGTCACGCAAGTACTAGTTTTCAAATATAAATTTTAACTTCTATTTTCCCATTCTTCTCGAAGCATCCCCATTCGAATGGAGTCATAATATACTCCATTGTATTTCGCAAGTAAAAATTGAGCCATTTATTAATTAAAAACTGATCCACTTAAACCGAACTATTTTCTAGCCATTCTTTTGTATCTAATATTCGATAAGATGGTCCAACCATGTCTAT
>NZ_RHLQ01000035.1 GCF_003711845.1 Lysinibacillus halotolerans
GATAGACATGGTTGGACCATCTTATCGAATATTAGATACAAAAGAATGGCTAGAAAATAGTTCGGTTTAAGTGGATCAGTTTTTAATTAATAAATGGCTCAATTTTTACTTGCGAAATACAGATGAATTTCGTGGACAATGACATGACGTATGATTTCTCCATGTGTACATTCGATGACTCGACGTCTGATTGGTGCATCTCTAGAGCTAATGGGTGCTACACTAAAATCGGCTTCTGAAAGTTTATAAGATTCCATTTCATTTGTCCAAGATGTCACAAATGGTTTTACTTGCTCGTGGTACTGGGTTGAAAGGTTTTTCACTTTTTGTAGGCTAGCATATTCCTCAAACAAGGGCTCCTCAGGTACTGGTATACCTCGCAAACCTAAAATCCACATATATTCCACATCCACAATGTGAAATAGGGTATGTAGAATACTTCCGAATCCGCCGATCCGTTTCTTTAATAGTTCTTCCTGAGGTATATCCTCACACCATTTAAACCAATCATCACGGACTTGCCAGTTGTATTGAAACAGTTTCAACATTACAATACCTCCAATTCTCTATAGATTAAATAGTAAATTCCATCAAAATACTTTCAAATCCTTTTTATTTAACCCTTACTAAGATTCACCACAATTTTGGTCAAATGAGAAAGACGCATTCTTATAAAAAATGCGCCTGATTTATCCATTCTTTATATCGTCAGTCCTTTAACTCAAATCCATTATCATGTTGTTTTCAAGTAATCTACTTGTATTACAAATTTTGCAACTTTTTAGATAAGAACTCCACTCAATAAAAATGCATGTTCAAAAGTATAATTACAACCTATTATTATTCTTATAATTTTTTGTATATAGGTATACCTTATTATCAGTTGCTGCCCGGTTACCTATGAAACTCATGATTGCCAGTAAAATCCCAAAGAAAACAAAAGCAGCAACGTAATAACCTTGAAACATAGAGACAAAGGACGCTACCATCAGTAAAATCATCATAACAATTATTATTATCTGTCCTTTTCCTTTTCTTTTACCTTTCATATCTCAACCCCCAATTCGCTCCGCTTTATTTTCTTATATGTTAATACGGCACTTTGCAAGAGAAAGTTTCCTTTTACTGTTTAAGTTTATTACTTCTCAATTTCGCCTAAATGTTAAATTTAATTTTTTCAAAAAAACGTTGATCTATCTAAGATATTAATAAATCGTATTCTTACCTTTCCCCAATCTCAGCATGAGAGGGTAATTTCTTATCAAAAAAAGTAAAAGTTGGTTCATGGCTTAATGTTAATTCAATGCCTTGTTGCATCTCGGAGGGTAAAATACATATCCTTGTGATTTCTTCACTATAGATAACCCTATCTTCATCTATAATTTCTCCGTTTTTCTCAAGAACCTTTACTTTAAAACTTTTATGTTGATTAATAGAATTCCCAATTACCTTTAACAACAAAATAGCATCATCGGTTGTTTTAACATAAATAATTTGTCCTGTATAATTTACAATGTCCATATTTCACCTCGTTTTTATATTGGCGCTTATAAAAAAGTACGATATTTAATGGAAAAAAGTTTCAAATTAGGAGATCTAATAGAATGCCCAGTTTATTTAACACGATTCACAAATTATATAATGTTTTTTCTCTTCGTAATACTTCCTATACAGCCAATAATAAACATAAGGATTGCAATTATTTCAAGAGGTATGAATAAAAATAGAAGGCCAATTCCTACAAATCCTTCATGTGTTATGTCTCTATAAATGATTGAACCAGCAACAGTAAATATAGGTGTGAAAATTATCGCTAAGTAGACGCTCCATATTATAAAATTATGTATCCAAGAACGTTTAGAAGTAAGAATGAAAGCCATTATAAAAAAATGATAAGAACTGCGAATAACGAGGCTATCATTTGGAACCACTCCTTTATAATATTACCTAAATTTTAACATTAAAATCCAAAGATTTCTTGTTTACTGATAAAAATGAGCGCATATTCTTATTCAAACAATAGCACCCAATTGCAGAATATTAGAGATCGTAATTCATTATTAAGCACAAAACTTGTAAACTAACCTCACACTTAAATGTCTAATGCAACCACATAACTACCTGTACCTTCTTCCCAAGTAGCTAGTATTTCATATTTTGCTTTGCCTTTTTCCTCTACATCCTTAAAGTTAAAGTACGTAGCAATCATCTTATCAATGTTATCGTAAACCCTTATTTCGTAATTTAGTGGTTCTTTTTCGAAGTTTAGAATGATAGGTTCATTAAGACTAACATTCACAGCATCTTCTATGTTAACTAATTCTGTTGATGGCATGAAATCTGCCTGTATATCTACCGTTTGTCCTGTTTTCGAATCTAAATAACTCCAACTGTAACCACCTTGGATTGTTCTAATTTCTTTTTTTCCAAAAGTAATTGTAAGTGAAGGTGGTTTCTCCCAGTGAGTCAAGTTAACTTCTTGGGTTATTTCTTTATCACCTGAAGTAACATTTTGCTCTGACTCAACCACATTCAATCTACTCCACCCTACTAAAGCACAAAGTGAACATATGGCACCACTAATAAAAAAAATTTTATTCAAAATATCCCCCCTTTAAATTAGACAATCATTTTAAAATTAAGTTTCAAAATTCTTGTTACTCAAATCTAGTTTAAGTAGATTCCTTATCGACTCTTTTTTCAATTAAATTTAAATAATCCTCAGAACCTAAAAAGGACACCTTCTTATGAAAGAAAGCGCCCGATGCTCAAAATTGCTATTCAATTCAAGAGCCCAATAGTTGAATCATCAAAAGGCAGTTCCTTTTGAAAATTTCTTTTTAAAAACAAAGTATGTTAATACACCTAAGCCAATATATATAATCAACATACCACTCCCCATTATTGCTGAGAATTTAAATAAAATAGTTAGTGAGTATAAATTTAGTAATATGTAGAGTGTTAAAAATAAAATTCCTTTTTTTCTGCTTTTCAAAAGGACAGAAGTAATAATAGCCAATGCTAAACTAGCGCATATTAATTGACCTAAAAAAAGCATTATATACATCAAAATATCATTCTCCATAAAAATCCCCCTTTTCTATTTAAATTCTTCAAATAGAAGTAGTTTTCCTGTTCTACTATCTGCCTTATTGATGAAAATAGCACAATTCTACTCAAGAATTGCGCCGTTGTTTAAGAACCATTAATTGATTGTTGTTTTTGTAACCATAAAAATAAGTTGGTAATCAATTTAGATATTATGAATAGCACTATATAAAACAGGAACAAATAAATATAATTTACACCCTTAAACATATGGAAAAAGTGGAAATTGACCATAATTGGTTTTAATACGAAAGCAAAAAAGGCTGATAATAAAACTGAGTATAGGTATATGTTTTTTTGTCGGTTCAATGTCCACTGATATAACAACATAAAACTTACCGGTACTAAGGAAGCATCTAGAGCAAAACTTGGTAAAAAGGGAACGAGTTCATATGGATATTCCCATAGCCCCATACTAATACCAATTTTATTAATATATGCGAACCAAACATGATAATTAAGTCCAAAAAAACCTAAAAGTAACGTTTTCCTTTTATCTATTGTAAAAAGTAATACTATAATTGGGACAATTAATGCTATCACTACTATCCAAAATTGCCATGTATTAAAGTAGGAAAATGATTTCCAATATTCTAATTGAAGTTGGTTTAACTCTTCTAATATTGACCTTATTTGATTTAACAATTCTGTTTGGTTTTCCTTCATAAATAAATCTCCCTAATAATATTTCTATTATTAAGTAATTTAACCGTATTCTTGTTTAACTATTCTTCTTCCATTACAAAGGGACGATTATATTCAAGAATTGCGCTCCATTATTGAATAAGTCTTTTCCAAATGGATATTTTAACTCATACTCGATTATTTTTTAAAATTCTCATCTACCGATGGGTTTCCTACTTGATCAATCATAACGGTTATTCCACTTTCGGCAGCAGTAAAATTCAACATTTTAGAATTCCGGTCTGATTTAGTTATCAAGATTAATCTTAAAAATCCCAACTTACCTTGAGTATAAATAATTTCAAAACGTTTGTTTTCCAGTTTAATTAAATTAAAATAAAAAATATGGATTCCCTGTTTCAAAAATAAGTACTGAAACTCCCCCATTCAATTGGAATTACTTTTAGTTCAATACATCAATAGATGGTAATGGAGGGTCAGGAGTAAAAGTATCAATTGCAACAACAATAATGATTGCAGTCCATATAATCATACCCATTACACTTCCAATTCTAATTAACTTAATCTGTATATCCGATAACTCTGGAACCTCTTTATATCTCCAGCGATCTAAAAAGAAATAACTTTCTTCTGGTTCATAAAGACTCCAAATACCATAACCATATACAGGTATCGAAAAGACTATCATAATGAATAACATAACCCTTTCCCCTTTTCTTTTTATTATTTATACGATCCTTCTTTTAAAGAAGATTCAGTTTTTTCTAGCAACCCAATTCATAACTAATACTTCCAGCGATAGGTTAATTTTAATGAAATGTTTGACAAACCAATCAAGCTACTTTACCCGTTTAGAATGTCAATCTGATTTATGATTTGGTTTATAATCCCTTAATGAATGAAAAAAGACGCATTCTTATTTAAAGAAATGCGCCAGATAGTTGAAGATCGTTATTGAAAGAAACTAGACAAATTTTATTGATGATATCCCACTAGGAAACTGTTCTTTCATTCATTTTAGCCTCAAAGAACTTAAGAACTTACTCACCTACCATACCGTCATTATCATTATCTTGCATATATTGGTATAACCAATGATCACTTGTTATTGGCATACTAAAACCTGCTGCTTTTGCTTCTTTAATCGTTACCTGTCCATTACCGTTTGTATCAATACTAGAAATATCACCGGTTGTGTTTGAACTAGTTAAATCAGAAGGCTCACTACCTGTTAAACCCAGTGATTCGTTTACTTCGTCAGGGTTCACATTATCAAATGAATCAACGATTTCGTTACCCATTAACGTATAAGTATACTGATAATGGGAAGGAATCTGAGTCTCCGTATTCGGATATGTGATAATTGCTTCAAAATTAGTAGCTCCACCTGCATTACGAATCTCATCTTCCATATAAGCTTGATCACCATGTCGGTTAAGTGTACTATCTTGTGGAGTAATATTATAAGCATTCGATACCCCTCCGAGAGAATCAGCAATAATATGTCCTTCATCTAGAACGTCACTTTCTACGCCAGGAACCTTTGCCTCATCAGCATAGTATCTACCAGACGATAATATAGGTTCGTTTCGGTCATCTTGTAGAATGATTTCGTCAGCAATCACACGAACTAGTTGTCCATATTCGTTCGTAAATGCCCAATATTCACGGTCTCCATAACCAATGTCAACGACGACATTAGGTTCACGATATCCTGACAAATCACCACCATCAACTTCAATAAGTTCGTATCCTGAAAACAGATCATTATTTGATTGAGTTGGTGTTTCTTCAACTACCGGTTCATCAACAACTGTAGTGATTGCTTCTTCTTTTTCGCTATTATTATTCGTTTCAACTGTACTTGCTTCTTGTGGATCTGTTTCTACATCTGCAACGGATGAACCTTCTCCGTTAGTACAACCAACAATAAAGATGGTCATTAAAAGTAAGATTAAATAGTTCATTTTCTTTTTCATTTTAAGACTCCTCATCATAGTTCAAACTGTTCATTCTAAAAGCCTTGCAATTTCATATAGATTAACCATTGTTATCCTATTAAAAATAGTATATTCCAATACTAACTTTATTTCAGTAGATTGTTTTAAATCTGCATAGATTTCAATTAAGGCTTGTACAATTTCAGATTGTACTTCATTTACTCAATTCTATTTATAGTTATCAAAATAGTTTCCTTTTTCGATAATTTCTTGTGGACTTAAAGCTGTCCATTGTTTTGGTGTTAAATTAGGATATAAGTCGAGATAAGATTTAATCATCTTATAGCCTTCACTGTAACCATATGAAGGCGGTAAATCCTTTCCGCCAACTATAATTTCTAACGCACGATCAAAGTCCTTTTTGTTTAGATCAGGTTCAATTTTAGACCATAATTCTTTGTCGTAAGCTAAATCCACTGGGGTGTTTTCAAGATTTGGATAAACGGTTTTCTCGAACATGACCGCCTTTCCTTCAAAAATAAGATTATAACACTGTGATGATATTCGTGGGCAACACCGACCTTTAAAAAATTATCACTATAATATCCATTATAAGGAATAATAATTTTCCCAGCCCCAACGGTTAACATCGGCATTTTTGCATTGCTAGTGGATTGTGCTAAATAACACCAACTGTAACCATTATTCTAGTCTTAGTGAAGGTAGTTTCTCGGTTTTAGTCAATGGAAAATTAACCCTAACAAATTATAGAAAGAATGAATAATAATTACTAACCAAAGGGAACTAGTTTTCTTGTATACGTATCCAAATAGAGCACCCAACACAAAGATTGTTATCGAGGAACTTAGAATATAATGAAATGCAAACAAACCTTTATAAATCCAAATAGGAAAATGAATCAAAACAAAGAGTAGAGATGTAATTGTATTTGCTATCCAAAATCTAAAAGAATCCATAAGTTTATTTAATATAAATCCTCTAAAGACAATTTCCTCAGTGATTCCAACTAATAGAAAAACATTTAGCCATTCGTCAAACCCTATATGCAAATTGATTTTATTATCTAAAACAGTGATATTTAAAAGGATATATAATATGAAGACTAAGAAAACCCAATATATCCATTTTAAACTTTTTTTAAAATTATGACGTAATCCTAAAAAGGAAAACGGATCAGTTTTATCTATAACTTTAGCCAATAATATTACTGGAATGACCCAGATGACTATTTTTATTATGGCTGATGTTATAGCTCTTGGAACAGATTCCATCAAATCTAAATATTGAACTAACCATAATTCTCTAAAAGACCATAGGACATAAAATATGATGAAATAAATCCAAATATAATTTTTATTTGCTTTTAAATCTATATGAAACTCCCCCCTTTCTTTTTCAAGAATACAGTTACTTCCATACCTTTACAACCTTTTCATTAACATAAATTGCCAATTCAATTGGCAAGTTTTACTCAATAATCTGCCCCGGTAAAAAAAGCAATTCTTCTTAAAGAATTGCCTCCGATTTTTGAAGATCCTTATTCAACAAAAGTACTCGTTTGTAGTGTATGAATTCTTGTTTTATGATTACATCAACTTATTTGAATATCTGTTCCATACTGTATCAATTGTAGTTTTCTTGCCAAAGATTGGGATACAAAATTATTCCATGAAGTGCTATAAAGTGCAATTCGTCCTTGTTTTTGCACCTCTGCAGCCCAAGCATTCGTAACATCTATACCATATGATCTTCCACGGTAATCTTCATGTGTAAACACACTTGCTTCATCTGCCATTAAGGACTTCCTCGCACTACAACAAATTGAAACAACTATGTTATCTTCAACAATGACAAAACAAGATTGCTTATAATCAAAATCCTCAAAGGTATATGGGAAATGGGGCTTTGGAAGTTCTTTGTTTTCATATGTTACTTTAATTGCTTTTCTAACAGACCTTTCCCGAACATTTGGAAACACATATGCTGGGCCGAAAGATAAATCATTCAATTCATAATCTATACTTAAAACCTTTATTACTTTTCCTAAATCAGTTGGATTTGTCCTAGTAACATGTTCTAATTTCTCTACAATGTCCGCATTCAAAGAATTGGAATATCTTACTACACTACCATCTCTGGTAGTACCTATGAAAACAAGTGGTGCAACATCATATGGTGGTTCGTTTACGACTGTTATTCTATTTTCAGTATTGTGTTTAAATAACACCTTCACATGATGTCTCATCAATTCTAAATCAGATAACAAATATATACCCCCAACTTATGATTTAATCCTATCATTAGAAAATTCTTATTGAGTGTTCTTCCATAAAATAACCCTTTTCATGGTTAAAATCGCATTTCTTATTAAAGAGACGCGCCATATTATGGTGTAAATTAAAACCTGAGTATCAACACAAGATTTCAATTAAACAGTGATTTGAATATAATGTTTTACAATTTTTTAACCCCAGCTATTACTTTAATCTTAGATTTTCTTCTTTAAAAATCAGGATTTTCCTTCTCACTTTTATTAATTCATTGAAATTGGGGTTAATTGATAGACTAAATTAATAGCAAGCGCTTCATAATAACCTCGTTTCGTTTGAATGGTATGGGATGCATAGAATGTCTCGAATAATAGTGCTCATCTAACAGTTCGAAAAAGATAGAAATTCTCATATATCAAGGAAAAAACTATAGTAAAAAAGAGGTTAAAGTGAACACTTTAACCTCTTTACTATGTTATTAATTATTCTTCATCCATGAACGGATAAGCAATATCTGTAGTTGGTGCAAAGTTTTCTTTGATTACACGAGGAGTTGTCCAACGAATCATGTTAAATACAGAACCTGCTTTATCGTTTGTACCAGAACCACGAGAACCACCAAATGGTTGTTGGTTAATCATTGCACCAGTTGGTTTGTCATTGATATAGAAGTTACCAGCTGCGCCTGATAAACGATTTTCTAAATGAAGAATTGCTTGGCGATCTTGTGCAAAAATAGCACCTGTCAATGCGTACATAGAAGCTGTATCAACTGCTTTTAATGTTTCTTCTAATTTATCATTTTCATATACATAGATTGTTAACACTGGTCCAAAGATTTCTTCAACCATTGTTTTGAAATTTGGATTTGTTGTTACAATAATTGTCGGTTGGATGAAATATCCAACAGAATCATCATAAGTACCACCAGCAATAATTTCTGCTTCTTCAGAAGCTGCCGCATAATCGATATAGCTTGTTATTGAATCAAACGCAGGTTTATCGATGACTGCTCCCATAAAATTACGGAAGTCTCGTACATCCCCGACTTTCAATTTAGCAGTTTCTTCAACTAAACCTTTCTTTACTTCTTCCCATAAGCTTTGTGGAATGTAAGCACGTGAAGCCGCAGAACATTTTTGACCTTGGTATTCAAATGCTCCACGAACAAGGTTAGCTACTAATTTGTCAACTTGTGCAGTTTCGTGTGCAAATACAAAGTCTTTACCACCAGTTTCCCCAACTAAACGAGGGTATGATTGATAATTTGCAATGTTTTCCCCTACTGTTTTCCAAATTGTTTGGAAAGTACTTGTTGAACCAGTAAAGTGGAAACCAGACATACGTGGATCTGTTAATACTATTTCCGAAACTTGTGAACCACGAGATGGTACAAAGTTGATAACGCCTTTTGGTAATCCTGCTTCTTCTAAAATACGCATGAAGTAATAGTTTGCTAGTAATGAAGTTGTTGCAGGTTTCCAAACGACTACGTTCCCCATCATTGCAGGAGCTGATGGCAAGTTACCACCAATAGCAGTGAAGTTAAATGGAGAGATTGCTAATACAAAACCATCTAATGGACGGTAATCTAAACGATTCCAAACGTTTTTCATACTATCAGGTTGAATTTGATATACTTGGTTTGCATAATCAACCCCGAAGCGCAAGAAATCTGCTAATTCTTGTGCAGAGTCTATCTCAGCTTGAATTACAGTTTTAGATTGTCCTAACATTGTTGCAGCATTCATTACATCACGGTATGGACCAGAAATTAAATCAGCAGCTTTTAAGAAAATAGCAGCACGATGTTCCCATGGCATATTTGCCCATGATTCTTTCGCAGCCATTGCAGCTTCAATAGCATCACGTAATTCTTTCTCACCAGCTTCTGAGTAGTTTGCTAAAATATGTTGGTGATTATGTGGCATAACTACTTTCTTAACTATATCTGTTTTAATATTTTGACCGTTAATAATAATAGGGATATCTACTACTATTTCGGATTGGCGTTTTAATTCCGCTTTTAATGTTTCTCTTTCTTTTGTACCCGGTGCATATGTATTACCAGGCTCATTTTTAGGTGTTGGTATTTTAAAAATTCCGTTACTCATGCTTTAACTTCCTTCCTGTTGTAAAAATTTTTCTCTCTTCTTGCATTCAATAAATTATAAAATACTTGTAATTACTAGTGCAAGTTAGCAGGCTCAAGTAATCTATGATTTTCCCAAACTAGAGAGGGGTTAGAGATATACTTCTTAATTTGTGTTTTCTCCATGGGGCTGATCACTATTTAGAGAATTAATTTCAGTCTCCCTAGAATATTGAGTTCCCACTAAATCACTAAAAACAGTCGTATTTCTCTTAATTTGAGAAACAGCTGCAATGATTGGAATGGTAGAAAGAGAAGATCCTAATGTAGAAAGTAGTAAGGATGCTGTCACGACATCTGTACCTTTAACTCCTGCACATCCCACTGTAAGAATAACACCTAATAAAGGAGTCTGTAAATTCATTTTAAAAATAATTGGAATTCTTATATAAATTAGCTATAAACACTGATAAAACACCTAATGTTGATGCAAAACCGTTCATATTAAAGTTCGGGGATAGCGGCAATGTCAAATTATAAATATTTTTTGACTACTAACTTCATTACTCTCTAATATAATTTTTTTCTTATTGAGTGTTAATGGTCCGATTACTAAAAAAGGCACAATTCCTTTTTTCAAGAATTGTGCCCTAAAGTGGATTAACTGAAATGCTAATAAAGTTGATTAAAAGCTGCGTCTCTTTGCCCAAGCTGCTTGCATTTTGCTTAGAAATACAATTTGCCCTATATGATATGCGTTATGCATTGCTAAACTCTTTAGTTCAATTACTAATGAATGCTCTTCCCCTGGAACCTGTCTATACAAATCTTCAAGTTCTGATGTTGCTAGTAGTTTTTCAAGTTCGCGATGGACATAAAAGTATTCTTGTTTTGTTTTCTCCCAATTTTCTAACGTCTCAGTTGGTAATCGAAATGTAGAATCATTATTTTCTGCCTTTGGTTCATTCGCTGTTTCACCAAGAAATCGCATAAGGAATCTCTTTTCATAGAAAAGTAAATGACAAACTATTTCCCAAATAGAATTCATTTCCCCATTAGATGTTTTCCATTTTGCCTGTTCAAAAGTGATATTCTCTAGTACTTTTTCAAGCGGTGGAAACCAATCTTCTTTATCTAAGCAGCTTGCCCATTGCTGTAACAAAAGTGTCCTTACATCCATTTTCCATCCCCCCAATTTCATCCTGATAATCGTTCATCCATTTGCCTAAATCTTCATTTACTAAAAGTTGATCTGGCATGACTATAAATTTCGAGGTATACCATCAGATTACCTTCCTTATTCCACAATTTGACCCATAAATGAAAAAAGAGACGATTCTACTAAAGAATCTACGATAATATTATTAAGTCACATACACCTCAAGACGTATGAATATGTATCGGAATAATAGGTACATTAAATACTTCTGTACAAACTACTCATGCTGTAATTGGAAATAACAATATTTGTCTCTTATTATTTCTTGTAAAAATGTTTAGAACATTATTAGAAGCATTCACCATTATCATTGCATTATTTAATAATTGCTCTATACTATTATATATGCATGTGCATACATATTTATGGAGGGATAGTATAATGAAAACAATTAATTCCCCTTTTAAACTTAAAGGATTACAACTTAAAAATCGAATTGTCATGGCACCCATGTGCCAATATTCTGTAGATAAAGAAGATGGAATACCGAACGATTGGCATTTTGTTCATTATGTATCTAGAGCTATAGGCGGTACAGGGTTAATTATTATGGAAATGACGGGTGTAACTCCTGAAGGAAGAATTACGAATCAAGATTTAGGATTATGGGATGATGCACAGATTCCTGCATATAAGCGTATTGTATCCGAGGTTCATAAGTATGGTTCAAAAATTGGGATACAAATAGGTCATGCTGGTAGAAAGGCCGAAGATGCAATCCAACCTGTTGCACCATCTGCTATACAAGGTGACGCTTTACCTGAGGAAACAAAATATGGTGGATTTACACAACCACGTGCTTTAACCATTCAGGAAATTGAACAAACAATTGAGCAGTTTAGGAATGCTGCAAGAAGAGCAGTTGAAGCGGGCTTTGATACAATCGAACTTCATGGAGCACATGGATATCTTCTCCATCAGTTCATGTCCCCTAGTATAAATAAACGGAACGATGAATATGGTAAGGATTTATCAAAATTCGGTGTAGAGATCATTCGCTCAGTGAAATCGGTCATGCCAGAGGATATGCCACTAATTATACGAATGTCTGCTATTGAATATATCGACGGAGGATATGGGTTGGAACATTCACTTCGTATTGCAGAGAAGTTCAAAGAAGCTGGTGTAGATATTTTCCACGTCTCCTCTGGAGGTGAAGGCGTTCCTGGCAAGTTAAAGCCTGGGAATTATCCTGGTTATCAAGTACCATTTGCCCGAGCTTTCAAAGAGAAACTAGGAATCCCAGTAATAGCGGTTGGCATGTTAGATAATCCACAAGTAGCAGAGGCAACCTTGTCCAATCATGATGCCGATTTAATTGCCGTTGCTAGAGGAATGTTAAATGATCCATATTGGAGTATACATGCAATTAAAGAAATAACAGGAAGTGTCAATCCACCATCTCAATATAGTAGAGGAATTCGATAACAGGGAATGATATAATTGGGACAGTATTTTTCGAAAGGCGATGGCTATGAATCAACCTGACCAATTAATCCATACTTGGGTAAATTTCTCAAAATTTCATAATAGAATTACACACTCATTAGATTATTTTCTTCAACAAAAATACCATTTATGTTTGAATGAGTTTTATTTAATGATGTTTATCAATGAAAGCCGTGAAAAGAAACTCCGGTTACTGCAGCTACAGAATATGATTGGTCTTAGCCAAAGTGCTTTATCCCGTTTGGTTTCAAGACTTGAACAACATGATCTTCATCCAGTAGAACGAGCATGTTATGTTGAGGATAAGCGTAGTGTTTATGTTGTACTAACTCCGAGTGGCCAACAGCATATTGTTGACATTTTAAATGAGGTTAATCGGATCTTACAACAGTCGCTCTCAGAAAAAGATATTAAAAACATAAGATTATTTGCTGAATAGAATCCTATAAAATGCATTACTAAGTCTCTTCTATGAAGTTACCTTGGTAATGCATTTTTCAAGAAGTTGCTGAAATCATCAGGTACTGTCCTTTTAATATCACTCTTCCAATTTTCTTTATTGAGATTGCCCCACAATAGAATTAGCTAACGAATTCAATAATGAAAGCGAGCGTTGATTCTTATTACAGAACCTCGCTCGCTTGTTGAAAATCCCGCTACATTAGGATACAAAAAACACTAACTGTAGTAAACTTATTATCATTTTTCCATTATCTGTTACGAGTGAGGTGCGCTTTTATTTGACTACATATAAGATTACAAGCTGATTGGCTCGCCACCTGTCACCCCATAAATCTGACCTGTAATATAACTCCCTTCATCAGAGGCTAGAAGAACATATACCGGCGCAAGCTCTACCGGCTGTCCCGCACGACCAAGAGGAGTGTTTTGGCCAAACTCAGGAATTTTCCCTTCCAATTGTCCGTTATCCAACTGCAACGGTGTCCAAATTGGCCCTGGTGCAACCCCATTAACACGCACCCCTTTAGAAGCAAAGTACGAGGAAAGATTTATCGTAAAATTGCTGATTGCACCTTTTGTAGCAGCATAGTCCATTAAAGAGGCGGATGGATTGAAAGATTGAACCGATGTGGTAGTAATAATCGCACTTCCTGGTTCCAGATGCTCTTCAGCAGCTTTTACGGTCTCAAACATGCTGATGATGTTTACTTTGAAAGTATCATGCACTTGTTTGAGTGTTAAATCTTTTAAGGTTGGCTGTGCAATTTGTTGCGCAGCATTCAATACGAGCGTATCCAAACCGCCAAAAGCTTCCACCGTTTTTGTAACAATCTCTGTCGCTGTGCCATCTTCCCGCAAATCATACGGCAACAGTAATGCTTTTCTGCCTGCTTTTTCAATTAAATCTTTGACTTCGTTCGCATCTTCTTCTTCACCAGGGAAGAATTGGATGGCCACATTTGCACCTTCACGTGCATAGGCAATGGCGGCGGCACGTCCAATTCCGGAATCGCCACCGGTAATCAAAGCATTGCGCCCTTCCAGACGATTGTATCCTTTATATGATTCTTCTCCGCAGTAAGGTTTAGGAATCATTTTACTCTGCAGCGCTGGAGTGTTCTGCTCTTGATCTGGGAATTTTTCTGTATAAAATTTTTTACGTGGATCGGTTAGATGTTGGTTTTTCATTATAACCATCTCCTGTCTTGTAAATATTTAAACCTAGAGATTAAAAAAGTTCAAAAAGCTTCACACTTTACAAACTTTCTCAAACTAATCTCTCGTACATTTTTTACCCTATGATCATCATTTTAAACAGCTTCGTTTTTTACCCTTTTCAAAATCACTAATTAATAAGAGCTACTGTGTTAACACCATTACCAAACTCAAAAGAAAGACGCTCTCCTTATTCAAGGAAAGCGTAATTGAATAGTGTTTAGCTTTAATACAAATTATTATTTTTATTCGGAAGTGTTTTCCAAAAGCCTACTAAACATATAACACCTAGAATTATGAATAGTAATTCCCCCGATAAAAACATTGATAATGAGTTACTTCATTATATGGCCCTTTAATTGAATAAAGCACATTCCTTATTCAAGGAAAGCGCCAAATTGTTGAATAACCGTATTATTTATGGTTCTAAAACTTCTAATAGTGCCTTTATAAAACCTTACTTAAAATTCTCCGGGTAAACCATCTACTTCACCAATCTTTTCTATGTAAATCCCTGTTTAGTTATAGTTTTTAGAGCATATATTCTCTCGGTCAATAATGGCTTTTAGTTTGTTTAAATAAGGGGTGAAGTTGATCTTTTTAAAATATAAATTCTAAATAATCCCAGCTGCAAATCGGCTTTCCATCGCTACTTCTATAAAAAAGTAGTACAAACCATGGCCTTGATTTGTACTACGAATGTTAATTTGTTTCGTTTTTTGATATTGTCAGATTTAACCATCCAAATATGATGGTAAGAACTGGGCTTAGTAGGCAAAAGAAAGCATAAGGCAAATAGTCGATCACAGAAACGTTAAGCATTGAGGCAATAAATAAACCACAAACACTCCAAGGAACAAGCGGATTAACGACTGTACCCGCATCTTCCATTACCCGGCTTAAATTTTTCGGATGTAAGCCTAGTTCTCTATATTGTTTCTTAAAGGCTTCCCCTGTTAATAAAATGGATAAATACTGTTCTCCTACTACTATATTAATACCAATTGCAGTAAAGGCCGTCCCTGTAATCAATGCACCAACTGATTTTAATAAATTTTCAATTTTATTTAGCAATGTTTGAATAATACCTAAAGCAAACAATAATCCACCCATGCTGAGGCTTAGCACCACAAGCATAATTGTAAAGAACATACTACTGATACCACCACGAGTTAAGAGTGAATCAATTACTTCAACCCCTGTTTCAGAAACATATCCGCTAAATAAAATTGCACAGTAATCACTAACTGATAAAGAAGTATGAAAAATTGATAAGAAAAGTGCTACAAGGGAACTAACAATAAGGGTTAAAAATGCCGGTACTTTTTTGAATGTGCAAACAATCAAGGCGAGCAGTGGTACAATGGCATACCAATGCACAAAATTTGCATCTTGTAAACTAGCCTTATAGAACACAATTGTCGTGTTATCTACTCCTTCTACTGAAGGGGATAAAGTTGCATATAGGACACCGCTAATGAAAAACGCAGGAATCGTTGTCCAACTCATATTTTTAATATGTTCAAATAAATCAATATTGACAATGCTTGCAGCTAAATTGGTTGTATCTGACAATGGAGACATTTTATCGCCAAAAAACGCTCCAGATACAATAGCGCCAGCCGTCAAGACAAGCGATGCATCAATGGCTCCTGCAATACTTACAAAAGCAACCCCAATCGTCGCTACAGTCGTCAATGAACTACCAATTGCTGTACCAATAATCGCAGTAATGATAAATACAATCGCATAGAAGAAACTTGCCGATACGAGAGACAAACCTATATATATAAGCGTTGGTATTGTACCGCTTAAAATCCAGCTACTAATTAGTATACCTATTAAAAGGAAAATATAAATAGCTCCTATTCCTGAAATGGCTCCAGATCTCATACTTTCTTCCAACACTTTAAATGGCACGCGTTTTAGCAAACCGTAAAAAATGAGAAGAATAATAGATAATAGAATAGGGATATGTGGTGTAGCACCAAACTTTCCTATCGAAATAGAAATGATTGAAATAACGATTATTAAAATGAATAATGATTCGAATACTGACGGTTTAGTTTTTGCCTCAATAGAAAACATTTGCTTACTCCTAGATGATATAATTTCACGCTTTAAACTTCAACGCTTCAACGCGGTAAAGTCATATATCATTCTAGCACGGATTTGCTAAATGTCAATAGAAGAAGAGATTTTAAGAAATAAAAAGATATCGGACCTTGATAGTATTCTATAGACGGATTTTACTTTGTAGTAGAGAAACTAAAATCCGGTTCATAAACTTTTATATTTTTTTCTATATGGAAAAAAGAAAAATAATAATATGAATCCGACTATTAAAGTTAAAAATGGAAATATGAAAGGGAAAAATAACGTAGGAATACCTTCCCAAGCATCTGTATAATAACCAACTGTATGATGACCCACATTCCCTGCATTTAGTAGTTCTGTTTGTAACGCATTACGTTTTGTAAAACTAAAAGAATCATGGCTTAATGACCCACCTTCATCTAATGCATAGAGACTGTACATTAATTTTTCATCTGAAACCGAGCCAACAATATCTCCATTCGGCATTTCTTTTTTCAATTCTCTTGTTTTCTTCAAAAGCACAATAAATTGAGTTTTATCCTTCTTTTTATCTTCTAAAGTTAAATAAGCAAGCTCACCATAGTATCGATTTAACCCTTCTTCTTCTATCCTTATTGGATATTCTTTTAATGTATCTATTACCTTTCCATCTACTTTTACAGATAAATCTGCAATGCCAATTTTAAATTTATAGGGGTCTATATAACTTTTGCTTTCCTTTATCGTTTCCTCTATTTCTACAGTATGATCGTTGAAATAAAAAGTCGTATCCGTAGGAGGAAACCCTTTGCTTACATTTGTAATCGTGTAGAGTCCAACCATTCTTTGATTATGTATAAGCTCCATTATCATTTTTGATCCAATTGGCAAAGAAGTTAAAAATAATATCAGTCCCAATAAAAATAACATTAATCGTTTCATTGTTTATATTCACCTCTAGTTTTAACACCACTTTACACTTTCTTATATTGTTCCTATCCCCCACATTTACTAATTATATTTTCAACATATCATTATCTTAATCTTTAATAGAAAATCACCTTCTTATTAAAGAATTGCTCCCTCTAGTTAGTTATATAACTAATTTTGTTTACCTATTACCGGAAACATATAACTAATATCCTCTAACTCTTTTATGAAGCTTTCTAAATATGATTGGTCTGATACAAACTCGAAGGTAAGTACCGCACCACTTCCTACCGGATAGCATGTCTCTCCAGACCAACTTATATGACCTAATTTATTCATTTCACCTTCAAAATGTATAAAACCATCTAAGTTTTTCAATATTGCTTTTCCTGATAAATTCTTTTTCATCAACTTCAATTCATTTACAAAATCTCTAATATCATCTGTTCTTAAACTAGCATTAAAATCAACATAATAACCTGGAATTTCAACCTTTACTTTTGAATTAACCCAATTTCCATCCCAGTAATCCGTACTATTCGGATATTCCCTAGAAATGATATCGATTTCTACTTTCGTACTTTCACCTAATAAACGGAATTTCATTTTATCACCTTTATTTCTCTTTTTTAGTTAACTTCATTCCACTCCACTTTCTAAAATGGTGAAAGTCCTCTTATTACAATTAATTTCTGCCAATGCACCATATGGCAAAATACATTTCGGTTCAGTATGTCCGAAATTCAAATTATAAAGAACAGGCAAATCTACCAAATCATTTTCCTTCATGACAATTTGAATGACTTCCTTATATTCATCATAGTACTTCTCATCCTGCGGCTTTCCAAAAATGATTCCGTTTGTTTTTTGTAAAATACCTTGTGCAGCATAATTTCGCAACCAATATTTTATAAGATGCGGTTCCGGTTTTTCTTCAGATGTTTCAAAGAAAAGGATGCTATTTTCCCAATACTTTTTCTCCGGCCAAATTTCTGTTCCTTTTGCAAACTCTAAAACTTCAATACAACCACCTATCAAACGTCCTCGTGCTACACCTGATCCTTGTAGTACTTCGTAACCTAAGTTTTTCTTTGTTGTACGGCGACGGTTTTTATTTTCTTCTATCCATTCTAAATGCTCACTTGTCCAATGGTTCGCTGGTTGAATTTCACCAATAACGTCATTTGAGAAGAGAGTTCGATTTACCATCTCAACCGTATAAGGATCCATGTCCACATTTTCAGCAAAATCGGTTAAGATTGCGGGACCATAAAAAGAAGATATTCCCCCTTTGTAACAAAATAAATGTGAGATGGTCACATCCGAGTAACCCATCAAAATTTTCGGGTTTTCACGTATAACATTAAAATCAATATAGGGTAGTAAACGAATGCTATCTTCTCCACCAATATTTGCAATGATACCTCGTATACTTTTATCCTTAAACGCCGTCATTAAATCTTCAGCACGAGCTTGCGGATGTTTATAAAGATAGTCTCCTCCCTTCAAACTATTGGGCATTGGTATAACCTTTAATCTAAAAACTTCCTCTAACCTTTTAACACCTTGTTCATATCGCCATCTTAGTGCTGGTTCACCTGCGCCACCCCAAGAAGGACTAACCGTCGCAATTTTGTCTCCCGGCTGCAATTTTTTTGGCTTAATTAACACATGAACCCCTCCTATTTATGTTTAATTTTAATTTCTATATATTTATTAAATTACCTGCTCTGATTCAACTATTTTGAACGAATATGAAATAAGTATAATTAATGGTTTTCCCTATTTAATTTTTTAAAAGATAAAATGCACCTTGAAAAATAGATCAAGGTACATTTCAAATCGATTATTAAATTGGTGATAGTTCGCTTTCTGTTACCCATTTATGGTTCTTTACTTCTTCACCTGTTGTAGAAGTGTAATCGACCATATAGACAGTCGTTTGTTCAGCGGAATCAATTGTTGCTGTAGCTCCGTCCATCCCTTCCATATGCTTAGCTTTAATCTTTGCTTGTACACCTGGTTCTAACGGAGATTCTCCAGCTCCTTCTAGCTCTTCATGAATGACCCATTTATGATTATTTACCGGCTCACCACCATTTGTCGGAGTGAAAGATACTGTATATACCGTAGTATTAAAAGCACCAACTATCGTTGCTTCAGCTCCTTCCATCCCAGCCATATGATCTGCTTTAATCATTGCTTTACTTCCTATTGGAAAAGTTGGTGTTGTTGCTTCTTGTAATCCTTCAGGAATTTCACCATCACTAGAATGATTCATTGTGGAATGGTCCATCCCTTCCATATCATGGTTTTCTGTTTCAGTTGTTTCTGTATTTTCATGGGAATTATGCTTTTCAGTAGATTCTTCATTATTATCTCCAGCACATGCAGAAAGTGTTAATGCTGCTGTTAAAGAAATGATACCCATCATCAATTTATTTGCCATTCTACTTCCCCCTACTTTTTTAATCATTTATACAACTCGTTTTATTCCATTTTCAATAGATAGTTGTTTTAACTTATTAATTGATCTCTACCTATTCGCTTTAAAAATTTATAAAACGTTTCCCGTTTTTTTCCCTTCTCTGAATAAATAGCGATAATCTTTTCTACTGCTTTATATAATTCGTCGGGTGTTATATTTTCTAAAAGTAAAGAACCAACCTCAGCGTCTTTCCCTTTGGCTTTTCCTCCAACAAATAAATTGTAACGGTTTCTTATTTTCATTACACCAATGTCGCTTAACATAGGTTCGCCACAACCAATCGGACAACCCGTATAGGCAACTTTTAAAGTAAAAGGTACAGCCATTCCAGCAATACGTCGATTTAACTCTTTTGCTACAGGCATTCCTTCTTCTTCTTCTCCCTTGCAAAAGTTACAAGTTCTTAAGCTCTTTACAAAGTTGCCAACCGGATAACAAACTAACCCAACACGTTGAAATTCTTCGATAATTTCTTCTTTTTTATTTTCAGGTATTTCAATATAAAGTTGCTGGAAAGTAGTTAACTCTATTTCTTCGCTTTCGTCCATATAACTTGAAATCATTGCAAGTTGTTTGGCGTTTAGTTTTGCTCCGAAGCCGATTCCCCCATTAATAGCAATTTTGATTTTCTCGCCCTCCACATAACCCCTCCTTCCTTTTTCTACCATACATTGGTAAGGTATATAATTTTGCTGACACTAGACGCATTAATAAGTGTTATTTCCCATTTTATTTTTTTAATTTCACTCTTTGTAAACGTAATGCATTTAAAACTACCGACACCGAACTGAACGCCATCGCCGCTCCAGCAACCCAAGGGGCAAGAAATCCTGCTGCAGCAATTGGAATTCCAATCGTATTATAAGCAAAAGCCCAGAATAAGTTTTGCTTTATATTTTTCATCGTTTTACGACTCATTAAAATTGCATCAGCAATACTATTTAAGTCCCCTCGAATAAGTGTAATATCTGCTGCTTCCATTGCCACATCTGTACCTGTACCGATAGCCATCCCAATATTAGCTGTAGCTAATGCCGGAGCGTCATTAATACCATCACCAACCATTGCCACCTTTTTCCCCTGCTGTTGAAGTTTTTTCACTTCATTTGCTTTACCTTCAGGAAGCACTTCGGCAATGACTGCATCGACACCTACTTCTTTACCGATTGCTTGGGCAGTTCGTTCATTGTCACCTGTCATCATGATGACATTAATACCCATTTCTTGTAATCGACGTACAGCTTCACGAGAGGTTTCTTTAATCGTATCTGCGACAGCAACTAAGCCAGCGTACTGACCATTAATACCAGCTAGCATTGCTGTCTTACCGTTCTTCTCCAATTCCTCCATTGTTGGTAGAACAGACGTAACATTAATTCCGTATTGTTCCATAAGTTTACGTGTACCAATAACAACTCCTTGACCCGAGACTGTTGCTTGCACACCGAAACCAGGAATCGCTTCAAAAAACTGAATGTTCCCAAGTTCTATCTCTTTCTCTTGAATACCTTGAAGGATCGCTTGTGCTAATGGGTGCTCCGATTGTTTTTCAGCTGCACCAATCAATGATAAAAATGTTTCTTCGTCTTGACCTTTTGCTACTAATACATCTGTTAACACCGGTTTACCATGTGTAACAGTACCTGTTTTATCGACTACTACTGTATCGATGCCTTGTGTTTGTTCTAGATGCTCCCCACCTTTAAACAAAATACCAAATTCTGCCGCCCGACCTGAACCTGCCATAATGGAAGTTGGTGTTGCTAATCCAAGGGCACATGGACATGCAATAACTAATACTGCAATTAATACTTCAAGTGCTGGTGTAAACTCACCTGGTTGAACCCAAATCATCCAAACTAGGAATGTAAGGATAGCAATCCCCACTACGATTGGTACAAAAATTCCTGAAATTTTGTCGGCTAAACGTTGGATTGGCGCTTTAGACCCTTGTGCATCTTCAACAACTTTAATAATTTGTGCTAGAGCCGTGTCACGTCCAACTTTTGTTGCTGTCATTTTAATAAAACCATTTTTGTTAATTGTTGAGCCGTATAATAGGTCACCTGCTGCTTTATCCACTGGTAAACTTTCGCCTGTTAACATCGATTCATCAACGGCTGTTGTTCCTTCTACTACTTCACCATCAACTGGAATTTTTTCACCTGGTTTCACTAAAATTGTATCACCTATTACAACTTCTTCTAACGGAACTTCTTTTTCTATTCCATCACGAATAACGATGGCTGTTTTCGCTTGAAGCCCCATTAATTTTTTAATCGCTTCCGATGAACGACCTTTTGCTTTTGCTTCAAACAATTTCCCTAACAATATTAATGTAATTAATACCGCGCTTGTTTCAAAATATAGGTGTGGGTCGTGATGTTCTCCTGCTGTAATAATAGCTTGATAGACACTATAAAAATAAGCTACTGAAGTACCCATAACAACGAGTACATCCATATTGGCGCTGCCATTACGAAGTGCTTTATAAGCACCAACATAAAACTGTTTACCTATTATAAATTGTACGGGGGTTGCTAAAATAAGTTGAACCCATGGATTCATTAAGAAATTAGGTACATATAAGAACTCTGTAAAGGAAAAGTGACCGACCATCGTCCATAATAATGGTAAAGATAAAATCGCTGAAATGACGAATTTACGTTGTTGATCTTTAATATGCTGTTCACGGTGATCTACCTGTTCCTTTTCATCTTGCTTTTGGTGTGCACCATAACCAAGTTTTTCGACCTTTGCAACGATATCCGCAATAGTTACTTCTGAAGGATTAAATTCAATCGTTGCTTTTTCAAGGGCTAAATTGACATTTGCTCTTGCAACGCCATCCAATTTATTTAGTCCCTTTTCAATGCGTGTTGCACACGCTGCACAAGTCATTCCTGTAATTTCAAACTCCGCTTTTTGTTTCACAACACCGTATCCAAGTGCTTCGATTTTCCTTTCAAAATCAGCTTCACTCAATTTTGTCGGATCATATTTAATGGATGACTTCTCAAGAGCTAAATTGACCGATGCTTGTTCAACACCTTCCATTTTATTTAACCCTTTTTCAATACGTGTCGCACACGCTGCACAAGTCATACCTGTAATTTGGATATTCGCTTCTTTTACTTTACTTGCTTCAGTACTCATAACTTTTACACCTCTCTTTATACCTATATAGGGTATAATTTAATGAAAATGAGAGAGTGCTACGAAAGCACTCTTACTCTACATCATATCCTTGTTCTTCAATTGTTTCTTTAATTTGCTCTAATGAAACTTGAGATTCATTAAAGGAAACATCCACTAAAGCTTCGTCAAGGTTCACACTTACTTGGTCAACACCTTCTAATTTACCAACGCTTCCCTCTATAGCTTTAACACAATGTCCACATGACATACCTTGCACGTTTAATGTTACATTTTTCATAGTATCTTCTCCTTTTTATGTCTTTTGAATACACCATAGGGGTATGTTTCGTTTAAAAAAATTTATTTTTTCATTAACTTTTGTATCGTTACAACTAACTCGTCGATTACTTCATTATCACCTTCTGAAAGCCGATCTACTACACAACCCTTTATATGTCCTTCTAAAAGAATTTTTGCTACACTATTTAATGCAGATTGTGTGGCGGAAAGTTGAGTAATCACATCATCACAGTATACGTCCTTTTCTATCATACCTTTAATGCCTCGAATTTGACCTTCTATACGATTTAATCGAGTTGTCAAATCCTTTTTCACACGTTCTGGATGATGACTTTTTCGACAAGAGGTACTATTATCATCAGTATGACAAGCTTCTGCTTTCACTGAGTTATCCATCTATTCACCCTCCTAACTTGCATTCATCATAACATACCCGCAGAGGGTATGTAAAGTGATAAATATTTTATACTTATTCTCCCCCTCTCTATAAGCTTTATGGAACAGTTTAATAACCAGTTATTCCCCATCATTTTCTAAAACAAAACGAGCACCGTTTTGACAATATGGTGCCCGATTTACGAAAAGTTTTAGTCCATAATTTTTACGAAGTATTCATGGTTGAATCGAATAAAATCACTTATTCTCTTTATCGTAAGATTAGCTATTTCATTAAATTTGGAATACAAAGGTTGAATCGATTTCGAAAGTTCCTTATTATTGTTCAGGTCCTCCCGATTAACAACAAACTTTTCCAGACTGCTAGGCCCGCTATATCTTTTAAGAACCGATTCCGTTTCTTCTAGAAGTTGGTACATGGTCCCTTCCCCAAAAAACTGTAATCCAGTTTTAATTGCAGACCAAATTTTTGGTTGAGCTATAAAATAAGCACTCCACCAATAGAACTCAATTACAGATTCAATTGCATGATCATAATATATATGAAAAACAAACAACGCTTTTTGCCCAGACGTTAGTTCTTTATAAAAATGTACTTTTTCCATCGTGCTATTTTCTTGAGCCATTCTTTTTTTATACTCCAATATTAATGGTTTAAAGCAAGCATGAAATAAAGCTTCATCGGCTAAAGAATCGAACTCTTCTCTTTTCATTATAACGAGCATTCAAATATCACTCCCTTCCAATTATTATAAAGTAATTGAAAGGTAAATTGATAATGTTAACCATAATTTCACACTTTTCTTTCAAATTGATAATTTGAAGGTATTGTTGAAATGAACAAGATTTGTTTTTAGTACTCAGAAAAGATGTCTGTGACTAGTCATGAGAAACGTCAAAAAATCAGATACTCGTAAGTTATTGATTAGGAGCAAATTGTTGTAACTCGACTTGAAGAAGTAATCGGATTAGAGCTCTCTCCTATTATTATGTTGTGTACCAATGTGTTGCAGTCATTTGAAAGCTATTCGTTCTCATTGGACACCACCTTTGGCAAACTAGTTCTATCATTATTTTCCAAATGAGTAGACTTATAACATTTAGATGCTATTTGAGGTGTTAACATGAATATAGAAAAAAGATTATATGAAGAAGCAGTAGCACTAATAGAGAAAAGATACCCAATAGGTTGGGGCGGAGCTGCGGCAATGTACACAACAGACGGAAAAATCTTAACAAGTGTCGCTCCTGAAATTATTAATGCTTCAACAGAATTATGCATTGAAACAGGAGCTATATTAGAAGCTCATAAACTTGATACTCAAATTACCCATTCTATTTGTGTAGTAAGAGATAATGAAAAATCTGAATTTAAAATTCTAACACCTTGTGGGATATGTCAAGAAAGACTTTTCTATTGGGGACCAAACGTAAAAGTGGCTGTTTACACTACTGAAAGAGATATTCTTTTTAAAACATTGGAGGAAGTTCAGTCTTTCCATTAGTATAAAGCGTATAGTTAATAGGTGAAAAAACTTAAATTGGAACAAGGGAACCCAAACAATTATGGAGTTCTTTTTCATTCATCTAATTATAAATAATAATAAAAAGATGGTTCAATTCGACCATCTTTTTAAATGACATAACGTATCGACTATTAAATAGCTTTGTTTCTATTTTTTAAAGAATAATCTATGAAGCTGAATAATTATTAATGGTACAATTGCTAGCCCATAAATGGTTAATAATTGTAGTTGATCTAGCATTGCTACATCGAATAATCCTACTATTAACACAACATTCAATAGTACAAACCCGATAAGAAAGGCAATCCACACCGAAAGATTCGAGAATAGGCCAATTTTAAATAGCGATTCTCTTGAACGACAGTTAAAGCCATGGAACAATCTTGATAAACATAATGTGGCAAAGGCCATCGTGCTGGCAACCATCGTATCACCTGTTGCTAACCCTCTTTGAAAAGCGATAATCGTGACAGCAGCAATAAGTAATCCTTCTAATCCTATTTGAGTAACAAAGCTTTTATTTAATAAAGGTTCATGTATTTTTCGAGGTTTTTCTTCCATCACCTTCTTACTATGGGGTTCTAAACCGATTGCGATCGCTGGTAAACTATCTGTTAGTAGGTTAATAAATAATAAGTGTACCGGTGCAAATGGAGAAGGTAATGCAAAAAGTGTTGCGTATAAAACTACTAATATCGCTCCTGCATTTCCAGACAATAAAAACTTAATGGCATTTTTAATATTTTCGTAAAGACTACGACCGTTGGAAATAGCTTTAACAATCGTTGAGAAATTGTCATCGGTTAATATCATCGATGAGGCATCTTTGGCAACTTCTGTGCCCATTATTCCCATTGCTACCCCGATATCAGCTTGTTTTAATGCTGGACCATCATTGACACCATCGCCAGTCATTGCCACGACATTCCCTTTTTCCTGCCAAGCTTTAACAATACGTATTTTATGTTCCGGTGATACTCGTGCGTAAACGGAGTAGTTTTCAACTTGTTCTCTTAATTCTTTATCTGATAAATTTTCAATTTCTTTACCTTCAATTGCTTCAGAAGGATCTTTTAAAATGCCGATTTGTTTTGCAATGGCAGCTGCCGTTATTTTATGATCTCCCGTAATCATCACCGGTTTGATTCCTGCTTTAATACAATCTGCAACAGCTTGTTTTGATTCCTCTCGCGGCGGGTCCATCATTGCGACTAAACCAATAAAAATTAATCCATTTTCGTCTTTTTTGCCAATTTTAGTTGAATTCACTTCTTTATAAGCTAATGCGAGTACTCGTAACCCTTCGTTAGAAAAATTACTATTGATTTGTTTAATAATTTCTAGTTGTTTGAAAGTAATATTGGATACTCCTTGAGAAGTTCTAATTTTCACCAAACGGGGAAGCAGTACATCTACAGCTCCCTTTGTAATCATAATAGTTCGGTTGCCAACTCGATTAACAGTACTCATTAACTTACGGTTCGAATCAAAAGGTATTTCATCAAAACGTTCAAACTGCTTGCGAATATGAAGTTCATCGATGTTATATTCATTTCCTAAATGTACTAGAGCTATTTCTGTTGGATCTCCAATTTCCCGATCGCTAAACGTAACGGAATTATTACATAATAAAGCCATATGCAGAAATGTATGATGAAGTTCGTTACTAATTTGTAATTGGTCATGTTGAATAACTTCATCGTTAATTAATACCTTTTGGACTGTCATTTTATTTTGAGTCAATGTCCCCGTTTTATCTGAACAGATTACTGAAATGCTACCAAGACTTTCAACCGCATGGAGTTTACGGACAATGGCATTTTCCTTTGCCATTTTTTGAGTTCCAAATGCCAACACAATGGTTACAATCGAACTTAATGCCTCCGGAATAGCCGCAACTGCTAAGGAAACTGCGAACATAAATGAATCAACAAGCTCGCGACCACGTAAAATATCCAAGCCAAAAATAATTAAACAGATGATAATAATTCCAATGGCAAGACGCTTTCCAAATTGTTCAAGACTTACTTGAAGGGGTGTTTTCTTTTCTTTAGCACTATCTAGTAAATTTGCTATCTTACCAATTTCAGTATTCATACCAATTGACGTTACAATTGCTTTACCGCGGCCATTTGTAACAAAACTACCTGAGAAAACCATATTTATTTTATCCCCAAGTGCTACTTCTCTTTCATTAATAACTTGTGTCATTTTTTCGATTGGCAGTGATTCGCCTGTTAAAGAACTTTCGTTAATTTGTAAACTATGGCTTTCAATAATTCGACCATCTGCACTAATATAATCACCGGCATCTAAAACAAGAATATCCCCAACGACAACCTCCTTTGAAGGGATTTCAGTAACTTGTCCATTTCGAAGTACTTTTGCAACAGGGGCTGCCATTTCTTTTAAACTATCTAATGATTTTTCCGCTTTAATTTGTTGAACAGTGCCAAGTATAGCATTTAAAATGACAACAACTAAAATGACAATGGAACTTTGTACTTCCCCTAAAAATACAGAAATAACAGCGGCAACCATTAAAATAATGACTAAAAAGTCTTTAAACTGTTCTAGAAAAATTTGAATTGCACTTTTTCGTTCGCTCTCTTCAATTTCATTGTATCCATATTGTTTCTGTCTTGTTCGCACTTCATAATCCGTTAATCCTAGATGGTTTACTTCTAGTTCATTCATTACTTTTTGAACAGGTTCTCGGTAAAATTCTGTTGCATTCATAAAAATATCCCCCATATCCATGTATTTCGTTTTATCTCATGGCAAATGAAACTATTCTGTTAACATTTTATGATTTCTAGTAAGACAGAAGGATGCTATCCTTTCACTCAAATTTCCCTTAAAAAAATGACTTTCTGATTCCTAACTATTTTCAAAATGACTAGTTACTTTTATATCTATCTTTCATTTATCGCAACCATCTTTCTGTAACGTACAATAAATTATATGTATGAGAAAGATAAATATGTGAGATTATTTTCAAATGGAATATAGAATAAATGCCTAGTATAGAAGTACATTTTCTCTACTTAGAAAGGAACAATATGTTTTACATAGTAATAAAGGCTGCTCTAGAAGATTGAATACTAGCTTCTAAAACAGCACTTTTTAAAACATATAGTTTCTTCTATTACATTTTAAATAACCCGATTAATATAAGGGCAATACCTGGTAGAATAGAAAGTTTTTTAACCCAGTTCATCTTTCTAAATATTAAACCGATGTTGATGCCTACTATGACAAAAATAACACTCGAAACCGTTACGACGATAGAAAATAAAATCGGAGGTAAATCAATCAACGCCGCGCCAATACCAGCACCGAAAGAATCTAATGACAATGCTAGCCCTAAAAACAACGCTTCGATACTACTAATACTTCCCGAACGATCAAAATCTGCTTCTGTCGGCTTTTTTAATATTTTTATCATTAGTCCTAATCGTTTCATTTCAAATTCAATAACTTTTATTTCCTTTTTACTTAATTTTGAAGTACTGTCGGACGTGAAAAATTGATATAGAACCCATATCCCAATAACTACTAAAATAATCCCGCCTACTCTTTCTGCAGCTTCATAGGATATAAACAATTCGATTATCGAACCGATTCCCATAGCCAATAATAAAATGATGAAAGTGCAAGAAAAGATGATAAAGAACGATTTTAACGGTATTTTAACCTTTCGCATTCCGTATGTTAACCCAACTGTAAAACTATCAAGACTAACTGCAAAGCCTAATAGCAGTAAAGATAATACGTCACCCATGTTTTACTCCTTTCATACGCCATTACCTATTTATCGTATGAACTGGCTTATTAAAGTGATAATGATTAGGTTTACTGATTTGAATACATAAGTACTTTAAGCCACAAAAAAGGCGAACAACCTGTTAAAGTTGTTCGCCTAAATTTTAACCCCAAATCTCTTTCGAAATATCGACAATATACTTCAGCTTTGCCCATTGTTCATCCTCAGTCAGAATATTTCCGTGATGAGTAGAGGCAAATCCACATTGTGGACTAATACATAATTGCTCTAATGGTACATATTTTGTTGCTTCTTCTATTCGCGCTTTAATATTTTCCTTATCTTCTAATTCTCCGTGTTTTGATGTGAACACGCCAAGTACTACTTGCGGTCCACCATTCGGGATATATTTTAACGGGTCGAAATCTCCAGAACGGTCATCATCATATTCCAAGAAAAATCCGTTTACTTTTTCTTTTGCAAATAAAGTTGGGGCAATTTTCGCATAACTTCCTTCAAACGCCCATTTAGAACGGTAGTTTCCTCGACATAGGTGAGTCGTTATAATAAGATCTTCTGGTTTATCTTCTAGTACTCCATTTACAACACGAAGAGCTAAGTCGATTAATTCTTCACGAGAATAGCCGCTATCATTAAATGGAATTTCAGGCGCGTTCAACCCTGCAATATATACATCATCTAATTGTAAATAACGGCAACCTGCATCATAAAAAGCTTTAATCGCATCGCGGTATGTTTGGATAATATCCTTTGTATATTCTTCAATATCTGGATAAATTTCTACATTTCGAATACCGGCATTAAACAATTGGTTTGGGCTAGGGATTGTTTGTTTTGCAACTGCTCGATCACCGACAATGTCTTTAAACTCAATAAAATCTTTTATATGTGGGTGATCCGGGTTAAAGGAAATTTTGCCGATTACCCGCACATCGTATCTTTCCGTTTCCTCCCCTTTAAAGGCGAAACCATGAGCTGGAACATATCCTTCTACTCCATTTAAATGTTCGAGAAAATCCGTATGCCAAAATCTTCGGCGAAATTCTCCATCTGTAACAGCTTGTAGGCCGACTTCAATTTGCTTATCGACGATTTTTTTAATTTCTTCTGTTTCAATTGCATGTAATTCTTGCTTTGTAATATTGCCTTCTTGAAAATTCTTTCTTGCCTTATGAATTCTTTCTGGGCGTAATAAACTGCCGACATGATCTGCTCTAAATGGAGCCTTTATAAGTGTTTTTGTCATAATGTAATCTCCCTCTTTCCTTTTATTCGCTTGATGTAAAGTAAGTGTAGCATAGGGAAATTATTATAACGTAACACATAAAATCTATTTCTTGCTATAGCTTTTAACTATAACTACTGCAGCTCTTCTTCGATCGATTCTTTTAAATATTGAATATACGTATGAGCCAACGTACTATTTGTGACGTTTTTATGGGTAATATAGCCAACATGGATTTGCTCATCCACCTTTAAAGGTACAGCGATAATGTCTTTACTATTTAATTTGTGACTAATCACCCCAGTTGAAATGGTATAACCATTTAAACCGATTAGTAAGTTAAATAAAGTTGCCCGATCCGTCACCCGGATATTTTTCGGTCGAGAAAGGGTGCTAAGAATCTCCTCTGAAAAATAAAAAGAATTGTAATCTCCCTGCTCATAGGATAAATACGGATAAGGGTCTAAATCGGATAATGTTACATAGTCTTTTCTAGATAGCGGATTTGCTGAACTAATAAACACATGGGGATTTGCTGTAAATAGCTCATGGAATTGTAAATTTCCTTCCCGTAAAAACTTGTGAATAACCTTTTTATTAAATTCATTCACATATAAAATACCAATTTCACTTCGTAGATTCTTGACATCATCAATGATTTCATATGTCTTCGTTTCACGTAAACTAAATTCATACTCCTCTGGACTATATTCTTTTAATAAACGTACAAAGGCACTTACCGCAAATGCATAATGTTGAGCAGATACTGAAAAGTGTTGTTGCGGAGATCTTGTATTCGTATATCGATTTTCAAGAAGTTCTGCTTGCTCAACGACTTGCCTAGCGTACCCTAAAAATTCTGACCCTTCAGGCGTAATCAAAATCCCTTTATTTGATCGCAAAAAGATTGTTATCCCTACTTCCTCCTCCAACTCTTTTATAGCATTGGAAAGGCTAGGTTGACTAATAAACAAATTTTGCGCTGCTTTGTTAATTGAGCGACTTCGAGCTACTTCTATCACATATTTTAATTGTTGTAACGTCATATTCCATCCCTTTTCTTTCCTATTTATGTAACTAATAAAATTATACTTTAAATGCAAATAATAGAATACCTTATCAAATTATTCATTCTCCCAAAATGAAAATAGATATAAGAACTGTGGTAATTTCATAAAAATCGAACCACGCTATTCCAAATTTTCTACAAAAAAAAGAGCTCAATTTCACCTGTGGAATTGGGCTCTTTAACCGTAGCATATAATCATAATCGAATTTCTAAAAACAACGATTAATAATTAAAATAGTCTATTAATATTCCCCTTTAATGACAAAAAACGATCCTCGAATCGTTCCAGCTAATTTGGACTTTTGTCTGGCAAATTTAAACTTTCCTTCTAACTCCTTCGGTATTTCCATCCCTTCCGAAAGTTTAAAACCAACCGCTCGTTTCTTTGGGTCATCCACTGTATACATAACGTTGATCGCAAGACCATCTTCATAGAAGACGTAGGCAAATTGAATATTTTCCACTTGAAATTGTGATGTTTCTAATGGCTTCGCTGCAAACTCGATATCCCGCTCTTCTTTTAAAATTCGATTCACATAATCAAGGGTTTCTTGGCTTTCACTAGCTGGAACAACCGTAAATTCATGCTTGTATTTGTTCATAAAGTAACGGGCTTCATTAGCACGTAAACCAGCTAATGATTCTACTACAGGTGAAGATTCTAATCCAATTGTAGACACATTTTTAAAATCAACAATAGAAGTCATTTCCATCCCTCCGGTAATTTTATCGTCTGACGACAGGAATCCAAATTTCGCCAAAAACAATTCCATCGCGCTGTCCCATCTCAACCGTTGCATTTGGTCCACCGACATAGGCAAAATCCTTTGCTTCTGGCAAGACTTGACCAAAGGCAATGCCTGTCAGTTGGTTATTCAATTCATTAATAGACGTTCCTTCGCCTTTTACAACGAGGTATTCCCCTTTAGGGAATTGAATTAATCTCGATTCGCCTAATTCCGGTGCCTCCTCTTCTGTTATAACGCCAGCATAATACATCATCTTGTTATTGACCGCCTCATTCACTGCAAAAATGTAATCATTCGTAGCGATGGCTTTTAATGCATCGAGTTTTCCATCTTCGCTGAAATTTTTCCAAAAATCTGCTTTTTCTTTGTTAAAACCGGCAAAATCTGTGTAATTGCTTTTTAACTCAGTTCCAAAACCTAAAACGATAAAACTTTCTTTTTCTTCTAATTTGTAATTTTCCATTTTCATAACCTTCCTTTTTTTAAAATTAATCAAATGATTTTGACTCATTCACTTGATACGTTTATGATAAGCTTAAATCATGTCAAAAAATGATACTGTTTAGGAGCCGAAATGAAAAAAGTTGAACGAATTAATATTATTATGCGGTATATAAACAACCGCGCCCATTTTACAATTTCTGAACTCATGCAAGAATTCAACATCTCTCGTTCGACGGCTATTCGAGATATTCGAGAAATTGAGGCGATGGGGATGCCACTTGTTGCTGAAGTTGGCAGGGATGGGGGCTATTTTGTCATGCACAATTCTGTCCTTCCCGAAGTTCGGTTTACAGATAATGAAGTGAAAGCCCTTTTTATTGCCTTTATGGCCACAAGAAATCAACAACTTCCCTATCTAACAAGCCGACAATCTTTAGCTGAAAAATTACTCGGCTTAATTTCAAAAAATCAACAAGATGATCTTGTTCTGTTAAATCAAATTTTACTATTTGAAGGAACCAATCCAAATAATCCTGATTTACTGGAGCTATCTGATCTCCCCCACCCTATGTTGGAAAAACTCATTCAAATCTTACTTTTGGATAACTATTTACAGATTACCATGAATGAAGAGGATGGCGTGAAAACTTATCCAATTTATCTTTTGCACCTTTATAAAGAAAAAAGCGTTTGGATGATTGAAGGCTTTAACTTAAAGGAAGAAAGAAAACAAATTTTTCCTGTCGACAATCTCACCGATGTCATTGTCTATCCTTCGAAAAAAAGATTAAGTAGGAAAAAGATTTTAGAAAAATTAAGGCATCAGGAAGAAGTATTCAACCTTGTCCTTGAAATAGGCCCTAAAGCAATCTCCCAGTACAAAAAGTATCATCCTTTTAAAGTTTCAATTTCCTATACGAATCCTTACCAAACGACAGCAATTTTAAAAACTTTTATTAATGTAAATAAAACAGAAGACCTGATTGAATTCACAAATTGGTTACTTTTCCTTGGCACAGATATTAAAATTAGAGAAATGCCAGAAGAAGTGTTAGAGCTTATAAAAGAAAGATACTGCTTATTCTTTCCATAAGTACTGGCTTTGCTATTTCCAATTTATTACTCTATTATTAATCGGAAGAGCTAAAAAATGAATCGGTTACACTAAGTTGGACAGATACTATAAGGGCTAGTAGACTTAACATACTAACCTAAAGGGAGCCTGCTATTATGCCACGTCAACGTCGAACTTTTACAACAGAATTCAAATTACAACTAGTAAAGCTTTATGAAAATGGAAAGTCTCGTGCAGATATCTGTCGAGAATATGAAATAACGCCTTCTGCGTTAGATCGCTGGATTAAAAACCATCAAGAGACTGG
>NZ_RHLQ01000036.1 GCF_003711845.1 Lysinibacillus halotolerans
ACAATTAGGACTGGTATCAAATTATACTGTGGCCCAATACAAGCTGCATAAGCAAACCTGTAATGAAGCACCAATCAAAAATGAGTTAGATCGGCAGTTTAAAACAGAAGAACAATTCGCAGTAGTTGTCAGTGATTTAACATACGTCCGTGTTGAGAAAAAATGGCACTATGTATGCTTATTTGTCGACCTTTTCAATCGAGAAATTATTGGTCACAGTGCCGGTCCAAATAAGACAGCAGACCTTGTATATCAAGCATTAGCTAGCATAAAAGGGAATTTACATAACATCAAGATGTTCCACACAGACCGTGGGAAAGAGTTTGATAACAAACTCATTTCAGGGGTCTTAGAGACATTTGGGATTCAGCGATCATTAAGTTATGAAGGGCTGCCCTTATGATAATGCCGTGGCCGAAGCGATGTTCAAAGTATTTAAAACCGAATTCGCAAACGGCGCACACTTCGCTTCTCTTGAACAGCTATCTCTTGAACTTAATGATTATGTTCATTGGTTCAATAACATTCGAATTCACGGAACACTAGGCTATTTAACGCCTGTGGAATTCAAGAATAGGTCCTTATAAAGGTTGTCCAGTTTTGTGTTGACATTCCAATACTTATGTTTTTTACATATGGATGGTGGCTTTTAATGCCATTTTTTGTTTTTCCCAGTCTATTTCTTCATCTTGGAATTCCTTCATTTCTGATCTTTATAATTATTTTTTTAAGTGTAGGTATTTTATTTTCAATCTTTTTTATTCCCTTGCATTGGTCCTTTGCAAAGGAATATGCATCAAAAAGAGATAAAAGGAAAATATCAGTATTTTTCCTTATTCAAGGGATAACTGTTTTAAGCGGAAGTATTTTAATTGTGATTGTTTTTTTTCTTTTCTATTATTTTTATAAATAAATGAGATATTTTCGAGACAATGAAATTATAAGAACAACTTTATGAGGATAATAGCGGAGGGAATAATTTTTTTAAATTGTTGTATAACTTTCTAAAATACTTTTTATATTTTTTTATAGGCTGTAATTTAGTTGTAAAAGGTGACTGGTTTATTTTGACTGCTTTTTCATGCTCTTTAGGTGTATCTTTAGGTATTGCCTTAGTTCAATATTATTCAAATAGAAAAGTGAGTCAGAGGTAACCTAATGATCAAAATTGTTTTGTTGATTTAATCATTTGTTCCCTGTTAATGCTATAGAGTTGTTCATAAATCGCTATAAAAACGTTGGTATAACAGGAGTTACGCGCACTTTAGGTGTTGCATTACTTGAACCAAAAATAGAAATGTGACATAATATAAGTTAATTGGATAGTTAAATGTTTTCTAGGGTTCCGCATGATTTCATGGTCTGGTCCGAGAGAAAACTCACAGCACTTTTGCTGTGTCACGGAAGGATAAAAGCCTGGGAGATATTTTAAATATCTCTTAGGCTTTTTTGTTTGGAGGGAGAAAAATGAAATCTTGGTTAAAAGTTTTTCTAGCTGCATTACTAGAAGTATTTTGGGTTATTGGTTTAGCCCATGCAGATGAATTGTGGGAATGGATTGGAACAATCGTTGCCATTCTTATATGTAATTATTTATTAATTAAAGCAACACAGGAACTACCAGCAGGAACGGTGTATGCTGTTTTTGTAGGGCTAGGTACAGCTGGGGCAGTTCTTTCCGAAATCATATTTTTTGATGAACCGTTTCATATTATTAAAATTTTATTAATCGGTTTGTTATTAGTAGGTGTCATTGGATTGAAGTTAGTGACAGACGAAGGTCAGAAGGAGGATGAAGAATAATGGCGTGGTTATCGTTAATTGTTGCTGGGGTTTTTGAAACTTTTGGTGTCGCGATGTTAAATCAATATAGCGTAAGTAGAAGTTGGAAGCCACTCGTTTTTCTATTCCTTGGCTTTTTTATCAGCTTAACGTTGCTTAACTATTCAATGAATACAATACCAATGGGCACGGCCTATGCCATTTGGACGGGTATCGGTGTTGTAGGGGGAACCATAGTCGGAATGCTTTTTTATGGTGAATCTAAGGATTGGAAACGTATTTTATTTATTTTTATTATTTTATGTGCCAGCATTGGATTGAAGTTAGTTTCATAAAAAAGGAAAGCTCTGAGGTTTATAAATACCCCAGAGCTTTTGTTTTGAATCAAACTAAAGAGTAATTACCATATCCCATAAAAAAACACATCCACTAATGTGAAGGTGATATGGGAAAGTCAGAAGGTCATCCTTTACTAATGGTTAACCCTTTTCTGTTAGAAATACTTAAACTCATCGTATCACTATTTACCCAAATTATTTCATTCTCTAAACTTTCAATAAAGACACCTGAGAATGTATTTCCATTTCTGTCAATGACGGTAATACGATCTCCCAGTCGGAGATAAGAATAAGGGTTTTGCACTAACAGTTCTCTTAGTTGTAGAATGTTTTCTAATAACTGATTGTATTGTTCTTGATTTTGTAATTGGTGCTCGATATGCATTTGATTTTGAGAAGTTAACTCATTTTGTAAATTCGATCCCATGTTTTGGATATTTCTTAGTATTGTTTGTAATGTATTGGATAAATGATTAAATTGTTCGTTCATATTCGTTTGTAATTGATTTTGGCCGTTTAACAATCTTTCTTGAGTTTGTTTCAATTGACTTGATAAAGGTCTCATTTCCTGAAGCATTTGTTGATTATTCATTAAAAGATGGCGTTGTTGAAGAAGCATTTGTCTTAGTTCATTGTTTAATCTGTTTACTGTAAGTTCTTGATTATCGGAAAGGGTATCAACTACCCCATTTAAATTCTGGATTTCATTAATCACTGTTTTCTTAAAGGATTGATAACTATTCGAGAGTTCTGCCAACGTATTATTTAAAGTACCTTGTTGTATTTTAGTTTGAATGGAGCTTTGGCAAATGTGTTTATTCATACATTGAAGCTGTTCCAAAATCATTTCATGCTGTTGTTGTGCCGCCAACATAAACTCACTTAATGTATTCGATACAAACGTATGTTGGTTATTGGATTCAACGTTAGAATCGTCTTTTAACCTATATAAATTGTTCACGATGGGTGAATAATAAATGGGGGTTTCCATGTGAATTCTCCTGTCTTTGTGGACATAGTTATTAATACTATATGGAATGACTAGGTGGATGTGACAGGACAGAAGCCTATATGTATCGTTTATTAACAATAAAAAAGCCAGACTAAGACATCTTAGTCTGGCTTACTTATTAATTAAGTTAATTTTTCGATTGTTGCACCTTCTAAGTTTGTAATAAGAACTGTTGGAGCACCAGTTGTTGGTCCAATAGCAATCCAAGTAAGTGTTTCACCTGTCATGCTAACGAAAACACCTAGAAGTGCAGCAGCAGTAGGTGTAGTAACTGAAATTCTATCACCGAATTCTAAATTTAAATTTGGAATCATCACTTTCACCTCCTTATTTCTCTCTAGTTACATTAAATGCACGGGGAAAAAAATTGAAAAGGCAAATGTAATAGGTTTGAAAAAATATTATTTTCTTAAATTGTTATTTAAGGAGTTTCTGAAAAACATGATAGATTCCCATTTTTTAAGCCATTGGATTTGCCTAAAAGGGGAATGAAAGTTTGTTAGCCTAGTCTTCGTGCTAGAGATGGGAACTGGAAACCAGAATAAAATTGTAGGTAAGAACTGGAATTGATAGGCAAAAACATATATTTGGATGGTGAAGGGGGATTTTAGTAATTTATTATAATAGGGGATTGGATGAAAACTTTTTGGTTATTTTGATTAGTGAACAACTTGCAAGCATAAGGAGCGGTAAAAAGGATTGAGCAAACATCATTATTTTTTTGCAGTTAAATTACCAATAGAAGTAAAAGCTTTTTTAAAGGAATGGGTTGAAGCAAAAAAACAGGATTTTCCCTTTGCGAAATGGGTACACCATGAGGATTATCACATTACATTAGCATTTTTAGGTTTTGCGGCAGAAGAGATGAAATATGAAGCCATTCAAACAATGCCTGAAGTGTTAAAGGATGAGCATCCATTTCCCTTAACCCTTCATCAAATAGGAATTTTCGGCCCACATAAAAAACCTCGTATTTTTTGGGCAGGTGTGGAACATTCGAATGAGCTTATTCATTTGCAAAAGAAAGTATATAATCATCTTTTGAAAGTAGGGTTTGAGTTGGATAAAAAGCCCTTTCGCCCTCATATTACGTTAGCAAGGAAATGGAATAGTCCAGAAGAATTTGATCAGAATTTATTAACTGCCATTGAGAATAATCTTTCTTTTACAGTAAACGAAATAATTCTATATGAAACCCACTTAGATCAAACACCAAAATATCATGAATTTGCCCGATTTCTTCTAGAGTAAAAGGAAGGCGAGATGTGATATGATTTTATCATACCTCGCTTTTTTGTATTTCTACATACTAAAAATATTATCAATTTAAATGGGCTCATAAAATGACTTTTAATTGACTTCATACCTATAGGGGTATATATTTGGTTATAATATTAACTGTAATGTAAAAGGTATCATTTATTAAATAAGTATCTTGTAGGTAAAAAGGTAGGAGTGAAAGCTGTAAATGATAGAATGGATTTTAATCATAATTGTAGTAGCACTGTTAGTGTACAGGTTAACACCAACAAAAGGAATTAACACTATTACAACTCAAGAGTTAAAAGCGGTTCTTCATGATCCAGATAAAGTGTTTATCGACGTTCGATCACCGCTGGAATACAAAGCTCAAAATATTAAACAATTTCAAAATATCCCACTAAAATCAAGTTTTAAAAATTTACCGAGAGATAAAGAAATTGTCGTCATTTGCCAAACTGGAATTCGAAGTAATCAAGCTTGTAAGAAGTTAAAAAGACTAGGTTATGAACGGATTACAAATGTTCGTGGCGGTATGGGGCAATGGAATATGGAAAATAGGGGGTAATGACATGAAAGCAGTGACTGCAAAGGAAGTGCAGGAACGATTAGAAAAGGGAGAAAACCTCCATTTAATCGATGTAAGGGAAGTAGATGAGGTGGAAGCAGGCCATATACCAGGTATTCTTCATATCCCATTAGGTCTTCTAGAATTTCGCATGAATGAACTTTCCAAAGAAACGCCTTATATTATGGTTTGTCGCTCGGGTGGTCGAAGTGGAAGAGCTACTGAATTTTTACAAAGCCAAGGTTTTGACGTAACGAATATGAGCGGCGGTATGCTTGCTTGGGAAGGCGAAGTAGAATAAAGTTGTTTTTTTATAATAGGATTGTAACCGGTATAGCGGTTTCAATCCTATTTTTTTATTTTTTATAGTAAAACTATCATACAAAAAGAATAATATAGAACTTTTTTTAATATATTAACTATAAAGGAGTGATAGTATGAGAATTCCCGCATTACCTCAACAAAAGGAAATCAGAAACAGAGGAAGTAAATGGTTTTTTAAAAGAATACGTAACTTTTTTTCCAAAAGAATTATTAAAAAGAGACCTTTCGTTCGTGTCCCGCCTAGAAAATAAAAGCTGTTTCTAATCCTTAAAGGAATAGAACAGCTTTTTCTAATCATCTTTTATAATGTTTCGCTTACAATTCCTCTAGTATCATCGAGCAAAAACATCTCTTCCCTAGGACCAACTAAATATAATTCGTGCATTGCGCGAGTCAAAGCGACATATAACAGTTTTCGGTCAATTGTTGTTGGAAAGTACGGTGTCTCAAAAGCTGCAATGATTACCGCATCAAATTCTAAACCTTTTGCTAAATGGCTCGGTACTACGAGCAGTTTGGACCCGCCAAACACGGATTCTTCACTTAACATTTCAACAGGAACATCAGCTTTTTCTAGTTGCTTTGTATAATAGATCGCCTCTTGATACGTTTTACAAATAAGCGCAATGGATTGGTGACCATGTTGCTTGATTCTTTCGTACAATTCGTTTATTTTACTTGGATCTAACTCCTCCATTTGTACAAAGGTAGGATCATTTCCATGGCGGACAACAGGTTCTACTAAAGGTAAATCTTCGTCCATTTTAGCTAAGATGCGATTAGCCACTTCCATAATTTCGATGGTCGTACGGTAACTTTTTTGTAGGGTAAAATAGTTAGCGCGGGGGAATAATTCTAAAACGGAATTCCATTCTGTTAACGAACGATAACTATGAATTCCTTGTGCTAAATCTCCAACCATCGTAAACATGTCTGTTTCAAGACCACTTTTTAAAGCTTCCAGTTGGAATAGACTGTAGTCTTGTACTTCATCGATAAAGACAACACGCATTTTCCAGTTATCTGCAATTCCTTTAATTTTCGCATGTAAATAGTACAGGGCAGCTAAATCCTCCAATACCCATTTTTCTTTCGTATGAGCATGGAAAAACTTTTCCTGCTCTTCAAAGGTCCATTCTGGAGCAAGTTCTCTTATTAGTAATCGATCGGTTAAAAATTTACGGTACATTTGTTTAATTTTTACTTTTTCAAATCGTTTCATATAAGTGCTTGCAGCAGTTTTCGATAATGCTTTAATTTTTGGAATCCGTGCATCCCGTTCATCGATAAACTTCGTTACAGTTTTTCTTCGTTTCTCAGGATCACGAAGCCCGCTTAATGCTTTACCAATCATCTCTTCATAGCGGGTATTTAATGTTGAGAGAACCGCTTTAGACTTCCTTTTTACCTCTGTTTGTACGACCTTTTTTATACGTTCAATCCGTTTTTCAATAGGCATATAGGAGAATTCTTCTAAAAACAGCTTTTTTAAATGGCTACCCCGCATAATACGATATTTTTCAATAAACACATCTTCATCAAATAATTTTGCCAACGATCGTTCGTGAAGTTTTATATAACGATCGAGTATATCACGGTAAAATAGCGATCCTTTCATTTGGGCAATGTTGAAAGAGGGGAGAGCATCGATTCCTTCTTCTACAATTGTCTCCAACTGTTCGTTCGGATTTTGTAACTTCAACTTAATACCTGTTGCATTTTGAACATATTCTGCATATGTTGTTTGGCAAATGCGTTCGACCCCGAGTTCGGGTAAAACATCACCAATGTATTCAATAAACAATTTATTTGGAGCTAATATCATCAGTTGCTCAGGATTGAAATGTTCCCCCATTGTATATAAAAAATAGGAGATTCGGTGAAGGGCAATCGTCGTTTTTCCACTACCAGCAGCCCCTTGTACTAGGATTGGTTGTTTTAAATGGGCGCGGATAATTTCATTTTGTTCCTTTTGAATCGTGGCTACAATTTCCGTTAGTCTCACATCGGCTTTTCCGGAAAGGGCGTCCTGTAGCAATTCATCATTTGTTGTTAAATCTACATCTTGAAAGCTTAACAATTCTCCATTTTCAATTTTATATTGGCGTTTTGAAAATAAATGTCCCGTATAAATTTCATCGCGTACAGGATACGTAATATCTCCTAATCTTCCGTCGTAGTAGACATTGGCAACGGGGGAACGCCAATCGACGATAATAGGCTCGAAGGTTTCATTATGGAATAGAGAGGTTTTGCCGATATATAAAAGCTCTTCTGCTTCACCTGTTCGTTGGAAATGAATTCTGGCGAAATAAGGCTTTTTCTTTACCGCTTCGAGACTTTCCTTCTGGTTTAAAGCCATTTCAAAAAAGCGAGAGTTCGTTAAAAGGTTAATGTAACTATCACTGGAATCGATATATTCCAAGTTTGCCATCGATTCTTTTATTTTATCTTGAACGGCTTGTAGGTCACGCTGGGATGCTTCTAAAATTTCATCCATATACTGTTTCGTATACTGTAAACGTTCTAACTCTTTTGGAAAATCGGGATGCATCGACGACGAGTTATTTGGTTCGGCCATTTCAATCTCCTCCAATCGTACAGTTGGGCGGTTACGTACATGTTTTAAAGTTAGATAATAATCTTACTAAATTTTCCTTATGAAGGGAAGTCTTGTCCTTCTATTTTTCATGAGGAGTGAGAAAGAGGAAAAAGCTGTTTCCCCATTGGAAAACAGCTTTTATTGAATACTTAAGATTAATGATAAATATAAAGAGAAAACAAGTAAAACGCCCATTAAAAAGGACATGATAGCGGGCATCTTTTTGAAAAAGGATACGATCATTAACCCTAAGAAAAGTATAGCGACAGCAAGTAACAACATGCTTGTCGTATTGATAACAAGGTCGGCAGTCATATTTGGCTGAAACTGTCCTTGATAAAATAACGAAAATAGCTTTGAAACACTTTCGTTAGAAACGTTCGTATTTCTTGGTGGTGATTGTTGGCCTAATAAAGCTGTTGCTGAAAAGATGATTAATAAAAATACACTTTCCGTTTTCACCCAAGGAAGGGGATTGAAATGGGTATCTTTTTTCACTTTCCCTCGGATGAAAATACTATTAATGAGGGCAAAAACAATCAATGGAATGATGAAAAGATGTTTCATCAATAATGACTGTCCGTAAGGAATTAACCATGAATTTGTATAGTCCTCAACGACAATATTCATAAGGAGAAGACCAGAAACAAATGTCATACCAAAACAAACGATAGCAACTGGGGTAAACCATTTTAAAAAGTTTAACCAATTGTTATGATTTGTTGCAAACCAACTAACAACAATTAACGTTCCAACCCATACTGTAACAGCAGTAAAGTGGATTGTATCACCAATAAATCCCCATAAAGGCTCGTAAGAACTAGGGTGACTTGACCAACCTAGCGCTAATATTAAAAGGAAAGATAGAAATATCCCAACATACCCATAAAAAGCCTTTATCCTATAATCAAATACAGTGATGTATAGAAGGAGAATAACCGAAACAATAAATGTAAAAAACCAAGCTTTTCCAACTTCAAAGGTGAGCAGTACGGATTGTAACGTATCCGAAAGCCCTTGATTTGGAATTAAGTACAAAAGAATTTGGAGTACAGGGAAGAATGAAAAAATTATAATCCCAATGATGGATAACACTAAAACAAACTTAGGTACTCGCAAAGAAGGAAGATAGTTATTTGGAATTAACGAAAGAATCAAGCTACCTACAAGCAGGGAAAAGCATAAATATAGTAATGCTTGGCTAATCATTCCTAAAACAATCATTCATTATTTCTTCCTTTTCATCATCATGAAGATACTCCCTACAACAATAAGGATAAGAATTACAATAATTGTAGGTACGACATAAGAAGATGCATTTTGTTCCGGTTCTTCCTCTGTAACCGCAGTTTCATTAGTAGATGGAGATGGAGTTTCTACCTCTTTTACTTCTGTTTTTTCAGTATCTGTTTGTTCAACTGTTGTATTTTCTGAAGCCGGCATCTTTACTGAAAAGGGAACTTCCCCATTAATAAGATGGCCGTCTGCACCGATAATATTCCAATTAACGGAGTAATCTCCATTTTCTAATGGAGTGGAAAGAGTGCCACTTAAAATATTGTCTTCTACTGCAATATCATCTACCGGAATCGATTCCCCGGTAGAACTTTCTAATGTAAAGGTACTACTTTGCTCGATTTTCCCTTCAAAGGTTAACGTAATTTCCTTTAACTCAGTATCGATTACTTCACCATTTTGTGGAGAAGAACTTTCTAACCCAGTATGAGCAAAGGCGTTACCGACAAATGTAAATAAAAAAATACTTGTAATAAGTGATAACTTTTTCAACATAAAAGGACCCCCAAACTATTGAAATCTGCTAAATTGTAGCATAGAAAAAAGGGATTGTTGATTATAATGGTCTATGAATTGTATACATTTGAACATTTTTTATACTTTTTGTGAATAGAAAGTCATAATTCACTTTTAGGAAAGGTTTAATGGGAACAAGCTAGAATACTTCATACTAACCGATGAATATAGGAGTGGATGATGATGATTCGCCAAATAAAAGATGAGTTGAATGGGTTGCAGTCGTCCATATACTTTGATGAAAGGCAGTTTTTACGGGAACAGACAAATGCTCCGGATAAATGTTGGGCATTTATTTATAAAGTAGAGCCCTTACTAGAGAAAGAGTGGTCTAAAGAAGACTTTTACTTTCTTTACAGTACTTTAGGATATGTATATCGGGTATTGAATAAGTCAAGGGAGGCTATTGCTTTTTTTGAAAAAGCGCTAAGGTTACAATTGAATCACAATCAGGAAATTGTTACCCTCATTCGTTTAAGCGAAGCATTTAAATACGCAAATGAACATCAAAAATCCCTACAGTTACTTAGGGAAGCGATGAACCAATCAACCGTAAATAGCATCCCTTATTATGAGGATTTTATATTACAACATAGAGGGAAATGTTTAATGGAACTCGGGGAGTTGAATGGGGCTCTAGAGGATTTCTCCCAATCCCTTGCCATTCGAAAAAGAAAGGGGAACAAGGAATTAATTCGTTCTACACAAAAGGCTTTTGATTTATGTATGAAATGTTTAAAAGAAAGGCAAGGGACGAAGTAAGATTTCTATTAAATACCTTTATTAGGTGCAAAATTGTTATGACTTATAAATAGGAGGAAGTACATCATATATGAAAATCTTCGCCCATAGAGGTTATTCTGCAAAATATCCAGAAAATACGTTGGCAGCCTTTGAAGCAGCTGCTCAATTACCGATTCATGGTGTTGAGTTAGATGTTCATTTAACTAAAGATCGAAAACTAGTCGTCATCCATGATGAATCGATTAAACGAACGTCAAATGGGAAGGGCTATGTTAAGGATTTAACCCTTGAACAACTTCGGGAATATGATTTTGGATCATGGTTTAGTGAAGAATTTGCTGGGGAAAAAATTCCTACTCTTCATGAAGTATTAAATGTTTTTAAAGAAACACACCATCGAATCAACATAGAGCTAAAAACAGATGTTTTTATTTATCCGATGTTGGAAGAGCTAGTTTTGAAGGAAGTTGCATCGTTTCAATATGAAGATCGGGTCATACTTTCATCCTTTGATCATGAAGCCGTGGGAAAAATTGCGCGGCTAGCGCCAGATATTGAAAATGCTCCTATTTTTTCTACAATGGTCCTTAATGTAGCGGATTATCAAAAAACGATTCCTGCTAAAGCGCTACATGTCTCGTTGACATCAGCAGTACGAAGTCCAGTTTTAAATGCTATACAGAGGGGTTCGGTTGTCCGAGTTTGGACTGTTAATAAAGTAGAGAAGTTGGATGTTTTAAAGGAAATTGGTGTTGATGGAATTTTCACAGATGAACCAGAGAAGATGATGGAGTATATGTCGAGCTGGGATGAATAAGAAGTATAGAAAGGTGCATGTTCATATACGTGCACCTTTCAAGTTTTTTATAATGAAATATTTAATCTTAATTATAAAAGCTTATTTTTTTCGTAAATATATCTATCGAAAAAGTATTTTTAGATTATAATTACGATTGAACTCAGTCGACAGTACACAAGGAATGGAAGTTTGTCTGGAATGTGAATTCTATTGTGAGATACTAAAAAAAAATGAAAAAATCAGTTCAAAAAAATGGAAATGTATGACACACTAATCATATCAATATAATTGGTGGACTGTGGACATATTAATAGGATTTTAAGTAAATTTTTGAACTTTCGATTGAATTACGGAATTTTTTAAGCTAATATTATGAAAATGTGAGTAATTAAATATTCTGTGTGTCATGAGGGTGTGGATTTGATGGATTATTTTAAGGATGCATTCGATAATGCATTATCAAAAAGCGTAGCTGAGAAGATTATGGAACAAATATTAAATGGTGAGTTAAAACCTGGAGATAGAATTGTTGAAAGTGTTTATGCTGAATTGTTCAATACAAGCCGATCACCGATAAGAGAAGCAATTTATTTATTAGCAACGGAAGGTTTAATAGAGAGAGTTCCGAGAAAGGGAGCCTTTATAAAAGGGTATACTATTAATGAAGTACAAGATCTTTTAGATATACGGAATCATTTAGAAATTCTAGCAGCACAAAGGATTAAAGAACCGAACAAAAAGAAAGATTTGCTAGAGGATATGAAACGAATATTAGAAAAAATGGATCAATGTAATAATCAAAAAGATTATACCCATTTAAACTATGATTTTCATTTTACGCTAATAAAATTCAGTGAAAGCACAGTAATTGAAAGTGTTTATAAGAAAATTGTCCTGCCATTAGTTCGAGTCCAATCTTTACATTTCAAATCGGGAGAAACAATAAATAAATCGAGGGATGATCATCATAAAATTTATGATTTTTTAAAGAATAACGAAGTGGAAGAACTTGTTTCTTTATTACGTAAACATACGGAAGATGTGATTTTAAATCTACGTCGTCAAGTATTTTAATAAACAAACCAAAAAGTCGATTTGTCCCACATATGTTGGGTCCAATCGACTTTAAATTTAGTTCGACTTAAAGGTTTTTAAAAAATAGCATTTGTAATTAGGAATAATACTGTTGGGGCTAATAAACATCCTAAACCGGTATAGAAGGTTGCAGTAACAGCCCCATAAGGTACTAATTTTGGATCTGTTGCCGCTAGACCTCCTGCAACACCAGAGGTAGTTCCCATTAAACCACCATAAACCATTGCAGACATCGGATTATTTAAACCGATATATTTTGCTACAAATGGCGTTCCAACCATAACTAATACGGATTTGATTAGCCCAGCTGCAATGCTAATGGCGATCACTTCAGAACTAGCACCTAGAGTAGCACCGGTTACAGGTCCTACAATATATGTAACCGTACCAGCACCAATAGTTGTCATACTTACTGCATCTTTGTATCCAAATAGGTAAGCAAAGATTACCCCAACAACAAAGGAAAGGATTACTCCGAAGAAAAGGGAAATAACCCCTCTAAAACCTGCCTTTTTAATTTCATCAAAATTTGCTCCGAATGAAGTGGCTACGATGGCAAAGTCTCGTAACATACTCCCTCCTAAGAAACCTATGCCAGCTAGAAAACTAATGTCTGCAAGTCCTTTAGATCCTTCCGTAACGACCCCACCAATATAGGCTAAAAGTAGGCCAAGAACAATCGCAATGGCTGAACCGTGAATTTTTCCCTTTGTTAGTTTATTGGAAATAAAATAGGCAAGCCACATTGTTAATCCAATTACGAGGAATGCCGTAACAAATCCGTTATCGGTAAAGACGCCTTTTATCATATCAAGCATCTGCTTCACCCCTTATAGCTGGATTACGAAAAGCGGGTTCTTCTTTTTGCTTTCCACTTAGGATAGGAACAAATGCCCAACTAACGACTACTACTGTAATTCCGGCTATAATAGCTAAAGGTCCGCCTGTTAAAGCACCTAACACATTTTGGCTTGCTGCCATTGCAACAACAACTGGGATATACATTTGATTCCAAAAACTTAAGCCATCTAGTGAAGGTTTACTAATTTTCCCTGATTTAACAAGCTTATCAACAATAATGATTAATAGCAGCATGGCAATTCCTACGCCGCCAACATTTGAATCGACTCCCATTAAATCTCCTATTAACTCCCCTACAATAGTGCCAACTAAAAAACATCCAGCTAAAATAGCTACACCGTAAATCACCATATTTCTGACACCCCTTTATTAAAACTATTAAGTTCGTGAATATTCAGTCGACTGTATTCTGTGACCATCATAATTTATTAAAAAATATAAATCAACTAAAATTTTTCCTTAAGCAGAAAAAAACTGAAATTACGATTGAAATTTAAAATCTATTGTTTTATTATTTATGTATACAGTCGACCGTTTATAAAAATTTCTATTAATTTTTGAGACGTGGAGACAAAGATAGAGGCTTTAATGAAGCTCGATGAAAAATAGAAGAGTCTTTTAACAGAAAACGTAAAATTCCATTTTCGTTGGAGAGGAGGGATTAAGTGAAAAGTGCGTTTCTCTTTCCAGGTCAAGGATCACAATATGTGGGCATGTTAAATGATTTACCTAATGATCCAGTTGTAAAACATATTTTAGAAGAAAGCAGTGATTTATTACATTTACCAATTGAATCACTGCATAACAATAAAGCGCTTTCAACAACGAAAGCGGTGCAACAATGTTTATTAATTGCATCTGTCAGTACGTATAAAGTGTTTGAAAAAAATGGCTTAATTCCATCTTTTGTTGCCGGGCATTCTGTTGGTGCTTTTGGTGCAGCAGTTGCAGCAGGGGTGCTTACCTTTGAGGAAGCACTTAAATTAGTTACGTTGCGTGGCGAGTTGATGGAGCGAACATGTGATCATGGATATGGAATGGCCGTCGTACTAGGTTTAGATGAATATCGACTGTCGGAAATCGTTCAACAATTCTTTAACGAGGAAGAACCCGTTTATGTATCAAATCGAAATTCACCAACCCAATTGACTTTATCTGGCTCCATAAAGGGGTTAGAAAAGGTTATAGATTATGTGAAAACCCATGGAGCGACTTCTGCCCGCTTACTAAATGTCTCAACTCCTTCCCACTGTCCATTATTTAAAAATGTAAGTGAGGAACTATTGGGTGAGTTAAATAAGCTCGATTTGAAAAGGCCGAAAATCCCAATATCGAGTAACGTGAATTCTAGATTATTAAGGCAAGCGGATGCAGTAAAAGAAGATTTAGCTAAAAGTATTTGTTATCCGGTTAGGTGGCATGATGCAGTTAATTTGCTTTATGAAACGGGTACTCGATTATTTATTGAAATGCCACCTGGTGATGTATTAACTAAGTTAGCAAACCAAGCATTTTCGGAAGTTCGAACGATGGCTATTTCGAAAAGTAATATCGATGATTGTTTCTATGTTATGTCAAATTAAAAAATAGAGGTGTGAAAAATGGTTTTGACAAATATACCGAAAGTAACAAGATCATGGACAACAAGGTTGGAAGCAAAAAAAGAAAGAATGGAAAGTGTAAAAAGTTTAGTCGATGGTGTCATTATTCCTACTGATCGTATTGTCGAAGCAATGGAATTATTAATTCGACCAGGGGATCGTGTTGTACTTGAAGGGAATAATCAAAAACAAGCGTCTTTTTTATCCCAATCTCTTGTGCAAGTGGATCCAAAAAAAGTTCATGATTTGCATATGATTATGTCCAGCATTTCAAGACCTGAACATTTAGATATTTTTGAAGAAGGAATTGCTAGAAAAATAGATTTCTCCTACGCTGGGCCTCAAAGTTTACGAATCGCCCAAATGATTGAAGATGGAAAAATCGAATTGGGGGATTTGCATACTTACATTGAATTATATGGTCGATTATTTATTGATTTAATTCCTTCCGTTGCATTAGTGGCAGCAGATAAAGCCGATCGATACGGCAATCTTTATACTGGCCCTAATACAGAAGAAACACCAACATTAGTGGAAGCAGCTGCCTTTAGAGATGGTATTGTCATAGCTCAAGTGAATGAAATCGTAGACGAATTACCGCGGGTAGACATACCAAGTTCGTGGGTTGATTTTATCGTAGTTGCGGATGAACCGTATGAGCTAGAACCTCTCTTTACAAGGGATCCCCGCCATATAACAGATATTCAAATTTTACAAGCAATGATGGTGATTCGTGGAATTTATGAAAAACACGGTGTGAAATCATTAAACCACGGAATTGGTTTTAATACGGCAGCTATCGAGTTACTACTACCTACTTATGCCGCATCACTAGGGCTTAAAGGGAAGATCTGTACAAACTGGGTGTTAAATCCGCACCCTACGTTAATACCAGCTATTGAGTCAGGTTGGGTTGAAAGTGTTCATTGCTTCGGTGGTGAACTAGGAATGGAAAAGTATGTGGAAGCAAGAAGAGATATTTTCTTCACAGGAAAAGATGGTAGCCTTCGTTCAAATCGTACGTTAGCCCAGTTAGCTGGTCAATATGCCGTTGATTTATTCATCGGTTCTACTTTACAAATGGATGGTTTAGGGAATTCATCTACTGTCACAAAAGGTCGTGTTGCAGGATATGGTGGAGCGCCAAATATGGGCCATGATCCGGGAGGTCGACGCCATTCAACGGAAGCTTGGTATAACATGATGACTTCCGATGATCCGTTAGCACGAGGTAAAAAATTGGTCGTTCAAGTTGCAGAGACATTCCAAGAAGCAAATAAGCCCGTTTTCGTTGAATCCCTTGATGCTATTAGTGTGAAAGATCAGGCGAAATTAGCTTTAGCACCAGTGATGATTTATGGGGAGGACGTAACCCATGTTGTAACGGAAGAAGGAATTGCTTATCTTTATAAATCCGACAGCATATCTGAAAGAAGAGAAATGATTGCTTCTGTCGCAGGGGTTACACCAATCGGTATGGAGAGCAATCCGAAAACAGCCGAACGTTTACGTCAACAAGGGTTAATTGCTATGCCGGAAGATTTAGGTATTCGTCGTTCCGATGCGAAAAGGTCCTTACTTGCTGCTAAAAATATTGACGAACTTGTTCAATGGTCCGGTGGTTTATATACACCTCCAGCGAAATTTAGAAGTTGGTAATAAAAAGAGGAGGCGAGGAGTATGCAAGATCCTCATCGTTTATCAACAACGTTAGCCCGTTTAGCGGTTGAATCATTAATTGAAGAAGTATCGCTTACTCCAAAGCCCGGTCTTGTGGATAGGATTGATCAAGGTTCCCATAATGATTTAACCTTTTCATTGATGGTGGAGTCGGCCAAAAGTTTATACACGACATTTTACAATATGGCAATGGTTGCCTATAACGAAGGAACATCTCAATTTTTGCGAGAAAAAATCGGTGAGATTGGTCGTGAAGGTGAAAGGCAAATGTTTCAAGTGACAAAGGGGGTCAATACCCATAAAGGAGCCATTTGGTCCCTTGGATTACTTACTGCAGCAGCAGCTATTCATAAAGGGCAGTCCGATGAAATTACGTTATGCCATACCGCAGGGGAAATTGCCCGATATGAAGATCGTTTTATACCTCACCAAATAACAAATGGTATAAAGGCTGTTCAAAAATATGGTGTACACGGAGCAAAGGCAGAGGCACAGCAAGCTTTTCCTCATATTCGGAAATTTAGCTTACCTGTATTTAAAGCAACCGTAAACGAATTGGATGAAAAAACAGCAAAACTCAATGCATTTTTAGCGTTAATGGCCAACTTAGACGATACGTGTTTATTGCACCGGGGTGGTCTTGAAGGTTTACAATACGCAAAGCAATATGCCCAACATGTTTTAAATGCAGGTAATCTTCATGAACTTCAAATAATGAACGAACAATTTAAAGAGCGTAACTTATCACCAGGGGGCAGCGCCGATTTATTAGCTGCAACGATTTATTTATATAAAATTAGTCAGTTTACTTTTTCTACTGAGGAAGTTTACGCAACGATAAATTAAAGGGGAGTGATTTTAGTGGAAAAATTAGTATATTCCTTTCCAGCTTCAAAAACGATCGAAAGACCGGCACACGTTGGCGTCGTAGGATCTGGAGATTTAGAAGTATTAGTCCAACCTAGTAATCAGAATGAAACAGTTGTAGAAATTCGTACAGGTATTACGGGATTCCAAGATACGTGGAAAAAGGTTATTGAACGATTTGTTAGTCAGCATAACATTGCTGCTTTCATTACGATTAATGATTTTGGCGCAACACCAGGCGTTGTTTCGATTCGATTAGCTCAAGCGGTGGAGGTGAGTTTAAATGACACAAATGATAACTGAGAGTTTAGTAGAGAGTTTAGCGCGGGAAAGAGCATTTCAACTATTAGATAAAGGAACGGCCTATGAAATTTTAGGACCTTTCGATCGAATGGAATCACCCCATCTTGTGGCTCAAAATATCGTTCCCCAATATGATGATGGCATGATTATTGTTAAAGGAACATTAAATGGAAAGCCAACTGTAATTATTTCAATAGAAGGAAATTTCCAAGGTGGCGGAATTGGCGAAGTATCTGGTGCGAAATTAGCAGGTACTTTAGAAAAGGTATTGAAAGAGTGTAAAAACGATCAAACGGTTTATCCGGTCATCATTTATGATACAGGTGGAGTACGCCTTCAAGAAGCAAATTATGGTTTATTGTCCATTGCAGAAATTAGTGCGGCAATTGTTGAACTGCGAGAGTATGTTCCGGTAGTAGGTATCATTCCTGGGAAAATTGGATCCTTCGGTGGTATGTCATTAACTGCTGGTTTATGTAGTGCCTTAATTATGACTCGGGAAGGTCGTTTAGGAATGAACGGACCTGAAGTAGTAGAACAAGAAGCAGGTATCCGTGAACTGGATTCGAAAAATAAACAATTGATTTGGAAAATGATTGGTGGGGCAATGCGTAACGAGGTTGGTCTTGCGGATATCGTTGTAGAAGATGATGTAGTGAATTTTAAAAATGCCATTCAAAGTGTTTGGAATGGAGAGATTGAATTAAAACAGCGAACAAAACAGGTCGACCATTTCTTAACTTTATTTAAATCTTTAAATGTCGAAGAAAAAATTTCTCCAGAGCAAGCAAAGGAACTTTTAAAAAACATAGCTCCTAAAAATTCAAATACGGTACCTGCCCCAAAGGAAACCGTTAATAGTAGAGGAAGAAAATGGTTCGAAATATTAACTGGGGGGCAGAAATCGATTAGTGAAATCCCTTCTGTATTAGTAGCAGATACGGAGATTAAAGGAGTGAAGGCACGAGTAATTGCAGTTGTTCCAAACCCTGAGAATCCATTTTATCGGGCACGAAATGGCGAAGTAGGCTTATTAGAAGGATGGGCGATTGCTAAATATGTTCGAGAAGCGATGGTAGAAGATGCCCACTTAGAAGATAAACGTCTAATTGTTCCTGTTGTTGATGTGCCAAGTCAAGCGTTTGGCTATCATGAGGAGTTATTTGGAATTTATTTATCTTGTTCATCCGCAGTAGATGCCTATGCTTCAGCTAGGTTAATTGGCCATCCAATCGTTGCAGCCATCGTTGGGAAAGCCATTTCTGGAGCATTTTTATCCCACGGTATGCAGGCGAATCGATTAATTGCTTTACATGATGAAGGGGTAAATGTCCATGTAATGTCTAAAAAATCCGCTGCTATTATTACACAACGAACAATTGAAGAATTAGATTTAGCAGCAAAAGACGTTCCTTCTATGGCTTATGACATTGAGTCATTTAAAAAATTAGGTGCCCTTTATAACTTAATAGAAGGTATTAATGCAGATAACCCTTCATCGGAACATGCTGAGTTATTCATTGATTCGATTCTTGCAGCCTATGATGATATTCAAAAAGATGCCGTAAGAGATTTATCAAATCGTTTAAAAACAGAGATTGCTGTAGCTTCCGGTCGAGTGGCTTCTATAAAGGTAAGGGAAATGATTGAGCAACAATGGAAGTAAAGGTGCATGATATTGTTAAGTTCAACAACCTCGATCAGTTAGAGCCAATTTCGGTGATACCAGAATGGGTTTATGATGCTCAATCAGCAGCTAACTACGGTGTTGTACGAAGAATGCCCGTTAGCAATCAATTAATCCCCATTGGATTGCGCGGAAACAGTAGAGAGCAGCGGTTTGGCACATTTATACATGAAAATCATGTTGTCGAAGTTATAACACCTAATTCTTTAGTAAATCGGATTGATAGGTTTAACAATAAATTTTATTATCCAATCTTAAACGAAATTCGCGATCAATTTCAGAAGTTTGATTTAATATGGGGACCAACGGGAAGCATCGGTTTTGAAATAGCTACCTCCATTAACGTAACAACAGGTAAGAGCGATATTGATCTTTCTATTTATGTAGATTCTATAGAAGAATCGTTACTAGAAGAGGTTGGCAAATGTTTAAACGGCTTTTCGAAACCGATTGATGTCCAAGTGGAAGTTCCAAATATAGGGGCCTTTCTATTAAAAGATTATTTGAGTAATAAAGACCAAGGTTTTATTGTTCGAACGGCTTTTGGTCCCCATTTATGTCGTATAAAAGATAGTAAAATTAAAATTCTTCAAGCTTAAAACAAATGTCCCAATCGCCTTACGATTGGGACATTTTTATAAAGGCTAATCTACCATTTTGCTATATGTTCTTCTATACAACCTAGCATTTGTTGGATGACGAGGGTACTGCCATCTTCCAACTTAACTTGTCCATTATAGTAGCCAACAAGTTGATGGACTTCAGATTTTACTAATTTCACATCCGTTTTGGCAACCCGTTCAAAAAACGGATGGAAAGTTAAAATTACCTGATCTGAAAACTTTGTTGTGATGTACCAAGGTTTCATGAAATTTTTTCTGTCATAATTAAACAATACATCTTCATGAATCTTTGTCATTTTACCATCTACAAAAACAGCATTTTCAGTCATACCCGTTCCGTCTGTCCATTTGCCTCCAAAGTTTAAGCCAACCCGTTGATTTCGCACTCGTTGAGATGCCATCCCCCAATTCCACAACGCTTCCCTCGGCCAAATACCTCTACCAAAATCAAGTACCGCATAACAGTCTTCTTCAAAAAATTGATAATTTCGTTCTCCTATTTTCACAAAACCTGTAGTCGGTAATGTATGATGCTTTGCAGTAAATTGGAAGGTTTGTCGGTTCCAAGGTATGACGACATTCAGTGTATCGTCCTCTTTAGGATGGTGGATCGTTAATTCTGCATGTAAAGCTTCATTATCAAAGTTTTTGGAAGTGACATTTAAAAAGGTTTGATTTTGAAAGAACGTAATATTAATATGAACTTCGCTATTGGCAAAACGAATAGGCTCTAACACTCTCGATGGCATTTTTAGTTTCGTACCTATGCCAAGGGGAATCGTAATCGTTTTTTCAAAGAATCGTTGGGTTTCATATTCTAAAAAATAGATAAAACAAGTCGCCGCATAATCAAAATGGCATATCGTTACGGAAAATAATATTTCCTCTCCATAGACGCACCAATAATTCCATTTTTTCTTCCTTAAGTAGTGACCAGATAAGTTGCAATCGATGATAGGTTTACGAGCAAAACCGATAGCTTCCGGATTTAAGTTTCCTTTTCTATCACATAGCCGTGTAAGTTCAATAATTTCTCTTTCAGCGTGCTGCGTCAATGCCAACATCCTCTCAATCAAATTATCTAGGATCTCTTTCTATTGGAAGTAAAATATGATGATTCAATGCAAAATATATCAACTGCCAAGCATTTGTAATATTTTTAACATTATGAAGAGTCTAGAATCCTTTCTTATTATTGTAGCAAAATGTAGAACCAATTAGTTTAAGGACATTAAATTAATATTAAATTGTAACAAAATGACAGTCTTATTGAAGGGAAATTAAATTGATATGAAAAATGATGACAATGAAGCATAGAATGGTAAAAAAGGAGGTTGAACCATTCCAATTTATTACAATCGTCAAGCGGCGGTTCAGTATGCGAGAACTTGGTGGAATCGAAAAAACCCCAATTACCCGGCTTTTTCAGTGGATTGTACAAACTTTGTATCCCAATGTTTACGGGCAGGAGGAGCCCCGATGTCAGGTGCACCGAATCGAGGAAAAGGTTGGTGGATTACAGACGGTTGGAGAAGAGGGAGTGGTAATGGATATTACTCGAATGAAACATGGAGTTATAGCTGGTCCGTCTCCCACAGTTTTCGTTTGTATTTAGAAAACGCCAAATCAGGATTAACTGCTAAACGTGTCCAATCCCCATCGGAACTGGAAATTGGTGATGTCATTTGTTATGACTTTCAAGGAAACGGGGTAATCGACCATACAACGATTGTGACGAGTATGGTAAATGGAGTACCTTATATCCATGCCCATACAGTAGATAGTGCGGATCGCCATTATGATTATTCAAACTCCTACGCCTATACTCCAAACACGAAATACTACTTTTTCAAAATCGATGATGTGTTTTATTAAAAATTGTTTGCAATAATAACAATTTATTGAGAATTGTAAAAAAGCTAAGTATATTTTAAAACGTAAAATTATATGGTAAGGTTTATTGAAGATGAATGAAAAAGGGTTAGAGTTAGTTTTTTAAGGAGAGAAGAATATGAACCAACAATCGTTATCAGTGCGTGAAGCAATTATTGGAAGACGGTCAATTAAAAGGTTCAATGGTCAACCGGTTGATCGGGAAGATTTAATGAATATTATTGACGACGCAGTATGGGCACCTAATCATAAAAATAGAGAGCCATGGCGATTAGTTGTTGCATGTGGAGAAGAGATTTTTGAATTGCACAAGCTTTTAAGAGATACAACCATTCCTAAATGGAAGGAACTATCGGAGGAATCGCTAGAAAAGCAAATGCAAAAATTCACATTAGCAGGAGCCTTTGTGTTTGTTATCGTTCCTGAAGATGTACGCCAAAAACAACGTTTAGAAGATTTCGCTGCAGCAAGCACATTCATTCAAAACATTCAATTACTTGCATGGGATTATGGTATCGGATCCTGTTGGAAAACTCCAGATTTCTTAGATGCACCGGATTTCCGAACTGCTTTAGGTGTACAGCCAGGTGAAAGAATTATTTCAATGTTGCAATTAGGCTATTTTGATGAATTGCCGAAAGCGGCAGAGCGAAAAAAATCAGACCAAATTGTGACGATTTTCGGCCAAGGGGAGAAGAAGTAATATCCCTTCTATTCAATGTTGATGAAAAGTTAGTTTGAAAAAATGCATTAATAAAACACTAGGGTACTTCAACCCTAGTGTTTTTTGTATAGCTTGACTTTATAGTAGTTCTTTATTTTTCTTATAGGAACGCTTTAAAGAAATATAACTAGATAAAAACCAAATTATACTAACACCTATTAATAAACTTAATATTTCAATCCATTCATTGAGATTTTTAGGTAAGTTTATGAAAATTAAATAGCATGTCATATATATAACGACAAATCCAATCGTTCTAATGGATATAACTTTTAATTCTTTTTTATAAGTCCTCTCTGTTGAAATGTTTGTATATTCGATGCCTGATATTATGTATCTTCCTGAAACATAGAAGAGGAAGATAGCGATGGCTATTAATAAGGCAAATTCTACGTCAAGATTAAAATATTTGTTACACATGATCATTACAATAAGTGAAATGAAAAGGATTACTGCGCCTTCCGAGAAAAAATATAACATCTTTTTTTCTTTATATTCATCATTTGGTAATAAGAAGGATATCCATGATTTCATTCTGTATCGACCTCCCAAAATAATTCATCTAAAGTTTTATTCAATTCCTTGGCTATTGCAACACACAACTGAAGACTTGGATTATATTCGCCCTTTTCAATAAGTCCAATCGTTTGTCTTGTTACACCAACTCTTTTTGCTAATTGCTCTTGAGTTATAGAGGCTTTAATCCTTGTTATTTTTACATTATTCTTCATTTTTTCCACCTTAGAAAATGTCATATATAATTTACATATGCAATTTATATATTACATACAGTGTGTCAGTAAGTCAATGAATTTCCAGATAAATCAAACTTATTTTTAATATCTTTTCTAGATATCATTTTAATAAGCAAAACTAATTCATATTTCAATCTAATTCCATCCCATTACGAAATGAATGCTTAAACAAATGCTTTTATAGAATCAAATATACAATTGATTTGAAAGGAGATTTTCCTATGCTTTGGCAAGAATAAAGATATGATGGAATTCACCATCAAGAATTTTATTCAATGACTTTAAACACAATTGATGGAAGGGGAAGAAACGATGTCAAAACATCCGCTGGAAAAGTGGGGAGGAATGGTTGGAAACAAAGGTTCACGTTGGGTAACCGTTTTACTCTGGATAGTAGTCGTAGCTATTTTATCAATGACCCTACCACAGATTAACAGTATAGAAAACTACGGTGGAAGTGACTTGCCGAAAGAGGTTATGAGCGAACAAGCAAATGCCCTCATAGAAGAACAATTTCCCTCCGATTCCGGTATTCCATTATTAATTGTCTGGTATAAAGAGGCTGGACTGGGTCATAAGGATCTACAGTCTATTCAAGAGTTGTATAAGCAGTTAGGCGAGCAACCTTTACATGAACAAACATCTCTTCCACCTATTGTAGCTTTGCCAACAGAGGCTTTATTAGGAACTGTTTCAAATAATGGTTCTTCCATTGTTACGCCGATTTTCTTCGATGAAAAGGCGAATACGGATACGATTAAAGAAGGCTTACAAAAAATTGAAGAAATGACGGAAGAAACTTTTGGGGTAAATCCATATGATACAAAACTAGAAGAATCAGGTTTGCATGCCCGTTTCTCAGGTCCTGCGGGTATTTCGGTTGATGCGACCAATTTATTTATGCAAGCGGATATTAAACTATTAATTGCGACAGTCATTTTAATTTTAGTATTACTAATTGTCATTTACCGTTCACCATTATTGGCGGTTACCCCTCTAATTGTAGTAGGGATTGCTTATGGAGCAATTAGCCCTTTGTTAGGGTGGTTTGCTGAAAATGGATGGATTGATAAAGATGCACAAGCGGTTTCGATTATGACCGTTCTGCTATTTGGTGCTGGAACAGATTACTGTCTTTTTTTAATTAGCCGTTATCGTGAAAAGTTACTTGTTGTTGAAAATAAATTTGAAGCCTTACGTCTAGCAATGAAAGAGTCGGGCGGAGCAATTATGATGAGTGCTTTAACGGTCTTTATAGGTTTAGCTACCCTTGGTTTAGCTGATTACGGTGCATTCCAACGTTTTGCAGTGCCATTTAGTTTTGCGATTTTCGTTATGGGAATCGCAGCTTTAACAGTATTACCAGCCATTTTATCTATATTAGGACGTATAGCCTTTTTCCCATTTGTTCCTCGGACAGAGCGGATGGAGCGTCTGAGGGCTGAAGTGAAAAACAAACCTTATAAAGAGCCAAAACTTAAGCATCTTGTTATGGCGAAAGTCGGTGACTATGTAACAAAGAAACCGTGGTTAGTTATTATAGTCACAGGTATCGTATTAGGTGGTCTAGCGATTACTTCTACTCAAATTAAATATAATTATGATTTATTATCATCATTCCCAGAGGATATGCCATCACAGGAAGGCTTTACATTAATTGCAGAAAATTTTTCCCCTGGTGAATTAGCGCCTGTTCAAATTATCGTTGATACAAAAGGGGAAGCGGTTCATTTAACAGACCAAATTGCAGCGCTTCCATACATTGATGTAGTAAGTGAGCCAACTTTTGGAGAAAAGGACTCCAATATTCAGCTTTATGAAGCGGATCTAAATGAAAATCCGTATTCTACGGAAGCGATGGATTTAATACCAGATTTAAAAACCGACATAGAAAAAATGCTAGAAGAGGCTGGTATTGAACAAGCGAATAAAAGCTATTGGATTGGTGGAGAAACAGCAGCACAAGTGGATACAAAAACGGTTCAGGAACGGGATGAATCTATTATTCAACCGGTCATGGTAGTAATCATAGCGATTTTATTATTATTGTATTTACGTTCTGTTCCGGCAACGATTTATCTAGTAGGCACTGTATTAATATCCTTCTTTGCTGCATTAGGTTTAGGGTGGTTAGTACTGACAACTTTCTTTGGAGCGGAATCGATTGCGAGCGCGTTGCCGTTATATTCCTTTGTGTTTTTAATTGCCCTTGGTGAGGATTACAACATCTTTATGATTTCAGAAGTTTGGCAAAATCGTAAAACCCAAAGCATTAAAGAAGCAGTCAAAAATGGGGTTGCTCAAACCGGTTCAGTTATCACATCGGCAGGTTTAATACTAGCTGGTACATTTGCTGTTTTAACAACATTACCAATTCAGCTTTTAGTTCAGTTTGGGATTATTACAGCAATTGGCGTTTTAATCGATACATTTATTGTCCGGCCATTATTAGTACCTGCAATTACCACAGTATTAGGTCGTTGGGCTTTTTGGCCAGGTAATTTATTTAAAAAGGAAGATTAACCATTACATTATGTCCAACACTATTCATCTGATATTTACTTATTGTCCATTACACCCGATGAATATTTCATGTAAATTAATAATAATTTAAGAGGATTCGATCATCGTTCATCGAAAAATCCAATAGGGATAATTATAAACTTTTAGTTAGGGGTGTATGGGAATGACAGTTGAACAAAAAGTGAAAGAATTACATCATTTTATTAACGGTGAGTTAGTAGCAGGTAAAAGTGGTCGTTTTTCCAATGTGTATAATCCATCAACGGGGGAAGTCATTGCACAAGTTCCTCTTGCTGCAAAGGAAGAAGTGAAAAACGCCATAGAGATGGCAAAAAAGGCATTCCCTGAATGGAGAAATACTTCCAGTGGAAAACGGGCAGAAATTGTGATGAGATTCCGTCAGTTAGTGAAGGAAAACGAAGAAGAACTAATCCAAGTGATTTGTACGGAAAGTGGCAAAACAAAGGAGGATGCTAAGGGAGAGATTACCCGTGGTTTAGAGTCAGTAGATTTGGCCATTAATGCTCCCCATCTTTTAAAGGGAGACTATTCAGTTAACGTAGGTGGAAATATTAATGCCTATTCAACAAAATCCCCTATAGGGGTTGTGGCAGCCATTTCTCCTTTTAACTTTCCTGTAATGGTACCCTTCGCCCAAACAAGCATGGCGGTTGCCGTAGGGAATGCTGTTATTTTAAAGCCGTCTGAAAAGGTGCCAATGTCTGCGCTGTTTTTCTCGGAATTATGGAAAAGAGCGGGATTACCTGATGGTATTTGGACGGTTATAAATGGCGACAAAGAAGCGGTTGATGAATTGTTAGCAAATCCAACTGTTCAAGCAATTTCCTTTGTAGGTTCCACACCTGTTGCAGAGTATATTTATCAAACTGGTACAAGTTACAATAAACGGGTTGCAGCCTTTGGTGGTGGGAAAAACTTTATGATTGTAATGCCTGATGCCGATTTAGAAAAAACAGCAAATGCCTTTATTGGAGCCGCATATGGTGCAGCGTCACAACGTTGTATGGCCATTTCAGGTGCGATGGTAGTAGGGAAAGAAACGGCGGATCAATTGGTTGCTATTTTAAAGGAAATGATTGAGAACTTAAAAGTAGGACCTTATACAGATGAAGAAGTTGATTTTGGTCCGGTTATTACGCAACAATCAAAGGATGCGGTTATCGGTTATATTAATCGGAGCATTGAAGAAGGGGCAAAGGTAGTAGTAGACGGACGAAATCCAACTATTTGCCAAACATCAAAAGGGTTTTATTTAGGACCAACGTTATTAGATGAAATTACACCTTCTATGGAAGTTTTCCAACAAGAAGTATTTGGACCTGCCCGCATCGTCGTCCGGGTTGAATCTTTACAAGAAGCGATCGATTTAATAAACGATCATGAACTAGGAAATGGTGTGACGATCTTTACGAATAATGGCGCAGCAGCTCGGAAATTCCAGGAAGAAATAGAAGTGGGGATGGTTGGAGTGAATGTACCCATTCCAATCCCAGTTGGATATTACAATTTCGGCGGGTGGAAACGTTCCAAGTTTGGTGAAGGCTTTATGTTTGGTCCTGATCAAGCTCGCTTCTTTACAAAAAGTAAAACAATATCTGAAAAGTGGTTGAATGGGGATGACGAAACGTCCACAACTTTCGCTTTTCCTAGCAACTCGACAAAATAAATTTTAAGCATGGTCTTCCATAGGGAGGATCATGTTTTTATTTTGAAGAAATTTTACCACTACTTTTGTCAGAAAATTTAAATTATAATATACGTAACTTCCTTTTCTACAAGAGAGGTGTGTGCCAATTGAGTCATTATTCCTTACTAGTTCGTGATATTTTAAAAAATAAACACTTTTATCAAGCAGAAGTTGTCGCTGGTGATGGCGGACTTCATAATACGATTAAATGGGTGCATGTCCTTGAAGTGTCAAATGTTCAAAAACTATTAAAAGGACAGGAGCTCATTTTAACAACCGGTGTCAGTTTTCAACATCATCAAGACCACTTTTTACAATTTGTTATAGGGCTTATCGAAGCAAAATGTGCCGGACTTTGCATTGAATATGGAGCATATATTCAAAAAGTGCCGGAAGAGATTATTCAATTAGCAAACGACCATCAATTTCCCATCATCGTTTTTCATGAAGAAGTTCCTTTTGTTGAAATTACCCAAGACCTACATACCCTTATTATTAACCACCAATATTCCATGATCGCTAAATTAGAAAACTACTCCCAATTACTAAATAAAGAAACTTTACATGCGCAAAATAGTGAACAGTTATTAAAACCTTTATATGAATATTTGAAAATCCAAACGATTTACGAAGTAGAAGGTAAAGATCCAATTTTCTATCCGAATATGGCAAAGAAACAAAGGGAAGCTCTCCTCCAAAAGAAGTTAAATCGGAATGATAGTACCCAATTTATAACAAAACCGATTTATCTGTTCGAACATATTTTTGGAGAAATAACGTTATATAGTGAAGAGAAGGAAATAACCGAGTTTGAGCTCCTCATTTTAGACAGAACGATAACAGCTTTAGCCCAGCTGTTACTTAGGGATTTATATGTGGATGAAAGGAAAAGGAAAGAGGATGCAAAATGGTTAGAGGAATGGTTGGAGGGGGCCCATACCGAATCGGAAATTAAACAATTTTTATTAGCGGAATGGCCAAGCTTTAGGCAAACGGATAGTACAGTACTTATTCTTTCCTTGCCGAGAAACGAAAAAAATCAACAATTGGATCGGACCTATTTTAAATTAAATTGCCATACGATTTTTGATAAAAAGGGTTTTCTTTCTTTTGTCATTGAAAGGAAAAATGATTTTATTTTCATATTATTGAACCGTCAAGATACTGATTCGATGAAGATGAGATTACAAGATTGTCTCGTGAAACTCGAAACATCTAATTTAATCGAAGGTCAAGAAATGGCAGTGGGCAAGTTTGTAAAGGAGTTAACGAAGGTTCATGAAAGTTACAAAAGTGCCCAGGATACGTTATATATTATTCGACATGTTGAAACGGACTCTTCCTTTTATGATGAGTTATATGTATTCCAACTTATTTATCAAATGCAAAAGCATACGAATTTACAAGAAATGATGGAAGAATTGCTTCAACCATTAATCGATTTTGATGAAAAGCATAATGGTCAGTTAGTGGAGACTTTAGAAATTTATTTACAGTCGAATGGTTCTAAACAAGAGACGGCAAAAAAATTATATATCGTAAGGCAAACGTTATACCATCGATTACGAAAAATTGAAAGTTTAATAGGTAAGGATTTTATGAAAGGTGAAAATCGCCTTGCTTTAGAATGGATGCTTTTTGCGCGGAAGTTTATAAAAAGAACTTAAAATTCGTGAGTCAAACCATTTTACTTACTGTTTAATTTCTATTGTTTTATTTTACATTTTGTTACATGAAAATACCCTCTATCTTCTTCATAATATGTGTAAAACAAAGCGTTAATGGGGTATGTATTAATGCTAACAAGATAGGAGTGGGCATGGATGTTGGATACGAATTTAGGAAAAGAATTACTAGAAAAGGATGAAATGTACGTTTGGCATTCGATGAAACCGTATAATCCTAATGGAACGCTAGTTGTGGAGAAATCAAAAGGTGCCCGTATAACGGATGTGGATGGAAAAGAATATATTGATGCAATGGCTGGGTTGTTTTGTGTCAATGTTGGGTATGGTCGGGAGGAATTGGCAAAGGCAGCTTATGATCAAATGGTTTCTAACGCTTATACACCATTATCCCAAGGACATGTTCCTTCTATAAACCTAGCAGAAAAGTTAAATGAACTTCTTGGTGGAGATTACGTTATTTTCTTTTCGAATAGCGGTTCAGAGGCAAACGAGACTGCCTTTAAAATTGTCCGACAATATCATCAGCAACAAGGTAACAGTTCTCGTCTAAAAATACTCTCCCGTTATCGTGCTTACCATGGTAATTCAATGGGCGCATTAGCAGCAACTGGCCAAGCGGAGCGGAAATATAAATACGAACCACTAGCTCCTGGATTTCTTCACGTTTCTCCGCCCGACTCCTATCGAAATAATGAAGACGAGTATACAGATATTTTCAATATTCCGAGTGTAAAAGAAGTGGATCGGGTGATGACATGGGAGCATAGTGATACAATAGCAGCGATGATTTTAGAACCGATTATTACCGGAGGAGGAGCTCTAATACCTCCAGAAGGTTATTTAAAAGGAATCGAAGCAACTTGTAAAAAACATGGTGCATTAATGATAGTAGATGAAGTGATTTGCGGTTTTGGTCGGACTGGAAAGCCCTTTGGATTTATGAATTACGGAGTACAGCCGGATATCATTACAATGGCGAAGGGACTTACTAGTGCATATTTACCTTTATCAGCTACGGCAGTAAAACGGGAAATATATGAAGCGTTCACAGATAGTGGAGACTACGATTTCTTTCGACATGTGAACACGTTCGGTGGAAGCCCAGCAGCTTGTGCATTGGCATTGAAAAACTTAGAAATTATGGAAGAGGAAAAACTGTTTGAGCGTTCTGCAACAAAAGGAACGGAAATGTTGAAGACGTTACAAGCTCGATTAAGTAGCCATCCTTTTGTTGGGGATGTACGGGGTAAAGGGTTATTGATTGGGATTGAATTAGTAAAAGATAAAGAAACAAAGGAACCTATTGAAGTTGAATCGATTAACAAAGTAATAGCGATTTGTAAGGAGAAAGGAGTAATTATCGGTAAAAATGGTACTACAGTTGCTGGATTTAATAATGTTCTCCTTCTATCGCCCCCACTAAATATCTCAGATGAAGATATTCAGGTTGTAATCGATACTTTAGTAGAAGCAATTTATGAGCTGAAGGAATAAAGGGAAAAGCAGAATGATTCATTTCATTCTGCTTTTTGTATCCCTAAACATAGGAATTTCTCAACAAATTATTTGTAATGAAGTAGAAAAATGAAATTATTTCCCGAGAAATGTTTTATTTTGCGAAATAGAACAGATAGTGGGGAAACGTTGATACTTCAATACTTTTAGCTTCCAATGCTGAAATTTTGTCGAATTAAATTTCTCTGTTGGTACAGTTTGTCTGGTTAATAGAAGTAATTTCTAATAAGGTATTAAAAGATGATATAAGCAAAAAAAGTAAATAGAGTTAAAATAAAAGAAGGAAAATAAACTACATACAACAAAGGAGTTTCATCATGACGAAAAAAATTTATGTAATTCATGAAAATGATGACTGGACTCGTCATTTAACAAAAAGATTAGAAGAGTTGAATTTACCTTATGAAACTTGGCATTTAGATGAAGGAATTGTTAATTTAAATGAAGCACCACCTGAAGGCGTATTTTATAATCGAATGAGTGCTTCTTCCCACACTCGTAACCATCGTTTTGCTCCTGAACTAACAGGTGCGGTAATTGATTGGTTAGAGTTTTATGGCAAAAGAGTGTTAAATGGCAGTAACGCCCTTCGATTAGAATTAAGTAAAGTAAAACAATATACGCAATTAGAAAAATACGGTATTCGTGTACCAAAAACAGTAGCGGCTGTTGGGAAAAATCAAATTATGGAAGCTGCTAAATCATTAAATACATTACCGTTCATTACAAAACATAACCGTGCAGGTAAAGGGTTAGGGGTTCAATTATTCTATTCTTTAGAAGCGTTGCAAGAGTATTTAGATAGCCCAGCATTTGAAGAACCCGTCGATGGGATTACTCTCGTTCAACAATATGTAAAATCTCCAGATCAGCATATAACGCGTGTGGAATTTGTTGGTGGGGAGTATGTCTACTCTGTACGAGTTGATACTTCAGAAGGTTTCGAATTATGTCCTGCGGATGCTTGTCAAATTGGAGACTTATTCTGTCCGGTTGGAGAAGAGCCAAAAGATCAAATGAAGTTTAAAATTGTAGATAATTCTCGGACAGAACTCATCGAAAAATATCAACAGTTCTTAAAAGGAAATGGTATTGATGTAGCCGGTATTGAATTTATCGTAGATGAAGAAGGTACTGTCTATACTTACGATGTGAACACAAATACAAACTACAATTCCGATGCGGAAGAGGAAGCTCAGAAATTCGCCATGCTTGAATTAGCGAAATTATTAGGTAGAGAGTTAGAAAATATATAATAGCTGAAAAGACATTTCCTGTTAAAGGCTCTTGCTTTGAAGGGGATGTTTTTAGTAGAAAGCGAAATGTAGGTAGTAAGGGAAGTTAAATCACTTTAAAATAAAAGGGATAAATTCTTAACGAAAAATGAGGAGCCTATTCAAATGACTTTAAGACAACAATTGGAACAATACCGTCCGTATAATGAACAAGAAGCGAAGGATCAAGAATTGATGTTACGATATATGGATACCTTTGATAACTTACTCACACGGGAAAATGAATTTGCCCATTTTACAGCTTCTGCATGGCTAGTGAATAAAGAGCGTACAAAAGTATTGATGGTCTATCATAATATTTATCAATCTTGGTCATGGGTTGGTGGGCATGCGGATGGGGAAGCGGACTTATTGCATGTAGCATTAAAAGAAGCGATGGAGGAAACAGGACTTACGAACGTCCACGCTGTATCCGATGAGATTTATTCTATAGAAATATTAGGAGTTCCAGCCCATGTGAAAAAGGGAAAACATGTCGCAACCCACGTTCATTTAAATGTAACGTATTTATTAGAAGCGGATGAACAGGACGAAACCTTTATTAAACCGGATGAAAATAGTGATATCGGTTGGTTTGAATTAAATAAAGCGATTGAAGTTTCCACGGAACCAGATATGAAAGTCGTCTATCAAAAATTAAATGATAAACTCAAAGGTTACTAAATGTAATAAAAGGTAGCTTCTCCTAAAGAGATGCTACCTTTTAATTAATTCTTTTAAAACCACGTGCTCTGCACGTGTGAAAATATACTTTTAGAGTGGTAATGGAGATGGAATTAAAAACTCCTCTCGATATAATGAAAATGGCCGTCAAACCAAATTCAAAT
>NZ_RHLQ01000037.1 GCF_003711845.1 Lysinibacillus halotolerans
AGAAAATTTGATAAAGCTCTAAATTTACACTGGCATCATAATGATGTCCAAAATTTTGTTTCAACTGTTAAGTTGAAACTGTATTTCATTAACGTTTTGTTGTTCAGTTTTCAAGGTTCATGTTGTGTCACGTTATCTTGTGACGACTTTTCTATAATACACCCGTTTATTCATGAAAGTCAACACTATTTCATAAGTTTTTTATAAGACACTATTTTCATCATTAAAATTTTGCTAAAAAGGGGAAGATTCATGATTCGCAAACTGTTGGTAACAGTAACTTTAGTGGTGATTGCAACATTATTTGTTTACCCACAAAGAGATTCAATCATTTCAGTTTTCCGTATAACAGAAGATCCATTAGTTATTTCAAAAGGTAATTATGGACAATCATTAATTGTAGAAGTTTCCTTTTCTCATGAAGGATTTGAGGAATGGCTCCAAACATTAAAACAACCTTATCCTCTGTTAATGTTGGATGCTGATTGGATAGCACGTTCACCTAAAATTGTAGAACTTATAAGGAAAAATAATATCCCAACTGGACTACTTGGAGGTAAAGGAGCTAAAGAAAATTACTCCATCGACCAATTTACCAAAGATTTAAAAGTTTATGAAAAGCATTTTGAAAACAAACCATTATGGTTTATGACAACCGATTATGAATTTCCGGAAAACTTAAAAGAAGCTGTTTATAAAGAAGAAATTAATTTACTTTCTCCTTCTAGCATTTATTCTAAAGATACTTACAAAAAATCAACTGGTCAAATTATGACTTTAAAATTACATGAGAATTCTAAACCAAACTTTGAAGAATATTCAAAACTAATTGAATCCGAAAAATTTGTTTCAATAGAGGAAAATGTTTTTGGTTATACCATTAAAACTAAAAAAATGCCGGAATAAAGAAAGGCTAAGTCCTTCCTTTAGTGGACTTAGCCTTTTTCATGTTCAATTTTTTATGCATTTGAAGATTTTTGTTGTGCTGCCATTTTTCTAGCTTTTCTACGTTCCTCCAACCTTTTACGATCTTCATCTGATTTTGCATTGTACTTTGGTAACACCAATAATTGGTATGCATTAACCGCTACTAATGGGAACAATAATAAACCGACATATGTATCAATATTCCCTTGGCGACCCATTAAAGCAATTATCCATTCTAATGAAGTTACAACAATCATGAAGAAAAGGGATGATACTAAAACATGTTTCTTTCCTGTTAATTGAATTTTTTTGATGGCTGTTGCTATCGCACCAAAAAGTAAGAAAATTAACAGCCCACCGTAAAATAACCAATCTTTAGTACTTTCTGCCTCCGGAGCAAAACGAAATACAACTAAATCCACTAAAAGAATGACGATAATTAGCATTTGAACCCAATTCCATAAAGTTAATGTACGGAAAATTCCCACTCCTACTTGATGTAAGGTTAAATATGCAAAAAATCCCGCTTGTGCAATCACACTCATTGTACATCCTAATAGTATCATCCACCCGAAAGCGGCTAAAAATTCGCCGATTTCACCTGCTACTAAATACGGTTGGAAAAAGTTCCACCGAATGATGATTCCAGCAACACCAGTAACAACACCACCAATTACCATGCACATAAAGAAAAACTTAACCCAATTTCTTATTGTCACGACTTAACGTCCCCCATTTTTTCGATATACCTTTATATTTTAACAATGCCATCTGAAAAAAGCTATTGTTGTCACAATCCATACATATTATGCGTAGGATTGTGAACAATAATGAAAAGAGAGCCTTTAAAGAAAGGACTGATAAAAGTGTTCAACCGTTTACTTTCTGTACTGTTCATTGTTATTTTACTTGCCAGCTGTAATGACGCTACTAATAACCCGACCCTTTCTTATGAAGAAATTAAAAAAATTATGATGGACTCGATTCAAACGGAAGATGGAAAAAAGGCAATACGCCAACTTTTAGAGGACCCAAGTTTCCGGGACCTTGTTGTATTGGAACACGAGGAAGTTCAAACAGCTATAAATGATACGCTATTATCTCCAGAAGCACAGGATTTCTGGAAAAAAATATTTGAAGATCCTTCTTTTAAAGAAAACCTTGCTAATAGCATGAAGGAACAACAAACAGAAATCATGAAGCAGCTAATAAAAGATTCAGCTTATCAAGAAGATTTAATTTCTTTCTTTGGACAAGCTGAAATGCAAAAGGAACTTGAAACTGTTTTAAAAAGTGCCGCGCTTCGAAAACAAATGGAAGAAGTCGTGATGGAAACAATTGAAAATCCGATGTTACAAACTAAATGGCAGGAATTAATTAAGAAAAGCGGTGAAGCAGCAGGAGCTGGTGGTGAATCCGGCGGTGGAGCTGGTGGTGGTGAATCCGGCGGCGGTGGTGGAGAAAAAGAAGGTGCAAGTGGAAGTGGCGGTGAATCCGGTAGCGGTGGTTCTTAATATAGATAAAGCGGATTGCTTTCATGCAATCCGCTTTTTTAAATCTTTTATTTGGAAAGTTTATCGACAATTTTTTGCGCAGCTTCTAAATAGATCTTACCTGTTGGATGGTCTTCTTCATAAACTGAAGGTGCGAAATCTTCGTTTGACCAATCTGGTTGTCCAAGGGGAATTTGTCCTAATAAATCTGTTCTTAATTCATCAGCAAGTTTAGGACCTCCACCTTTTCCGAATACGTATTCTCGTTCTCCAGTTGTTTTCGATTCAAACCATGCCATGTTTTCGATAACCCCTAAAATATCATGGTTTGTTTGTAACGCCATAGCTCCCGCACGTGCTGCTACGAAGGCAGCTGTTGGGTGTGGTGTTGTTACAATAATTTCTTTTGATGACGGTAACATTTGGTGAATATCTAATGCCACATCACCAGTTCCAGGAGGTAAATCTAATAATAAGTAATCAATGTCTCCCCATTCTACATCACGGAAGAATTGGTCTAATACTTTTCCAAGCATCGGTCCACGCCATACAATTGGTGCATTATTTTCAACGAAGAATCCCATTGAAATCACTTTTACCCCTTTACGTTCTACAGGGTAAATACGGTCTTCTTTTACTACAGGCATATCTTGAATTCCCATCATATCAGGTACACTGAAACCATAAATATCCGCATCGATCAAACCAACTTTTTTGCCAAGTCGAGCTAACGCTACAGCTAAGTTTACAGATACTGTAGATTTCCCAACCCCACCTTTACCAGATGCAATGGCAATAAACTGAACTGTTGATAGCGGTGACAATATATCGTGGACTTCCGCTTCTGTAGCTTGACCACGGAAGCTATCTAAAACTTCCGGTGATAATTCTTCAAAACGAATCCCTACAGAACTTGCGCCAGCCTCTTTTAAAAGCTCTACAATTTTCATTTGTAATTGCATTTGTTCTGGCGTATTTGTTTTAGCAATGGCTACTTTAACACTTACATGATTTTTCTCTTCTTTAATGGATACGTTTGTAATACCATTTGTTTCTGCAAACGTTCTATGTAAAAAAGGATCTTGTAATTGTCCTAATATTTCACGGACTTGTTGTTCATTTATCACTTGAAACACTCCCCTATATTTGCTTCCAATGTTAGTATATCATACAGCTTGTTTATTTATAGTAATTGGAATTTCCAAATCATTCGAATTCTAGATTAACGTAACTTTCTATTCCATCTACAATTGCTTTCGCCATTTTTTCTTGATAGTCTTCGCTCGATAAAAGCTCCCGTTCTTCACTATTGCTTAAGAAACCAGTTTCTACTAATACTGCTGGCACTTCCGCTTTTTTCAAAAGGTAAATTTGTTTTATCGCCAACGCTTCACGTTCAGTATTTTGTAGTGAATCTTTAATTGTTGTTTGAATCGATTTAGCTAACAGCTCACTATTAGGATGTCCATCTTTATGATAAAAAACTTGAGCTCCTCGCCACTTCTCCTCAGGAATCGCATTGGCATGAATTGTTACAAAAATATCAGGTTTGTTGGACTTTACTAAATTAGACCGTAAAAAAATGTCTTGCTTCTTTCTTTCTCGTAATGTTGAAAACTCTTCACTTGGTGCATGTTCCTCCAAAGCATCGCCATCTGTCGAACGAGTTAGAACAACTTCGGCTCCTAAACGCTTTAGTTGCTTTGCCACTTTTTGAGTTATGGCAAGAGTTACATCCTTTTCAACTACTTCCCCTGATGATGCACCTCCATCAATCCCACCATGTCCAGCATCGAGAACAATCTTCACCCCACCTAATGGTTCTGGTAAAAAGAAACTGCGGTCTGAAGCGCTTGTCTCATACACGACCAGACCTAAACAACCTAATAAGATAACACCTAGTGCAATCCATCGTTTCAAACTTTGACACCGCCTTTTGCATCCTTTTGCACTACTATACGCTGAAATTTGGACTTGTATGCTCAAACTTTCAAATAGCTTTTGAAAAGTAAGAGACTTCACTATAAAAATGAACCTTTTCCGAAATATAAAAAACTGACCAACTTCTAAAAAAGTTGGACAGTCCGATAGTTCTTTATGCTTGCACTTGCAATTGATGTTGCAAAGTAGCATAAAATCCTTTTTTCTCCATTAAAGAATCATGATTCCCGTGTTCGATAATTGAACCATCTTTAATGACTAAAATTTGATCTGCATTTTCAATTGTTTTTAAACGGTGGGCAATGACAAAGCTTGTACGACCTTGCATTAAATTGTTTAACCCCTTTTGAATTTGAACTTCCGTCATTGTATCGACACTAGAAGTTGCTTCATCCAAAATTAATATATCTGGATCTTCTAAAATGGCACGAGCAATGGCAATTAATTGGCGCTGTCCTTGACTTAAGTTCATACCACCGGAAACTAGCATCGTCTCATAACCCATCGGTAAATATTTTATAAAATTATGGGCGTAAGCAATTTTGGCAGCTTGCTCTACTTCTTCATCGGTAGCGCTAAGCTTTCCATAGCGAATGTTTTCTCGAACGGTACCTGAAAATAAATACGTATCTTGTAATACGACCCCGATATGGTCACGTAAGTTTTCCATTTTATATTGTTGGATGTTTTGACCGTCTATTAAAATTTCTCCGCTATTTACTTCATAAAAACGATTCAACAACTGGATAATTGTTGTTTTTCCTGAACCTGTAGGACCAACTAATGCGATCGTTTCTCCTGCCTTTGCATGGAATGAAATTTGATGAAGTACAGGTTTGTCCTTTTGATAATAAAATTGAACTTGACGGAACTCCACATCCCCTACAAATTTGCTTTTAGCAATCGCATTTGGACTATCTGCCACTTCATCTTGTTGTTCTAAAATTTCAAATACCCGCTCTGCTCCGGCAATGGCAGATTGGAATGTATTAAACAAGTTCGATAGTTGATTTATAGGACGGAAAAATTGTCTTGTATATGTTACAAATGACGCAATGATACCGATGGAAACGAGACTATTACTTAATGCCAAAATGGCACCAACCCCGATTACTAAACCGATTCCTAGGTTATTAATAAAGTTGTTCGTCGGTCCTAGCAACCCAGATATGATCTCTGCTTTTAACGCTGAACTGCGTAGTTTTTCATTCGCTTCTTTAAATTGAGCAATCGTTTGCTCTTCCTTTCCAAAAATCGTTGTAATATTGGAATTGGAAATCGTCTCTTCGATAAACCCATTTAATTTTCCTAAATCTCTTTGTCGTTCCTTGTAGTTTTTACTACTACGCTTAATAATTTGTTTCGTCGACCATAAAATAAACGGAATAACCATTAACGTTACAAGGGCCAATACCCAGTTTAAATAAAACATCGCAATAGCTGTTCCAGCTACATTTAAAATGGTAGAAATAATTTGAATGACACTTTGGGATAGAGCCGCATTTAAATTCTCTATATCATTGGTCATTCGACTCATTAAATCTCCTTGCTGACGTTTGTCAAAAAAGGATAAAGGAAGGGACTGGAATTTCTCAAACAAATGTTGACGAAGTTGTCGAATCGTTTGTTGGGAAACTCGAATCATGACAAAGGTTTGTAGCCAAGTAAATAGGGCACCAACGATATAAATCCCGGTAAGTAACAATATCATTCGAATCGTGCCACTTAAATCTTCTTTTAAAATATATTCATCAATAATGATCCCAATCAAAAGCGGTCCTAACAACCCTAATAAAGTAGAAAAAATAACGAAAATAACCGCGCTTATCATTCCGATTCGTTGATATTTTAAATAGGACCATATCCGTTTAATCGTTCCTTTTTGATCCTTTGGTTTTTCAGCGGGTCCATTAAATCTCGGTCCTGGGTGTCTTCCAATTGGAGGTGGTCCGGCTTGTCTTCCAGATGATTTATTCATTTAGCGTCCCTCCTCTTACAACTTGAGTCGACACAATTTCTTGATAAGCTTCATTTGTTGCAATCAATTGTTCATGCGTCCCTTTCCCAACGATACAACCATCATCCAATACTAAAATTGTATCGGCATGACGTATAGAGGAAATTTTTGAAGAGACAATAAACTTTGTACTCTCTTTAAAATGATTGGCAATGGCCTGTTGAATTCTCTTTTCTGAAATACTATCTACAGCAGAAGTCGTATCATCAAGAATTAAAATTGCAGGCTTTCGAATAAATGCCCTTGCCATTGCTAAACGCTGCTTTTGTCCACCCGATAAGTTCGTCGCTCCTTGTGTGATAAAATGTTGCTCCTTATCATCGAACTTTTCAACAAATTCCAATGCACAAGATGATTCTAAAGCTTCTATTAGTTCTTCTAAAGTTGCTTCATCTCGCCCATATTTCACATTCTCTTCAATTGTTTTTGAAAATAATGTAGCCTTTTGGGGAGCAAATCCAATCGCTTTACGTAACGTTGACAAATCATATTCGGCAATTGGTTTACCATCAATCCTTACAACACCTTGATCCGCATCAAATAATCTCGGTATTAGCTGAACAATTGTAGATTTTCCACTACCAGTCATCCCAATAATCCCGATTGTGTCACCGGGTTTTGCCCGGAACGATATATTTTTTAACACTGGTTCATTGTTTTTGTTATAGGCGAAACTAACATTTTCAAACGTCACTTCCCCTTTAATAGAAGAAATGATTGGGTTTGATATATTATGAATTTCAGGCTTTTCCTCTAACACTTCTACTATACGATTGGCACTTGGAATTGCCCGGGCAATTTGCATTAACACATTGGATGAACTCATAAGCCCACCCATAATCATCATTAAATAGTTAATGAATGCTAAAATCATCCCTACTTCAATCGTGTCGTTTTCCACTTTAATGGCACCTAACCATAAAGCAAGAATAATTCCTATGTTCACGACAAAAGCCGTTAAAGGCATTAAAATTCCGATGATTTGGTCGGCATGGATATTCCGTTTCATCAATGTCCCATTTACAGTCGTAAATTGGTCGATTTGATGTTTTTTACGATTATATGCTTTGATTACACGAATTCCCGCCAAGTTTTCCTGTACCTTTGTGTTCACCCCATCAACTGCTTCTTGGACTTTTAAAAACAATTTTCCGGATAATTTAGTGAAAAAGAAAATGGCTAGAGCTAAAATTGGCACGACGAATAATAATATTGGAAAAAGCTCTCGTGCAGTGATAAAAACAATGACAATTGCACCGATAAAGGTTAACGGTCCACGAACAAAAACTTTCAATAGCATTAATAAAGCCCTTTGCAGCATTTCTACATCGCTTGTAATATTCGTGATTAATTTCCCCAATGTAAAACGGTCCTTATTACTATTAGAAAAGTAAGTAATTGTTTCATATAGATCTTGTCGAATATCCGTAGCAAAATTAATCGCCGTCTTTGACGCATAAATGCCGCAACCGACTCCACCTAATAAACCTACGACCGCGCATAAAACCATGAATATAAACATTTTAATGACATACGGTTTATCATTATCTGCAATACCATTATCAATAATATGTTGCATAATCGTTGGTTGGATTAAATCCATCGATACCTCAATTACCATCATGATTGGCGCAATAATGGCAAATAATAAATAAGGCTTTATGTATTTTGTTAGCTTAAACACTGACTGCATCTACGTATGCGCCTTCTTTCCATTACATTCTATTTGTCATACTACTTCTAAATTGAAGAGGGCGCAATAAAAAGCCGAAGAAAACAGTCTAACTTTTTCACGTCTTTTTAGTCATATGCTACTATAGATATAAAAGAAAAAACGGAGGTATTATATGAAGTTGCGAGTATCTGCTGTTCAATATCATCTACATACAATTGAGTCCTTTGAAGACTTCGCACACCAAAGCGAACACTATATTAAAGCAGCATTAGAATTTGAAACAGAATTTATTTTATTCCCGGAATTTTTTACAACCCAACTTCTTTCTATTAAAGGAGAAAATGGGAGAGCGTTAACGATTAATGACCTGCCTTCCTTTACCGAACAATACGAATCGTTATTCTCTCAGCTAGCGAAAAAATATAATGTCCATATTATCGCAGGTACACATGTGATCAATGTCGATGGTAAGTTGCGTAATACAGCCCATCTGTTTTATCCAGATGGGAAAATCAAAACCCAAGCTAAACTTCATATTACGCCTACTGAAGTTGATGAATGGAACATGTCACCTGGAGAAGGTCTGGAAGTATTTGAAACGGAAAAGGGTACGATTGCAATTTTAACTTGTTACGATATTGAGTTTCCTGAAATTGTGCGAATGGCAAAGGCAAAGGGAGTAGATGTCATTTTCTGCCCATCCTGCACAGATGACCGTCATGGATTCCACCGTGTTCGTTATACAAGCCATGCCCGCGCTATTGAAAACCAAGTGTATGTCATCTTAACAGGTACTGTCGGTGCATTGCCTACTGTTGATTTTATGAGGGCAAATTTCGGCCAAGCAGCTATTATTACACCAAATGATGTTCCTTTCCCTCCAAAAGGACTGTTAGCAGAGGGAGAAATTAATCATGATATGTTAGTAACCGCGGATTTAGATTTAGACCTTCTTTATCAAGTTCGGGAAAAGGGATCTGTAACAACTTGGCGTGACCGACGAGTAGACTTATATCCTGATTGGGAAAAATAAAATCGTTCCAGGGGGGAATGTTGAATGTATCGAAATGAACAATGGCTTTTCGATAATGGGAAACCTGTTAAAATAATTGTTCGAAATTATACAAAAGAAGATTTTGATGAATTAATTGATATTCAAGCTGAATGTTTTCCACCCCCTTTTCCATCGGCATTATGGTGGAATAAGGAACAATTAACGAATCATGTTTCATTATTTCCAGATGGGGCATTATGTATTGAAATGAATGGAAAAGTTGTTAGCTCGATGACCGGTGTCTGCATCAACTTCGACCCTTCACATCCATCCCACACATGGGCAGAAGCGACCGACGACGGGTATATTAGAAATCATGACCAAAAGGGAAATACCCTTTATATAGTAGATATCAGTGTTCGTCCTTCATTTCGCTCTCTCGGATTAGGGAAAATAATGATGCAAGCGATGTATCAAGTAGTAGTGGAAAAAGGATTCGAACGTCTTTTAGGTGGTGGTCGTATGCCTAATTACTATAAATATGCAGATCTATACTCTGCCAATGAATATGTAGAGCGCGTTGTAAATGGAGAAATCCATGACCCGGTTATTTCCTTTTTATTACGGTGCGGACGTCTCCCAATCGCGGTCGTGGAAAACTATTTAGAAGATGAAGAATCCCTTCATTATGGTGTATTAATGGAGTGGAAAAACCCCTTTAAACAATTGAATTGAAATAACAGAAAAGGCTCTTTTCCTTATGTGGAAAGTGCCTCTTCTTTTCATTATTGTTGCTTTTCACTTAAATTTTCTTGAGCCATTTTCACCAATTCTTTAACCATATTACCGCCTAATCTACCGCCAACTTTCCCTGCTTCTTCCGATGTCAGTTTTCCGTTATACCCTTCTTTTAAAGGTACACCCACTTCTTCAGCAATTTCAAACTTCGCTCGTTCTGGATCACTCGTTCCAGCAACTTTCGCTTTAAGTTGGTCAAGTCCTTGACGGGCTTCTGGGACTAATATTTTATTACGATTCCTTCGTGCCATTTCATTCCCTCCTTTATTTTTATCTTGTCCCGAAATTGGTTAAACATGTTGTTAGGTTTATGAAAAAAGAAAAAACCCTCAATCATTCAACGTTGAGAGTTTTCGTTTCTGTATTATTTAGATGTATTTGTTAATTTTAAATTAAACGCATCTACAATTGTTTTTGATGCTTCTTCTACCGGTATTTTCTTAACAAAATGGCCTCTAGTTAACAATCTAGCTTCACCATCTTTATCACAAGTAATGAGGGTTAAAATGGTCTCTCCCTCTATATCGTTAATGACATCTACCTCTGTTGCTTCAATTCTTCTTTGCTCGTCTATTTGATATTCATAAACGTATTTCAAATCGGTTAAATAAACGGCTGCTCCCATTTCCACTTCATATAGCGGACTAAAAAGCAAATCTTTCCGTGTCATATGGTGTCCAGCTAAAGCATAGTTGTCTTCGCCCATTACTTGATCCTCTTCCATCGTCCCCGCAGTTAAAGCTAAAGTATAACGGGAAGTCCCTTTTCCTATTGGCAAATTCATTTTCACACTTGGAATACTTATTGCGCCAATGACCATTATTTCATCTCTATTGAAATTCGCTTCTAACACCGTTTGTAAATCTAATTCTGATGCCTCTCCAAAGTCGAAAGTGGTATTTTTATTGTTATTTTTTTTCAAATCACTTGCACTTAAATCATCGATTCCCAATGAGTCGATTCCTATTGAAACAAGCCAATTTTCAATCGGACCTCGGAATACTAATAAAATTCCAATAAATAGAAACATCAAAAGAATTATATTTTTTATTATTTTGAGTTTCTTTTTATTTTCCTTCATATTTTTCTCCTTACGTAAAAAAAGATTCCTTTTTATTTACATATATTAAATGATATAAAATCGTTTACCTATTAGTCCAACTTTTATATGTAAAATCTCATTAAAAACCCTATATTCTAAAAATAGCACCTAAAGTACTTACCTTTAGGTGCTATTTCATTATCAGTATCAAATCCCGCTTGTAATATAAAATCAATTAAAAATTCTCCCCTTTCAATTGTTAACTCTTGTATTTTTTCATTCTGATCTTTCTCAGTAAAATACAGGTTGACTGCCACGTAACCAGTTAGTGTAACTGCAAAGGTGACTGGTATAAATATTGAAGATAAGTAATAACAATAGTTTAGAGCGACCGATTCCCCCTTCCATTCATTCCTATATGAATTTTCTCACTACTCTATCGAATCTTAATATAAAATTCTTATAAAACACTTAAATTTTAGAAAATAAACCGATAATTATCTCAAAATTTTACACATTACTCATTATCTATTTCGACAGTTGCAGGATTTGTTTTTTGTTCTATCTTCTCTTCCTGAATAGCATCCTTTTCCCCTTTTGTTTGGCTTGATTTTTCAGATTCATCAGCCTTACAAGCTGTCATCAGAAGTATTAGACATATAGAAACAATGAGCATAAGTCTTCTACGCAACAAACCATCACCTCCTTTCAAAATACAAAAATTTTTAGAAGAACAAATTTAAATATGTTATTTAACTTCTTTTATATTTCCCGCTCTTAAAGAAACAACTGAATTTGCATATAAAATATTTCTAATTTAAAAAAATAATTGGGAGTATTTTAACATGTATCCCAATATTAGTTTTTCCGTATACAAATAAACAAGATAATTTCGTCCTATTTTTACAAAATCATACATTTATTGATTTAATGAAAACCTCTTCCAGGTCGATTCTGGAAAAGGGAGTAACAGAGTTCATCTTTATTCATTTTTCATTTGCTTTGATTTCTGCGAAAAATTGATAAAAGCGGGAATGATTAAATATAAGGCATAGGCAAAAGATATTCAAACGGTGAAGGCAATGACTTGCGAATCATCTAATTTCGAAAAAATAGAATGATAGTTTGCTAAGGAAAAAGAGTCGAGAATTAGTCCAATCACGGTACCCATAATTCCAAATCGTAATGGGGAATTCTCTGATCAATCAAATTTAGAGTATACGTATGTGACTCCCATAATAAAGCCCCTGTACCAATAAGTAATAAAATTGTGCTAATTAAAAAACCATTTGTTCCCGGACTAAAGAGAACGTACTCTCCAAAAAAGACAAAGAACATAATAGCACAAATCCATACTAAACACCCCAAATTGCCGCTATATAAAAGCTTTTCATTTATTTTTCACTTCATATTAAATTCGTACTGTTCACCATTAAAACTTCTATAACAGTAAAATATTTCCTTCCCTCCCTAGTTAATTCGCAAAAGTTTTTATCCCGCACAGTTCACATTTCCAAATAAACAATTCAAATTTTTTCCTCATAACTTTTAGAAGAAGAAGGAATACAAACTTTTTTGTGGAATTTATAAAAGAAGGAAGAAATTACTTATTAGTAACTTCCGATTTTAATTTGAAGGAGGATGAATATGATTCAAAAACCGTTACAAGTCAGATTAATTCCCTACACTATTGATTCGATTGTAGAAACGACAAACGAAACGCCAAAAGGGATCGATTTAATTCAAGCATCTACGATTTGGGAAGCTAGTAAGCATGGGGAAGGTATTGTAGTTGCAGTGATTGATACTGGTATTGAAACCGATCATCCAGACCTCAAAGATCAAATTATCGATGGGCGAAATTTCACTTCTGATTATGATGGAGAGCCTACTATATTCGAAGATAACAATGGACACGGAACCCATGTATCTGGAACAATTGCCGCTAGTTTGAATGATGATGGCGTTGTTGGTGTTGCCCCTAAGGCAAAAATTTTAAGTTTAAAAGCATTAACTGGAGATGGCTCTGGCGAATATGAGTGGATTATTAATGCCATTAATTATGCAGTTGAGTGGCGTGGACCTCAAGATGAGCGCGTCCGTGTTATCTCAATGTCACTCGGTGGGCCTGAAGATGTTCCAGAATTACATGAAGCGATTAAAAACGCCGTTAGTCAAAATGTCTCTGTTGTTGTTGCAGCAGGAAACGAAGGCGATAATCGCGAAGACACATTCGAGTATTCCTATCCTGGAAAATACAATGAAGTCATTCAAGTTGGAGCTGTAGATAATAACTTAGCACTTGCTCCATTTACAAATAACAATGAAGAAATCGATTTAGTTGCTCCTGGAGTAGAAGTGATTTCTACTTACTTAGGACAGAAATACGCCTCTCTTTCCGGTACTTCAATGGCTACTCCTCATATCGCTGGGGCTATAGCTCTGCTTATTAATTTAAGCGAAAAAGAGTTTGGTCGACCTTTCAGTGAAACTGAAATATATGCCCAGCTTGTTAAACGCACTCTACCGTTAGGTAATCTTAAAACTTCTGAAGGTAATGGTTTCATCCTACTTAATTTAGTGGAAAAAATTCATGAAATTATGAATGCAGCCCGTATTTAATTTTCCCATCTGGAAGTATATACGGATTCAAAAGCCCAATTTCCTTGAGAAATTGGGCTTTTCCTGTAATTGAGTGAAAGTTCTCAGTGTATGAATCCCCACTATAGATCTCCCTATTGATTTAAATAAGCCCAAGCAAATTGTGCGTAAAGTTCAGCACCTGTAGCTAATGCCTCTTCATCAATGTTGAATTTACCATGGTGATGGGCCCATTCCGTATCTTTTTCAGGATTGCCGCTACCTACTAATGCGAAGCTGCCTGGCGCTTCATTCATATACTCACTAAAGTCCTCGCCGCCCATCGTTGGTTTTTCAGGATATAACACATCTTCTCCAAATGCTGCTGTTGCTACTTTTTGCACCAATTTCGCACTTTCTTCATCATTATTAACTGCCTGTGTACCGCGAATATATTCCACCTGTGCTGTTGCACCGTAAATACTTGCTACTTGTTCCGCATAATGCTTAAGTTGGGTTTCCACATGATCCCGTGTACTTTGGTCAAAGCAACGGACTGTCCCTTCAATAACTGCATTTTCCGCAATGACGTTGAATCTTGTACCAACTACCATCTTCCCTACTGTCAGTACTGCTGGACTTTGGGGATCAATCGTTCTAGAAACAACAGACTGGACATTCATCACAAAAGAAGAAGCAACAATCGCAGCATCAATACAAGCATGCGGTATTGCGCCATGGCCTCCCCTTCCTTTAAATGTCACTTTGAAAAGATCCGCTGATGCAAAGGATGGCCCTGGCTGACAAGATACTTTATGTGTCGGCATTTGCGACCAAATATGGATACCGAATACATGGTCAACGCCCTTCATTGCCCCTTGTTTCACCATCTCTTTCGCTCCTTGTGCAACTTCTTCCGCCGGTTGAAAGATTAATCGAACGTTGCCAGGAATATCATCTTTCACTTCGTTCAATGCTTTTGCTGCAATTAGTAACATTGCTGTATGGGCATCATGGCCACATGCATGCATTTTACCTTCGAATTTAGAGGTATATGGCAACTCTTTGTTTAGTTCCTCAACAGACAAGGCATCCATATCTGCTCTTAAGGCAACTGTCTTACCCGGTTTTCCTCCCTCAATCGTTGCAATAACCCCTGTTGGTTGTGTTTTGTAATAAGAAATAGAAAGGCTATCTAAGTATTTGCAAACAAATGCAGTTGTTTCTGTTTCTTCCCATGACAGCTCTGGCTCACTATGAAGTTTTCTACGTATGTCCGTCAATTCTTCACTATTCGTTTGAATCGCTTTTTTAATTGTTTCATTTATCATGTTACTCTGCCTCCGTTAATCGTTTTGCTACTTCGAAATAAATTTGCACACCATTTGCAATATGCCGCACATCCGACCATTCTTCTGGACAATGACTAAGACCGTCCTTACTAGGTATAAAAATTAAACCGACATTTGTAACATCAGATAATACCATTGCATCGTGTCCTGCTCCGCTGTTCATAGAAAGATACTCTAAGTTCAAAGCATTACAAGTTTCTTTGATCATTTCCTTTATACCTTCATCTAACAGTTTAGGTTCCATATACAAGCTTTGTTCGACTGATATTTCAATTCCATTTTTACGATTACAATCTAGTAAATCCTTTACCTTCTTAATAACGTTTTGAACATGCTCCTCTTTACCTGAACGGATGTCTATAGAAAAGACCACTCGATCAGGAATAACATTGGCACCGTTTGGAAAGACATTCAAACGACCTGTCGTAATGACCGTTCCTTCCCCTTCCTCAACTGCTAACTTTGGTAACTGCGCAATCAGTTCAGCTGCTTTAACTAAAGCATCCGCACGTCGATCCATCGGAGTTGTCCCCGCATGACCTGCTTTTCCTTCTACCGTTACTTCTAATTGGGCAAGACCTACAATTGCATCCACAATACCAACTGGGATATCCCGCTCTTCTAAGAATGGCCCTTGTTCAATATGTAATTCTAAAAAAGCTTTCATTGTTTTTGGATACCTTGTTTTTGGGCGAGTAGGATCCAGCCCAATCGCCTTCATAGCATCTACAGTAGAGATTCCTTCTTTATCTTTTAATCGATAAAATTCTTCCTCACTGAGTGCTCCGACCATTCCCCTTGATCCCATCAAACCTCCTGCAAACCTTGCCCCTTCCTCTTCAATTAAAGCCACGACTTCGAGAGGGTACTTCGGCTTCAATTGATTTTCAACAAAAAGGCTAGCTACTTCCAAAGCAGTTACTACTCCAGCTGGGCCATCATAAGCACCACCATTAGGCACTGAGTCAAAATGGGATCCGATTAATACACTAGGCCCATCCTTTAGCGTTCCTTCCAGTTTTCCAAAAATGTTACCGAGACCATCTTCACGAACCTCCAAGCCTAGTTCCTTCATTTTTTCTTTAATGTAGTTTCGAGTTTTCAAATCTTCCTGACTGTATGTTAATCGAGTCGTTCCGTTACCTGGTGTGGCGGTAAATTCACTAATCGTATGGATATGCTCTTCAATCCGCTCCTGAATCGTTTTCATTCCATTCTCTCCTTGCTAAAAATTGTTAAGAGGCAAGCCACTTTGTAAGTGATTGCCTCCTTTAATCATTTATAAAAATCCGACAAAGATGCCCGCTAAAATGACCGAAACAATGGTCACGGTAATAAATCCACCAACAAGCATAGGAGATAGCATATAACTTGTCAGCATGTCTTGTTCTTCCTTATCATCCGTTAATGACTTAATCACTTCATTCGTAATAATATAGTCAGCGGGGAATCCATAAAGGGCCGTTAGTGATACCGCAAAAGCCATATTTTTCGAAACTTTAAGCATTTTCCCCGCAATAAAGGAGAAGATATACATTCCGATAACGCCTAAAATAATTGTTCCAACAAGTGGATAAATGATTTCGAGCATCATAGTTGGAGAGGCATTTTTTAAACCATCTAAAACAAATAAAATCAAAACTAAGATCGCTATTCCAAAGCTATTTGCCTTTTGCAGCACTTGTTTCTCCAAAAGACCGATGCTACTTGCAATAACACCGAACAATAAACATAAAACAAATGGACTAATCTCTACAATTGGGGCAAGAACCGTTGAAACTAAATAAGCGAGATAGGCAACAAGGGCAAGTCTAAATAATTTAAAGAACTCTGTATTGTATTTTTCCGGTATGCTGTTAATTAGCTTAAATTGAGATTTAGGTTCCTCCTTCGTAACCGCTGCTTCCCCTATCGATTCTTTTGCCGCTAGACGGCCATTCCGATATTCGGTAAGAAGCTTTTTCCCTTCTTTTTTAAGAACAATCGAGGTGATTGGATATCCAGCAAAACCTTGCATCACATAAATGACAATGGCGAAAACGGATAGACTCGTCAACCCCGCTTCCTGTGCAGCCTCAGACATAATCAACGAAGAAACTACTCCACCGACTAATGGTGGTATCGCAACAACGATCGTCTCGAATCCGAAAAGAAATGTTCCTACTGCAAATAACACGACAATAATCCCTAAAATTCCTGAAAGAGCAATTACAACCGTCTTCCATTGTTTTTTCAATTCTTGAAGTGATAGCAATGTCCCCATATTTGTAATCAATAAATACATCATCATAGTTGCAACAACTGGCGGAACTCCCGCTAAAGAAACAATTTCTTTCGGGAAGAATGTCCAATATCCTGCAAGAAATAAAACAGCACAAACAAAGATGGAGGGAACCCAAGCTTTTGTACGAACTGCTACGAAGTCCCCGATAAATAAAATAAACACGAGAATAACTAAAGCTAACATTTGGGACATAATTAAATCACTTCACTTTCATTTCTATCTTTATTTTTCTAATATACTAACATTTAATAGACTAAATTTAAAGATAATTTAAAATATTAAAAAATATATAGGCGAATTCTAGAAAAAAATATTGCCAATGTCGGAAGATAAATGAGTTAAGTATTTAAAAAAATCACAAGTACCATAAGAAGGATTGCACTATTATTTGAAAGTCTAATCATGGGTTTTTTCGTGAGGAGTTTTGAAGGCACAAAAAAACCCTTCTCGGTAAACCGAGAAGGGTTTTGAAACGTTGATATAATAATTAACGTTTTGAGAACTGAGGCGCACGACGAGCACCTTTAAGACCGTATTTTTTACGTTCTTTCACACATGAAATATATATTCTAATATCTAGTTATATAATGTTAGATTCTCGTTATACTTTTGCTCTGTAGGTATTCGCTTTTTTATACAAATGTATACCTACAATTGAGGTGGTATCATCAAAACATCATCATTTTTGTGATGATATAGTAAAAAAATATGTGATATTGTTATGAATTACCTTTATAGTTATTTATGTACAAAATAATAATGAGGTGAAAAATTTGAGTGCTTTTTTAGGTGTAATAGGATTTTTAGGAATAATAGTAGGAATCATTTTATTAATTCTAGGATTAATTAGAAAGAAAAAAATGAAAGGTGGACTTGTATTAGCTCTATCTTTTGTAGTATTTATAATTGCATTGTTTATTCCATCACCAGATTCGAAGAATACTACAAAACAAGCTGTGGAAAGTGAAACTAAAGAAGTAGCTGAAACATCAGAAAAAACTGAGGAACCGAAAGAAGAAGAATCTACAGAAAAACCTTCGCAAGACGAGGTGACTTATTATCAAACTGAAGTGTTACCAGCGATTGATGACTTTCAGGCTGAATATGATAGAATTTGGAATGATTTATGGGTAACAACATTTAATGGTGTATCAGATGGTTCAGTAGACGTGTACACAGCGTATCGAAATATGACTTTTATTGAGACAAACTATAATGTGCTAAGCGATAATATAGCGGAATTTGAAGGAGAAAATTTATCAAAAGAGAATAAAAAGTTATTAGAAAGCTATAAAGAAAAGTTAATTGAATCTGCAGATTATCGTGCAATAGCAAGTAGAAGCGCCGCAGAAATGTTTGATGAAGGTAATTTAAAACCATCTAAAGTTGAAGAAATTAAATCAATAATTTCTTCTGGTGATGTAGAATTAATGCAGGCTATGGCAAATAGACTATCTATTGAAGAGAATTTAGGATTAACACAACAAACAACAGATTAAACAATAGAAAGAGTCACTCATTGAGTGGCTTTTTTTATTACACGTTTAATAATCGCTTTATCTCATCATCAACCTTATTTTTTAGTGCAATATTCATGTATCTACTATGATGTTCAGTCCCCTTATCCATAATCACATATTCTGTGATGTCTTTATCAATTCGAATTTCCGCTTGTACTTTAATACCACTCTTACCTAGTTGGGATCTCACTTCTCTTAATTCATTTTGAACTACAATAATTTGTTGCCCCATCCACATAGCTAATGGACGATTTATTTTAATATCATTTAAATGTTTTAGATCGCGCTCTAAAGTTCGTTTAGTTAAATCAAGGATGATTTGTTTATGAATTAATTCAGCAGCATTAAAGTCAATCAAATTACTTCACGCTCTTTCCGGATAACTGGTACTAATGCTAGAACATTATCGATACAAAATACTCGATTAGCATGTTTCAAAAAGCAATAAGCATTAAATTTATCATCAGATACTTTCGTTACTTTAATACGTCTTTTAGTGATTTCGCCATTTTTAGCAATGTACATCATATCAACTAACTGATTGCGTTGCATTGCTTTTAATAACTGTCCTTTCATTAATACCACTCCTTTATAAGGACATTCGTTCTTTTTAAGGTAATTATAGAACATTTGTTCCTGTTATTCAATTGGAACTATGATATTTGAACAAAAAAAGACCATGCATTCACTTTAATTGTGAGCCTGGTCTTTTGCACTTATTTTTCTAATTGTATATCATAATTAAATCCTTTTGCTTGTAACCATTGTTCTAAGGCATACTTACCTTTTGAATCTTGTGGGTACCAATAGGATTCAAGCATGAACTTTCCATTCGTTTGAGTAACTTTGTAGTCTAATTTCTTACTATCTAAATACTTTTTCAAAGCTACTAATCCTGAATTTGTTGCGGATGGGAACCAATACACACGGACATTATGACGTTTGCGTTTAACTTTTTGCTTTGCAGCAACCTGTACCTTCTCTTTTACATACTTCACTTTAAACGCTTCACATATTCCTTTAGCGATTTCAATTGCACATTCTTTTCTAAATGAATCTGTACGTAATAATTCTGCTTCAACTTTATTATCCATGAATGCGCATTCTACTAAGATTGCAGGTGCAACAGTCCGAGAAATTACGTATAAATGTGTCCCATTTTTAACACCACGATCCGTTTGTTTGGTGCCTTGTAGCAAATATTTATGAACAGCCTTACCTAACTCTTTCGATTGTTTACTCATGCCAACAAAAACTTCTACCCCATTCGCTTCACCCCAGGAACCTGTAAATGCATTGGCGTGAACAGAAACAAAAGCATCCACTTTATTCTTGTTAGCTATAGATACGCGTGTCGCAAGTGGAGTATCTTCATCTGTTGGAGCTGTTAGAAGTGTTTTAAATCCACATCGTTTTAATTCAACGTTTAAATAATTTACAACAGCTCGGTTAAATTCATTTTCACGCATAAAAGTTCCGTCATTAAACTTTGGAGTACGTTTGCCAGCTGTCTCCATTCCATGCCCATCGTCTAATGCTATTGTATAACTCATTATTCCTCATCCTTTCTAGGTTCGTTATAAGATAAGACTTGTTTGCTATCACTAAGTCCGTTAGTTGTTGGGTCTGGAAGCATATTTAATGCATTGATAATTGTAAGAATTACTAGGTATGGATTGCTAATAAACTGTTTAAATAAATCCCATACAGCACCCCAGCTAGTCAAATCAGTAAATTGTAGTCCAAAGTAAGTAAGGACTGGAATAATTAAAGCTGCTAAAAATCGTAAAATAAATGTTTTATTTTCCTTAGTAAAACGTACTTTCCAATTAATTTTCATAATCTATTACCCTCCAAAAATTGAATTTTGTAATGCTATAAAAACAATTCCAACCACACCACTGATTGCTGCAGCTAGAAAATATCCCTTGATTTTGTCACTGTTCTGTTCCATTTTTTCAACTGACTTTTCAATTTGTCTCACACTGTTGCTTGTGTCGTACACAATAGGTTTAATTGTTTTCATATCACGCTCCAATTCTACGATACGTCTCTCATGATCAGCTTGAGCTAATGCTTTCTGTAATTCATTGTTTTCAGGCATGTCATCCACCATCCTTTAGAACTTTAAATCAAAATAAAAACCCTCCACAATTGTGAAAGGCTTGTTAAATACTTTCTGTATAAGGTTTCTTTACGATTTGATAGTACTGTTCAGCAGTAATAACACCTGCTGTTACTGCATCGGCAACTTGTTCTTTCGTCCATAGCTTAGCAACGTAAAAATATCTAATTTTATTAAAATCAAGCATTCTTAACACTTCCCGTCATAATGGCATACCACATATCTGCTATTTCCTGTTCCGGTTTTGGCTTGTTTTTTAACAATTCTTCGGCTTCAATTTGTTGTTGTCGATATACTTCATCTAAAATTATTTCTCCATCGACAAAAACATAATTTGAAGGATGATCTAATACATCATGATCATCCTCAACTTCAATTTCAACATTGTTTTGAATGAATGGGCTAGTAGTACTGCAACCTAGTACTCTATTATCTTGGGGATTTACAAGCAAATATAGTTTCATATCTCCACCACCTAATACATTAATACTTGTCTTAATACCGCTTGTTGTGCATTAATTCCACTTTGGTTATTTGCTACACCAGTAATTGTGTTATGTGTAATACTTAATGCTTTAATCGTAAATGCATTACTATCTGCTTCATCAACCGGAACCATACACAATGTGTGATTTCCTAATCTACTCTTTGGAATATAGGTATTAACGTAATTCCAGTTGTTTGCTGCACCTGATGAATAAGCGCTCCACACTAATATCCAACCGTTCGGACATTTTTGTAATGGTACATCAGGTGTGATGACCGTTGAAGCATTCATAAAGGCCACCCCATTCCACAACACCCTTTGTTTATTGAGAACATCGTATTGACCATTCGCTACTTTCCACACGTTGGCTTCTTCGTCGTATAGACCTGGTTTATCGTTTTCGATTAATTGAACTCCATCTATCTGTGCCCAGTTTGCATTTGCTCCACTAAGTACAATTTCAATTCCTTCTGTATTATCAGCAAACACTGGAGTTGTAAATGTAAGACCATATCGTTCCACCGAATAATCACTTGCAACAGCAGTGAACGTTTTACTAGCAACTAACGATAATCTTGTACCTGCTGCATCTACATGATAAATATCAACTTTAGGAATAGCCCCGGCAGATACATTCCATTGTCTTTTTGCATAGAAAGATAGCGCATATACTGTAGAAGGTGATAGGGTGTGTATTTGTTGTGCCATGGCATCCGTAGAGCGTACACAAACCCCTTTAGAGCCGAAAATCGGCATAGAACCTTTCCCACTCGGTCCAAAACTAACGGCTAATTTCGGCGTTCCTCTGGTAATGTACCAAGGTGTATTCGGATAAAATCCAAAGTACATATCGTCCCAGCTGTACTGTAAATCCGTACTATTAGGCAGTGCATCATGTTGTTCTACTAATTCAAAGGAATGATCTTGAACATGGTTAGTTTTAGAAGCGATGGAATAGCCTAAATTACTATTATCATCTTGAAGAATAAAGTCACCATCTTTTACACTAACCTCACCAAATGTTCCCGTTACCCCTCGGACTTCTCCCTCAATAACCGCGTTTAATGCATAAATCTTCCCGTTTGTATCGGCGTAAAACATGTCTAACCATGGTGAAGAAGTAGTTGCTCTTTTTTGAATCTTAAAACCACCTGTAGCGTTTGCAATGATTCTCACCAAACCATTTGAAAGCAATATTTCCATACCGTCTTCTTTTGTTACTTTAAAACCGTTATATAAGTTACCTAGTCCAACGGAAGCATCTTTGGCGTTTTGCTCGGCTTGTGCGATTTTTTCTTCTACGTCCTTTTGAGCCAATCCCCACGGTGACGCCACGTTACCATCTTCCAGTTGTGGACGATTAAGATAAAAGTAAGGAATCGTTGTTTCAGGTCCATATAAAGCATCAGAACGTCCCCCGATTAGTAACCTTACACCAGTGCCATCTCTATTTGCTTTAAAATGGTGGGTTACATAATGATAGTCGTAACCGTTCAATTTAACTATTGGGCAATCTTCAAACTTAACCGTCGGCAACAATTGATTGCTACCATCATCGTTATATAACAAGTAACAATAATTCATGCTTACTAATCCTCTAGCACGAATATAGTAACTCACTGTGTAATCTTTACCTCCGACAACGGAAAAGCCTTGTTCTGATATACTCGAATTGTGTACACCTATCGCTGAATTTGCTGGGACTTCACTATCTCTTGTTTGATTTAATAAATCGTTGGGGAATCCTGGAACCGATGCGACTGATAACGTACCACTTCTGTTCCATGCTGTCCACCCATGAGTTGTATTGAAGTCTGTATAACGTAAATAATTTTTTCCGCCTGGAATCACATTATCGTACAAAGGTGACCAACTATAGTCCGATGGATTTGTGCTTTCAGTTGCTGTCGTTTTATTGTACGCAATCCCTAAATAGCGTTTACCGTTAGGCGAATCGGACATACCGCTACCGTTTTCATTATCGGCATATTTTATCCACGTATATGTCGTTGTTCCGTCCTCTCCTGGTGGTCCAGGAATACCTGGCTCACCTTTTACTAGTGTCCAAGTGTAATCATCGTAATTGGTTGATTCCGTAGGTGTAGTTTTATTGTAAGCAATCCCCATATACTTCTTGCCATCGGGGAAATTACTCATTCCCGATGTTGGTGTATCGGCATACTTTATCCAGGTATAAAGCGTTTGACCGTCGGCACCTTTTGGACCTTGTATACCTTGTGGGCCCGGGTCTCCTTTTTCTCCTTTTATCAACGTCCATTTGTACTTGGTTGGGTCTGTACTATCAGCACTTATAAAGTCTGTATACTGCCCGATATAGAGTTTATTTGTACTATCTGTTGTACTGAAACCAACAGTTCCCGTTGCATTATTTGCGTATGCTACATGAAAATACGGTGTTCTTCCATCATTACCAGGAGGTCCAGGAATACCTTGGTCCCCGTCCGCCCCTTTAATCAATGTCCATTTGTACTTTGTCGGATCAGTAGATGCTACCGGGTTAGAATCGACATACATTCCTATATACGTTTTACTTAACGTATTCGTGAAAGTAAAGCCGACTGTCCCCGTTTCGTTGTCAGCATAAGCGATATGAGTATAAGAAGAGTTGCCATCCTCTCCTTTTTCCCCTTTAATTAAAGTCCAAGTATAATCTTCAGGATTTTCAGGTGCTGCATCTGTTTTAGTAATTGCAACCCCCATGTAACTCGCATTTGTAGAATCCTCTGTCATGCCACTCCCGTCTGGATATTGAGAATAACGTACCCAAATGTAAGTTAATTTCTTGTTAATTTCGGATTGTAACGATTTCATTATCGCCTTAACATCTTCTTCTGTATATTCGATATAGTCTCCTAACGTAACCTTCTTCTGAGATTTATCACTCAAGGAACGTTCCATAGTATGAACTCGAGCTTCAAGATATAGAGGTGGTTTAAATTTTGTATCCTTAATTTTTATAGTGTCACCAAAACGAATCTTTTTATTTTCAAGACCTGGTATATGTTCGAGATCAGCAACTTCACCACTGTACTCTACAATTGTATTAATTCGTTTATCTAACTCTGTACGAGTGTATTGAGTTAATTCGTCTAATGTCATGTCACTGTTTGAAGTAGTTGGTTCATAAGGTTCAATGAGATGCATAAGTTTACCGGTATCAGGGTCAGGTCTTCCCCATCGTTGAAGTGCTTCATCATCTGTGACAAGTACCGTTAACCTTGTACCATCTTCTTTTTCCGGTCCAATCCCTAACAGAGCAGTAACGATATTTGAATTATCTTCTTTCCGTTCAATACCAATTAAATCTTTCCCAAACTCTACTTCTCGTCCTCTCCATTCACCTTCACGTTTTAACAAATCCACATATCTAGCTACCACTTTATTGTTATTAACAACAATACGAAATCTTTTTTCTAAGCTAAACTCATTCGCTATTGTATTTATAAAGGCATAAGGATTGGTATAGTCCTCCACAACAAATGTTCTAGTACCCATACCCTCTAAAATACCTGCCTGGAATTCAGTGCCTGCTAAAGTATGTGCCATTATAGTAGAAACTGTTTGGTCTTTAAAAGTTTGCGGTTCTATTACCTTTGCCTTTTTTAATTGAAGGTAGGAAGCTGTTGTATAAACTTGTGTATATAGAGCATTATTTGAACGATATTCACGTGAGTTTTCTATAATTAACTCTATGAAATTGTTATCTTCATCTGGAATAACAACTCGATTTCGATCTGTTAAAAATTCAGAGTATTTCCTATCCGCAAATGTTGTAAAATCATAGGTTTCTTGATTATCTTTTAAAGATTTTGAGTGTATATCATTCCAAAAATCCCCCAAAGGGATAAAAGAGAGTATCTTGCCTGTTTCTCCATCTGTTATGTGTATCATTTATATCTCTCCTTAAATCTAACCTTTGTTCTTAATGACATATCAGGTAATACATATAATTCATTTGTGCCCTTCTTCAATTTAAAGAAATTAGCGCCAAAGTCTTTTAAATCCATGCGACTTTCCCCATTAATTAAAATGTCACAAGTAGTATGATCAAATGTAATAACATCCCCTGTATAGGCAATAAACGGTATTTGTTCTATTGTTTGTTCAGTAAGAGCATACGCTTTTATATAATCAATACGATTCGTATGCGGTGAAGCTGTAGTTCCATATTTGTCTATGAAAATACCGACATATTTTAATTTCCCTCTAAATTTATCCTCTGTCACTGTCCAGCTAGCTGTTAAAGGGTCCATATGTTTTCCGTCACCTAAGACACGAGCTACATAAAATGTATATTTGTCTCCGATACGTTGTAAACGCATATAAGCCGGAAAGTTATCCCATTCTTTTTGGTAATTACGGGAACTAATTAGGTAATTTTTGAAATCGCCAATAAACGGTCCAATACGACCCTCAGCCAATTTCCTCTCAACATAAATCGAATTATCAACTGCAGTCATTATTGCAATTTCTCTCATTTCATCATCAAATAAATAAAAACCAAACCTTCCCGTTTGGTTTACATTATCCGTATATAATTGACCACGTAATTCAATTTCGAAATCACCGGTTAAAGGCACCTCTTTGTAGACAGATGGGCCATGAAACCCTGTACCTGTTCCATATGATGGAGCAGTTATACCCGCACCATCATAGCCAATTGTACCTTGTGAGCCACCTTCCATATCACTTGTAGCTGTTGTCCATTCATCAATGGTCGTCCCCGTTTCTTCTAACAATAGAGTTTTGCTGTCCACAATTTGCGTATTCACATCTGCAGGGGCACCGATTAACATATATTCATTATCTTGATTTTGAACCATAGCAAATGTTACTGGTTGTAAAACTTCTAATTCAAATATCGGATCAGCTTCTGCTGTACCTTCACTTCTAAACGAAACGCTATCGGATGGAAAGTTAATTATTCTTTCATCGCTATATTTATAAGGGTCTGGACAAATAAAAGAAATGGTACCTTCTCCTATTTCAAGAAATTCCGAAATATCAAAACTACCATCCACAAGAGCATAATAAACACGATCAGGCTCATCATCAAATATCAGTTCTTGCGGTTCTTCTGTAATCAACCATTCAGCCAATTCCTCCTCAAGTTTACGTAAATCCTCACGCGTTTCACCATCGTAGAAAATTTTTTGTTTAATAGATCTTACATTCGTGGTGGTATTTTGCAAATAAGCACCGGGTTTACCTGGAATAGTTAGTAAATTTCTCGAAATGGGAGCCCATGCTGAACGTTCGGTGCTATCGTCCTCTAGATAAATCCAGTCTTTTTTAATTCCACCGAAACTAAAAGAATATAAATCTTGCAATTGTTTCACCTACTTTCTAAATGAAATTGACCTATTTTGTCTAAACGATTGAACATCCGTAATATCATCTGCTATCCATTCTGCGATTACACGCTTATCGGCTGTTAATAATTGAATAACTTGTGGACCCCTATTCATTGTTGCAGAAATACCAGCTCCGATAGCACCTAACACTCTGTCCGTTAGTGGTAATGCAGCCTCTGGTCCAGCTTCTCCAAAACCTTGTAAGACGCCATTGTTAATACCTGCAATAGTAGGTTTTGTAAAAACAGCACCTAAGGCATTCCATTTAATATCGAATCCAGTTGGATAAGTTATTTTCTTACCCATAATAGTTTTTGATGAAGTCTCTAAAGTAAATTTAGGTAAACTAGGTAAATCAATATCAGGAATTTTCAATTTTAATCCATCGAAAAATCCCTTAATGTCATCAACAATACCCGATACCGTGTCTTTTGCTTTCTCTATCGGATCAGTAATAAACTTCTTGACTTCATTAAATTTATCTCGTGCTTTATTCACTATATCTGTTGCCTTATTTACAAATCCATCTTTCAATTCAACAATTTTATTCAGCGCTTTTTCCTTTGCTTCCGTAATAAAAGTTGTAATAGCATTTTTTATTGAAATAAATTTATCTCGTGTGGATGTGTAAAATTCTGTAAACTTTAACATTCCCGCTATTATTAGTTCTTTAATTTTATTTGTAACTGTAGTCTTTATTTGTTCCCATTTTTCTAGAAGCCAATCTTTTAATTGACCCGCCTTTTCTACGATGGTATCCCAATTTTGGTAAAGCAATACACCAATCGCTATTAAGGCTGTTATGACGCCAATTACAATAAGTACAGGAGCTGCCACTGTACCGATAGTTACACCCAGTGCAGCGGCAACCCCACTTAAAGTAACAAATATAGGGGCTAATGCCATACATACCGCTACGAGTGTAGTTATCACACCTGCAACAATTGTTATAGTAGTTACTAGTTCTGGATTTTCATTCGCCCATTCTACAATTTTTGTTATAATTTCAGTTACTTTTGTTACTAACGGTGTAAGTGTTTCGGATAATTTATTCAGTTCATCCGTAAAAGCAATCTGAGATGCTGATGCTTCAACTATTGCCTGGTTATTTTCCGAGTATTTTTCATAACTTGCAGTTAATCCCTGGTCAGCTAACAGTTGAGAAATGTAATTCGCGCGTTCCTCAGTAGATGAAAAAGATTGCATTTTTTTATTAAAATCGTCTACAGGTTCACCACTTTTCTCGAGTAGATCGGTTAGTTGTCCAGTAGCCTCCCCGAGTTGAGTAGTTGTTGTAATACTTTCTGCTAATCCTTCAGCCGTAAAAGTATCCCCATAGCTTACAATTGCTCCTGAAATCGCCTTTGATATTCCGGTTATTTGATCTTTTGTTTTGTATCCGGCTTGTATTAAGTTCCCCATCGCTTCAGTTACTTGATCGGTTTCTTGACCTACAGAGTCAAAGGCAACACGGGCTCCAGAAATATCGTCTAAGGCTAATCCAACCTTGCCTATTTGGACTTCTAACATAGATAGATCCTTATTGGTATCGGCCATCCCTGTTGTAAGTCCTGCAACACCTGCAGTAATAGTTGCACTTCCTGCAGCTAACCCAGAACCTATTTCTTTTGCAGCATCTTTAGAAGCATCCTTTAATTCTCTTAAACCTCGCTTTAATTTATCAAGTTTTGACGCAGTTTTATCTGCCTCTCCCCTTTGTTCGGCGAGCTTCTGATTTGTTTGTGCAATTTCATTGGCAAGTTTTTGTTCATCAACTCTAACACTTGCTAACTTTTGAGCAAGATCTTGAGCAACTTTTGAATTTTCTCCAAATGATTCGCTAGCTTGGCGATAGGCTGATTCCGTTTGTTCAATCGAACGTTTCATTAAATCTTGCTTTTGGGTTAGAAACTGTATGCTAGATTCTAATCGATCCGTTTCGGAAGCAGTTAGTTTCATTTGTTCTTGTTGTAATTGAAAGGCTGCATCCAACTTAGAAACTTCAGCTTTTAAATCAAGAGTACTAAGTTTTTGTTTTTCTAAACTTTGGTTTGTTTGGATGATTTGATTAGCAAGTTTTTGCTCTTCTATTTGGGCATTCGTTAGATTTTTGGCCATTTGTTGAGCAGCATCGGAATTTTCCCCAAATAGTTGTTTCGCTTGTTCGTATGCAGTTTCAGCTTGCTCCACTGAACGTCTTGCAATATCTTGCTTTTGGATTAGAAACTGCAACTTTGCTTCTAGTTTTTCACTCTCAGAAGAAGTTAGTTTCATTTGTTCTTGCTGTAATTTAAAATCACGGTTTAACTTAGATGTTTCAGCTTGTAGCTCTTTAGAACTTTTTTTGAAATCATCGTTAAACATTTTGACAGTTATTTTTGCTTCTGGGCTTTTTGCCACTATTCTCACCGCCTTTATATCGTTTTAGGGTGATTCATCCATCCTTTAACTGCGATTGTATTTTCAATAATTCGATTTAAATTTGGGAATGGTGCTTTCCAAAATACTTCCTCTTTAATTTCAAGCGCAACTGTGCACCAAACAAAAAAATCCTCCAAACACTCAAATGTGAGTTTTGGAGAAACTACTTTTTTCCCTTTTGTTTTTCAGTTGCTTGTTCTAGTGCCTTTTTGAAATTGTTATTCGTGTCTTTTGAAAAGTTGTACATTAATAAATTCAAGTAAGTATCTAGTACTTCTTCAAAATCAGCATTGTATTTATTTTTAAATGTTTCTAGATCGTAAAAATCATTTCTTGGTCCAACATATCCTAAGTAAATAACATTTTTCATGTGATCTTTATCTAATTTATCTTTGACTAAAACTACTTCAGCTGCAGAAAGTTCACCTTTGGTTGCTGCTTCTATTCCCATTGCTGAAATCATTTCTAGTAACTCACTTTCAAGCGCTTTTTCAAGGATTCCATACTCTCGACCTACTTTTAATGAGTGGTTGTTAAAAAATAGAGGAAATCGTTCTTTATTTGTTTTCTCCTCGAAAAATTCACCATTTTCTTCCTTAACTTCAACATCGAATAATTCCACAACAGGTAATTTTCGTTTTCCATTCATATAGAAATCTCCCTTTTCTTTTTAATTAAAAAAAGCCCACTATAAAGTGAGCTTTAATTTTTAAACTGTTTCTACTAACTCGACTAGTTCACGACTAAAGTTTGTATGCCACTGTTCTACTAATGTCGGGTCCGTTGTATCTGCTACGATAGCTTCATAGTAAAATTGATCTGCTGAATCTGGAAGTGAATCAAATGTTAGTTCCAACATAGCCACTTCTTCTACTGCTGCTTCTAAAGGGGTGATTTTAAAACCTCCGCTATTTGAGCAATTTGGAAATGCCATTAATTTCTTATTTCCTTCAAAATCATCCACAGCAGTTACCGTAAATATAAAATCTTTGCCAAGAGTATTTATACCAGCTGAATAGACTCCCGCTTTTAATTTTTCATTAGTCATTCCAAAATAATCACGCGCTACTTGAACAGGAATATGGCCAGATACAGTAACTGCTATTTTAGTTGTTTTTGACTTTTGCTTAATTATTCTTGCTCCTTGCATTTTTTGAACTGATTGAACTTCTCCCTCTCCTTCCATAGTTCCAACCAATCCAAAATCTGTTCCTTCACCATATGTTCCGTCGGATTGTTTGAAACGAATACCAGCATGTGAAATGTCTGTTGTATCAAATACTGTTACAGTCATTAAAGTACCTCCTCCAACTTATCTATTAATTTATTTTGAGTAATGTCTGTTAATTTAGGTAACCCCTTGTCAACACCTCGTTCAAAGAATTTTTGAGCTACATGATTACTCGGGCCTCGTCCTTCGTTTGGGAAAACTAAATAACCGAATGATCCAGGTTTATTTGCTGCTCCCCCTTTTGCTTTTATAGTAATTTCTAAATTTCCAAACTCGGCCTTATACCATTTTGTTCGATTAGCATGTACACCTTTTTCCTTATCTGATGTCTTTATTAATTGTGTGATTTCAGGAGCGAGTATTTCTTCACCATCTTTCTTTAAAATGGTGTTAATTTCTCTTTCCATACTGCGCCCGAGATTTTTCATTTTCTCAGCTATTTCTTTAAACTCTCGATAATCAAATTCATATTTGATACTCAAGTTTAACCACCCTATTCAACTCGATATTTGCTATGTCTACAAAGCGATTTGTATCAGCATGTCTTGCTCTAGCTTTAGTACAATCACTAAATGTAATGCTTTTGACATTTACTGCAACACCAAGTATATCGATAATTGTTTCGTCAAAGTCGTCTCTGTTTTCTGAGTAATAAATGATTGTGATGGATTGAGTTAACGAATTACTAGTGTTTTCACCTTTTGTAAAGTCACCCATCGAATAAACTAATAAATGATAGGGGTTGTGATCATATTTTTGAGTCTCATCATCAGGTACTTCATCTTCGTAAATCGGTAAATTAGGGAACGCTTTTTCCAAAGCTTCTACCAGCTCTTTTTTTACTTTCATCATATACGCTTTGGTTTTATCATTCATTTACTACACCAACTCTCTGTAAATACCAATATAAGTAGGGATTATTTGGATCTCTATCAATTTTCACTGTGTTGTATTCCACATTATCAATACGGACTGTATAATCATTTGATAATTTACCTTTTAAAACAGGTGGGTACATTGTTTTAAGCTTTAAATCTAACGTTCTACTCATGGCATCTACAAAAGAATAATCTTGTTCACGTGCCGACAATTCAGAAAAAGCTAATGTTCCTTCTTGTGTAAATTCCTTTCCTATTTGCTTTTTTGTATTAGATAGCTTTGTTTTGTTCTGACCATATATAAGTATTCCATCGTTAAAAGTTTCGCGTAATGCCTTATTAACCAGTTGAATCACCTGTTCCGATGGCAGCCTCATGTTGTTCAACAGCTACACTTAAAATTAAACTTCGTAAACGCTTAGCATAATTAATCTCAAATTCATCAAGAGCATTATTCCATGCGTATCTGCAGCGTTCTAACATTAATTCTCGTACCGTAGAACCTTCATCAAAGGAAAACTCAGTCTCGCAAAGTTCATTAAAATAGGTTGTACTGCTTTTAATATAACGAGAAAGAGTATTATCGGTGTTTTCATCGTTCCAAGTTATTTGTAAATTATCTTTTAGCTCTTGTAGTAATTGTTCATCAAGAGTTACTGTCATGATTATTCACCGCTTTTCAACGCTTTTTCGGCTGCTAGAGCATCTTCTTTACCTTGAATTTTCTCTCCATTGGATAGTAGGTACCAACCACCGCCAGTTGATTGAGGAAACTCCCCTTCATTGTCGACATCTGATTCTAAATCCTTCTTAGATTGATCTTCTTCTACAAACAAATAAACCTTCTTGGTTTCTGGGTGTGGCTTAGATAAAAACTCGATACGTTCAGATGAAGCTTCATATCCCTTTGCTGGGTATTCATCTCCTACACGATAAACATGATCTGTTTCTTTATCATTAAATGGTGTTACAACCTTTATTGACATTTATTTTCCTCCTTAAATTGAAAATAGAGAGGCATA
>NZ_RHLQ01000038.1 GCF_003711845.1 Lysinibacillus halotolerans
GATAGACATGGTTGGACCATCTTATCGAATATTAGATACAAAAGAATGGCTAGAAAATAGTTCGGTTTAAGTGGATCAGTTTTTAATTAATAAATGGCTCAATTTTTACTTGCGAAATACACATGATGGGGATAAAAATTGAAATGAATAAACAAGGAAACGACACACCCCATAATAAAGTTGGATTTATATTCAGTGACCATTTCTTTACGAAAATAAGAGAAATATAGATTCCTAATATAATCGAATTCATTAAGTTAACCCAAAAAATTAGACTAAAAATATATGTTGAGTCTATATAATTTCGGACTTGGGTCTCTAAATAAAAAATTAAAGATGATAAAATAATCAATCCAATAACCCAAAGTAACTTCCAGAAAAAAGCTAACCCTTTAAACTTTTTCAATGTAGTGCTCCTTTTTGATTCGACTTTCTTCTTAATTTATCATAAATTATCCTAATTAGTTAAAATTTTCAAAATGAATCAGTCGAGAAAACTAATAAGAAACAGTAAATTCGTATTTTTACCGAAATAAATCTGGCGTTAAACAAATAATTTATTTGATATTTTAAAAACCAGTTAGATTCTAACTGGTTTACCTAAATTTTTATGAATTTAATAATTTTCTTTTTTCTAGCTATTTCTTCTCTTTTACTGGCATCCATATTTCACTATATACATTTTCGGCAGAATTATTATGCTTTATAAAAGAAATCCCTGGAATATTTGCTACTTCATATCCTGAAGTTGGTAACCATTCAGAATAAATTTTTGCATGGGTCTCTTGGAACGTAGATGGAAAAGGTCCTTGATTTGGGAAAATTGCCCATAGGCTTTCATCGATAGAAATTTGCTCTAAATCATCGAATGGATTTTCTTTTGTTGTTGCGAATCCGATCATATGGGTTAAATAGCCTTTTTCCTCTAAAAAACCATCATCAAAATCATACGATACATTCAACACTTGATGAGGATATAAGTCAGCTAATTGATGCATTTCATTTCGTTGTTGTTCGGTAATTGACTGGGCTAGTTCTAAGATTGCATTATTTTCGCCTTCGAATTGAATGGGCACCCTTTTTGATACGCCCACTATATTGAATTTCTCTTTCTTTTCAATTTTAAATTCCATTGAAATACCTCCCTTTATATCGATAACGAATGTAAATTTAGGAAAGGATTTTTGAATTTTGTTCTTTATTACTTCTGAAGGTAAAAATCCACTCCATTCACGGAAGGCTCTTGAAAATCCTTCTATCGATTGAAAACCATATTTATAGGCAATATCCGTCACCTTTGCTCCGTTAATTAATTCAACATTTGCAACGGAAAATCTCCTATTTTTGATATAGTCTTTTAATGACATGCCAGCCATATAAGAGAACATTCTTTTAAAATGATAATCAGATAGACCTACAATTTTTGACATCTCTTCTCCGGAAATCTCTTCCGTCAAATGTGTTTCAATGTAGTCCATTAAATGATTAAATTTTTCGATCATCCATTTTCCCTCCTTTACAAGTACATCTTATCGTTCATATTTAGGATTGACTCGATATTTTATATACGGAATATATCGGATGATAATCGATAATACAAGGTAGGTATGTAAAAAAAGTAATCGTGATAACATGCAAAAACAAAATCTGCCCATTCTTTTAGAAAGAGCAGATTTTAATTCACTATGAATGGAAGTAGTTAGGAAGTCTATCTAGGTTTAGGATATGTCTTTTTCAACTTGTTCTACATTTCCATAAACGTACTTTTGTAAAAACTCCAATACCGTTTCTTCATATTCTTCGGGATTTTGATTAAAGGATTGGGCGTGGGCTCCTTTTTCAAAGAGCTTTAACATCTTTGGTTCTTCTTTTTCTTCATACATTTCTTCTGTCATATAAGGCAAAATAAAATCATCTTCAAGACTATGGATAAATAATACCGGGGATTGAATAGTTTTAACTGCTTCCTTCGGCGTGATACTTTTAAATGTATAGCCATCACGCATTTTTAAAAATATGTTTGCTAAATGGATGGGGATTTTCGTCCGTAAAATCGTTTCTTTTTTTAATATATAAGAGATAAGTTCCGAGAAATTTGAAAACCCACAATCCGCTATATAAAAGTCTGCTCCGTCTTCAACTAAACCCGCATATAAGATCATGCTTGCAGCTCCCATCGACTCTCCATGTATGCCAATAATGGCATCTTCACCAACAATCGATTTCATCGTTTGGACGACTGCAGCGATATCAAATTTTTCATAATAGCCATAACTTGTTGTTTTTCCCCCAGAATCACCGTGACGTCGATGGTCGAATACGAAGGAATTATAACCAAGTCGTTCAAACATACGAGCATATTTTACAGAATTAATTTTGTTTTCTGTAACACCATGACAGATGATAATCGTATTTTTTGTGTTAAGGGGTTGGAAGAAAATTCCCTTTATTGAATAGCCATTAGGAGAATCGATACTTAATTCATCCTTTGGACATTGATTGAACCATTTTTCATCAAAGCGTTGTGCTTTTAATTCACGATCATATATAAACGTTGCATCTTTATTTTTAATATACATCAATCGATTCGAAGCAACGAAGCCGAAGACGGTAGTTGCAGCAGAAAGAATAGTGGTGATAATACTTGAAACCCAAAAGAATTTTCGTTTCATTAAAAACACCTCGATTCATTAATAGTAGTATTATTCTTTCTTTTGTCGCTATTCACTGTTCTATTATGAATTGTAAATAAATTTATATTAGCTCTAACGATTGGATAGTATTCAATGTACGAAAAATATCTTTATTACTATACTACGCAACAGTATTTGTTTGAGTTCGTGACAAATGGGAGAATGTTTTAGATGAAAGAGATTTTTTCAATTTCATGATAAACTAAAAAGGAAATACGAAATGGTAAGTAGGTGAATAGTATGGCGAAAAAGAAAAAACCATTCACTTCGGTAAAAAAGTCCAAAAGTGAAGATACATTAACATTACAAGACCAACTAAACGGTGATGTATTAGCAAAATTAAAAGCTGCGAAGAAAAATTTAGTAGAAGAAGAGCAGGCGAAAGAAGAAGAGCGTCAAGCGCGGTTAGCCTTTGAAAGAAAGCAACGGGAGAAAAATATGTCTTTTGAAGAGCTACTTGAGAAATACGGCGATCAAGGATCGAAGTTTTAATCGATGTTGTCGTTCGAAAAGAAGGTATTTTCCATTCAAACTACATACTCAAAAGAAAAAAGTAGTATTAGGAAACATGAACTGAATCCCGAATAGTGGACACTTTAAAAAAAGTGGACCTATTCGGGGTTCAGTTCAACATAACTAATACTACTTTTTTCTATTTGTTCAATAATCCCTTGATTGTTTTTTCTTTCTAAAAGCATAAGAAATAAATAAAAGAATAAACCAAAGAGGTGTTAATAATAATGCCGTTCTCGTTTCTTCAGCCATGAACATTATAAGTAAAATACAAACAAAAAGCACCAATACTACATAGTTTATAAAGGGTGTAAAGGGCGCCTTAAAAGTAGACTTTCTATGTAAATCCCGTCGAGTTTTTTTATAACGTATATGGGATATTAAAATGATACTCCACACCCAAATAAAACAAATGGCACTAATTGTTGTGACGATACTAAAAGCAGCATCTGGAATGACATAACTTAATAATGCCCCAATGGATAAAACAACGGATGATATGAAAAGGGCATTTGCTGGTACAGCATGTTTATTTAAATTACTTAAATGTTTTGCACCTTGTTTATTTTTACTTAAGTTATACATAATACGGCTTGTTGAAAATAACCCACTATTACAAGCAGATGCGGCAGATGTTAAAACAACAAAATTAATAATGCCCGCTGCTATCGGAATACCGACTAAACTAAATACTTGTACAAAGGGACTGCTTTCTGCATTCAGTTCTGTCCAAGGATTAATACAAAGAATGACGAAAATAGCTCCAACATAAAAGAGCAAAATGCGTAATGGAATTTTATTTATTGCCGATGGAATATTCTTAACAGGATTAGAAGTTTCCGCTGCAGAAACACCTACTAATTCCACTCCTACAAAGGAGAATAGAACCATTTGAAAGGCAAGTAAAAATCCAGTAACGCCATTCGGGAATACTCCGCCATGTTCCCATAAGTTTGAGATTGAAACCGTACCACTATTTGTTTCAAAACCAGTGACAATCATTACCATACCGATAACGATTAAAGCAATAATTGTAACGACTTTAATTAAGGCAAACCAAAATTCTAATTCTCCAAATAGTTTAACAGTCAACAAATTAAATCCAAGTAATAATACGAGACATATAATAGCCGGAATCCATTGGGGTATATCGAACCAATATCGAACATAAACCCCTACGGCAATAATATCGGCCATTGCTGTCATAATCCAACAGAACCAATAAGTCCAACCTGTTATATAGCCAGCCCAAGGACCGATATAATCTACTGCAAAATCGTTAAAAGATTGATAGCCTTTATTTGATAATAATAGTTCTCCTAGAGCCCGCATAACGAAAAAGACGGCTGCTCCGATAATCATATAAACGAGCAGTATAGACGGACCTGCTTTTTCAATCGCCGCACCAGATCCTAAAAATAATCCAGTTCCAATCGTTCCTCCAATGGCGATTAATTGTACGTGCCGGTTTTTTAATTCTCGTTTTAATTCTTGTTGATTCATCCATATGCCCCCAACTATAGCGGCATTGCTCTTGTAATGAACTTTTTCTTAAGGACAGTTAAAAAGGAATATCCTTTTTAACTGAATCCCTCTATTCATTCAGAAACAAACAGTAACAAAGGGGAAAATAAAAATGAGATAGGATACCCTATCTCATTCGACATTTAAAAATAACAAAAGATAAAAGAATAAACTTTTTATTAAGAAAGAAGCCTTTCATGAATAAAAAAGTCAAAATTACCATCATAAATCGCTATTTCGCGATTATTTGTTACTTTTTCTGTCCTTTTGCCTGAGATTGTGAACCCTTCGGCGTCGCAAAGATGCGATCTCTCCAGAAATTGCTCCTGCTATAGTCATCCCATAGCAATCACCGCTATTTAATTTTGTAACAAAAGAACATCCATAAAAGGGTGGAGTTCAATTTTGTATACATTTAGTAATGTTATCAATGTTTATAAAAATATTCAATACGATTGAACAGTGAACTAATGAAAAATGATAAAAATTTGTTATTTTCTAGAATAGTTTTTCAAAAGAAAGTAAAAAGGGATCAAAGAGATATGATCATTCAACACTATTTCTCTGCTTTATTTTTTGATATAAGGCACTGAATAGCTTAAATAGAATGACAAAGGTGATGGCACCATATGTGTCTAAAAGAACGTCATCAAAAATCCCTGTTCTACCTTCTACAAATGTTTGACGATATTCATCCAATGAAGCAATGACAAATATCGATAACACGGCACAAATACCGGCTAGTTGAAATTGGAATTTTCGATATATCCGATAAATTAAAATGGCAATGATACCATAACCCGCAAAATGTAACCCTTTACGAATTAAAAATTCCACAAAATAATAATATCCACGGCTTTCAACGGAAATAGTTTGGTCCCAATAGGTTAGTTCCAATTTGCTTAATAAATTGTAAAACGGTTTGTTTTCTAATGTTTCTTGCAATGTAGGTACAATAGTTTGTTGTTCATAGGTCATACTCGAAATACAAAACAACATTATCAAAATACCGACAATTAAAAAAATATATTTCTTCATCGATGCTCCGTATAGACCTCTTTTTTCGTTAATTCAGAAACGATGGATAAATTTTGGATGGATTGGGCTTTCTCATAGGCTGCTATTGTATCAAGTAATTGCTTTTTAGAACTAGCGCCAAGCACTGTAGAAGCGATAACTGGATGACTAAGATTATAGGCTAATGCTAATGCATGGATGTCTTCATATTCCTTTTGAAGATTTGTTAACACTTCCATCAATTCATCCTTCGTATAAGATAGATAACCCTTTGATTTTTCTAATCTCGTTGGCCATTCTTTCGTAAGTAAACCTTTTGCAATGGAACCGCGGGTTACGACTGAAGCACCTGTTTTTGTAATCTCTTCAAACCATTCTTCAGGACGACGATCTAAAATACTATATTGCATCATGTTTGATATAGCATTGCTTTTTTGTAAAAACGGCTTGAATACATTAGGTCTAATAGAGGAAATACCATATTCTCGAATGTAACCTTCTTTTTTAAGTTTTTCAAAGGTTTCAATAATATCATCCCACGGATCATCAATTGTTCCGCCGTGTAATTGATAAATATCAATATAATCCGTTTTTAAGCGACGTAAACTATCTTTTACACCTTGTTCGATTATTGCAGGGGATGGATCCCAATGCCAACCTTCTTCCCCCTCATTCCATCGATTACCGACCTTTGTAGCAAGGATAATATCATGACGATGGGGTTTTAAAAGTTCCCCGATAATTTCCTCGTTGATTCCTTTATCATATAGATCTGCTGTATCAAAATAGTTAATGCCATATTCAAGGGCGGTATTTACAATATCCTTCGCCTCAAAAACAGAAGTCGGTAGAGACATACAGCCTAAACTAATTTCTGAAATTTCGATTGAACTATTACCAACTTTTCTTTTTTTCATGTACAAACCCACTTTCTCCCAAACAAATTCTTTCACTAATGGTACAATGAAATGAATCCACAGGACAAGTGAGGGCATTTAAAATGAAAAAATTTGAAGAAAAAACAATCGATTCAAATCCAATTTTTAAAGGAAAAGTCATTTCATTAAAAGTAGATGATGTGACATTGCCAAATGGAAATCAATCAAAGCGGGAAATTGTGAACCACCCTGGAGCAGTTGCGATTATTGCTATAACAAAAGATGGGAAAATGGTGTTAGTAGAACAGTATCGAAAACCACTGGAACGTTCGATTATTGAAATTCCGGCGGGAAAATTAGAGCCTGGAGAGGAGCCAGCCGTTACAGCAAGAAGAGAGCTGGAAGAAGAAACGGGTTATGGTTGTAACGAGCTAAACTATTTGCAAACTTTTGCTACTTCTCCTGGTTTTGCCGATGAAGTAATTCATTTGTTTGTTGCCAAAGATTTATACAAAATAGAGGAAAAAGCCGAATTAGATGAGGATGAATTTGTAGAACTATTAGAAGTTACTGTTGAAGAAGCTGAACAAATGGTAGCCAATGAACAAATTTATGATGCAAAAACGGCCTTTGCCGTACTTTGGATGAAAATGAACAAATAAAATTCATTTTGAAAAGGATTCATCCTTTTACTGAATCTCTAACTATCCCACTGAATTATAAAATGTATGACGAAATTTTAATAGATTTCTTTGAAATTTGAACATAGTTTTAGGACATATTGATAGAGGACGAGCATAAGCTATACCAACGAAAGGAGAATGCTTATGTTTCGTTCTGTATTATTTATTCAATATGCTGTTATATTAGCAATTAGTTTTATAAGCGGTGTTGTTTGTTTTCAAGTGTTTTCTTTGGACAAGTCTATGAAATTAATAAGCTATGTAGATCCGAGAGTTTTAGATTTAACCGATGTTTCCATTTGGAATACCATTATACCGTTAGTTGCTTGGATAGTACTCGTGCTGTTCTTTGCTACTCACCCGTATTTACATGTTTTATCAAAATTTATCGTCGCAGTAAAAATTACATTTTTTGGATTTAGTTCAGTTTTTTTATTAACCCAACAAGAATCTTTGTTAGTTTACAGTATTTGGTGGTTTCCATTCCAATTAATTTATTGTGTGTTATTATTTGTCCTTTGTTCGGTCTACACAACAAAGAAAATGGGACCAAATCGAAAGCATTTCTTTTCTCAACGATTATTTGTAACAATCATAGTTGCGCTAACAATTATTTGCGCAGGAGAGATTGTTGCAATTTCTTATATTTTATAATTCATCCCTCTCTTGTAATAGCTTTTACTCATTTGGTATAATAGAATGAGTTTAGGAGGGCGTCTTATGGAAAGCCGTATTGACCGTATAAAAAAGCAATTGCATAGTGCTGGCTATAAACTGACGCCACAGCGTGAAGCGACAGTTGCAGTGCTATTAGAACATGAGGAAGACCATTTAAGTGCTGAAGACGTTTACTTATTAGTAAAGGATAAAGCACCTGAAATTGGTTTAGCTACTGTTTATCGGACATTAGAATTATTAACTGAATTGAAAATTGTTGACAAAATTAACTTTGGCGATGGCGTATCTCGCTACGATCTTCGACAAGAAGGCGCAAAACACTTCCACCATCATTTAGTTTGTATTGAATGTGGTGCAGTAGATGAAATCCAAGAGGATTTACTAGAAGATGTCGAGGCGATTGTTGAAAAACGTTGGAACTTTATTATTAAAGATCATCGATTAACATTCCACGGTATTTGCCACAGATGTCATGGCCAAAATGAAGAACAATGAAAAAGGATGTACATTTCGTTTATGACGGATGTACATCCTTTTCTATTAAGTAACTTCTATACTTGTAGACAATTTCGAAAAAATCTATAGTAAGAATAAGAAGGATAGGTGATGAACGATGAAAGAAGCAAAAGAAGCGATATTAGATTATCTTCATTTTTTACAAGTTGAACGACAATTATCGACGAATACATTATCTTCTTATCGCCGGGATCTCGAGAGCTATATCGAGCATATACATAATGTACAGGCAGTACAATCATTAAAAGCTATCGAACGGTCACATATATTAATCCATTTAGAAGCATTAAGGGGTGAAGGTATTTCGGCGCGAACGATAGCGAGACACATTTCATCGATTCGTTCTTTCCATCAGTTTTTATTGAGAGAAAAATTGACCGATACTGATCCAACTGTTCATTTGGAAATGCCACAAATAGAACAAAGGCTTCCAAAAGTTTTATCAATCGAGGAAATTGAAAGGTTAATTTCAGCACCTAATCGGGAAAAGCCGCAGGGAATTAGGGATATAGCGATGTTAGAGCTGTTATATGGGACAGGTATGCGTATAAGTGAGCTGATTGGTTTAAATTTAGACGATGTTCATTTAACAATGGGCTTTGTTCGTGTTTTTGGTAAAGGTGGAAAAGAACGAATTGTTCCATTGGGGAAAAGTGCCATTCATACATTAGATCAGTATTTACAAATTGCCCGATTCAAATTACAGGGGAAATATCCGAAAACAGATGCTTTTTTCATAAATCAGCGGGGAAAACGTTTAACACGACAAGGTTGTTGGAAATTATTAAAGGAGCATGCTAAAAATGCCCATATTGAAAAGGAAATAACACCCCATACGTTAAGACATAGTTTTGCAACCCATTTAATTGAAAATGGTGCTGATCTTCGTGCGGTTCAAGAAATGTTAGGACATGCGGATATATCAACAACTCAAATCTATACCCATATAAGTAAAACGCGACTTTCGGAAGTATATAAACAATTCCATCCAAGGGCATAAAGGATTTGGAACGGAATATGAACGGTTAAAATAAAAGTTTCACTAAAGGATGACAAATATTACATATAAAATTATTTGTAAGATGTCTGACCTTTGTTTAATATAGAAAATGGAAGAGGAGGACACATTTATGAAACCGTTTAAAAAAATACATGTAATCGTAATGGATTCAGTTGGAATCGGAGAAGCACCTGATGCCGACCGTTTTGGAGACACTGGTGCTGATACATTAGGGCATATTGCTGATAAAATGAATGGATTAACAATGCCCAATATGGAATCATTAGGACTATCAAATATTCGTGAAATAAAAGGTATTAAAAAAGTAGAACAACCAAAAGCGTATTTTGGGATGATGCAAGAGGCATCTGTCGGGAAAGATACGATGACAGGACATTGGGAAATTATGGGTTTAAACATTGATAAACCATTTAAAGTTTATCCAGAAGGCTTCCCTAAGGAACTTATTGAACAATTGGAAATGAAAACAGGTCGAAAAGTGATTGGCAATAAACCGGCTAGTGGTACAGGAATTATTGATGAGCTAGGACCGGATCATATGGAAACAGGTGCCATGATCGTTTATACATCGGCAGATCCTGTTTTACAAATTGCAGCCCATGAAGACATTATTCCATTAGAGGAACTATACAAAATTTGCGAAATCGCAAGAGAGCTTACTTTAGATCCAGAATTTTTAGTCGGTCGAGTTATTGCTCGTCCGTTCGTTGGAACACCAGGGAACTTTACCCGTACAGCCAATCGTCATGATTATGCGTTAAAACCTTTTGGTCGCACAACAATGAATGAATTAAAGGACTCAGGATTTGACGTGATTGCTATTGGGAAAATTTCTGACATATATAATGGTGAAGGCGTTACAGAGGCAATTCGTACAAAAGATAATAAAGATGGAATGGATAAATTCATTGACGTTGTTAAAAAAGATTTCCATGGCATTAGCTTCTTAAATTTAGTTGACTTTGATGCGAATTACGGTCATCGCCGAGATCCAATTGGATATGGAAACGCTTTAGAGGAATTTGATCGTCGATTACCGGAAGTTTTTAATGAAATGAAAGAAGACGATTTATTAATCATTACAGCGGATCACGGGAATGATCCGACTTTCCCTGGAACAGATCATACGCGAGAGTATGTGCCATTATTAGTATATTCGCCAAGATTTGAACAAGGGGATGAAATACCTCTTCGTGAAACTTTCGCAGATATCGCAGCAACGATAGCTGAAAACTTTAATGTAAAAGCACCACAATTTGGTTCAAGTTTCTTAACGAATTTAAAGTAGGAGGTTCTCCACATGAGAATGGTTGATGTTATTGAGAAAAAACGTAATGGTGAAGAATTAACAACCGAAGAAATTCGTTTTTTCGTACAAGGTTATACAGATGGATCAATTCCAGATTACCAAGTAAGTAGTTTAATGATGGCTATTTATTTCCAAGATATGAATGATCGGGAACGGGCTGATTTAACGATGGCAATGGTTGAATCAGGTGACCAAATCGATTTATCCGGGATTGAAGGAATAAAAGTTGATAAACATTCAACAGGTGGAGTAGGGGATACGACTACGTTATCTTTAGCAGCAATGGTTGCTGCATGTGGTGTTCCTGTTGCCAAAATGAGTGGTCGCGGCCTTGGCCATACTGGCGGAACAATCGATAAGTTGGAGTCAATAAAAGGATTTCATGTAGAGCTTTCCAATGAACAATTTATGAAACAAGTAAATGACATTGGAACTGCTGTTATCGGTCAAAGTGGAAACTTAACTCCTGCCGATAAAAAGTTATATGCATTGCGTGATGTGACAGGTACGGTACCAAGCATCCCATTAATCGCAAGTTCGATCATGTCTAAAAAAATTGCAGCTGGTGCAGATGCCATTGTTTTAGACGTGAAAACAGGCGAAGGTGCATTTATGAAAACGTTTGAAGATGCGAAAAGTTTAGCCCATGCAATGGTGCAAATTGGCAATAGCGTTGGTCGTAATACAATGGCGATTATTTCTGATATGAGTCAACCATTAGGTTTTGCCATCGGAAATGCATTAGAAGTAAAAGAAGCCATTGATACATTAAAAGGTAACGGTCCTGAAGATTTAATGGAATTGTGCTATACATTAGGATCCCAAATGGTCGTATTAGGCGGAAAAGCTAATAGTATTGAAGAAGCTCGCACTCAACTGCAAACTGTAATCGCTAATGGCCAAGCATTAGAGGTGTTTAAGAAGTTTGTCGCTGCTCAAGGGGGAGATGCTTCTGTCGTTGACGATCCTTCTCTATTGCCTCAGGCAAAATATCAAATGGAGTTACCTGCAAAGGAAACGGGCTATGTAACGAAAATTGAAGCAGATGATGTCGGTGTAGCAGCAATGTTATTAGGTGCAGGTCGTGCAACTAAAGAGTCAACAATTGATTTATCTGTTGGACTTGTCCTACATAAAAAAGTAGGCGATGCTGTTCAAAAAGGAGAGTCGCTTGTAACAATTCATTCGAACAGTGAAGATGTTTCAGAAGTGATGGAGAAACTTTACAAACATATTGAAATTGTGCCAGAAAAAGTGGAAGCTCCAACATTAATTAAAGAAGTCATTACAAAATAATCTTAAGTTAAAAGTTAGTAACGTTAAGTAAGAACGTTACTAACTTTTTTGCTTTTTCGAAGATTTTCCGAAATAAACTTCATTTAGTATTTTTAATGTTAATGATGTGTGGATGTAATATTTGCATATGAATAGGGAATAATACTGCTATCCTAGGAAAAATAGGTGATTGTATGCAAAGCTTAACAAAAGTGTTACTCCCTAGACAATTGTTGCTAATGTTAATCCTTTCGACAGGTTTATTAAACCATGTCATTTTAATTCCTAATTTGCTTTCAGCAGCTGGTAGAGATAGTTGGGTAAGTGTCATCATCACCTATCCCATTTGTATTCTATTCCTTATACTTATTACTTATATTTTAAACAACAGTCCGCAGGATGGATTCTTTTCATTAATAAAGAAGCGGATGGGTAAAACCTTTTCGATATTTCTTTCCATTCCTGTTGTGTTGTATTTATTTTTTAGCACCTATGTAACTTTTCGTGACTTAGTTATCTGGTTAAATGCCTATTTTCTTGCTGAATCTTCCTTTTTAATGATTACCGTCCTTTTAATCATTGCATGTTGTATTGTTACCCTAGTAGGTATTAAAAATATGTCGATTACAAGCGGTCTATTATTGCCACTCGTAATTATATTTGGAATATTTATCTCAATTACGAATACCCCTTCTAAAGATCCAAGTTTATTGTTTCCGATTTTTACGGATGGTGTTTCACCTATTATAAAGGGGAGTATATATGTATTATCAGCACTGCTGGAAGTTTATGTCATCGTTTTATTACAACCTTATGTACAGGCACCTATTAAATTCAAACATTTATTTGTACTTATTACGATATTTACCATTCTTATTTTTGGTCCTCTTACTGCTTCATTAATGGAATTCGGCTTAACGGAATCCGTTAATTTTCGTTATCCGGCTTATGAACAATGGCGTATATTAAGCATCGGTGAGTATATTTCCCATTTAGATTTTTTTGCGTTATATCAATGGCTAAGTGGAGCCGTTATTCGCATTGGATTACATATGTATCTCCTATGCACATTTTTCGCAAAAACTCGACATTATCGTTTAAATTACAAACCTGTTCTTGTTCTATATATTGTTCTATTTGCCGTTATGATGATTAAAGTTCAATCCCAACACTTTTTTGAATTTGTATATAAGTACTACTTCCCGATTTGTTTTATATTTTTTACGTTTCAAATACTTTTTTCAGCCTTTTATATTTTTGTAACGAAGAAAAGAGTTGAGCAACATGACAAACACATCAAGTTCCAACAAAATAAATGAAAAAGTACAAAATTTGAAAAATCAATTTAAGTTTAGTCAAGATTTCCTTTATAAAACCCATCAAATTCAGTCTAAAACCTTTGAGTTTATGTTTTTTGAAAGCTTAGTTGATAATCAATATTTGGATAAAAACATTTTACCTAAATTGAGTATCTATGAAGATGATTTAATAAAGGACCGGTTAATTTCCTTGTTTTACGCAGAGGACGTTTCTTTCAAGTCAGAAGAAGAGTTGTCCGATTTGCTTTTTCAAGGAAACATTTTATTTCTAGCCGATAATTGTCTTTTAAGTATGCAAATGGGGGATTTTCCAAAGCGTATTCCAGAAGAATCCGCCCTTGAAACATCTTTAAGGGGTCCAAGGGATGGATTTGTAGAGGATATAAAAACGAATATATCTTTAATTAGAAGAAGGATTCAGTCATCTACTTTATGTCTCGAAAAATATACAATTGGAAAAAGAAGTAAAACAAAGGTAGCGCTCATGTATATGGAAGATATTATTGATCCAAGAGTGCTAAAGGAAATACAAAAGCGGTTAAATCAAGTAGAGCTAGATATTTTAGTAAGTATAAATGAGCTTGAAGATTGTATTAGGGATAGACCAAAGTCGCTTGTTCCTACGTTGTCGTATACAGGTAGACCGGATTTTTTAGTACAAGCATTAAATCAAGGGAGATTTGCCCTTTTAGTGGATGGAAATCCAACCGTTTCTTTCGCGCCGATAGGAATGCTGTTAGAAACGAAGTCGCCAGAAGATTCCTATCTTAACTATTTTTTTGTATCGATGGAAAGGTTATTAAGATCGGTAGGAGCGTTGATTTCCGTATTTTTACCAGGAATATGGGTTGCGTTTACTAGTTACAATATCGAACAAATTCCTTATTTATTAGTAGCGACCATTTCAGTTTCCCGTTTAGGAATCCCTTTAGCCACAGGAATCGAAATGTTCCTTATCTTATTTTTATTTGATTTATTTAATGAAGCCGGTGCTCGACTTCCCCGGGCTATTGGTCAAAGTGTAACTGTATTGGGAGGTTTAATAATAGGGGACGCAGCGATTCGGGCAGGTCTTACTTCTCCTACTATGTTAGTTATTGTAGCGATTACTTATATTTGTTCCTTTACAGTCGTCAATCCAGCTTTAAGTACTGCGTTTTCCGTTCTTCGACTAATTATTACGCTGCTAAGTTCAATCTTCGGTCTATTTGGAACAATTTTAGGATTTATTCTTACAATAATATATTTTTCAACCATTACTTCTTTTGGAGTTTCCTATATAAGTTCATTGGCACCATTTAGTTTTAAAGAAGGAATAAAAACTTTTTTAAAACCTCCACGCTCATTTTATAAATCCAGAACAACTATAACTAGTCCTGAAGATGCTACGAGGAGTGGAAAGGAATGAAACGAATTATGCTCTTTTCACTTTTCTTATTCATTGTTGTGTTCTTATCGGGATGTGGCGGTGTGAAAAATATTCAAGACTTAACTTATATTGTCGCCATTGGTATGGATTACGATCAAGAAAAAAATGAATATATTGTTTATCTTCAAGGGTTAAATTTCGCCAATGTCGCAAAACAAGAAGGAGCGAGACCGACTGAAAAGGTACCTATTTTTGTTGGGAGAGCAGAAGGAGAAACGTTGAATTTAGCTATAAGTGAACTATATAACAAAACAGAAAACGATTTGTTTTTAGGGCATGTAAGTGCCCTCGTATTAAGTGATAAAATTGTCACCCATAAATTTAATGAAGTAATAGAAGAAATTAATCGCAACCGTTCCCTTAGTTCTACCCTTCAAATTGTGACAACAGAAGAGGAGATTGAAGATGTTTTAAATGTGGAAGCATTATTTAACTATCCACCTATTTATACAATCCTGTTTAAAAAATTTGCCTATGAAACTGCAAGAGATGAACTTAAGCCAGTGACATTAATGGAGTTTTTAAAAACTTATTATGAGCCGATGGGGATGGCAAAAATACCTTCCGTAAAACTGGATGATACGAATTGGATGTCTGAAGGAAATTACACAGCCCTTTATTTTAACGGATATTCTGTTTTTCAAAATGAAAAATATGTACAAGAAATTGAATTTAATGATGCACTATTTCTTACTTGGTTAACTGAAGATAAAGTGACGTTAAATTATAAAGTAAAAAATGGTGAGGAGCTTGTAGCAAATGTAGAGTTCTTAGATTCAAAAATGAACATTCATTATGAAAAAGGAACGGACTCTCCACAATTTTCTGTCGAACTTTCCGCCAATGTCGATTTGTTGGAGAAACTAAAAGATATTCCGATTGATGAGGTAATTAAACTGATTGAGGAAGACTTAAAAGAAAAATTTATATCCCTCTATCAAAAGGGGGTGGAAAATCAATTAGATGTACTGAATATAGGTGAAAAATGGTACAGAATACACCCAAAGGCATACAAAAAATTGGAACAATCTTATACCTTTTATTTAAACAATAACTCTTTAAAAAATGTCAAGGTTGATGTAAATATAATCCACTTCAATACTTATAAATATGAAGTGGAAAGGTAAAAAGATTAATAATGACTTTAAAAAGAGCATGCTTTGATTTTGCAAAGGATGTTCTTTTTTAATGGAGGTCAAAACAATAATTTCTTAAATCCTATTTTCAAATGTTTAAAATGGAAAGTTTTTTTCCATACTTATTTTGGTAATACAATCATTTTTTTATATCATTTGATAAATCTATCCACTTTTCCTTTTGTCGTATTTTCACTAGTTTCAGCGAATTTCTTCTACTATTGTCAGTAAAAAGGAATCTGATAATAAAATGTTGAATTAGCGAACTTAGAGGAGGCGAATTAACAAAATGAACTATGAAGTTAACATGCACTTAAATGATATAGCAGTCATCAGGCTATATGGTGAATTAGACCATCACGAAACAGAAAAAATTCGCACGCATATTTCCAAAACGATTTTACAAGGAAATTTGAACACAATTATTTGGAATTTAGAAAGATTGAACTTTATGGATAGTTCCGGAATTGGGCTGATTTTAGGTCGTATGAAGGAACTTAGTGCCGTAAATGGTCAAACGGTCATTTTAAACCCTTCAAATACGATGAAAAAAATCTTTCAATTTTCGGGACTTGCTTCATTTATTATGGAGGGTACAGAAGCAGATGCAATTTTACACGCAAGGGGGATTGTGAATGGATAACGAAATGACACTTTCATTTGTAGCAATTAGTGAGAATGAAAGTTTGGCAAGGATGGCAATTACAAGTTTTATTGCTCAACTTGATCCAACCATTGACGAACTTTCAGAGTTTAAAACAATCGTTTCAGAAGCAGTATCCAACGCAATTATTCATGGATATGACGAAGACGGGAAGGGTATTGTGACTGTTCATGCTGTTCGTGATGGGGATGTTATATCGGTAGCCGTTAAAGATAATGGAAAAGGGATTTTTGATGTGAAGAAAGCAATGGAACCATTGTTTACTTCGAAAGCTGAAATGGAACGTTCTGGCATGGGCTTTACGATTATGGAAAGCTTTGCAGATGACCTTCAAGTTGAATCTGAACCGAATGTTGGAACGGTTGTTACCTTTTCAAAAAAATTTTACTCGGTAAAGATGCCTCAAATCTCTTAAAGTAGCTTTTATTTTTGCGAAACTAGTCGTCACGTGAATGGTGTTTAGCACCTAATTGTTTTTAACAATTTGTTTTAACGATCAATTTTATGTGGACGCAAATACGGTCGTATTTGATAGAAGTAAGGGGGATGAGGACAATCGAACAGCCGTCCAATATTTTGTTAACGCAGGAAGAAATGCGCGGTCTAATTGAAAAAGCGCAAGCTGGTGACATTGATGCAAGAAAGCAAATGATTGAGGGCAATACGCGGCTCGTTTGGTCGATTGTTCAACGCTTTGCTTCCCGGGGAGTAGAGCTTGAAGATCTATTTCAAATCGGTTGTATCGGATTGATGAAATCGGTTGATAAATTTGACTTATCCTACGATGTGAAGTTTTCAACCTATGCTGTCCCGATGATTATTGGTGAAATTCAACGTTTTTTAAGGGACGATGGTATGGTAAAAGTGAGTCGTTCCATTCGGGAGTTGAATTATAAAATTCGTCATGCAACAGATGAATTTTTAAAAACCAATGAAAAGCCGCCGTCCATCTCAGAGCTTGCTGATATTTTAGGTGTAACGAAGGATGAGGTGCTTGTTGCAACCGATGCAATGCGAGACCCAGCTTCTTTACATGAACAGCTTTTTGAAAGTGAAGGAGATTCCATTACTTTAATGGATCAAATGAAAGATGAGAAGTCTGAACTTCCATTTCAATATATTCCTTTAAAAGAAGTTTTAGCAAAATTGGATAAGCGAGAACAAGCGATTATTTATTTACGCTACTACTTAGATTTGACCCAAACGGATATTGCAGAAAGGTTAGGGATATCACAAGTTCAAGTTTCACGTTTAGAAAAGAAGATTTTAGCACAACTTAAAACGTGGATGGAAACGAATACATCACGAACTACAAAAAAGACGGTGAATAAATGAGTAATCGAGTTTTTGCATCTATAGATGAAGCAAAAGATTATTTGTATAGTCAATTTGGTAAAGATGAATCCTATGATGTCTGTATTAAAGACCTTCATGTAAAAAGTTTGCCGATTTTAATGGTTTATATTAGTGGACTTGTCGACGGAACTGCCACAACAGTTCAGTTGACACCATTATTTTTTGATTATGACGAAGATGAAAAGTTTTCTGAGTTAGATATTGAAATTGAACATGAAGATAAGTATTTTGATGATCATTTTAATTTCTACGGAAAATCAATACCAAAAGATCGGGAAGAATTCATGATTGGTGTTTTAGCAGGACAAGTAGGGATTATTACTTTACATGGTTACAGCTATTTATTGGAGCTTAGAAGCTATCCTGGCCGTCAGCCGGATGAACCGGATAATGAAAAAGTCATTCGTGGTTCCCGAGACGGATTTGCAGAAAATATCATGTTAAACTCTGCTTTAATTCGCAGACGGATTCGCGACCCTCAATTACGGTTTGAGTTGCATAAAATTACCACATTAGGTCACACCGATGTGGCCATCTGTTACATGAAGGATATTGTAAATAAGAAACATTTAAAATGGGTACAGAAAAGGTTAGAGGAAATTAAACACGACGGTCTTACGATGGCGGATAAATCCCTCGAGGAATGGCTGTTTAAACAAAAATTCCATCCTTTACCCTTTGTCCGTTATTCTGAAAGACCGGATATTGTAGCGGCCCATTTATTAGAGGGACATATCGCGATTATTGTTGATACGTCCCCTTCTGTTATTGTTGTGCCGATTTCTTTATTCCACTTATTACAACATGCCGAGGAATATCGACAGGCACCGTTTATCGGATCCTTTACCCGTTTGTTAAGGTATTTAGCGGCATTCTTTAGTTTAACGTTACTACCAATTTGGTATTTACTGGCCACCCATGATCAATATTTACCTGATGCTATTGATTTCATCGGTACGAAGGAAGACTCGTCCGTACCATTATTTTTACAAATTATAATCGCTAACTTAGGGTTGGAATATTTAAGGATTGCAGCTATTCATACTCCAACACCGCTTTCTACGGCAATGGGATTAGTTGCGGGAATTATCATCGGTCAGATTGCGATTGATGTTGGATTATTCTCTGCTGAAATTGTGCTCTATTCCGCCATTACAGCAATCTTTACTTTCACAATTCCAACATATGAATTAAGTAGTGCGGTTAAATATTTTCAATTTGTCATTTTGCTTGGTACGGTTATAGCTGGTCCAAGTGGGTTCTTTATTGGTATTTTCATTGTGTTCTCCTATTTATGTTCTCTCAAGCCGATGACAGTTCCATACATGTGGCCTCTTGTTCCTTTTTTCCCAAAAGCCTTTTTACGTGTATTCATTCGTTTTCCTATGGCCGACGATGCGCTCAGACCATATATTGTGGGAGCGAAGCAAAGAAAACGTATTTAAAATCATCCGTTGCGAAAGAAAATTACCTATGTTAAAGTTCATCTAAGGTAATTTTTAATTGGAGAAGGGTTGACCTTTTCCTATCGAGCGGAGGAGAGACTATGCATCTTTATGGAACACAACAAATTAATGAAAATGGACATTTAACGATAGGTGGAGTGGATTCAGTTGAACTTGCGAAAAAATACGGCACTCCACTTTTCGTTTATGATTTACAACTAATTAGAGAACGTGCCCGCGGATTTATCGAAACATTTAAGAAACTTGGTATAAAAGCAGAAGTCGCTTATGCTTCGAAAGCTTTTTCATGTATTGCCATTTATCAACTTGCTAAAGAAGAAAACTTATCTTTAGATGTAGTATCTGGTGGAGAACTGTTTACTGCGATCCAAGCAGGATTCCCTACAGAACGAATTCATTTCCATGGCAACAATAAATCCTATTCGGAATTGGAATTTGCCTTTGATTCAAAAATAGGCTGTATCGTTGTAGATAACTTTTATGAAATTGAGCTTTTAAAAGAAATTTCTGAAGAAAGAAAACAAAAGATGCGTATTTTATTACGTGTAACCCCTGGAGTTGAAGCTCATACCCATGACTTCATTACGACTGGACAAGCTGATTCAAAATTTGGATTTGATTTAAATAATGGTCAAGCAGATCGTGCCTTTTTAGAAGTGAAAGATCATGAATATCTTGAACTGTTAGGTTTGCACTGTCATATCGGTTCCCAAATTTTTGAGACAGATGGATTCGGCCTAGCTGCTGAAAAGTTAATGAAAAAACAAGGTGAATGGAAAGAACAATATCAATTCGAAAGTACGGTTTTAAATTTAGGTGGAGGATTTGGTATTCGTTATACGGAAGAAGATACTCCTTTAGAGCCCCATGTGTATGTTGAAGGTATGATCAAAACTGTACAAGAATATGCCGCTAAGCTAAAATTAACAATGCCGGAGATTTGGATTGAGCCTGGTAGATCCCTTGTTGGTGACGCTGGTACATCTTTATATACAGTTGGTTCACGAAAAAATGTTCCCAATATTCGTGATTACATCGCTGTGGATGGCGGTATGAGCGATAATATTCGTCCAGCCCTTTATGATGCAAAATATGAAGCGGTTGTTGCCAATAAGGCAAACGAAGAACGATTAAGTACATACACTGTTGCAGGTAAACTTTGTGAATCAGGTGATAAATTAATAGTAGATGCACCTTTGCAACAAGTTGAATCAGGTGATATTTTAGCTGTTTTCTGTACTGGTGCATACGGTTATTCGATGGCGTCAAATTATAATCGTATTCCTAGACCAGCAGTTGTGTTTGTAGAATCGGGTCAACACCAATTGGCTATAAACAGAGAAAGTTATGAAAATATTATTCAAAATGATCTCCCGCTATCTTTAAAAAAGGGTGAATATTGATGAAAATATCGAAATGGTTGCTTTTTGGGATTCTATTAGCAGTATGCCTGATTTGGGCGTTAATTGATCTATTTATTATCCTTCCAAATGCATCTTTAGAATAGTATTGGTTATGACAATTGTAAGTTTATGGAAATATAGTTGATTACTTGTCTTAAATCATGTAGTATATTTAAAGATGTTGTACTGATAGAAAATGAGGGAATGTTATTCATGTTAATACGCTATAAAAAATCTTTTGAAAAAATAGCAATGGGTCTGCTTTCGTTCATGCCTCAAGAAAAGGACGTAAAGCGTTTGATGGAAACAATACATGCTTATGAAGAAGAAGAAAATTGGCATTTGTATTTGTGGAAAAAAGATGAAGAATATATAGGAATTGTAGGAGTGCTCGAAAAAGATTCTGTTGCTATCATTCAACATATTACGGTAGTGCCTTCTTATCGAGGTGAAGGTGTCGCAATTGCCATGTTGAAAGCACTTTTAAAGACAGGGCAATTTAAAGAGTTGAAAGCGAATGAAGAAACACAACCTTTTATAGAAAAATGTTTACCAATAGTAGAAGAGGCGGACGACAATGAGTGACGTCAGCCTCTTCTTCTTGTTTTTACAAATATATTTGCAAAAGCTGTAATTAATCCTCTTTATTAGAATGTTTTTGCGATAAGCCAAGTTTATTGTTCCGAGCTTCAAGAATATCTGTACGATCGCGTAGCATATGTTTATGGAGAAGAAATTCTTTTGAAACATTGGGTAGTTCTTCTATTTTTCTATCCACGATTGAAGCAAACTTAGCATGAGTCAAAGTTAAAGAAAAAGGTTTAAAGGATTCACCATTTTTTATAGCTTCCATACTCATTTCGCAGTTTTTACATAATTCATCGAACTCGATGAAATCGAAAAAGGGCGATGATTGATTGATAGAGAAATTGTTCATAGCCTTTTTTAATATTTTCATAGCACCGATTGTGTTGTTTCGACGCCAATGATACATGCCTGTTGCAAGTTGGACATATCCTACCAATGGATGATTTTTCTTACCAGGTGCAATTTCTTTCCAATATTCTTCAAGAACTTCGTGACATTCAAAATAATCTTGATTGCCATTAAAATATGTACAATAATCTATAAACAATGGATGAAACAGTGGATGCATTACAATCCTCTTTCCTCTATACTAAAATTTGAATTACAATAGTTAAGTATCCATATGATTAAAATTAGGACGAACTATAAAGTTAACGAACAAAATGTCAGGTGGTTGACACATGTATGAAGTAAAATTAGAAGCCTTTACAGGTCCTCTTGACTTATTATTGCATTTAATTCATCGTTTGGAAATTGATATTTATGATATTCCAATGGCTGAGTTAACCGCACAATATATTGACCATATTCATGCGATGAAAGAGCTAGAATTAAATGAAGCAAGTGAGTATCTTGTCATGGCAGCAACATTACTTGCGATTAAAAGTCGTATGCTTCTTCCCATTCACGAAGGTGAAATAGAAGATGCTGAATTTGAAGTTGAAGGACCTGACCCACGGGAAGAGCTCGTAACAAAATTAATAGAATATAAGAAATATAAAGAAGCTGCGAACGAATTAAAGGATTTAGAAGCTGATCGTGCACAAGTTTTCACACGACCACCTAGCGATTTATCAGGATTTCTGCCAGATGAACAGCTTGCACTTTTCGATATGAATGTCAATGTTTATGATATGTTAAGTGCTTTCCAAAAATTGCTACGTCGGAAGCAGCTTAAAAGACCTTTATCTACAAGAGTTGCTAGACAAGAAATATCGGTTAAAGATCAAATGATTGCTGTGATTGATTCGTTAAAGTTAAGCGGGGGTCGATCTTCCTTTTCTGAACTTTTCCCATACGAAGATAAATCAACAATTATTGTAACGTTTTTATCATTATTAGAGCTAATGAAACGCCATGTCGTTTTTGTAGAGCAAGAAAATAACTTCGAAGATTTAACTGTTATTTTACAAAAGGAGGATATTGGCGATGAACTTAAACAATTTGATGAGCAAGATTGAGGCACTTCTTTTTGTAGTGGGCGACGATGGCTTAACTTTAAAGCAGCTATCCCAACTACTAGAAGTCGATGAAATGGAGATTGAGGCCGCTTTAAGTGAGCTGGAAACAAATTATAATGAATCTGAAGAACGAGGAATCACATTAAAAACATTAGCAGGAACATATCAAATAACGACAAAACCTGAGATGGCGGATTGTATAAAAAAACTTGTAGAAAATCCGAATAGCCATGTGTTATCTACGGCATCATTAGAAGTGTTAGCTATTATTGCGTACAAGCAACCCATTACGAGAACGGAAATTGAAGATTTACGTGGAGTGAAAAGTGAACGTCCTATCCAAACGCTCGTTTCCCGTGCATTAATACAAGAAGTCGGAAGGGCAGAAGGAACAGGACGAGCGATACTTTATGGTACGACAAAGGAGTTTTTGAACTATTTCGGTTTGAAAGATATAAAAGAACTTCCTCCATTACCTGAAGGCGATCAAGTGGATGAAAATGAAGAAACAGATTTATTTATGACGAAATTCCAAGAAGCTTTTAGTGAAGAGTAAAGTGAAAAAAGGAGTGGCTTGTTGAAAAAAATTGCAAAAATCTTTTTTGCGTTTCTTTGTTCCATCGTATTTTTTTTCTCGGTTACAACCGCAGCAAATGCTTCGTATGCCGTAATTGATGCAGAAACAGGTAGATTATTGGAAGGCAGTGATGTCCATTCAAGAATGCCTATAGCTAGTTTAACAAAAATTTGGACAGCATTAATAGCTATTGAAAATAGTCAATTAGACGATGAAGTGACCATTTCTCGCCAAGCAGCATTAAGTGAAGGCTCATCGATTTATTTAGAGCCTGGTGAAAAAGTTACGGTGGAAACGTTATTGTATGGCTTAATGTTACGTTCCGGGAATGACGCTGCATACGCCTTAGCAGAACATGCAGGAAGCTCCTTAGAAGGTTTCGTTGATTTAATGAATGAAAAAGCTTATCTATACGGATTAAATGATACGTATTTTACAAACCCTTCTGGTTTACACAATGAATTACATCTTTCATCCGCATATGATACAGCTCAAATGTTACGTATTGCTTTACAGAACGATACATTTAAAAAAATTGCTTCGACGATTAATTATAAAAGTCCAACTAAAAATGGTGTCACTTGGCAAAATAAACATCGCCTTTTACGTCAACAAGTAGATGCCGTAGCAGGAAAAACAGGGTTTACAAAAGTGGCAGGAAGAACGTTGGCAACTTATTTTGAAAAAGATAATAAAAAGGTTATTGTTGTTACGTTAAGCGAGTCAAATGATTGGCAAGTACATACATCACTTGCGAATAAAATATTTTCCAACTATGACTATGTTACAATTGCAGATAAAGGAGAATATCAAGCAACAGAAACAAAAACGGTAGAATTAAGTAAACCGATTAAACTATTAGTTAACAAAGAAGAAGAAAAACAAATTCAAAACGTGTTACACTTATCTAGAAAGCAAGACAACTTTGGAATTTGGCATGTATTTTTAAATAATGAAAGTATTTATTCAACTAGAGTTAATATCAAATAAAGTCGTTCCAATAATGAACAGTACGAATAAAGATGATCATTCTTTAAGGACTGCAATTCGAGCAGTCTTATTTTTTGTGTTTTGGATATAGGGATTTTTAACAGTTTAAAGTATCCATAAACTACATATAGCTTAAGAAAGAAGCAATTTTATATGTTTTTTACATGGCTCCTTTCGAAATAATCAAACAACTTTCGAAATAAGCTATTTTTCTTTAATAATGAAACAGAATATGACATAATTTTCAACAGATTAAATGTGCTGACACGAATGAACGGGGTGGACAAATTGGAAAGATTACAGAAAGTGATTGCGTATGCTGGCGTAGCATCAAGGCGAAAAGCAGAACAATTAATTTTAGAAGGTAAAGTGAAAGTCAATGGAAAAGTTGTCAAGGAGTTAGGGACAAAGGTTTCAAGCTCTGACACAATCGAAGTAAATGGTATCAAACTTGAAAAAGAAGATAAAGTTTACTTTTTGTTATATAAACCAAGAGGCGTAATATCAGCTGTAACAGACGATAAAGGTCGAAAAACGGTGACGGATATTTTCAAAAAGCATGTACATCAACGTATTTTCCCAGTTGGACGTCTTGATTATGATACATCAGGTTTACTTTTATTAACGAATGATGGCGAATTCGCTTACCAAATGACCCATCCAAAGTTTAAAATCGATAAAACCTATGTCGCTCGTGTAAAGGGAGTACCTACCATTGACGGCTTAAAGAAATTACAGCGCGGTATTAAATTAGAAGATGGTAAAACGGCACCCGCAAAAGTAAGTATGACATCTTTTGATGAAAAAGCAGGGAAAGCAATTTGTGAAATTACGATTCACGAAGGGCGCAACCGACAAGTTCGTCGAATGTTTGAAGCGATAGGGACACCAGTTGTCAAATTAAAACGTGAACGGTTTGCATTTTTAGATTTAGCTGGATTAAAACCTGGAGAATATCGGGAATTGTCAAAACATGAGGTAAAATTGCTTCGAGTTTTAGCAGAAACAGGTAAAATTGACTGATATTAGGAAAGAAAGTTTCATAAATCAGTCAAAATCAGAAGATAATGCAAAAATGAAGTTTGCTATAATAAAGAAGATTGTATAGTTTTCTGGGGAGGAACCTGTAAATGGATAAAAAAAGAAAACGTTCTATATATCGCGGTGTTATCCTCGTTGTTCTTTTAGCTGCAATCGTCTATACAGTTTATAGTACAGCAACTAAGGATAAGGTAGAAGTTTTACAAGTAGGGGACAAAGCGCCAGATTTTGAACTTGTTGATTTATATAATGGCGATTTAAAACATCGACTTTCAGATTATGAAGGAAAAGGAGTCTTCTTAAATTTCTGGGGAACTTGGTGTAAGCCATGTAAGAAAGAAATGCCTGCTATGTCAAATCAATATGCCATTTATAAAGAACAAGGCGTTGAAGTATTAGCAGTAAACATTGCCCAAACTGAATTTGAAGTGAAAAACTTTATTGAAAGTTTAGATGTACACTTTCCAGTTGCAATTGACCCTACGAAGAGTGTAATGACGGCTTATAATGTTGATTTGTTGCCAGCGACTATCTTAATTAATCCAGAAGGTGAAGTTGAGAAAATTATTACTGGTGAAATGAACGAACAACAAATCGCTTCCTATATGGAATCAATTAAGCCAGAACAGGAGTAATTCAAATGGGAAAAATTATTTGTGCTTGCGGTCATGAAAACCCAGAAGGTACTTTGCTTTGTGAAAAGTGTGGCCAACCTTTAACTGAAGAAGGTAAAAAGAGTAAAATTTTAAATATGCGATATGATGGTATCGCAATTCGATCGAAAACGAGAAATAAATCGATTGTCGATAAAATTTGGAATTTCTTTTCAAGTGTAAAAGTAGGGGTAACTTTAATTATTATTAACCTCGTTGCTGCTTCGATTGGAACGATTTTCCCACAAGAATTTTATGTTAGTGTTTCAACGGAGGAGCAAAAGGCTGCATATTATGAAGAAACTTATGGCTCCCTTGGGAAGCTTTATTATGAATTAGGGCTATCCAATGTTTATAGTTCATGGTGGTTCCAAATATTAGTGGGAATGCTGGCGATTTCGATTATTGTTGCCAGTATCGATAGAGGTCTACCATTACATCGCTCTTTAAAAAATCAACGTGTTAAACGACATGTTAGTTTTATGAAGCGACAACGTATCATTGCGGAAGGTCCTGTTACAGAAGGGGATTCATCCAAAACTTTAAATTTAATAGAAGAAAAAATGAAAGCGTTAAAATATAAAGTTCGCCGAGATGGCAATGCGCTTTTAGCTGAACGTGGTCGTTTTGCCCGTTATGGCCCTTACATAAACCATGTTGGTTTGATCATATTCTTGTTTGGTGTGATGCTTCGACTTGTACCTGGTTTTTATGTGGATGAATCGATGTGGATTCGAGAAGGAGAAACTCGGGCAGTTCCAGGAATGGATGGTTACTTTATCGAAAATGAAGATTTCATTTTAGAAATGCACGATAATGAAAAGACAGAAAACCAAGAGTTGCAAGGTGTTAATGTCGTAGCGAAAAACTATCAAACTGATGTGAAATTATATAAACAGTCTGAAGATGCAATTCCGGGTCAAGCTGAAAATTTAGAGTTAGTAGAAGAATACTCCATTCGAGTCAATCATCCTTTACAACATGATGGATTTTCCTTTTATCAAATGGATTTCCGTTTAAATGAACTGAAAACGATGAACTTCGAGCTAACAAATAAGGAAACAGGCGAATCTTTAGGTGCTGTTAGTATCGATCTAACAAATCCTCAAAAAGAATATGTATTGAATGATCAAACAAAAGTAGAATTATTAGGTTTCTATCCTGACTTCTCAGGATTTGAAAATGGAGAACCGCAAACAGCTACACCAACCCCTAATAATCCAGCATTTATATTTAAAATGGTAACACCTGATAAACCAGAAGGGGAAGTAAGCTTTGTAGCGATTCAGCAAACAATTGAACCAAATGGTAATAACACGTATAAAATGGAATTCCAAAGTGTTGAAACTAGAGATATGTCTGGTTTAACTGTGCATAAAGATAGTACCATTCCAATTTTAGCAATTGGTGGCGTTATTTTTATGTTAGGTGTAGTCATCGGTTCTTATTGGAATCACCGACGTGTTTGGGTGGAACAATTGGAAGATGGTACAATTCGCCTTGCAGCCCATACAAACAAAAACTGGTTTAGTATAAAGAAAGATTTAAATGCTTTATCAGATTTTGCCCACTTGCCTCCATACATTGATCAAGGAGAAGAGGATAAAGATGGCGAAGGTGAAGGAAAAGAAAAGGAAGGTGACAGCACTTTATGAGTTTAATTGATATAAGTGGAAATCTGTTATTTGTTGCATTTGTTGCTTATTTAGTTGGAACATTTTTCTTCGGTGGAGCGATTAAAAGTTCAAAACCGGATGGTGCAGCAAAACGTGCTGACAAATGGGGCAAATTAGCGATGATCGTAACGATTATCGGATTTTTAGCCCACTTAAGTTACTTTATTACGCGATGGATTTATACAGGACATGCACCTGTAAGTAACATGTTTGAATTTACGACTGCATTTGGTATGTTTATCATTGCTGCTTTCATTCTTATTTACTATATGTATCGTTTAACTGCCCTTGGGCTTATAGCATTACCGATTGCGCTATTAATTATCGGTTATGCGGCTATGTTCCCGAATGATGTGGATCCATTAGTGCCATCATTACAAAGTCATTGGTTAACGATTCACGTTATTACGGCTGCCCTTGGTCAATCGGTTCTAGCAATTAGTGCAGTTGCAGGATTGTTGTACTTACTAAAAGATACCGATCCTCAAGTGAAATCAAAAGGCCGTTTCTGGTTAGAAGCTGTTCTTTATTTTATGGTTTTAGTAATTGGATTTATTTTAGCAACAGTGATTTTCAAAAGTATTGGTTATGAAGCAGCGTTTACTTATGTGGATAAAGAAGGAGCACAACAAGAAATCACATACAATATGCCAGCTGTTTTCGGAATGAATGAATACGTACTATTAACGGATGACGTGATGGAACCGTTTGTTGAAACAGCGCCAGTTATTAATGCGCAAAAATTAACAACTGTATTTTGGTCATTTGTGTTCGGTTCAATTCTTTATATTTTAATCCGATTAATTACTCGTCGAAGTATTTTAAGTATGCTTCATCCATTAGTTAAAAAAGTAAATTTAAATTTATTAGATGAAATTGGTTATCGTTCTGTATTAATTGGTTTCCCTATATTCAGTTTAGGTGCCCTTGTATTTGCCATGATTTGGGCGCAAGAAGCGTGGGGCCGTTTCTGGGGATGGGATCCAAAAGAAGTATGGGCGCTTATCACATGGTTATTCTATGCGGCATACTTACATTTACGTTTATCTAAAGGTTGGGAAGGTAAAAAATCCGCATGGCTTGCATGTATCGGCTTTGCCATCATTCTTTTCAACTTAATAGTTGTAAACTTAGTAATTGCAGGTTTACATTCTTACGCTTAAGAGTAAGTTAACGGATGAAAGTTCTTCTCATTAATGGGAAGAACTTTCTTTATAGAATTTAGTTTTTCAAATAATCATACAATTTTTCTCTAATCTATTTTCAAAAATCTTTCAAAACGACATAACTGTGGAAGTTTTGTTATATCTCCTTTAAATTTTTAATATGAAAATGTACAATAGTAAAGAGAAAGAATGAGAGGGGTAAAACCTATGTCTGAAAATATTTCTGTATTAGTAGTAGATGATGAAGACCGTATTCGACGTTTATTAAAAATGTATTTAGAACGTGAAGGGTATGAAGTAGATGAAGCTGAAAATGGTGAAATCGCCCTTACAATGGCTTTAGAGAAAGACTATCATTGTATACTATTGGACATTATGATGCCTGAAAAAGATGGACTACAAGTATGTTCAGAATTACGAGAAAAGAAAACAACACCTATCATATTATTAACTGCTAAAGGTGAAGAAGCTAACAGAGTACAAGGTTTCGAACTAGGTGCAGATGATTATATTGTAAAACCATTTAGTCCTCGTGAAGTTGTATTACGTGTTAAAGCAATTTTACGTCGTTCAGCTGTGTTTTCACCCGTTTCAAGTCCGTCTACTTCAAAGGATCTAGTGGTTTTCCCACATTTAACTATCGATCATGATGCACATCGTGTTACTGCCGATGGTACGGAAGTAAACTTAACGCCAAAAGAATACGAGCTGTTATATTTTTTAGCTAAATCTCCAGATAAAGTATTTGACCGAGAACAATTATTAAAAGAAGTTTGGCATTACGATTTCTTTGGTGATTTACGAACAGTCGATACCCATGTAAAACGTTTACGCGAAAAACTAAATCGAGTATCGGAGAATGCAGCGAAGATGATTGTAACGGTTTGGGGCGTAGGTTATAAATTTGAGGTAATCAATGATTAAAATATGGAGAAGTATTGTCGGGAAGCTATGGATTACCATATTGCTTCTCGTTTCATTTGTATTGTTCGTATTTACGGTTTTAATGTTGGAGTTTTTAGAAGATTATCATCGTGAACAAGCAGAAAAATCTTTAAGCCAAACAGCCTCTACGATTGCTAGTATCGTTGATAATTATGATTTAGAGCAGTTAACAGATGAAATTATCGAAGAAATGTTAACGGAGGATACCAATGCTTTCCTTGCTTCAAATGAAAGAAAAGTCGTTTCATCCTTTCAAACAGCAACAAACGAAGAAGTAATTCAAAATAGTATTATAAAAAACAAAGCCTTCGATAAAATTTATGAATCGGATAAACCAATTATCGATGAAATGATTTTACCTTCTCAAACGGATGAAGAGAAAATGGAAACTTATGTTGTATTAAGTTATCCATTAAAAAGTGATGATGAAGTTCACGGGGCAATTTTCATCTATCAAAATCCAAAGGCATTGCATGAAACATCCCAGGAAACGACGAAAATCGTTTTCCTTTCAGCTTTTATTGCCTTTGTTTTAACAACGTTTTTTGCCTTCTTCCTATCTTCCCGTATTACATGGCCATTACGTAAAATGCGTGAACACGCCTTTGAATTGGCAAAAGGGAGATTTGATGAAACGTTGCCTACTACTCAAAATGATGAAATTGGCCAATTAGCCGTTGCTTTTAATCAAATGGGTAGACAATTAAAGCATCATTTAGAAGTGATTAACCAGGAGAAAGAACAGTTAGCAAGTGTTTTAACTTCAATGACCGATAGTGTGATTACATTTAACCGGGATCGTACGATATTATTAAGTAACCCTCCTGCTGATAAATTACTTCAAAAATGGTTTATAGGGAAAAAAGGGCAAAATGACAGTCCTATTCCTAAGGAAATTTTTGAAATGCTAGATCATGTATTAAATTTTGAAGATAAGCTAGAAGAAGACCTTGAAATAGGTGGTTCCTACTATCGAATTACGATTAGTCCATTAAAAAATAGTGAACTATCCATTCGTGGGGCCATTGCGGTCATTCGCGATATGACCGAACAATCCCGTCTTGAAAAATTACGTTCCGATTTTATTGCGAATGTGTCCCATGAACTTCGAACACCTATTGCGATGTTGCAAGGGTATTCTGAAGCGTTATTAGATGATGTAGTGTCCAACGAAGAAGAACGGAGTGAAATGACTCGCATCATTTATGATGAATCTCAACGAATGGGACGTTTAGTTAATGACTTGTTAGATTTAGCTCGCATGGAATCGGGATATACAAATTTATTTAAAGACGAAGTTCCGATTGTGCATGCTATTGAAAGAATTACGCAAAAATTTACCCAGGTTGCAAAGGAAAGGAAAGTTCATCTTCAATTTAAGACAGAGTTGTCTGAGGATGTTCAAATAAGTATGGATGAAGATCGAATTGAACAGGTGTTAACGAATTTAATTGATAATGCGATTCGACATACTTCCGAACAGGGAAGTGTAACGGTTTCCTTAACGCAAGAATTATCCTATGCAAAAATCCAAGTTTCGGATACTGGTGAGGGAATTCCGCAAGACGATCTACCTTATGTTTTTGAACGTTTTTATAAAGCGGACAAAGCTCGAACACGTTCTAAAGGGGGAACAGGGTTAGGTCTTGCCATTGCGAAAAACATCGTCGAAGCCCATAAAGGGAATATTCATGTAGATAGTATAGTTGGAGAAGGAACTACTTTCACCTTCTTTTTACCATTATAAGAAAAGTGATAAGGCTAGAAACGTCAATTAAAGTGTACCCTTTGTAAAGGACATTTTTAAAAAAGGCTTTTAAGCAACTTGAAGAAGATGGTGACTGTATTGTGCAGGCGTCATCTTTTTTAAGTTCCATTGACCTCGGTAATGATTGTAATAAGTCATATAACTCTTAATCTCTCTTTTTACTTCTTCTAATGTTTCACACGATTTGAAGTCTGTTTCATCTTTAAAATGACCAAAAAACGATTCTTGTGGGGCATTATCCCAACAGTTTCCACGACGTGACATAGATTGCTCTAGTCCCATTTTCTTTACCATCTTTTGAAATTGGG
>NZ_RHLQ01000039.1 GCF_003711845.1 Lysinibacillus halotolerans
TAGACATGGTTGGACCATCTTATCGAATATTAGATACAAAAGAATGGCTAGAAAATAGTTCGGTTTAAGTGGATCAGTTTTTAATTAATAAATGGCTCAATTTTTACTTGCGAAATACAGACATGCAAAGTGATTTATTGAGTAAACTAGAAATTCTTTACCATACAGAATTATCGAATGGATTCCCATACGAAGATATTGAACTAATTGAAAAAGATTTCGTGGGTATTATCGATGAAGAGAATTGGTTGGCTGCTGATTTTAATGAATTTTGTATGCTTATTGCGGGAAGTTCTACTTATGTACTAGCAAATAAGAAAATTCCTAAATATCAAAGGCAAATTCTACATAAAGACTTTTTTTCACTTTACCCGAACTATTACTTTTTAAAAGATTCATTAGCTAATTATTCAAACTTTCATAGAGAACTTATCAGTTTTGAAAAAACAAGAGAATTGTTACTTACAATTATTAATAAAAATAGATAAGTTATTTTAGTTAAAAGAATTATTTTAAAAAGAAATGAAGAATACGGTAAAGGTAAGCTTCTAGGAAAAAGGATTTTCTATACGAAGGTTTTACAATCCCTTATTTATGTTGAAATCGATTTATTTGTCTTTTATCCTTTTTATTTTCTAAGCATTATACCAATGGTTTAAAGGTCCAGACTCTCTAGCACGTCTTAAAATTATATCCTATCAAGAGTATTCGGAAAGACCCAAACCATTAGTATAATCCTTGTGAACGATGAAAATTAGAACTGTTTCAAATCCTCTCCCGCTTAATAATGACGAAAGAGGCTATGATATAAACAAAAGAAATTAAATAGAATAGACTTGCAATGGTTAAGAAATCAATTAAGTAACCAGTAAGAATAATCCCTAAACCGCTCCACAATGAAATCTGTAAATGGTATTTACCAATTCGTTCACCTGCAGTTTCATTATCATTATTTCTAGCCAAAAAGGCTTTTTCTGTATTTTTTTGAATTGCACCGAGGATTCCCATCATGATCTGTATCATATAAACTTGCCATACCTCGTACAGAAGTGGTATAAGCAACATTACGGCAGCCGTGCCTAGTGTGTAAATAAGTAGCATTTTCTTATCACCATACCTATCACCTAGTCGGCCGATGATTGGATAGGTAAGCGCTGCGGTTAAAGTAAACAATCCATAGGCCCAACCAAATTGAGAGTAGCTATCTCCAACATTTTTAATCAATAATAAATAAAATGGAAAGACTACACTACTTGCTGCAATTAGAATGCTTTGGGCAATTAAAAACTTACGGAAATTCATTGACTGTACTCCTTGTAAAATAGATTCATAAATAATTCATTCGTGTCAAACTGTTTCTTTTGTTCGAAAAACTCTTTGTTCTTCGGATAGGCTTCATCCATTTGCGCTTGGGTAGGATAAGAATAGTAAGGCAAATAGTAGGAGCCATCGTGTTGTAAGGTAACATCAATCATTTTCTGGATAACCTTTTTGGTTTTTTCAATTTCCTTTTTGCTTTTACCTTGGTTAATTAGTAAAACAAGTGCAAACATATCTTCTTTTGCATAGGATAATACCGCCTCATTATCTTCATTTACATAACGAACCGTAATATTTAATAGATTTAGTTCTTCTTTTTCAAGCATTGACCGTAAATCATCTAGATACATAGAGAACTCATCAATTGGGACAAAGTATTCTTGTAAAATTTCAGTTTTGCTTGGGTTGTCATACTCCATAAATTTACTGTCCCCTCGCATCGCATTGTTACGTGTAATGTAGTTCCCATCTTGGCCAACATATAACTTGTTTTGCATATCCCAAAGTAGGTTCTTTCCCCAATCACTGTAACGTGAAAGTCCAAGCATGAATTTTTGAGGTGCAGCAAGTGTATCTCTTTTTAACTCAGAGTAATTGGCTAAGTTATTTTGATTTTCAGCTAATTCATAATCCGTGACATACATATCACGTAGAAATGAATCTGGAGCTACGGATAATCTAGCAATGTGCATTCGGATATTTTCATTATTTTTGACATCATGAATGAAATAATCAGGATAATCCTGATAATCGATTGATCTTGAACGAATTTGATAGAGTTCGTCATCGGTTAAATGCATTGTGACATCTAAAATGATACCAAATAGACCATAACCCCCTATTACTAGAGGGAAAAGGTTACTATTTTCTGTTCGACTGACATTGATAATATCTCCTTGAGGAGTAAGGAGTCGGAAAGATTCAACAGTATCAATAAGCGAACCATATCGAATATCTCTCCCATGGGCATTGACACTTATAGATCCTCCAACCGTAAAAATATTTTGTGATTGCATTACACGAATCGCAAGGTGATCAGGATTAATTTTCTGTTGAATATCTTCCCATGTAGTCCCACTTTGAACTGTAATCATTTTCTCATGAGGGTTATAGTCAAGGATTTTATTATATTTCTTCATATCGATCACTACACCGTTAGGATAGTATGTTTGTCCTCCCTGACTATGTTGCATGCCAGCAACAGAAATTTTCTCATTGTTATTAATCGATTCCTTTACCAAACTTTGCAGTTCTGCTTCACTTGTCGCACTATGTATTTCTTTTACCTTCGTAGGTAGTAACTGACCGACATCCTCAATGAAAATGGGCTTGTGATTATATAGCCAAAGAGAAAGTATTAATCCAATTCCGTATAGTGTACTAACGATTACAATACTTTTTTTCAAAATAACTCTCCTTAAATTCATGGTAATTACTGTTAGTTTGATTAGGTTAAGTATAGCTTTAAAGACTTTACCCTACAATTGCCAATTTTTAATTCGATAGTTAAAAATAAATTTCTTCCTTTTCCCAAGTACTAAACCGCTTTTTTTACAATAAGATATAAATAAATGTTTTGTTTCAAATAATAGAAAGCCTTTTACAGAATAAATGTTTTATGGAATGTCATCAAATTTAAGGAGTGTTAAAGTATGGGTGCTGTTAATGGAAAGGATTTTATTAACAGACTGAATCAGCTAAAACCGGAGATTTGGTATGACGGTGAAAAAGTTGAAGGATTACTATCAGAGCATCCCGCCTTCAAAGGTATTATCCAAACAAAAGCGGCTCTCTATGATTTACAGCATGATCCGAAAATAAAAGATGAAATGACGTATACCTCCCCTACATCAGGTAACCCTGTAGGCCTTTCTTTTTTACAACCGAAAACAAAAGAGGATTTAATAAGAAGAAGAAAGATGTTTGAACATTGGGCACGACATACGGGAGGGATTATGGGGAGAAGCCCCGACTATTTAAATACAGTATTAATGAGTTTTGCCTCATCTGTTTCCCTTTTAAAAAATAAAAGTAACAGTTTTCCAAATAATCTCCAAGCGTTTTATGAATTAGCGCGGGAAAATGACTTATCGTTAGCCCATACATTTGTTGCACCGCAAGTGAATCGTTCTCAAATTTATATTGAAAATTCAGAGGAACCAATTGCAGCGAAGGTTATTGGTAAAAATGAAGAAGGCATCATTATTAAAGGGGCCCGGGTTCTAGCAACACAAGGTGGCTTAACTGATGAGTTATTAGTTTTTAGTGTCGGGAAATTTTTGTTTAACGAAGATGAAGCATTTGCTTTTTCGATTCCATCGAATACAAAAGGTTTAAAGTTTATTTGTAGAGATACATTTATTGGTGGTCAATCTGCTTTTGATCATCCATTAAGTTCACGATATGAGGAAATGGACTCCATTGTAGTCTTTGATAATGTATTAGTTCCATGGAATCGAGTATTTTACTATAACAATGACGAAGTAGCTGAAGACTTTATCATTAAAAGTTCCTTTCATCCATTTGCCAAGCATCAAGTAATGGTTAGACAAATTGTAAAATTGGAATTCATTTTGGGTGTTGCGGAGTTATTAATCGAAACGATTAATGTTAGTGAATATCAACATATTCATGAGAAAATGTCAGAAATCATCATTGGACTCGAGACAATGAGAGCGTTACTTGAAAAGGCTGAAAATCACGCTTCATTAGATGAATGGGGATATATGCGTCCTGATATTAATACGCTAATGGTAGCCGGAAATCTATTTCCGAAAATTTACTCCCGATTTACTGAAATTATTCAACAAATCGGTGCAAGTGGCATGATTACTTTACCGACGGAAAAAGCATTCCATTCGACGATTAGAACGGATTTAGATCGGTATTTACAAGGGGCAACAAAGCCAGCGGAGGAACGGGTTAAAATATTCCGCTTAGCCTGGGATTTAACAATGAGCTCCTTTGGAACAAGGCAAACTCAATACGAACGGTATTTTTTTGGTGATCCGATTCGATTATCAAGTGAGTTGTATAACGCCTATCCAAAATCAGAATATGTAAAGGTTATAAGCAACTTTTTAAAAAATCATATGAATTAATCCTTCTATTAATAAATGAGAATAATAGAATTACATGGAACATAGATATTTATAATATGAAATTTTATCATTCCCATTTATGAGCCCAATCAGAATAAATAAACTTGAATTTCTTATCCAAAATATTAAAATTAATTTAATTATACGGATAATTTATTCTTAACATTTTACAGTTTAATGGGGGAAGAAAGGTGTTTTAAACAATGACGAAAAAAGATTTTCTTATCTCTTTTGTCGTTGCGACTTTTGTAGTAGTAGTAGGGGGATTAGGTTTTATTTATTGGGTTTCAAAAGGAGAAGCTCAAGTAAATACGAAGACTGTTAAGGATGAGGTTATTCAAAAATCCGTTGATACAGCCCTTTCTACAGATACAGAAGGAAAAACGAACCTGGAAAAAGAAGCAGCCATGGGTGGTTTCCTCGATGAAAAGGTATTCCAACAAATGTTGCATGAAATGTCCCATCAAAAAGTCCATGCATCCCAAAAGTGGGGATTTATCGAAATGAAAGAGTCAACCATTAATGCCTTATTAAAAATGTTAGAAAACGGAAATTATGAAAATGAAAATTTGTATCGTGAAATTTTAACTGAATGGAAAGAAGGAAATTTTAAAAACGCAGTAGAGCATCACAACGCCATTTGGAAATTGCAAGGCGGTTCTATTGGGATGGCAACCCGTTTATTAACGGAGGAAGAAGAACAGAAATATTTAGAAGGTTTTCAAGATACTAAGTTTGTTGAAGAGAGTGGAAGCGGCGATTAATTCGCCGTTTTTTCTATATAAATACTAATTTCTTTTTACTTTCCTAATCTCCTTGCAATCTGAAACTTATCCGTTATAATCACATAAGAATGACGTTATAACGTTTATTTCCTGGGGGTAAATGAATGGGAAAAAGAGTATTAGCTTATTTCATCGATACGTTAGTAATAATAATCGCAAGTCTTATATTTTCCTTTGGGACAATGGCAGTATTAGGAATTGTCGCATTACTTTTACTACCTTTTTCTTATGATGCGAACGGTGAAATCCTCAATACGATTTTATTGGTAGTATATTGTCTCTTTTTGATTCCTTTTTACATTCTAACGATAATACCATCTATCGGCATCAACCTGACGTTCAAAAAAACGGTAGGCTATAAAATAGTAGGTTTAAAAGTTAATAGTGACAGATGGTTTAAATTATTTATGAGATGGTTTTTAAGAACTGGTATTATACCATTATTCTTTTTTGTATATATCTGTAATTTAATGTATGACAGTAATTTTGATAGTTATTCTTATATAAAGATTTGTATTACCTTTTACGTAATATACATCGTTTTCAACAACATTTTTGTACTCTTTCCAAAGAAGAAAAAGCCTTTCATCGATTCACTATTGAACATTGAGGTAGAAATGGATAACCGAAAACTAAGTTAAAAGACAGCAATATAATAAAGCATTTAAATTATTAGTAGTATTGAATAATAATTTAAGCGCTTTTTAATTTTAACAAGAATTTAGAGGACAAAGGTAAAAAATTTAGAGGATTTATCCATTAAACTATTGAACTATTTAAGAAAAAAGAAAGTATGGGATTATAAATGTGTACAAGCTTTGTAATTTATTCAAGTAATACTTTTATTGGGATGAATTTTGATATTTCCAAAAGGCCAATAAAAATTGTATTAAAAGGGGATAACCAGTTTGTCGTATTACAACAGGAAGACGGCCAATTTCTACCGGCATTTGGCGTAAATCGTAACGGAACTTTTGTCAATTTATTAATGGTTCAACCGAATGAAGAAGGAAAATATCGAAGGGGAAAAAATTGCGTTCATATCATGAGATTATTTGAAGAAGTTTTAGCAGAGAAAACCGATGTCTCCCAATTAAAGGATTATTTAAATGAAAAAACGATTGTTAACGTTCCGAATTATAGTGTTCATAGTTTAATTGCTGGGAAAAAGCAAAATTCATATATTGTAGAACCGGGAAGAGAAAACTTAGATATCGATTCAGTAAAAGAAAATTTTATGGTCTTAACGAACTTTCCTTTATCGGAAAATAAATCTAAAAATTACGAGGAAGTAGAAGGTTTTGGTAGTGATCGGTATAAAAAGGCTTATAACTTATTATTAAAAAATAAAGATTATTTTAATGACACAATCGGCTTTTCAATTCTTAAAGAGACAATTCAACAAGATGGAGATTATCCTACCCAATTTTCCATGATTTCGGTTCCAGAAGAAAATGCCGTATATTTTACTTTAAATGGTGAGTTTCATAAAATATTTAAATTTTCATTTATGGATAAAGTGATACGAACAGACAAAGGTTTTCATCATAAAAACGAAATGCCCTTATCGACAAAGGGCGTACTACTTTCCAAACTTGAAAGTTGGTAAAGTTGATAAACATTTGAAAACGCGATTTATACAAGACCATCCATTATGGTCTTTTTCTTTTTTCCCAAAAACTGTCTGAAATTACCTTCTTAATGGATGATTAAAGGGAAAATGGAATGTCTATAACTAGTATAGTTTAAACTTCCAAGAGTATTGAGGTGTCTACATGGAAAAGACCTATATAACCAAGATACAAGCCTTAATGCTAGGGATATCAAGTATTACCGTGACGGGTCACCTGTTGTTTATTCCTGTCATTATTGACCATGCTGGTCGAGATAGTTGGATTTCTCTTTTATTAGCTATTTTTCCAGCCATACTAATTGGTTTTACTGTTGCTCTATTATCCCAACGATACCCAGGACGTTCTATGGTTGAATATTGTCAATTGATTTTAGGGAAATGGTTAGGAAGTTTAGTTGTCATTATATTTTTAGTGTACTTCCTACATGAAATCAGTTTATCCATTAGAGGGTTTGGTGAATTTTATACATCGGCAGTAACGCCAAGAACACCGATTGCCGTTTTTTTTATTGCGATTTTAATCCTTGCTGCCTATGCGGTACATTGTGGGCTTGAAGTTATTTCGAGAACAAATCAGGCTATCCTCGTCATTTTAATTCCAATTGTAATATTTGCTACCATTCTTACTCAAAAGGATAAAGATTATCTGAACTTTCTTCCGATTTTAGAAAATTCCATAGGACCAGCTCTAGATGGAACATTGGCACTAACTTCACTATATAGCTCTATTTTTGTTTTAAGTATGATTTTTCCTTATGTGAATAACACAAAGCGATTAAAAAGATACTCCATTGTTACAATGATTATTCTTGTAATCATGTTTATTGGTCCTATAACGGGAGTAGTTGCGATTTATGGGGAAGAAAGGGCAAAAGGTCTCTATTTTCCTACATTTTTGACTTTAAGGGATATTGAAATAGGCGCATTGCAAAGATTGGACATATTGGGCATTTTACTATGGTCCCTTGCTTCCTTCGCAAAAGTTGCCCTTTTTCTATATGCGATAGTGCTAGGAATAGCCCAATTGTTTAAGCTAAAAGATTACAAAATTTTAGTTATTCCTGTTGGAGCACTAGTCTCCATTATTTCGCTTATAAATGGAGAGGATCTTAATGGAATATTTCGCTTTTTAGAAAATTACTATCCTTTTTATTCGACTTTTGTCGGCTTAATATTACCTCTTTTGTTATTGATTATTAGTCAGTTTAGGAAGAAACCAGGTGTAAAGAAAAGAAGGGCGGAATAGAGATGTCTAGAAATGACAAAGAGAACGAACAATCATCGTCTGAACATTCTAAAGAACCTGAGGAAAATAAAGTTGTATTATATGATTTAGCCGAGAATATTAAACGATATAAAGATGTATTTGGAGAAGACTCGGATTTATCAGTAAGATACATGCAACATGAAAATCTAAAAATGGCCATTTTATTTATCGACAGCTTAGTTGAAAAAGAAATTATGGACCAACATGTCATTCATGTTTTAAATAATCAATTAAACGATATAGTATCTGCTGACGAAGAAATCATCTTATCGACAAGTAAGACTAAGAAAATAACGAAACATAAAGAAGTGTTAGAACATTTGCTGCAAGGCTATTCCATTATTTTGTTTGATGGATATCCTATTGCCTATGCAGCAGAAACAGCTGGTGGAGATCGAAGACCTGTTACAGAATCTTCTGTTGAAACAGTCGTACGTGGACCTAGGGAAAGCTTTAATGAATCTATTATGACAAATATCGGATTAATCCGCAGAAGAGTCCATACACCTCATTTACAAATATACAAAAAAGAACTTGGAAAAGAGAGTAAAACTTCTGTAGCGGTACTTTATATAAAAGGGATAGCAAAAGACAATATTGTCGAAGAAGTAATTTCCCGTATTGATAATATTAGTATCGATGCGGTTTTAGATTCCCTTTATATTGAAGAGTTAATTGAAGATCCACAAAGATATTCTCCCTTTCCAACCATTTTCAACTCCGAAAGACCAGATCGAATTTCGGCAGGTTTACTTGAAGGTAGAATAGCAATTATCGTTGATGGAACACCTGTAGTTTTACTCGTTCCCGCGACTATTGGCCTTTTTCTTAACTTCCAATGAGAATTACTATCAGCGATATGATATTTCTAGTTTGATGAAAATATTGAGGGGAGGAGCTTTTGTCCTTTCCATTATTTTACCGGGCTTATATGTCGCTTTACTTACGTATCATCAAGAGATGATACCGACACCGCTGTTAATTGCAGTTACAGGACAGCGCGAAGGGGTACCTTTTGGAATTGCGATTGAAGTTGCCATCATGGAAATTACCTTTGAGATTTTACGGGAGGCGGGGATTCGATTACCTAAAACGGTCGGTGCCGCTATTTCTATTGTCGGTGGTTTAGTTTTAGGACAAGCCGCTGTAGATGCAGGTCTTGTCGGTCAAGGTACCGTTATTGTTGTTGCCCTGACGGCGATTAGTTCCTTTACAACTCCTTCGTATAATATAGCGATTACCGCCAGAATGATAAGATTTATATTATTAATTTTATCTTCATTTTTAGGAGCATTCGGTTTAATTTTCGGATTGATTTTCCTATTAATTCATTTAAATTCTTTACGTTCATTTAGCGTTCCTTATTTAGCTCCTATCGTTCCATTCCATAAAGGCGATTGGAAAGATTTATTTATTAGAGTGCCATGGAGCCATATGAAAGAAAGACCAGAGGAAATATCAAATAATAACAAAAATAGGATGGAAAGTTCAAAAGTAGACCGTCATCTAAATAGGAGAAATTAGTAATATGAATTTCAAAAATTGTTTCTTACTCATGATTCTTGTCATTTTTTTAAGTGGATGTTGGGATCAAAAGGAATTAAATGAGATTGCTGTCGTGATGGGTGTAGGAATTGATAAAGTAGAGGAAGGATATAAAATAACTGCCCAAGTCATTAAACCACCACCTAAAGAAAATGGGGCAACAGGTGGTTCTGAGTTGCCGACTTGGAGTGTAACGGCTACAGGAAAATCGGTTATGGGGACAATTCGTAATTTAAACGAATTGTCACCTCGCCGTCTGTACTGGGCACATTTACAAATCATCATTTTTGGTGATGCAATGGCAAGGGAAGGAATCACACCCGCTACAACATGGTTTGAGAGGGATAGGGATAGCCGAGCAGGCGCACTAATTACCGTAACACCTGGTACAGCTGAGGACTTATTAAACAGTAAAATTGAATTAGGCGGTGTTCCAGCAAAATCAATGGCTGATCTCATCGATGGTTCAGAAATGAGAGGTATTAATGCCTTAGATGTTCAATTAAGGGATTTAATGTCGATTCTCTCTACTCCGGGTATAGAATTGACACTAGATGTCATTCGACCGAAGGAAATTAGAGGGCAAGTTGAAACGTTTGAAGTCGATGGAGTAGCCGTTTTCGATCAAGGGAAATTACAAGGATATATTTATGGACCGGAAACGACGGGAACACAAATTATGAATAGCAAACTAAATTATACGATTATTGAAGGAAAGTGTCCTAAAGGTGGAGTTGATGAAGTTTTTGCTTTTCAAATTACTGATTTTCAAAGTAAAGCAAAACCTAAACTTAATGGGAATACGATTACGATGAATGTAGATGTAACACTGGAAGGAAATTTACTAGACCAGACTTGTAGTATTGATTTACTGCAACCGGAACAAACAAAATTAGTTGAAAAGGAAATTACCGACTTTATAAAAAAGAATCTAGAAGGTGAATTTCGAATTGCTAAGGAAATGAATTCAGATATATACGGGGTTGGAAGAGACCTTAGAAGGTACTACCCCGACTATTGGGCGAAAATTAGTGATTCATCGAATTACTTAGATCAAGTGAAATTTGATATAAAAGTGGAATCTGAAGTAAGAAGATCTGGATTGATTATTGATACAACACAAGAAAAAACTAAGGAAGTGAGTGATTAATGAACACTTTCTTATTAATTCTTTTATTTGCTGCGATTTCTTTTTTAGATTATCGGCATTTGATGCGAACGAAGGATAAGAAAGGTTTTATCGTTTATACAAGCATCCTTGCTCTTGCTTTTGTTATTACCCAATTACACTTACTCGGATTTAAAGTTCCCGGTTTAAATAAATTTGTTACATTTATCGTTAATTTGTTTAATTAAGGTTTACAGTTTCTATAACAACTATCAAACGTTTCTTACTCCATGTAGGAAACGTTTTTTATATTCCTCAAAAATATCTTGTTACTTCATGGAATTCACAACCCTCGATAGGTATTTCAATTAATGTTAAAATGTTAAGAAAGAAAGAAGAACCCTTTAATAGGAAAGGAGCGGGGAAAGCATGAACATAAAACTAAATCAAAAGATGATAAAAGAAATGTGTGGTACCGTCTCCTTTAAAAGAGGGGACTCTTTTTATCGTAGTGGGAAAGTAACATTTGAACATATAAGCGAAAATGATTGTGAAGCAACTGTTCATGGGACGGAAGATTTTCATGTCTTCGTTAAAAATGATGTAACTGGCGAGATTCGAACGGATTGTAGCTGCCCAAAATTACCGAACTTTAAGCATTGCTGTCAACATGTTGCAGCTGTTTTAATCGCACTCAATGAACGAAAAAAGCAAAGATTGAACCTTCCAGACAACCAAGGAAAACCTTTTAATGCTCAAGGAATAACAGAAGACTTTATAACACTTTTCAAGGAAAGAACAATACGGACAAGTGGTCATCAACGACATTTTGAAAAAAGGGAAGTATTGGAGCTAGTATTTAAACTTCAACGAATTTCAATGAAAATGGATGAAAATTTAATTGGAATTGAAGTGGAGATTAATCAAGTAAAAGTAGAAAACATTCGAGATTTTTTACGGGATGTCAAAATGGGAAAGGTAAGTACGATATCGAATGAGTTTAAGTATAATCCTAGCTTATCCTGCTTTTTAAAAGAGCCGGATGTCATTCTCCAACAACTTATTCAAGTCGTCGATGATGAAAGTGCTTTCTTAGAAGCATTACCAAATCACGCTAACTATAACGTTCAAAATGAAGTATTATTAATTCCACCATCTACATGGTCTGGACTTATTCCATTACTAATGAATACACCCTTTGTGAAGTTTGTCAGTGAAGATGTTCTTGTGGACTTACGTATTGTTAACGGGCCTCCCTCTATTCAGTTTACATTAGAGGAAAATGAAAGGAACGGTTATCGATTAGTGATAAAAGGTTTTGAACATATAACATTCTTTAATTCCTATCATTCTGTATTAAATAATGGAGTTTTCTTTCAATTGGAAGGTTCAGATTGTGAGCGGCTATTTGAACTATATCAAATGTTGAAAAATTCTAGTGAAAAATTTATCCCGATTCATGAAGATCAAATTGATTTTTTTCTTAAAAAAATTGTACCTAGTTTGAAAAAACTTGGCGATGTCCAATTGTCTAACGGATTAACTCAAAAGTTCATGAAGACACCTCTCATTGCGAAACTTTATTTAGATCGTTTGAAAAATCGTTTACTTGCAGGGCTAGAATTTCATTACGAAAACGTTGTTATTCAACCATTAGAAAATCGTGATAGTCCAATTGGGCCGATGATTGTCAGAGATGTAGAAAAAGAAGGAGAAATCCTTCAAATAATGGAGGAGAGCGGTTTTACGATTACAGAAGGCGGATATTTTATGCAAAATGAACAGTTGGAATATGAATTTTTATATCATATTCTTCCTACGCTAAATTCCCTTGCGCAAATTTATATTACTTCAGCTGTCCGAACTCGAATTGTCCGTGATCATAGATTCCCGAAAATCCGGGTGAAAGTTCAAAAGGAACGAACAGATTGGTTAGAATTTAAGTTTGAAATGGACGGTATCAATGACAAAGAAATTAAAGAAATTTTAGCCGCCCTTGAAGTAAAGCAAAAGTATTATCGCCTATCCAATGGCTCCCTTTTATCCCTTGAAACTAAAGAAATGGAAGAGATACGCCGGTTTTTAAATGCAGTACCGATTCAAGATGAACAATGGGAAACGACATTGAATATGCCTATAATGGATGGCCTTCCATTCCTTGATCTAATAGAAGAAAGCGAACTGTTTACTGCAGAAGAGTCCTTTCGCCAATTTGTCGATCAGCTACTCCATCCATCATCATTACATTTTGAAGTACCTTCTAGCTTGAAGGATCAGTTAAGGGATTATCAAAAAAACGGATTTAAATGGATGAAGGCATTGGCCCATTACGGTTTTGGTGGCGTATTAGCAGATGATATGGGGCTAGGAAAGACAATTCAAAGTATAGCGTTCATTGTTTCTGAGCTTTCAAAAATACGACAAAAGAAACTACCTATTTTAATCCTTTGTCCATCCTCTTTAACATATAACTGGTTCCATGAGCTTTTAACATTTGCACCTGAAGTTCAAGCGATGGTGATGGACGGAAATAAAGCGGAACGAATGAAATTGCAACAAGAGGCACAAAACTTTGATGTGCTGATAACGTCCTACCCGTTACTTCGTCATGACCGGAAATGGTATGAAGAGCAATCTTTTCATACAATCTTTTTTGATGAGGCACAATTTTTTAAAAATCCAGCAACCCAAACGGCTCGTACCGTGAAAAAGCTAAAGGCGAATCACAAATTTGGACTTACAGGAACACCAGTGGAAAATTCATTAGAAGATCTATGGTCTATCTATCATGTTATTTTCCCACAATTATTTAAAGGGTTAGAGGAATATAGTCATCTTTCTAGAAAATCAATTGCAAGAAGAGTTCGCCCATTCTTACTCCGCCGTATAAAACAAGACGTATTAGCCGAGTTACCTAAAAAACAAGAAGCGATGGAAATATCAGACCTACTTCCTGAGCAAAAGAAGCTTTATACAGCATATTTAGCAAAGCTAAGACACGATACATTAAAGCATCTGGATAAAGATACGTTACAAAAAAATCGTATTCGTATTTTAGCTGGTTTAACTAGATTACGCCAAATTTGTTGCCACCCTGCCTTATTTGTTGACGGGTATAAAGGAAGTTCTGCAAAATTTGAGCAATTGTTACACATTCTCGAGGAGTCGAAATTATCGGGAAGAAGAGTATTGATCTTCTCCCAATTTACGAAAATGCTCGAGTTAATAGGTAGGGAGCTTACGGTACGCGGCCAAACCTTTTTCTATCTTGATGGACAAACACCTTCTGAAGAAAGAGTAGAACTTTGTCATCGTTTCAATGAAGGAGAACGGGATTTATTTCTCATTTCATTAAAAGCCGGTGGGACGGGATTAAACTTGGCAGGAGCAGATACTGTCATTTTATATGATCTTTGGTGGAATCCAGCGGTAGAACAACAGGCGATGGACCGTGCCCATCGTATGGGGCAAAAAAATATTGTACAAGTCATAAAACTTGTTGCCAGGGGCACGATTGAAGAAAAAATGAACGAACTCCAAGAAAAAAAGCGAAGTCTCATTTCGGATATTTTGGAGACGGAAGAAAAAGTCTTAACTTCCTTGACAGAAGAAGATATTCGCGAAATTTTAAATATATAAGGAAGGCACATCAATAGTGATGTGCCTTTTAAATTATGCTTTTTAAATATAGATAGGTTAAAAGGGCTATAAATTTCGTAAGTTTCGAGTTAGATTATTAGGTCTTATTTCTAAAATTTATAGATAAAAAGTATTGATTTTCAATGCGAAATAATTGTATACAATTTCGATATGCTATATCATATAATGGCATGTTTATTTATAGTAATTTTGATAGTTATTGGAGGAGAATGATGTGAATATTGCAAAGAAAATGCTAATTTCCTTTATGTCCATTATTATATTAATGATAATAATAGGGGTCGTTAGTAATAAAACTTTATATGATTTAAATGATGAGTATACGAGAATAATAGACGAAAATATCGAGCAGCTTGCTATTATTAACGATATTAGACGTTATGTTCCTTTACAAGCATTACAAATGCGTTCCTATATATTAGAGGATTCTGAGAAACAGTTGGAGTTATTAGAGCAACGGTTAAATGAAGTAGATGAATTCATTCATGACTTAGAGCAGAAAAATACGAATGATCAATTTACTGAAAAAATTCAAATAGCAAAAGAATCTCAAGCACAAGTACGAGCACTAGGTGAAGAACTAATTGCAGCTGTACAAAGGGGAGATACTGCTCGAGCTACGAATATTGTTTTAGTAGAAGCCTACGATGTGAATACATTGTTAGTTAATACAATTGAAGAATTACAAACTGAAGAATATGAACTGATCGATAAGGTCAATGATGGAGCTACTAAAACGGCATTAAAGGGTGCATTGATCGTTATTTCAGTTATTATTGTGTCAATTCTTATTAGTATCTTCATCGTCATCCTTTTAAACCGTCTTATTACGAAACCGATTAAACGTATTTCAAAAGCGGTTCAAGTAGTTGCACAAGGTGATTTATCAGAAAAAGATGTGGAAGTACATACAAAGGATGAAATAAAAATATTGGTTGATTCCTTTAATGAAATGAAATCTTCCTTACGTTCCATGATTGAGAATACAAGTGAAAATGCTTCCCTTTTAACCTCTTCAGCAGAAGAACTGTTAGCTAGCACGGATGAAGTCAATCATTTATCCCAATCTATAGCAAAAAATATGGAAATCACTGCACAATCTATTGAAGAAAATGCTTACGCATCAAACGAAAGTGCATCTGCAATGTCCGAAACGGCAAGTGGCATTCAACGGATAGCTGAATCGACAACATCTTTACAGGATAAAGCACTTAGCACGAAGGATGTTGCCCAATCAGGTGGTCAGACGGTAACGGATGCTCAAAATCAAATGCAAGTGATTTATCAATCTTCAAAACAAGTAACGGAATTAATGAACAAATTAACCAATCAAATCAATGAAATTAGTAATATTTCAACCATTATTACGGGCATTACAGAGCAAACAAATCTACTAGCATTAAATGCTGCTATAGAAGCTGCCCGTGCTGGTGAGCATGGTAAAGGCTTTGCAGTAGTAGCTGATGAAGTACGTAAACTTGCTGAAGATTCAAAGGAATCTGCCACTCAAATTGTCAACTTAACAAAAGAAATAGTTGGTGATGCTAAAACAGTACAACAAGCAGTTGGATATAGTTTAGCAAACGCCCAAGATGGGGTAACTCGGATTCAAGAAGCAGGGGAAGCTTTTGAAACAATTCATGTCGCCATTAATGAGATTGCCGACCAAGTAACGGACATTTCGGCGGTAACCGAGGAGATTTCCGCGGCAGCAGAAGAAATTGCTGCATCAGTAAACCAAATTTCATCGAATTCAAAACACTCTGCTACCCTTACTACGGATGTAAGTAATGCCGTCCAAGAGCAAGTCTCAACAATTGAGGAAATTAATAGCGTTTCAAAAGACTTAGGGGAAAAAGCAGTGAAATTACAACAAAGTATCCAACATTTCAAAATTTAAAAGTTTAACGCCGCTCCTCGTTAAGAAGGAGCGGTTTTTTAATATATCCTAGTTTGATTAAAAAAGAGGAAAAATTTCGTTTATAATATTTGTATTTGATATGATAGTATATGGAAATTACTGAAATAAACAAATAGGGAAATATCTTAAAATATAGAATAAAAAGCGGGGTGTAATCTTTGATACGAATTATTTCTTGGATTCTAGTTATTGCTGGATGTGGGTTTTTACTTTATGAAGGTTACCAATTATATACATCTTCCTCTATGGAAAGTAAAAGATTAGATGAAGCAAAAGCGATGATTTCCGATGACTCCCATACTTCTCAAAAAGAGTCTTCAAATAAAAGGGAAAAACAATTTCAAGAAGGGAATACATTGGGAATCTTTTATATTCCAAGACTTGATCGGGAAATCCCGATTATTGAAGGGACAGATGAGGATGAGTTAGCTCAAGGCGTAGGGCATTTTTCGAGTACTGGGTTGCCTGGGGATAATAGACAAATTCTTTTATCTGGCCATCGAGACACGGTGTTTCGACAATTTGGTGAATTAAAGGTGGGAGATGAATTACATATTAAAATGGAATATGGAACGTTTATTTATGTTATTGAGGACTATGAAATTGTGGATGCAAACGATCGTACCGTCATTCAACCAAGCAGAGAGGAAGAATATTTAACCGTTTCGACATGTTATCCTTTTTCCTTTATCGGCAGTGCACCTGATCGTTATATTCTTTACGCTTATCCGAAAAAGGTAGAATAGTCACAACCCCGTAAAATTAACACCTGTTTTACGGGGTTAGTGGAATTTCCCCATTTGAATCAATTTTTCTATTTTCGGTTAGTTAAAATAACCCCTCCAACGACTGCTAATCCTCCTATCATTTGAGCCATAATCGGTCTTTCTCCGAGAAAGAGAACCGCAAATAATGTGGCGAAAACGGGAATAAGGTTTAGAAAAACACTTGCCCGGTTTGCTCCTATTTGGATAACACCTTTATTCCAACTTAAAAAGGCGACAATAGAAGCGAGGGTGCCTACATAAAAAATAGCGCCTAATACTTTTGGAGTCCAAATAATTGGTTCTTCTAAAGTGATCATTTCATAAGCTGAAAACGGTAAAAGGAAAACGGCCCCTATAGCTATCGTTACTAAAAAGGTTGACAGACTAGGTAGTCGATTCGAATATTGTTTCACTAATAATGAATAAATACTCCAACAAAAGACAGCTAAAAGAACAATGAGATCCCCTTTATTTAAATTGAATTGTAGAATGCTTTCAATGTTGCCTCCTAAAAGGATAAAAAGTACACCGATGAGCGAGATGACTGTACCGATGATTTGAAAACGAGATAAACGTTCCTTTAAAAAAATATATGATAATATGTAAATGAATATCGGTGTAGTAGAATTCATTAAAGAAGCGTTAATGGAAGTTGTCGAATAAACAGCAATATAAACTAGCGTATTAAACGCTGTAACACCTGTTAGGGAAAGGGTAAGTACAACTTTCCAATGTTCTTTCAATTTTTGCCAGTCTCTTTTTACCTGGCTATAAGCAATGGGGAAGAACACTAGGAATGCTAAGCACCATCTATAAAAAGAGAGGGTGAAGGGTGGGATATCACCTGTAACGGCTCTTCCGATGACAAAATTCCCTCCCCAAAGTACCGTTGCTAATATTAATAAAACATATGGTGGAATCTTCATGTAAACGCCCCTTATTTTAAATAGTATGACAATTATATCGGTATAGATATTACGTAGACAACTTTATTTTCAAATTGCTTGTGCATATAGATTAATTCATGAAAAACTGGAGGAATTACAATGAAAATACGCCCAGAACATTTAATAGTAGGAGACACAGTGGGAATTGTTGCTTTAAGTAGCCCCATTGCAATGGAAAAATTACCACAAAAATTAAGTTTGTTAGAAGAGCTTGGGTTGAAAGTGAAATTAGGCGAAACGGTGGGCTTGACGGGAGATTATTTAGCTGGAACGGATGAGGAACGATTACAGGATTTACATAACATGATCCAAGACCCAGAAGTGAAAGGGATTTTTTGTATCCGTGGTGGTTATGGGGCAGCACGAATTGCCGATCGAATTGATTATCAATTATTAACAGAACATCCTAAAATCTTTTGGGGCTTTTCAGATGTTACATACCTCCATACAGCTTTTCAAGAGTATTCAGATATTGTAACGTTCCACGGTCCGATGCTTTCCGGAGGAGATGGACCACTATCGGAGGCATCAAAAAAAATGTTTTATCAGCTGTTTACACCTGTAGAAATTCAGTATGATGAACAGATTTCTTCCCTTCAAACAATTGTACCAGGTAATGTTCGGGGTGAAATAACAGGTGGAAATATGAATCGTCTTGTCAGCACTTTAGGAACAAAATTTGAAATCGATGTTAAAGACAAAATTTTATTACTAGAAGATATTGGAGAGTCTTTAGAGAATATCGATAGTATGTTAAATCAGCTACGTTTAGCGCGAAAATTAGAGGAAGCTGCAGGTTTTGTTATTGGTCACTTTAACGATATCGGAAAAGGGATAACAGAAAATGACCTTTGGAAAGTCTTTGAGCAGTATTTAAAACCATTAGGAAAACCAAGTGTTGCTGGATTTATGATTGGTCATTGTGAACCGAATATTGCCATTCCATTAGGGGTGGATGCCATTCTCGATGCCGATAGTAAAATGTTGCGCATTTTACCGGGGGTAGAATAGAAGACTTTGTATTCACTTCACAAAAATTTTAAAGGTAATTTAGATATATAGAAGGAAATGTGGAGTTATTTTCCGAAAGGGATGGGTAAAAGAATAGTAAATTCTATTAGGAGGGAATGAACATGACTCAGGTAAAGCAGTTGATGGAGGAATGGTTACAACATCGAAGCGTGTTAGAAGAGCTGCTAGAACAGATTGACGATCAATATGTTGATTTTAAACCGTGGGATGGTGCAATGTCCCTTGGCGAACTAGCATTACACGTGGCTGGCTGGAACGATGTATTTGTATCGATGGTAAAAACGGAAACCTTAGCTCCTCCGAATATCCCAGAATGTAAATCAATGACGGAAGTTCGTAATGGGGTAAGGGACTTTACTGAAAAAACAAAGGCTACCTTTGAATCGATAAACGATTTAGAATTGGAAGCAGAAAATAGTTCTACCCATCCAAAACTTCAAGGTGCTAAAAAAAGGTATCTTACAGCAATGTATGATCATGAACTTCATCATAAAGGCCAACTATTTATCTATGCTCGTATGATTGGTGTAGAAAAAGTACCATTTTTCCGATAATGAAATGGACTTGACAATATAGGACGTGTTTCAAAGGAGTATTCTTAAAATGTAATGGTGAATACTCCTTTTTTGTTCTAATAACAATTTAATTTCGTAATGAAATAGCCATTTTTAATACAACCGCGTCCTCAAAAAATTGTGGATCATAACCGGTTAGTTGTTTTATTTTATGTAAACGATATGTTAGCGTATGGCGATGAATCTCAAGCTTTTGTGCACATTGATTTAGTTGTAAATTACTTTCGAAAAAGGTTTGTAACGTAGTTAGTAATTTATAACTTAACTTAGAAAGTACCCGGTTAACAAAATGTAATACTTCTTCGCCCTCGGAATCTTTAAATAATGAATACAATTCAATGTCTTCAAAAAAAGTGACTAAACCACTTTTTTTAGCGTATTGAAGGGCTGTTTTAGCACTATGAAACGCAAGGGGCAATTGGGTAAGATTTTGTACAATGGAGCCAACCCCAATTTGAATAGAAGGTAATTTATGCTTTTTTTGCCCTAATTGATTAATAAGATTATCAGCTTGATCTTCTTGCATTCCACTTAATAGAATATAATATTCGTTTAATTGTAAGTGACCGTAAAAAGCAGGTAATTTAAAAAATAGATCTTCTAAATAAAATGATAACCGATTGGAATTTTCCTCCTCATCGACGGATAATAATAGAATTTGAAAAGGTGGCTTCAAATCGAAAGATAATTTTTGAATATGGTTTTTTAAACTATTTTCTATCGGCATTCCATCCACTAAAGATTTAAATACAAAATCTTCATTTTTCCGTTGCCACTCACTTTTAGATTCCGTTAATGCTTGATGTGTCATAATTTCTGTTGTTAGCTGGACAAGTTCAGCAATTTCTTTTAGTTGATTTGGATCACCCGTAATACCTACTACGCCAACAATCTCTCCTTGATAAGTAATCGGCATATTAATACCCGGTTTCGTATTCGGATAACTATGTATGTTCGATTCATCAATCATAAGTGGCTGTGCAGTTTTAGCAACTACTTTTGCCCCTTCATGAATTAAATCCACACGTTTTTTATCACCTGAAGCTAAAATAACGCCATCCGTACTAATAATATTAATATTGTAATGGAGACGTTTCATCGTTTGATAGACAATTTCTTCCGCTAATTTGAACGTTAACATTTGTACACCCCGTCTAAAATTCAAACTGTACTAATACAGTTATTTTATACATTCATTATAATGAATTACAAATTTATTGTCATTAAAATTAATGTAAGCGCTTAAAAGAAAGGATGAGAAACTGGTTGAAGATTATCATAAGTCCCGATTCTTTTAAAGGTACACTATCGGCCATAACAGCAGCGGAAGCCATTCAGTCAGGTATTAAAGATGTGAATGAGCATATTCAAACTGTACTCATACCTGTGGCAGATGGAGGGGAAGGTACGCTGGATTCATTAATTGTTGCAACAAAGGGCACTTACTATGAAGCTGAGGTACTAGATCCCCTCGGACGAAAAATAACGGCACACTTTGGAGTTTTAGGGGACAACAAAACGTGTGTGATTGAAATGGCAAAGGCTTCAGGGATTACATTGTTGCATAACAGTGAACGTAATCCTCATATTGCTTCCAGCTTTGGTACAGGTCAATTAATTAAAAAAGGACTCGATTTAGGTTACCGGGATTTCATTATTTGTATTGGGGGAAGTGCAACGAATGATGGCGGTGTCGGGATGTTACGTGCTCTCGGTTTGGAATTACTTGATGAAAAAAACAATCCTGTCGAGCAGTCCATTGCTGGATTATTAAAAGTCGTAAAGTTAAATGAAAAAGGTTTCGACTCTAGAATTTTTGAATCAAACTTTAAAATTGCTTGTGATGTTAATAATCCATTAATCGGGGAACATGGTGCAACGGCCGTTTTTGGTCCACAAAAGGGAGTTCCGGCGAAAGAAGTGCAATATTTCGATGCATGTTTAACAAACTGGGCCAATATCGTAGAGAAAGAAAAGAATATACGATTACATGATTATCCAGGTGCAGGAGCTGCCGGTGGAATGGGTGGAGCATTGATTGCCTTTTTAAATGGCCAATTTAATCAAGGAATTGATCTTGTTTTAGAGGCGGTTCATTTCAATGAACAATTGTCTGGTGCTAGCTTTGTTGTAACAGGTGAGGGGAAATCTGATCGACAAACTTTACATGGAAAGGCACCTTATGGAATCGCTAGTACTTCTCAAAAGGCTGGAGTTCCAACCATTTTAATTTCTGGTGCAGTGGAGGACATACCAGAATTGGTCAAGTGTTTCCATACAGTTGCTTCCTTAGTTGATAAGGACGTGACGGTACAAATGGCAATGGAAAAACCAGCTGTTCATTTAAGAAATAAAACAAAAGCGATTTTTCAGAAGATATTAAAATAAGGGGATGATGAAATGCTTTTTGTAATTATATTAATTGGGGTATTATTTGTTATTTTTGCCACTGCAAAGTTACATTTGCATCCGTTTTTAGCATTAATTATTAGTTCTTTCTTTGTTGGAATTGCTAGTGGGATGCCGTTACTAACGGTAGCCGATACAGTGAATAACGGTTTCGGTAGTTTAATGACAAGTATTGGTATTGTCATTGTTGCTGGAACTATGATTGGAACGATATTAGAGCGCTCTGGGGCAGCTTATCGAATGGCAGAAGTAGTTCTTCGCATAGTAGGAAAGAAACATCCTCAATTAGCAATGTCGATTATCGGTTACATCGTTTCGATTCCAGTATTTTGTGATTCAGGATTCATTATTTTATCAAGTTTACAAAAATCTTTGGCTAAACGAGCAAAAGTAACGATTGCTTCCATGGGTGTTGCTTTAGCAACGGGGTTATACGCTACCCATGTATTAGTACCACCAACTCCAGGTCCTATTGCAGCAGCAGGGAATATTGGGGCGAGTGATTATTTAGGGACAGTCATCGTAATCGGTTTACTTGTGGCAATTCCTGCTACTTTAGTTGGTTACATTTGGGCTACAAAAGTTGCTTCGAAAATTCGTGTAGCAGCTGATGACGAAGAAGCTTTAGATTATGAGGAAATCATCAAGTCCTATGGTAAAATGCCATCCACTTTTAAAGCATTTTTACCAATTATTTTACCAATTTTATTAATTGGTATTGGTTCAATTGCATCCCTTGTTGGGGATCCGGAAGCATCTATTAATGTATTTTTACAATTTTTAGGGAAACCAATTGTTGCCTTACTGTTAGGGGTATTTGCATCATTTTTATTACTTCCTGAAATGAATGAAAAAACATTATCAGGATGGATTGGGGATAGTTTAAAAGATGCAGCTCCCATTTTATTAATTACAGGTGCAGGTGGCTCCTTTGGTACGATTATTAAGGAAACGGGCGTTGGTGAAATGCTACAAGAAATGGATTTAGGCTCCCTAGCTCAAGGTAGTTTATTCCTACTTGTGCCATTCCTTATTGCTGCAGCATTGAAAACGGCTCAAGGTTCTTCAACAACGGCTTTAGTTATTACTTCTACTTTAGTTGCACCAATGTTAGCAACAGCTGGAATTGATGGGGCAATTCCGCTAGCTCTTGTCGTTATGGCAATTGGAGCAGGGGCAATGACAGTGAGCCATGTAAATGATAGTTTCTTCTGGGTTGTTACCCAATATAGTGGAATGGAAGTAACCCAAGCATATAAAGCTCAAACGGTTGCGACTCTGTTACAAGGGATTGTCACAATTGCAGTGTCAATGATCTTATGGTTAATATTTGTTTAGTAATTAGAATAATAGAATCAAAAAACGATGAATGGAAATTCTATTTATCTTGAAAAGTGAAAAATAAAAGGTTACTACAATTCTATAAGAAAAGTAGTAACCTTTTTGTGTAAGTACCGTCATATCAAGATTACGATGAGGGAACTTGTCCTATTACGTTGGTTGGTTATTAGTTATAGGTCACAAAGTAACTGGTCAATGGTAATCGGTTTGCGATACTAAACTGCTTAAAAGGCAGGCGACGGTACGTTACGTCTCGGATTGGAGTCTCACCGCACCGAGATTAAATATAGTGCGAGTCGTCAAATTCAATTTCAACTTGATAGTTTTTGGCGTTAATTAAGTTAGATAATCGATGGGAATCTTTTTCCATTTCATTTGCCCGCTTGCGATATTCTTCTGGTTCATATAAAGCGACGCTATAAAAAATAACGGATTCGCTTCCGCCATGGTAGAGGGTTTCTTTTTCCGATTGTCCTAACTCTTTATAAAGAGTTACATCGGCTCGTAGCTGTGTAGCTAATTCAATTGCTTCTACAATCGGCATTTCTTCTCCTTTAAACGTCACGGTATGATCAATGTTTGCTCGGTAAATGAGTTTATCTAAAGTTCTAGCATCTTTTCTTACTCGGGCAAGTTCTGCTTCAACTTCTGCCAGCTTTCTTCCCGATGTTTTAGGGGTTTCCCCCTTTTCTACAACTGCATGGGAAACAAATTGAATTTCACTAATAAGTTCCTGAATTTTTCTCGTTATAATACTCTTTAATTTAACCCCTTCAGCAAGCGGAATTTTTTTCACTTTCCGAACCCCCTTATATTGTTATAACAAGATTATTTTTTGATAGTAAAGCTGTATCAAAATCGCCACCATTAACTTGTGTAAACATCTTTCCAGCAGTATTCAATAATTGAAGACATTCTGTTTCATTTAGAGAAGGTCGTAAATAAAAGATATGAATCGCATTACGGGTTTGTTCTGTTACAGCTGTTCGAACAGAGTCAACGAAAGGACTCCCGAAGGCACCATTCGCATCTTTGCTATATAAAATATTTTTTAAAGAATTAAAACGGCCATTTAACCCTTCATATCCAGTATTTTTATCTCCAAGTAGCAGTTCAACGTTTCCTTCCAGTTTCTCTTCATCGTAAATACCGATTGGAATTTCATATTGTAAAGAAAAGAAATTATTTAAATCTACTGCGGAATGAACAGGAGATAAATAGTTTTGCTTAGCAATACGTCGCATTAAACTTTCAGCAGAATGACGATAACGATTTGGATCAGCGCCAAAGGACTTCCAAACTTTACGCCATTCGGCAATGCCTGGTCGTTCTGTGACAGGGTTTTCTTGAAGTTCTAAATATAGGTTTTCTTGATAAAGTTGAGTACGACCTTTAATCATTTGAGGAGATTCTGAGACGACAATTTTGGTATAATGGATAATGCCGATTTTTAATTGGTCATTCGTTGTAAAAAGTTCATCGTTTATGGAGATGTTCAAAGAAAATCACCTACAATTTTTAAATTTCGCAACATTTGCGTATGATTATATATTTTACCAAATAAGGAGTTGAATGCGTTAATGATAATCGAACAATTACAAAAAGAGTTAATTGAATATGCAACATCAATTGGCGTTGATAAAATCGGTTTTACGCATGCTTCTCCCTTTCATGAAATGAAAAATCGATTGAAACGTCAGCAAGAACTTCAATATCAATCTGGTTTTGAAGAACCGGATATTGAAAAAAGAACAGAACCTCGCCTACTTTTAAATAGCGCAGAAAGTATTATTGCCATCGCCTTGGCGTACCCTTCTAAAATGGAAGATGCGCCAGTTGGGAAAAAAGGGTCAAGACGTGGTATTTTTGCCCGTGCTTCTTGGGGAGTCGATTATCATGTGGCGGTCCGTGAACGTTTAAATTTAATTGAACAATGGCTAAAGAATCGGGTTCCCGATGTTCAAACGAAATCAATGGTTGATACTGGCGAACTAGTGGACCGAGCTGTAGCTGAACGAGCTGGAATCGGATGGAGCGGTAAAAACTGTTCGATTATTACACCTGAGTTTGGCTCTTACGTTTACTTAGGTGAAATGATTACGAATATTCCTTTCATACCCGACACACCGATCGAAAATGAATGCGGTGACTGTACCTTATGCTTAGATGTTTGTCCAACAGGCGCTCTTGTGAATCCTGGACAGTTAAATTCCAAACGGTGTGTCGCGTTTTTAACCCAGACCAAGGATTTCTTACCTGATGAATTTCGAAAGGAAATAGGAAATCGAATTTACGGTTGTGATACGTGCCAAACAGTTTGTCCGAAAAACAAAGGAAAAATGAATTGGATTCATGAGGAATTTAAACCTGAACCAGAATTGGCAAAACCGCTTTTAAAACCTTTGCTTCATATGTCAAATAAAGAATTTAAAGCGAAGTTTGGCTATATGTCGGGTTCTTGGAGAGGAAAGAAACCGATTCAACGAAATGCGATTATTGCATTAGCTCATTTTAAGGAACAGTCTGCTGTGCCGGATTTAATTGAAATTATGGATAAAGATGAGCGCCCCGTTATGCGCGGAACAGCCGCGTGGGCGATTGGAAAAATTGGTGGTTCTGATGCAGAACAAGCTTTACTTAAAGCCCGTGAAAAAGAGACGGATGAAGAAGTGCTGAAAGAAATTGAAAAAGGTCTTACTTTGTTAAAAGCTTAGAAATTGTATTAAAGGGAAGTGTCTTATATGCCATTGCATATTGTTTTATATCAACCAGAAATACCAGCAAATACAGGGAATATTGCTCGTACATGTGCTGGCACAAATACATCCTTACATTTAATTCGTCCCCTTGGATTTTCAACGGATGATAAAATGTTAAAACGTGCTGGATTAGATTATTGGCACTCGGTCAATATCGTCTATCATGATAGTTTAGAGGATTTCTTAGAATATTCGAAGGATGGGGAGTTGTTTTTAATCGAAACTTATAGCGATGAACCGTATTCCAATCACGACTTTAGTGACCAAAATAAAGATATTTATTTTATGTTCGGAAAAGAAACAACGGGATTGCCGAAGGACTTTGCTTATGAAAGGAAAGATAAGTGTCTACGTATTCCACAAAGTGAACATGTACGTTCGCTAAACTTATCGAATACAGCAGCAATCATTATTTACGAAGCGCTACGTCAGCAAAACTTCCCTGGATTAAAATAAGCAGAAGGCTACATTTGGAATAAGCAAATGTAGCCTTTCTTTTATACGCCTTCTGTATTCATTAAAACAATACGCCAGCCATCTGGATCTTCAATCGTAACCCCTTTTTCTTTCCAGTAAAGATTTTCAGGTTCTACTTCAGGATAGCCCATTTGTGCTAATTTATTTGCAATTTCAACGATTGTTTCTTTATTTGGTATGTAAAATACGAGTAAATTATCCTTTGTTGGAGCAGGACATGGACTGCCATCTTCATGCTCTGTAAATTCTAAATGGTAGTCACTATTTGGTAATCCAATTAAAAGCCCTGTATAACCACGGTGCCCAGAAAAGAATCCGATTTTCCGTAGACCAACCCCTTCACAATAAAATCGTTCAATTTCTTTTAATTGATCTGTTGGTCTTGCAAATCGTACTTGAGCAACTTCCATTCCGTTTGGCCATTTTTCTTTCATGTCATCATCCCCTTTTCTTTATAGTAAGGGTTAGTGAAATTTAGAAAAATTGACCAAAAGACTGAAAAAAACAGGTTCAAAAATATTTGAACCTGTTTTATTCTCCTTCCACAGTAAAAATAATGCGAATGCCTGAAGGATCAACTGTTGAAAAGGCTTGGCGGCCACCAAATTTAGGAGCATCTACAAATTGTTCAACTGTTGCTCCTATAGTGGATAAGCTTTCTTTTATTTTTTCAGCTTCTATCTCGTTATTTAATACAATTGTAAACGATTTTAAACCTACTCCATTTTCAGGTGTAGGAGTACCGCCTAAACTATTCCATGTATTCAATCCGATATGGTGATGATATTTACCAGTAGAAATGAAAGATGCTTGGTTACCGAAGCGAGTTACGACTTCATACCCTAAAGCGTTTATATAAAAGTTTTCCGTTTCGCTTATATTGGCTACGGACAAGTGGATATGGCCCATTACTGTTCCAGCCGGTAAGCCGTTCCATGTACCTTCAGCTTCTGCCAAAACGGAACGAACGTCCACTTGTTCAGTCGTCATATAAATAGTCGAATCATTCCAAATCCAACTTTGTTCAGGTCGATCAGCATACACTTCAATGCCATTGCCATCTGGATCGTTTAAATAAAAAGCTTCACTAACATGATGGTCGCCAGCTCCAACACGGGCATTTTGTTGAATCATATGTTGAATAAAATTTCCTAAATCTTTTCTTGTCGGAAGTAATAAAGCAAAGTGAAAAAGTCCCGTTTGTCCGCTTTTTAAAGGCTGTGCATCAGATATTTCTTCTAAAGAAAGGACGCTCGTTGAACCATCGAAAGTTAATATTGCTGTTGTATTCGTTTGTTCTAAAACATCGAATCCAATAATCGTATTATAATATTCGATTGAATTTTGTAAGTTAGATACCTTAAGTTGAACGTGGGAAATATACTTGTTCGGTTTTTTATGAAAATGTGTCGGCATACAATTGCCTCCTATAAATTATTTTTAATAATCAACTTACTTTATGTAACCTAGTTTATTTTCAAAATTGATACATGTCAAGCTAATTCATATTAGGCATTAAAGAAGGATTTTTCCAAAAAAAGAAGACATGATAACAAAAGTTATCATGCCTTTTTGTAGAGATTATTTTTCTGAAGTATAGTCGCCTTCATAACCAGCAGTAAAGATAGCGATTAAAAATGCAACAATAACAGCAAGAATTAAAATTAAGCTCATGGAAGAATCCTCCTCATGTATATAAAATCTCTTTATTTAGTATAGCTTATCTAACTAAACTTTACTACATTATTTTCTCTTAAGTAATGGGTGAAATATTATTTTTGGGGAATAGTAATGTTAGGAGGGGGAAAAAAGATGGAGCAAGATAAAACAATTATGAATGGTACGATGGCAAATAATATGGAAGATCTAATCTTTCTAGGTAAGCAAATGGAACGAATGAGAGATGGAGCACAATTAGAGGAAGATATGCGTTTTCCAGATCCAATTCAATTCGATGATCTCGATAATGACAATGATGAAAAGGAAACTTATAAAAGGAAAAATTAATAGAAGCTGACTCAAATGATTTTGAGTCAGCTTAGTTCGTTAAGATTTTACTTGATAATCTTTTAATTCATCCCGTAATTTTGCTTTTAAAAATTTTCCTACAGAAGTTTTCGGTATTTCATTCATGAAAACGACATCATCTGGTAACCACCATTTTGCAAATTGTCCTTCTAAATAGCTTATTAATTCTTCCTTTGTCGTTTGTTTGCCTTCTTTTAACACGACACATGCAAGGGGGCGCTCCTGCCATTTTTCGTGGGGAACTGCTATGACAGCCGCTTCGAATACTGCTTCATGGGTCATTAAAGCGTTTTCTAAATCGACGGAAGAAATCCATTCACCACCACTTTTAATGAGATCCTTCGTCCGATCTGTAATTTTGATATAACCTTCTTTTGTTACAACTGCAATATCTCCGGTATATAACCAACCATCTTTAAAGGCTTCTGATGTCCGTTCGTCTTTATAATATTCATCTGCAATCCATGGTCCTCGAATACGTAATTCGCCCATTGTTTGCCCGTCTTGCGGCACTATCCCTGCTTCATTTACGACTTCCGTATCGAGAAGGGGAACGGTTATCCCTTGAGTTGCACGGATGTTTAGTTTTTCTTCAGGTGTCCACTCATCCATGGAAGATGTATAAGTAGAGAGGGAAACGATAGGAGTTGTTTCCGTCATACCATAACCGACAATGAATGGCACGTTAAATTTCTCTTCAAAGGTTTTAATTAATCCCTTAGGAGAAGCTGAGCCACCACATACGACTGAACGTAGGGAAGATACATCCCGTGGATTTTTCTCCTGTTCTTGAGCTACGCCTAGCCAAATAGTCGGCACCCCTGCCGTGACAGTCACTTTTTCCTCTTGTATTAAATCAAGGATTAATGATGGTGTAAATCCAGGTCCAGGTAGTACTTGGGTACAACCATATAAAACAGAGGCAAAAGGCATGCCCCAAGCGTTTACATGAAACATTGGAACAATCGGCATGACGACATCTCTTTCCATTAATCCCATGCTATCACTTAAACCAAGGGCAAGGCTATGCAATACTAACCCACGGTGGGAATAAACAACCCCCTTCGGCATACCTGTTGTGGCACTTGTATAGCACATGCCAGCTGGTGTATGTTCATCTAAATCTTCAGGGAAGTTAAAGTCATCTGAGCTTTCAGCCAACAATTTTTCATAGGAATGAACATTGGGGAAGCTTGATTCTGGGATTTCCATATTATCTTGCATGATAATAATATGTTTAACAGTTTTTAAGTAAGGGATTGCTTTTTCTAATAACGGGAAAAGATCACCATCAATTAATAAAATTTCGTCTTCTGCATGATTGATTACATAAATAATATGTTCTGGTGATAAACGAATATTGACCATATGCAAAATCGCACCTGCACATGGAACTGCAAAGTAAGCCTCGAGATGTCGGTGATGATTCCACGCAAAAGAACCGACCTTCGTCCCACGTTTCATGCCTAGTGAAGTTAATGCATTGGCAAGTTTACGAGTTCGTTTTACATACTCTTTGTAAGGTATACGGTGAATGGTGTCAGGGCTAGTACGGGAAATTACTAGTTTTTCAGGGTAATACTTTTCGACGCGCTTTAGAAAACTTGTTAACAGTAATGGGGTTTCCATCATAAGAATCACTCTCCACAGGAAAATTTAAGAAAAAGGACTTGGAAATAAGAAAAAATACCTTTCATATATGTATATTTCTACAAAGCTCATGTTAGAACGACTAAAATAGATTTTTTTATGAGAAGTATATCTATAACAATAGACTTAAGGAAAATTAGACTCCTTCTAGTAATTTATTGATAAATTAGAAATTTCAGTTCAAAATATTTAGTAACCTGAATAAATAATCGTATAATATTAATATGAAAGAGTTAGGAGGGAGTAATTTTGACGATGATACCATCAAAAACGTTAACAAATGGAGTAGAAATGCCTTACCTTGGTTTAGGTGTTTACAAAATGACAGAGCCTGAAGTAGCTCTACAAGCAATGGTAAAGGCCCTTGAAGTTGGCTACCGTGCCATTGATACTGCTGCTCTTTATAACAATGAAACAGAAGTAGGGGAAGCTATTCGCCAATCGAACGTTGCAAGAGAAGAAATCTTTGTGACGACAAAGGTTTGGAACACGGATCAAGGCTATGATGAGACGTTACGTGCATTTGAAACATCATTAAAAAAACTAGGACTTGAATATGTAGATCTATATTTAACCCATTGGCCAGTAGAAGGGAAATTTGTAGATACTTATCGCGCCATTGAGAGACTATATGAAGAAAAATTAATTCGTGTACCTGGTGTATCCAACCACCATATTCATCATTTAGAAAAAGTTTTTGCAAAGGCAAATGTTAAACCAATGGTGAACCAAGTTGAATTACAACCATATCTTGCTCAAGAAGAACTGCGAGCTTTTTGTAAAGAAAATGATATTGCAGTAACAGCATGGTCTCCGCTAGGTCAAGGAAGAGTTCTTGAAGATGCAGTCATTACTGACATTGCACAGCAACTTGGTAAATCAACGGCACAAGTCATTCTTCGTTGGCATTATCAAAACGATGTTATTACGATTCCAAAATCGGTTACTCCAAGTCGTATTGAGCAAAATATGCAAATATTTGATTTTGAACTTTCAGCAGAACAAATGGAAAAAATGAATCAACTGAATAAAAATCAACGCTTTGGATCAGACCCAGACAATTTTGACTTTTAGTAAATTGTTTAGAGGTGACTTGAATATTTAGTCTTATCACGTAACATTTTTGTTTAAAATGAGGAAGGATAGATAGAGCGATTACATAGGCCCTATCTATCCTTTTTTATTTTCAAATTAAACTTGGTTCATTCCTTACAGAATGTACTGAATGGGATTTAAGAAAGTTAATAAGACTTACATCAGTTTCTTTTGCAGATTTACCGAGCCAAATTAAATGTCCCCATGTATCAAGCAAACACATTTCAGAAGAGGTTATATTTTCATGGGCAAAAAATGGATGGTCTAAAGGTACTGATCCATCATGTTTACTATGCATTATAAAAGTAGGACAACTTATTCCTTGTAAAGTTTCAGTTGAAAGGTCATTAATCTGTACTAAATCTATAAAGAAACCGTATCCGGATTGATATGCCCCGTAAAAGTTAGACACCAATCTAACTTTTACGGGGTGTTTTTTATGACTAAAATTACAAAAGATGAAAAAATACGAATATTATTACGTTATGTAAATGGACAAGAAAGTGT
>NZ_RHLQ01000003.1 GCF_003711845.1 Lysinibacillus halotolerans
CCATTTATCGAAGACGCAAAATCGATGTGGAACCAGTTTTTGGATTCTTGAAGGCTAATTTGCGTTTCACTCGATTTTCTGTACGAGGAAAATCGAAGGTAGAAAACGAAATGGGCCTCGCGTTAATGGCTGTGAATTTAAGAAAATTCACGGCCATTAACTAAAGAAAAAAAGAATTTACACACCAAAATAGAGAAAGGTGAATTTGAGTTTCCTCAAATTCACCTTTCTCACTATTTGAAGCTAGTTATGTCCCAGCCTCTTTTTTATTCGAAACTACATCATATGATGATTATCTTCTAAAATCGTTTCAGCAATATTAACGGCATGATCACCAACACGTTCTAAGTTACTTACAATATCGGCGTAAATAATACCTGCTGAAGCGGAACATTCGCCTCGATTTAATCGATGGATATGGCGTTTACGTAACACCCGTTCTAATTCATCGATACGATCTTCTTTACTTATTACTTCTCTTGCAAATTCTTTACTTTGTTTATCTAAAGCTAATACCGATAAACTTACCGTATCTAATACGAGCTCAAACATTTCTTTTAACTCTTGATTTGCATCATCACTAAACTTCACACGATTCATTTCTCTAGTTTGAATAAGTTCCACAATGTTTTCAAAATGATCCCCTACTCGCTCAATATCCCGAATATTTTCAAGTAATGAATGGTGTACCTTCGAGTCATGTTCAGAAAGGGATTCTTTAGATAACTCTACGAGATAATCAGTCGTAATTCGATCTAAATTATTAATAGCCTCTTCTAGTTGAACCGTCATTCCAACATGCTTTGTATCACTTGTGAACAAGAAATCCATTGACTCTTGAAGACCTTTTACGGCAAATTCACCCATCCGCACAACCTCTTCCTTTGCTTGTCCTAAAGCAATAGATGGAGATTGTTCAATTAATGATTTATCTAAATGTTTTGGTGCATACTCTACTGTCTTGTCCTCACCAGGAACAAGTTTTGTCACAATATATGCTAGCACACCAACGAATGGAAGTTGAATGATTGTATTAATCACGTTAAATGTACCGTGAGCAAAGGCAATTTGCATTTTATCTTCAAGTTCTAAAACGCCTGAAATCCATTCAACATAATTTGTAAATAACGGTAAGATCAATAGGAATATGATTGTACCAATTAAGTTGAAAATTACATGGGAAGCTGCAGCACGTCGAGCTACAATTGAAGCACCAAGAGCAGCTAAGACAGCAGTAATCGTTGTCCCTATATTATCCCCAAACAATACTGGAAGTGCACCTTGTAAAGGAATCAACCCTTCTGCATATAATCCTTGTAAAATACCTACTGTTGCCGATGAAGATTGAACAACGACTGTAAACAATGTCCCAGCGAGTACACCTAAAATTGGGTGATCACTAAAGCTTACTGTTAAATCAATAAAAGCATCCCAGTCTCGCAACGGTTTCATACCATCGCCCATCATTTCTAAACCGATGAAAAGTCCTGCAAATCCGAATAAAATTTGGCCGATATTTTGAACTGAATTCTTTTTAAAGAAGAATAATAGTACCGCACCAAGTGCCATGATTGGGTAAGAATAAGCACCAACGTCAAACCCGATAATAAAGGCTGTTACAGTCGTACCAATGTTGGCACCCATAATAACCCCAATAGCTTGACGTAAAGTCATAAATCCAGCACTAACTAATCCAACAGTAATAACTGTTGTCCCTGAACTTGATTGGATTAAGACTGTTACAACAATCCCGACTAACACACCCATTAATGGATTCGTCGTAAATCTATCTAATATATCACGAAGACGGTCCCCTGCTGCTTTTTGGAGACCATCCCCCATATACTTAATTGCAAATAAGAATAAACCTAAACCGCCTAAAAATTGGAAAATCATTGTCTGCCAATCCATCTTTTTTGTTTCACCCTTTCGATGTTGTCGACACTATTATTCATTATTCTCACATGTGATGTAAACGTTATTACAAAACTGCAATATAAAATTTACAATAGCTTTACAATTCGTTTGTTTTTTTGACACCTGCACAACATTTAACTTTTATAATTAATAGTTTATTGAAATTTTCGAACAATTAATTTAACAATAGGTTGATGAACTTCCACATTTTCTTCCGTCCGCTTTATCAACTGAAAGTATATTAAACCTATGCTATATTTAAACTTATGGAATGTAGAAAGGATGTTTGTCATGGCAAAAAGCTTAGTGCTAGCTGAAAAACCATCTGTAGCGCGCGACATAGCTCGAGTTTTAAAATGTAATAAAAAAGGAAACGGTTATTTAGAAGGGGAAAAATATATTGTAACTTGGGCATTAGGTCATTTAGTCACTCTTGCTGACCCTGAAAGTTATGACCTGAAATATAAAACGTGGAATTTAGAAGATTTACCAATGTTACCAGAACGGTTAAAACTAACAGTTATTAAGCAATCTGGTAAACAATTTAACGCCGTCAAATCCCAATTGTTACGTGGTGACGTAACGGAAATTATTATTGCCACCGACGCAGGTCGTGAAGGTGAACTTGTTGCCCGATGGATTATTGACAAAGCAAAAGTTCGAAAACCTATTAAACGTTTATGGATTTCATCAGTAACAGATAAAGCAATTCAAGAAGGTTTTAGAAACTTAAAACCTGGGAAAGCCTACGAAAACTTATATGCTTCTGCCGTCGCTCGTTCCGAAGCAGATTGGTATATCGGGTTAAATGCAACAAGAGCTTTAACTACTCGTTTTAACGCCCAATTAAATTGTGGTCGAGTTCAAACACCGACCGTTGCGATTATTGCGAAAAGAGAAGAGGAAATTAAAAACTTCAAACCACAAACTTATTATGGAATTGAAGCACAGACAACAGAAAACTTAAAATTAACATGGCAAGATGCCCAAGGAAATACCCGAAGTTTTAATAAAGAAAAAATGGATGCTATTGTTAAGAAACTAGGTAAACAAAATGCTATCGTTACGAGCATTGATCGAAAAGCAAAAAAGACATTTGCACCTGGCCTTTATGACTTAACAGAACTTCAACGGGATGCCAATAAAATATTTGGTTATTCCGCAAAAGAAACATTAAATATTATGCAAAAATTGTATGAGCAGCATAAAGTTTTAACATATCCTCGTACAGACTCTCGTTATCTTTCCAGCGATATTGTAGCAACATTGCCCGAGAGACTGAAAGCTTGTGGTATTGGTGAATATCGTCAACTGACAAATAAAGTATTATCCAAACCAATTAAAGCGAACAAATCCTTTGTTGATGATAGTAAAGTAAGCGATCACCATGCCATCATTCCAACAGAAGGATATGTGAATTTCTCTAATTTTAATGATAAAGAACGTAAAATATACGATTTAGTTGTAAAACGTTTCTTAGCTGTCCTATTCCCTGCTTTTGAATATGAACAATTAACCTTAAGCGCTAAAATTGGGGATGAAACTTTCATTGCCCGGGGAAAAACAATTTTATCGAGCGGTTGGAAAGAAGTTTATGAAAACCGGTTCGATGATGAAGAAACAGCAGATGAAGTGAAAGAGCAAATTTTGCCACGAATAGAAAAAGGGCAAACCTTAACGACTCAATTAATTGCTCAAACTTCAGGTCAAACAAAACCGCCTGCTCGATTCACTGAAGCAACACTACTGTCCGCTATGGAAAACCCTGTGAAATATATGGACACTCAAAACAAACAATTAGCTGAAACGTTAAAATCTACAGGTGGATTAGGGACCGTTGCAACTCGAGCAGACATCATCGATAAATTATTTAATTCTTTCTTAATCGAAAAACGTGGCGGTAAAGAGATTTATATCACATCCAAAGGTCGCCAGCTTTTAGATTTAGTACCAGAAGATTTGAAGTCCCCTACTTTAACAGCTGAATGGGAACAAAAATTGGACAAAATCGCCCACGGTAAATTGAAAAAAGAAGTCTTCATTTCTGAAATGAAAAATTATACAAAAGAAATTGTTTCAGTAATTAAATCAAGCGATAAAAAATATAAACATGATAACATTTCCACAAAGTCTTGTCCTGATTGTGGAAAACCGATGTTAGAAGTAAACGGCAAAAAAGGAAAAATGCTCGTTTGCCAAGATCGGGAATGCGGCCATCGCAAAAACGTATCCCGTGTGACCAATGCTCGTTGTCCTCAATGTAAGAAAAAGTTAGAGTTACGCGGTGAAGGAGATGGCCAAATATTCGTATGTAAATGTGGCTATCGTGAAAAATTATCGACTTTTGAAGCAAGACGTAAAAAAGAAGGCGGAGGAAAAGTGGATAAACGAAGTGTACAAAAGTACTTGAAACAGCAAGAAAAAGAGGCAGAACCTTTAAATAATCCTTTTGCAGATTTATTAAAAGGAATAAAAATTGATTAAGTCTAATGATTTAAGCACCTTAATTATTGAATACTTTCAATAATTAAGGTGCTTTATTTAAATCAAATGAATTATTTTATCTTCACTAAAATTTCTTCAAATTCTTTTTGATCCATTTCTTTAAATAATCTTCCGACTTTACCACTCAGTGAAGAAATAAAATCATTCGTTGGAGGCATGTTACATGTAAAAATTGGGCTTTTAAGGAGTTAAATTGCTTACAAGATTGCTTAATAACCATTAATTTAAATGGTCAGGTAACAGGGTAAATCTTCTATATTCCACGTTTTTAGATCGTAACTTTCTGGATCTACCAGGATATCCTAGTGACCAACAATATATCGATTTCCATATAAATAGTCGTAACCTTTATTATTGTATTTTAGTACATCTAAATACCGTGAGCTACCGAAGGTTTCTCAGCTAATACCAGGCTTTTCGCCATAACTTTTAGAACATATGAATAGGAATTTTCATTTCTTTGTTGTAATAATAGAAATTCGTTTTAATTTAATTTCACGCTTTAATTGTTTATTTTGATATTTCTTTAAACTCTTAAAGAAGGTAACCTATCTTGCATAAAAAGTTAACCATTATTTTATTACTATATTTTTTATTAATATTAACTACAACACAATATCTCAACAGTGTTTCTAATACATATATAATTTATTAGAAGTTAAATAAAGAGGAGATTGCCTACAACTCATTAATTGTATATATTTGTATAAAGAGTATATATAAACCAATTATACTCTGTAAAATATAATATAAAAAGGAGTGTTATAATGTGCAACAATTATTAAAAGAATGATTTGGTTTACACTAATACTTTTGATTTTAAATGCAGTTCTAGTACCACTTAGTACAGTTGCTCAAGCCTTAGATGCAGAATCAGATAAAATAATTTTAGAAAATGAAAAATCCGAAAATTCAAGCTCATTGTCATCAGATGACCTTAATATTTTCCCATCGACTATAATAAAAGAGACTGAAAATGAAAAAATATACAGACTTTCTATCGGTCATGAAGAATATGAATATCATGAAAAGTATTCTATAGAAAATAATATAAAACTAATAAAAACAACTAGCTACTTAGTAAATACTGAAGGCGAAAAAGAATTTATAGATTACTTCGAAAGACAAGAAGAATTAGAACTACACTCTCCTATTACTTTAGAAGATAACTTTGTACCCGATGAAGCAATTAGAAAAGATGAATACCAAATAATGTGTGGCCCACCTTGTGGATATATTGCAGTAATAGCAGTAAGAGCGTTGGTAAGTGGAACATACCGTTATTATTTGAAGAGAACTGCAACCTCAGCTACCCTGGCAACAGTTACTTCACAACCCGTTAGCAGAGTAGCACCTGTAATCGCAAATTACTCTCCTCGTGTCTTTTCTGCTGGTGGTAGGTCTTATAAAATTACCAAACAAGATATGCAGCACTTCCTTCAAAGACATCATATGAATTACTGGAATGCTGGAATAAGAGCTCCACAAAATGGACAAACGTTTTTTGTAAAAAATATGAGTACTAGGACACTTGATCACATTGCAAGTCAAGCAGTTCAAAGAAATGCAACTGCTATTAGCACTGCAAGAAGTAAAGGTTGGAGTTTCACAAATCAAATAACTTACACTTATAATGGTATAACATATAGAGTAGGTGTAGATTTAGTTAATAATAGAGTTACTCAATTGTATCCATTAACTACCTATATTGCTCCTTAAATGAAGCGGAGGGTTAATTCTATGAAAGTAGAAACATTTATATTAGTCCCAAATATTGAAGTGAAAGTTCCATTAACACCTAAAGATTTTGAAAAGAAGTTTATAAACATTGAGGATAAAGATAGGTATCAGGAAATTGAACGCATTATTAAAAATAGCAAAGATGAGTATTATTACGGTTTTATTAGAATTCTTCATAATGATTTGATCATCTTTGGTGAGGAGTTTTTAGACTACCTTCCGATTTATTGGATGGTTTTTACAGACATAATCCATACTTATTTAATGGAGGAATTTGTCGAGACTATTCTACCAGGTTATGAAATAAAACTATCTTTCAAAAAAATGAATAATGATGTAATAAATATTAAATTAGGGGACGAGATGTTTAAATTGCCAAATAATGAGTTCCTAATCAACTTATTAAAGGGAGGGAAAATTTTCTTCTATAATCATATGAAAATAACTGGTAGTAACACATATAGCAATATTATAATGAAAATAAATTCTATGTTAAACTTATTACTGGGGAAATAAGAAAATTTAGGGTCTATAATACAACTTTTTATAAAGATTTTCTAACAATAAAAAATAGAAGAACATATAAATAACGCGTTGGCAGAAGCTTTAAAAGGACTAAAATTAGATTAACTATATATGAAAACCATACTTACATCTTTTTTACGCTGTAAGTATGGCTTTTTATCATTTAATAATATTCCATTACTCGAAAAATAATGGGACAATATTAAAATATTCTTATTTCTCTTCTTTACTCGAAATCTTTTTATTAATCCCCCGGAACATTTGAGTATACATCGTTCCTTGAACAACATGTTCTAAGAAAAAATCACCAATTAACTTTAAATACTCATCATCATCGTACATTTTACGATTTTGAATTTCCATTTCCCCTAACCCCTCGTATGTTGCAAGTAGTGCATACTTATAATCTTGACCAGTAATAGGAATGAACACTTCAACAGTATGATCATAATGTTCATTTCGGTATTTTTTAATGTTTTGTAAGTTTTCGATGGCCTCTTTAAATTTTCCTTGGTTAATTTCAAAGGTCTGATATACATAAACGGGCATTAGTTCTACTCCTTAAAAATATTTAGATTGTGAAGATTTAATAATCTGTCCTATTACGTTCAAAGAATGAATAGGATGGTAAAAACCATCTATCTGTTACTAAAGGAGTTATAAAATGAGTATATTTTTTGGATACGTTTTTCTAGGGATATCACTTGCTGCCCCTATCGGTCCCGTAAACGCAGCACAATTAACGAAAGGTATATATGGTGGCTTTGGACATGCATGGCTAGTCGGATTAGGTGCCATGTTAGCGGATGCTATCTATATGCTTATTGTTTATTTAGGGGTGTTTCATTTTCTTGAAACACCATTTATGCAAACATTATTATGGTCATTTGGTTGTTTTGTTCTTATTTATACAGGCGTTGATAGTATTGTGAATGCTGGAAAAGAAGTAAAAATGAAAAACGTAAAGGGAAATTCATTAAAAAAATCATTTTTTTACGGTTTTTTATTATCCATCACGAATCCATTATCTATATGCTGTTCTGGCTAGGTATTTTTGGTTCTGTTCTTGCAAAAACCGTTTCAACTTACGATATAGACCATATTATTTTATATAGCTTAGCTATTTTTGTCGGATTATTCATCTGGGATATTACGATGGCTTTTATTGCTAGTAGCTTCAGAAAAATTTTAACAACAAAATTATTAGGTGCTATTTCAATCATATCAGGACTATCACTCATTGGATTTGGCGTGTATTTTGGTGTACAAGCCTTTAAATTACTATTTCTCTCATGACAAAGTTAAACCCCTCGAGGTAATTCGTTTTTTTTCTTCTTCCCTTTTCGCATAAATAGTATGACAATCAAGACCAATGCAACGAAGAGTATACTCACGAAAAAACCCATGCGATTCGTTTTATCAAAAATAGTGCCGCTTACTGCAAGTAATATTAGTAACATCGCTGAAATTCGCTTTATATGGTCAAAGGTTGTTGCTTTGATTAGTTTAGGGAATGATACAAGAATAAAAAACCAATTATAAATGAGCATTAATCCAGCTGCTGTTGTAATATACTCATATACTTTGTCTGGTACGAGTCTAGAAATAACAATCGAAATGACTAAAATGGAAATCGTTAATGCTAATGCGAAAGGTGGCACTTTAAGTTTCCCTTTTTTTGAAAAAAGTTTCGGTGCATCTCCTTCTTCAGCCATCGTAACAAGCATACTAGTGACCGCAAATAAAGAAGCAGCCATTGTAGAAAAACCTGCAATAATAATTCCTGCATTAAATACATGAGGGAAAAAATTTAAATTGTAATCCGCTAGAGCAATAACAAAGGGACTTTCTTCGGCATTAAACTGATCAAATGCAACTAAAGTTGAAGCCAAAATGATAGAAATTATATAAATGGACAATAACATGATTAACATGACTGTCGTCGATTTGATTACTTCTTTCTTTTGTTCGAGCCTTACTGATAAAATCCCCATGATTTCAATACCACCAAAAGCATAAAAACCAAAAATTAAGGATGACCATAAACCAGTTAATCCATTGGCAAATAATTCATCTGGAGTGTTCGGAACATTAAAGTCACGAATACTACCACCGAAAAAACCAAATAGCAAAAGAATGGCGAGTATGATAAACATAAATATTGCGGCCACTTTCATGACGGCAAATAAGTTTTCGGTTCGTTCAAAGCCTTTTGTTCCAATCAATACGACAATGATTCCAAGGGCAGCATAGATCGATGCTAAAATCCATAACGGAACATTCGGAAACCAGAAGCGAGTTAAAATCGAAAGGGCTGTCAATTGACTACCGGAAATAAGCATTTCTGAAAACCAATATACCCATCCACTACTGAATCCAGCCCAACGTCCAAAAGCCTTTTTAGCATATGATCGAAACGAACCTTTTTGCGGATCCTGAACAAACATTTTTCCAAGTAACTCCGAAACAATCATTGCTGTTAGCCCAGCGAGTATAAATGAAATCACAATGGAAGGGCCAGTTTTTGATATACCAATACCTGATCCGAGAAAATAACCTGTTCCAATTGTACAACCAACGCCAATTAAGGAAAGTTGCCACCATTTCAGCTTACGTTCACTATTTTTTTCATTTTTTCCTCCTACACGTGCTGGTATTTCCACCAAAACTACCTCCCCTGAATTCCTATTTATTATTGGCGTCGGAATGAAGTTTATTCATCCAAAGAGAAGCGTAAATATCGGAAAATCTCTATTACATTCTGTTTCATCCTTATAGGAAGATACTTACAGCTTTCTGAAGAAAGAAACTTGTACTTAAAAAAACCCGAACAAGGACACTTCAATTCGTAAGTGTTCCCTATTCAGGGTTTTTCATTTTTTCACTAAAATAATTCCTTAACGATTTTCACGGTTGTTTTTATTTTGATCAAGGTCACGGTTTAAGTTTAAATCCTCTGCAAACTCTTCACGATTGTTTGCATCTTGGTTGCGATTGAAATTTAAATCTTCAGCAAACTCTTCACGGTTATTTTCGTTTTGATTACGGCTAAAATTTAAATCTTCTGCGAATTCTTCACGGTTGTTTTGGTCTTGTCGACGGTTGTTATTTTTATCCACTATTTTTTCACCTCCATCCGTACTATTTTGAGTATTATCAATCTTTTTATACATAAAAAGAATATAGGACTCTCACCTTTCCGTCGTTCTCAAAAATAAAAAGCACCCTTAATTAAGAGTGCATGAAACAGTCGTTAACATTTCAATCTATCCAAGGTAGATACCCAAGATTAGGTTACAAATAAAAATTTAGTAACATGGCTTCCTACTAACTATGTTAAATTTTATTACTTCTTCTTTCTAAAAAGACAACGTCCCTCCAAACCCCATTTAACTTCCCGATTTTTTCACGTATTCCAACAACTCGAAAACCTGCTTTTTCGTGTAAATGAAGGCTGGCCTTATTTTCGGGGAAGATTGATGTTTGCAATGTCCAATAACCTAATTTTTCACTTTCTTCTATTAGTTTATTTAGCAACATTGTACCTATTCCTTTTCCTTTCGCAGTTGGTGCTATATAAATACTGTCCTCACCAATCCCGGCGTAGCAGGAACGATTTGATACTTGACTTAAACTAACCCAACCTAAGCATTCGTTACCTTCTACCGCAACAAATCGACATGTTGGGTGATGGGTGCTATCCCATTTTTCATAACTAGGTGCAGTTACCTCAAAGGTTGCATTTCCCGTTGCAATTCCTGCTAAATAAATGTTCTTTACATCTTCCCAATCCTCTTTCACCATCGTTCTAATTTCAACAGCCATTTTCATTCCTCCTTTTTTTTAAATAACTCAACTCTAAAGCATCTGAGTTGAGTTATCCTTAAAAAATCTATTTTTTGACTCACTTTATGTCATAGTTCTTTTTACTTCTGAAAATTCCTGAACTGCTTTTACAAAGTTAGAATAAGTGTAGGTTCCAAAAGAATAGATATTCCCTTTAAAAAAATGGTCCAACATATAATCTTCCGCCTGATTTAATGAACAATTATGGGCATTCATCACAAGGTTTATATAAGCCAAGAAATACTCTTTTGGCAAGTTACCACCGTGATTAACAGTCATTTTTATTCCCCCTTAGTTACAGCAACAATTTGAAGTATCAGAAACTAAGTTAATACTACAAACTCCCGTTTCAGGCAATTCAAGCTCTACCCTTTTCGAAGCCTCTATGTCCCCCGAAAGATAAGAAACAATAGAACGGATTTGTTCATAACCTGTCGCCATTAAAAATGTAGGGGCACGTCCGTAACTTTTCATCCCAACTATATAAAAATTTTTTTCAGGTTGTCTTAATATTTCTTCACCATGCGGCCGTACTGTACCACAACTATGAAGGTTTGGATCTATTAATGGGGATAATGCCTCTACACTTTCAGTTGCTGCATCTACACTTAATCTAATTTCCCGTAGGAAGGAGAAGTCTGGACGGCTACCTGTGTTCGTAATAATTTCATCGATTCCGGATAACGTGAATTCATTCCCTTCATATTCTCCGATTAAATCAATACCATTTTCATTTGAATTTAATTGGCGGATTGTAAAAGGTGTTAACACTTTAACAAAACCCCCATCAACTAATTGGTGAATACGACTACCTAGTTCCCCTCTTCCTTTAAGTGCATCTTTTTCTTCTCCTCCGTATGCATCCTCTACTCTTTTCTTTCTCATAATCCAGGAAATTTCCACATTATCTCCAAGTAGAGAAAGCTCTAGAATTGTATTAATTGCGGAATGACCACCACCAACAACTGCCACCCTTTTTCCTTCGTATCTTTCTCTATGGCTTCCTTTAATATCAGGAATGCCATAATATATTTGTTCATTCAGTTTTCGCTCTTCCGATGTCCAAATATTATCTGCATTAACTGGGTTAGGTTGTGACCATGTTCCCGTTGCATCAATTACAGCCCTCGCTTCAATTCTTTTAGTAATCCCTTGCTGTTCGACATAGATCATAAAGGATGATTCTTCCCGTGCTAGATTTTTCATTTTATCTAGCCCCTTTTTGCTAATCGACACAACTTTTGAATGTAAGTGAAGATTTTTTTCAATTGCTGGAAGTTTTGCTAATGGTTCTAAATAATTTTCTACTAACTCCTTACCAATTGGAAGAACATCTTTAGGGGGCTCATTCCACCCACTATTCTTTAACAATTTTTTTGCAACTTTATCAATGTTATATTGCCAAGGGGAAAATAGGCGTACATGACCCCATTCCAATACATGATGACCAACTCCTGAACCCGCCTCTAGCAGTATAAAGTTTTGGCCACGATCCACTAAATGAGCAGCAGCTGCCAAACCAATCGGACCAGCACCGATAATAGCTATAGGTAATTGATCCATACGATCGTTTGAGTGTTTATCCGTTTCCGAATGAACGTATTGACTTGGTGAACTACAGCAATTCGTTATAATGCCTAAGTCTCTTTCATTTTTCATCATTAAACCTCCTAATTATTTTACTTGTATTTTGCAAGTATTAATTAAATATAAAAGCAAGATTTCTCTTGCTTAATATAATGGTTTACAGCAAACTGTGGATTTTGACATCGCTTCATTTAATAATTTTAGCGAACGTATAACAGTCTCTCTTTCAAATTCATTCATATGTGAAAATACTTCGTCTAAATAAGCATTCATTGATTGGTCAATACTTGTTGCAACGAATTTCCCTTGCACAGTTAAACTCAAAATGGATACTCGTTTATCTTGTGATGAAGGAGTTTTTTTAACTAGTTCCATATTTACTAATGTTTGGATTTGTCTACTAAATGTCGTAATATCCATTGCTAACGATTCGGCAATTTGCTGCATAGATGGTTCAACATGTTTGTCAATTTCATAAAGGATATGACTTTGAACGATTGATATATCAAAGTTGCCTACAGAACAGCAATTTTTATCCAATAAACCGAATCTTCTCGTTAGTAAATGGAAAATATCACGTTTGTTTTCCATCATCTCACCTCTTAATTTATTTATACACTAATTATTTGCAAAATACAACTATTTTTCTGAATTTTTTTATTCCATTTTAGTTTTATGTAAAACCATCTACGTATCTTGCTAATATTCGTCTAACCAATGAATAGCTTCCAAATTAAAAAAAGCTACCATAATGGTAGCTTCTTAAAACGGAAATAATCCTTCATTATTCACCTGTTTCTTTGAACTTTCTTATTCTTGCTCCAATATCATCTCGAACCCGCTCGAACACTTTCCACTTTTCCTCTTCCGTACCTTGTGCTTTCGCTGGATCATCAAAGCCCCAATGTTCACGTTTTACAGATGGTGGTGTAACAGGACATTTATCTGCTGCATCACCACATAAAGTAACTACTAAATCAGCATTATTTAATGTTTCCAAATCGATAATATCGGATGTTTGGTTTGAAATATCAATTCCAATTTCTTTCATTGCTTTAATTGCATTTGGATTTACTCCATGAGCTTCAATCCCAGCACTTTTTACTTCCCATTCATCTGATGATAAAATTTGTTTTGCCCATCCTTCAGCCATTTGACTTCGACATGAGTTTCCCGTACATAAGAAATAGAGTGTTTTTTTTGCCACAGTGATTCTCCTTTATAAAATAAGCAAAGTTAAAAATAAACCTAATAACGTAATAAATAATATTGGTATTGTAAGTATAATCCCTGTTTTTAAATAAGTTCCCCAAGAGATTTTAACTCCCTTTTGGGATAAAACGTGTAACCAAACTAACGTTGCGAGAGAACCAATTGGTGTAATTTTTGGACCTAAATCAGAACCAATTACATTCGCATAGATAAGAGCTTCTCTTATAATCCCACTAGTATTCGTTTCTGCAATGGCTAACGCATCAATCATAACAGTTGGCATATTGTTCATCACAGACGACAAAATTGCTGCGATGAAGCCCATAGCAATTGTAGCTACAAATAAACCTTGTTGTGCAAAGGTTTCAATAACACTAGCTAATGACCCTGTTAACCAAGCATTCCCTAAACCATATACAACAACATACATTCCTATGGAAAAAAAGACGATATTCCATGGTGCCCCTTTTACAACAGCAGTTGTATTCACGACTGAACTTCTTCTAGCCATTAATAAGAAAAATATTGCAATGACACCAGCAATGATTGAAACTGGCGTACCAATAAATTCACTTGTAAAGTAACCAATTAATAATAACGCAAGTACATACCATGACAAATGAAACATTTTATGGTCTTTAATTGCCTCATTTGGATTTCTTAATTTAGAAATGTCATAATTCCTTGGAATACTTTTTCTAAAGTAAATTAGTAATACTGAAATTGTTGCAACTAAAGAGAAGATGTTTGGAATAATCATTCTCGAAGCATATTCAACAAATCCGATACTAAAGAAATCGGCCGACACAATGTTAACTAAATTACTTACAATGAACGGTAGTGATGTTGTATCTGCAATAAATCCACTTGCCATAATGAATGGGAAAATCATTTTTTCTTGAAAATTTAAATTTCGAACCATCGCTAAAACAATAGGTGTTAAGATTAAAGCCGCTCCATCGTTTGCAAATAATGCTGCGACAATAGCGCCTAAAATACTAACATAAACGAACATTTTTATCCCATTACCTTTTGCAGCTCTAGCCATATGTAAAGCAGCCCATTCAAATAACCCAATTTCATCTAAAATCAATGAGATCAAAATAATCGCTACAAAAGATAAAGTGGCATTCCAAGTAATCCCTATAACTTCACTAACGTCTTCAAAATTAACTACACCTACTAATAATGCAAGTATTGCTCCGCCACAAGCGGTCCAACCGATATTTAAACTTTTCGGCTGCCAAATAACAAATATTAATGTTACTAAAAAAATAATTGTTGCCAAAACAGATGTTAACAATCCATGTTCCTCCTACACCATTGACGCTCATATATAATCGTATGATTATATAATAATTCACTTATATAACGAATACAATCCCATCAACTTTATTTACACTTATAAAAGGTAGAAAACGCCATAAACGTTTCTACCTTTTAGATTGTACCATTATACAGTTTGTTTTTCAGACGATAAAGAATATAGAATGTTCCCTAATCGTTTAATTCCCTCTTCGATTATTTCCGGAGAAGTGTTTGTATAATTTAAACGGAATGTGTTGACGTTCGATTTATTTGTATAAAATGGATCTCCTGGTACGAAGGCTACTTTTTCTTCCATCGCTTTATAAAATAAGTCCAAAGAAGATGTTCCTTCCGGAAGCGTCACCCAAATAAACATGCCCCCATCTGGTTTTGTATAGTTCACATAAGTAGGGAAATATTTTGCTATTGCATTTAACATCGTTTCGGCTTGAGTTTTGTACAGTTGAACGATTTTTTCTATATGGGATCGTAAATCATTGTTTACTAAATATTTGTGAATAATCATTTGGGAAAAAATGTTCGTGTGCAAATCCGTTGCTTGTTTAGCTGTATTCACATGATTCATAAGTTCTTTATTTTTCGTTGCCATATAGCCGATTCGCATCCCTGGTGTGACAATTTTAGAGAAGGAACCTAACAATACTGAATTCTCTAAACGTCCAGCACCAATGTAAGGTATTTTTTCACCACTCCAACGCAATTCACCATAAGGATCATCTTCAATTAAAACAACATCATATTTTTTTATCACTTCATAAATAGCTTCCCGATTATCTTTCGTATATGTAATACCTGTTGGGTTATGAAAATTTGGTACAAGATAAATAAATTTAATATGCTGATTATGCTTTAACGTATTCTCCAATTGTTCTACATTTAGCCCATCTTCTTTTAACTGAACAGAATAAAAACTTGGTTCAGCTAAAGTAAAGGCTTGAATAGCTCCTAAATAACCAGGCTCTTCCATAACAATTCCTTCTCCTTTATTTACAAGAACTTGCGAAATAAGTTGTAATGCTTGTTGAGAACCGGTTGTAATAAGAATATCTTCAGGATTGAAATTTAAGCCATAGTCCTTTTTATATTTATCAGCAATATATTGGCGTAATGGTAAATAACCTTCTGTAGTAGAATATTGGAATAATTTCGCTCCATTTTCTTCAATGGCACAATGAATCGATTTTTGTAAATCTTCAATCGGAAACGAGATAGGATTTGGTAATCCTCCTGCAAAGGAAATGACATCTGGTGCATCTGTCACCTTTAAAATATTTCGAATAAACGATGATGGCGTATTTAAAATTTTTTCGGAGTACTTCATTTTATTTCCCTCTTTTGTTTGATAGTCGCTGATTATGAATTAATCAGTGTTATCCGATTTTATCAGACTATTCTAAAAATTTCAAAGAGTAATTGTAAAAATTCATTTGAAACATGGAATTTGCACATTGCCATTAACATGAATTTGCTGGAATACTCTTATTTTATTCAATATTAAGTTAACATTATTCTAACTTTTGCTTTTATAAAACAAGTTTCAAGTTACCCTTCTTATGTTACTTTCGAAATAAAAAAAATACCCAATTAAAGAAGCACTTTAATTGGGCACCCGATTATTGCTCTGGGGCTAATTCACTTTCTTTTAACCAATAATGATCTGTTACAGTTTCTCCTAATGAGTTCGTATAATCAACCACATAAACAGTTGTCTCTTCAACAGTATCAATGACGCCTTGCGCACCTAACATACCCTCTAAATGGTCTGCGTTAATAATTACATCAGCCCCTTGATCTAACGTTCCTTCGTCAACCGGGTCCAATTCCCCTTCTACAAACCATTTATGATTTTCCTCATAAGGATCACCGTTCGTAGGTGTGTAAGAAACGGAATAAACCGTCGTATCATAGGCAGCCTTTATCGTTGCTACTGCCCCTTCCATTCCATCTGTATGACTTGCGTTTACAATGGCTGTACTACCAACTGGATACTTAGGATTTTCTGCTTCTTTTAACCCTTCTGGTACTTGCCCATTATGCTCAGTATGTTCACCATGTCCGCCATCTGCTTCTGGCTGTTTATCCATTCCTTCTTGATTATTCGTAACATTCGTACCCGTTTCCGTCGTATCTCCATTATTCGTATCATTTACTCCGCAAGCTGCCAATGAAAGGGCTGCAACAATTGTCATGATGCTAGTTAATAATTTATGACCCATTCTAATCCTCCTAATATTCTCTTTCTATATTAAGGATTGAACTTTGAACTCGTTTCTATTCATGAAAATAACTACATATTATAATGTTTAAAAAATGGAGACATTTCTTCTATGAAACGATTATTTACTTATTTCAACTTTTTGTAACAATAGTGCATTAAAAACAACGGATACAGAACTAAAGGCCATTGCAGCTCCTGCTAACCATGGAGCAAGGAAACCCGCAGCTGCAATTGGAATACCTAGAGTATTATAACCAAAAGTCCAAAATAAGTTTTGTTTTATATTTCTCATCGTTTTATGACTCATAATGATCGCATCAGCAATACTATTCAAATCACCACGAATTAACGTAATATCTGCGGTTTCCATCGCAACATCCGTACCTGTACCAATGGCCATTCCAATATTAGCAACAGCTAACGCTGGTGCATCGTTAATACCATCTCCTACCATGGCAACCTTTTTTCCCATCCCTTGTAATTTCTTTATTTGTGCAGTTTTTTCTTCAGGGAGCACTTCTGCAATAATTCGAGTGATTCCCACTTGTCTTGCAATTGCCTGAGCTGTCCGCTCATTATCCCCTGTCATCATAATGACATCCATTTTCATTTTATGAAGTCGTTCAATAGCTTTTTTAGAACTCTCTTTTACTGTATCTGCAACAGCTACTAATCCTGCAAATTGTCCATCAATACTCGCTAATATAACGGTTTTCCCCTCTGATTCAAGTCGTTCCATTAAAGAAACAACAGCAAAACTATCAATATTGTATTGCTCTATTAGTTTACGTGTACCAACAACTACTTCTTTTTGATTTACGATTCCTTTTACTCCGTATCCTGGAATAGCTTCAAATTCACGAACATCTCTCATTTCAATTCTTCGTTTACTAATTCCTTGTACAATAGCTTGGGCAAGGGGATGCTCAGATTTCCTTTCGATCGAACCGAGAAAAGAAAGAAACAATCTTTCACTCATCCCCTCTACGACAAAAACATCTGTAAGTTCTGGCTTCCCGTTTGTAATTGTCCCTGTTTTATCTATAACTATTGTGTCTATTTGATAGGTTTGTTCAAGATGTTCTCCACCTTTAAATAAAATCCCTAACTCGGCTGCACGCCCAGAACCAGCCATTATTGAAGTTGGGGTTGCAAGTCCTAAAGCACATGGACATGCAATTACAAGTACAGCTATTAAAGCTTCTAATGCTGGAGCAAATTCTCCAGGCGTTATAAAGACAAGCCAAGTTAAATAAGTAACGATCGCAATCCCAATCACGATTGGAACAAAAATTCCCGAAATCTTATCAGCTAAACGCTGTATAGGTGCTTTAGATCCTTGGGCATCTTCTACTACTTTAATAATTTGGGATAAAGCTGTATCTCTTCCTACCTTTGTTGCTTTCATTTTAATAAAACCATTTTTATTTATAGTAGAACCATATACCGTTGAACCGATTGTTTTATCGATTGGAAGACTTTCCCCTGTTAACATCGATTCATCGACCGCCGTATTCCCTTCTAGAATTTCACCATCTACTGGGATTTTTTCTCCGGGTTTAACGAGCATAATGTCCCCAATGGCAACTTCCTCTAGCGGAATCTCTTTTTCCATATCCTTTCGTAGAACAAGGGCAGTTTTTGCTTGTAACTTCATCAACTTTTTAATCGCTTCAGAGGAGCGACCTTTTGCTTTCGCTTCAAGTAATTTCCCGAGCAAAATTAAAGTAATTAGTACCGCGCTTGTTTCAAAATAAAGTTGGGAATGATAACTAGTTCCTTTTGATATCGTTTGAAAAACGCTATATAAATACGCAGCGGATGTACCCATTGCAACAAGAACATCCATATTAGCACTTTGATTTTTTAAAGCTTTAAATGCACTAACATAAAACTGCCAGCCAATAATAAATTGTACCGGTGTTGCTATTACCATTTGAACCCATGGATCATTTAAAAAGTCCGGTATATAAAGAAAAGACGTAAATGTGAAGTGACCAACCATTGTCCATAAAAGCGGAATGGAAAGAACAGTCGAAACGATGAACTTTACTTTTAGTTTTTCAATCGCCTGTTGTCGAAAATCGACTCCCCCTCGTTCATTGTCTTTTACATGGGCACCATAACCTAACTGCTCCACACGACGAATAATATCCGTAACCGACACTTCAGATGGATTAAATTGTACCGTTGCATTTTCCAAGGCTAAATTTACGTTGGCTAACGAGATTCCTTTAAATTTTTGAAGGCCCCTCTCAATTCTCGTTGCACAGGCTGCACAGGTCATGCCAGTAATGTGCAAACTTGTTTCCCTTTGTTCATTTGTCAATTTTCTTTCACCTACTTCCCAATACCTTTACAGGGTATATAATTGATATGAAAGAGAGTGCTTTAATAGAGCACTCTTGAAAAACTTCTATTCAACATCATAACCTTGATCATCAATCGTTTCTTTAATTTGAGTAAGGGTTACTTGTTGTTCATTATAAGCTACATCAACTTTTCCCTGTTCTAAATTAACTTTTCTTCATGAACACCATCTAAAGCACCAACACTTCCTTCAACGGCTTTCACGCAATGTCCACATGACATCCCTTTAACGTTTAAAGTTACGTTCTCCATTTGCATCACTCCTTATGTTTTAATAGCTCTCTTAATACTATATAGGGGTATATTATTTCCTCATTAACTTTTGAATCGTCACTAACAACTCGTCCAAAACTTCTTCATCCCCAACAGCTAAACGATCTACAACACATCCCTTTAAATGACCTTGTAATAGAACTTTCGCTACACTGTTTAACGCTGATTGTGTGGCAGCTAATTGCGTGATAATGTCGTCACAATAGACATCCCGATCAACCATCCCTTTTATTCCACGAATTTGCCCTTCAATTCGGTTAAGGCGGTTCGTTAAATCCTTTTTCACGCTTTCTGGATGATGACTTTTTCTGCAATGGGATGACTCGCTCATGTCTTCCTTCACGTTTTCCAGTTTGGTCAACTCCTCTTCTTCAATAGGTAAACTAAATCCTTTAATCGTTACAACACGCCCCATCCTCGTTTAAATGACCAGAGCGATTAATTTTCGTTTGTAAATAATTTTTATTATATTCAGAAACGTCACCCCATAATGGCCTTCTAGCATTAACGGATAAACCTGATTGTTTCAGAGCTTCTAATTTTTTCGGATTATTTGTAATAAGTGTGACAGGCTTGGAACGAAGCGCTTTTAACACTTGAATCGCATCGTCATAATTTCTTGAATCATTAACAAAGCCCAATGCATAGTTAGCATCTACTGTGTCATAGCCATTTTCTTGTAGAAGGTAAGCCATTGCTTTACTAAATAAACCAATGCCTCTTCCTTCATGATTGGCTAAATAAAATAATGCTCCTGTTCCATGATCTACAATAATTTTCATGGATTGTTTCAGTTGATAACCACAATCGCACCTTTTACTTCCAAAAATATCGCCTGTATGACAGATGGAATGCATTCTTATTATCGCATCATCCTCATCAGTAAAATTTCCATAAACGAGAACACTCGATTGCTGCATTTCAGCTAAATTAATCGAAGATAGTTTTTCAACAATTTTTTCAATATCTTGATATACTTCATCACAATTTAACCAACAATACCATTGGAAAGTAACCGTTTCATCATATAAGTTCACAGGTAATTTTATCGGACCAACTAAATATATCGCGCCCTTTTCCGTCTGAATAAGTTTAATTTTATCCTTTAAAATTGAAATAACTTGTTGATCTAAATTCATAGAACCGCCTCCTAAAGTTAGTTTGCAACTTACCAAGTTTTTTATGTTAGGAATACCATCGTAACGTTGCTCTTTTTATAACTTCTATTTTGGAGACGAAAAGAAAAAGGTTTCTTTATATCACTTTATTAACCAGCAACATAAAAAATACATCGATCATTCACTTTTCATCAAAAGCAAACTTCTATTGAAAAATCTTTTAAGTACAAAATATAAACTACTATTAGGAGTATTTTATAAAGATGATTCTCTTTTTCGAACAATGATGATGATAATCTTGGCATTCATCCATTGATTTCCTCATTTTATAAGCTTAAAATTTGCTATAAGAAGATTTTGGTAAGGGATACATAAGGGGGTGTTTCAATGATCGACTTTATCCTAACACTAAAACCAATTTATCAAGTAATACTCGCTACATTGTTTACTTGGGGAATGACAGCATTAGGTGCTGCACTCGTTTTTACAACAAAAAATTTCAATCAACGTTTTTTAGATAGTATGTTAGGCTTTGCCGGCGGTGTTATGATTGCTGCAAGCTTTTGGTCTTTACTATCCCCTGCGTTAGAAATGGCAGAGGGGGGACGTTTTCCTTCATGGCTCTCTGTAGCAATTGGTTTTTTACTTGGTGGTGCTTTTCTTTTTGCCATTGATAAACTGTTGCCCCACCTTCATCCGAATGCAGCAATTGAAACAGCTGAGGGTATACAACCAAAACGAAGAAAGCGAAGTACTTTGTTAGTCCTTGCCATCACATTGCATAACATACCGGAAGGATTAGCTATTGGTGTTTCTTTTGGAGCTGCTTCCCTTGGTTCCCCTTCCGCTTCAGTTGCTGGAGCCCTTGCTTTAGCAATCGGGATTGGTATCCAAAACATACCTGAAGGTGCTGCAGTTTCAATGCCCCTTCTACGGGACGGATTATCCAAAAAGAAAAGTTTTCTTTTTGGTCAATTTTCAGGGATGGTAGAACCTATTTCTGCCATTATTGGATTTCTGGCAGTTGCTTTTATTGAACCATTATTACCCTTCGCATTAGCCTTTGCAGCTGGTGCAATGATTTTTGTTGTCGTAGAGGAAGTTATTCCAAGCTCACAAGAAGAAGGAAACAAAGACTTAGCTGTCTTGTCATTAATGATTGGATTTACCATTATGATGATTTTAGATGTGGCATTAGGTTAAATTGAATATAGAAAAAGGAGATGCTCTTAGCTGAGCATCTCCTTTTCATTATTTAAAATCAATTTGTGTTAACACTGGATCATGGTCACTTGCACGACCTGATTCTTCAGTAAAGTCGGAATTAACGTGTAAAATATCAAGTACTGCTTTCTCAACTAGATTGCTAGATACGAAAATGTGATCTAGTGCTTGAGAATTTCCTTGGTACGTATACGTATAACGATCCGCTTCATCTAATGAATAAATCATATTCACCATTGATTCATTGTCCCCTTCTAATGTTTGAAGGGCAGGCGTCCATTGGAAATCATTAAAGTCTCCCAATGCTACAATATTTGCTTCTGGATTTTGTGATTGAATCGATTCTACAAAGTTTCGAATAATAGAAGCTATCTGAATCCGTTGTTGTTCACTGCCTAGTACAGGCGGTTGGATTGAACCAAATAAAGGTGAGTCACCTGACTTTGAATTCCAATGATTTGCAATGACAATAACTTGTTCATCATTAAATGTAAACTGTGCAGCTAAAGGTTTTCTACTATTAGAAAAGGCATCATTTGTAGGATCAATACGTCCTGGATTTAATGTTAACGCCCCATTAACATATTCCGTCCCCGTAGTTGCGTTACCAACGGCTTGTGCTTCAGTTAACGATACTCGTTCAGGATTATAAAGGAAACCGACACGAATGTTACCACCAGGTGCTCCACCATCTTGATTATACTCTGGATCAATATTGACATATTCATATTGAGGACCACCTTCAGCAGCGATGGCATTAATCAATGTTTGATAACTTTGATCCGCAGCTGAACTTCCTGAATCAGTTTGACCATCATTATCTTGCATCTCTGTAACTCCAACAATATCAGGTGAATTTAATTTGTCCGCAATGGCTACAGCAATTTTCTTCACTTTTTCTGAATCAGATTGGGCAGAGAAGTTTTCCAAATTATAAGATGCGATTGTTAACTTTTCGTCGGATGCTGTAATAGCAGTTGTATCTGGTGCCTTTCCACCATCGACTATTTTACTTTGAACATCTGTATTATCTACATAGACTTTATAGTTGGAATAACCATAGTTTACAATACCAGTGATAGGTCCATTAACTTGATCGCCTGTATTAATATCGCCACCATTTGTTACTTCCTTTTCACCGTTAAATAACTTCAGTTGAATTCGTTCAGGATTCGTATCCGTTTCACCTAATAATAGACCACCGTTCGTTGTAGTAGCTTCAATTGAGTCAAATACAGTTATAATTTCACCGTACTCTTCTGGAGAAACAACACGCAAGCTACTTTCTGTGCCTTCACCAATTTGAACGCGCATTCCTTCTAGGCTTTCCCAGAAATCAATCGCATCGCTCGTTGGGTCAAAGGATGTTAATTCATCATCATCAATCGATTCAGAAGGAATCATAGATGGTGTAATAACAACTGGATCTGGTAATTCTACATTACTTTTCACAACTGTAATCGAACCGTTTCTCGCATTAATTTCCGTTACAGTTAAATCTGTATCCGCATCATCATATCCGTCTAAACGGTATTCATCTACAGTACCAGTAACACTTACTAGATCTCCCACTTTGAATGAGTATGAAGATGAAGCATTACCTGCATAGACAACAATTCCTTCTGAAGTACTAGAATCATTATCTTCTGTCCCCTTTGCAGATTGCATATAGAAGTATTGGCTACCATCTAACTCAAACAAAGAAGTAATTACCCCTTGAACCCCGTCTACAACACTACCGTCAAAGGAAGATGTGTGATCAGCCCCTTGAATTTGGCTAATCGTTGGTGATTCATCATATACTTCATAGGATATACTAAAGATATCACTATCCGTTAAACCTTCTTTTATAGCAATCGCTTTAATAGTTGTTGGTTCATTGATGACAATTGGTTCTGAATATACAGCACTATCCTTTGTTGGTTCTGAACCGTCCAATGTGTAATGAATTGTTGCACCTTCTGTTATAGTTGAAAGCTCAATTGCAGTTCCTACAGGAATTAATGTGGAACTAATAGAAGGTTTAATTCCCTGTACTTTTGTTGCATCTTCAATCACATCCGCTAAACCACGCGGTATAATTTGATACGTGCTATTATATTGTTGAATAATCCCAGTAAGAGAATCATAGGTTTTCCCTACTTCTAATCCTAAGGAACCATTTTCATCACGTACAACAAAGTTATTCCCTTCAGAATCGTTTGCTGCATAATTTCCTGAACCATTATTAGCCGTAACCGTTACTTGTTGTACAGTTGCTAATTTGGACTCATTCTCTTCATTAATCCCCGCACCTGTTATGTCAATAGGAGAAAATTCATTTCCAGTAGAGACTCTTTCGACTAAAGAAGGACTTTGAAGTTGCAAAAGCCCTCTATAGTCCGCTAGTTCTCCAGATAATACGACTTCATCTCCAACTTCTACTGAATCTGCTAAACCATATACAGCAATAGCAGCAGTTTCATCTTGAATATGGATCGTATTTTTTAATTTCCCCGTTACAATTCCTTGTACTTGTACCTCTCCAGTCCCTTGTTCGCGAGCTTGGGCAATGGTAATTGTTTCCCCCTCTCCTGGCTCTTCAACAATGTAAGGATGTTGGCCAAGATTTTCAAAGGAGTCTTTCCCTAAATTCGTCCATTCCGTCTCAAATGTAAAAGCATCAGTCGGGATGGCATCTCCAGTCGTTACATCCGCATTTCGTACGAGAGTTACATCTTTTGCAAAATCACTACTTGATCCAATTTGTCCAATGGAATCGACTATTTCATCATTCTTTTTTAAAACTAAAGGATCATTTCCATTAAAATTAATCACCGTCGAATTTTCTATTTGACCGACTGATTTAATTTCATCCGTTGCTTGGCCATGATATAAAACAATCGCTTCTCCAGCTTCTAAAGTGCCATGTAATTCCATAGATTTAACGCTCTCAGGAGCACCATTTGTATAAATCTCTAATGTGTACTCGGAAAGATCGATGACGGAACTAGAAGCGTTATACAATTCAATCGCTTTATTATAACTACTTCCTTCAATATATTGGGAGATCATTAAATCTCCCCTAGAAACCTCCTTTGATACATCAACTATCCTTCCTTCAGTAGATGTTGGAATACTTTCTACACTTACTAAATAATCACGGAAGTTTTCCCAATCGGATAAACCTAAATCGGTCACACGTCCTTCAGCATATGCTGTTGCGAATACGTCGTAACCATCTCCACCTTTAGCAGTGAAAGCATTTGTTGCAACTGTATATGTTTCATCATCTTGAATTTCTACAAAATTACCTTCTGCATCCTTGTAATAGATGGCAACTACCCGTTCTCCAACTGGTTTTGTTGAATCAAATTCAACTTTCCCACCAGCTACATGTAAAAATCCACCGTTTTCAGCTGGGTATTCTTTAAAACTAATTTCAAAGGCAGCTTTTAACTCGGCACCTGTAACCGTCATCGTTGCCAATGTATTTCCAAAAGGTAAAACGGTAATCACTTCTCCAACGGTTACTGGTCCAGCATCAATAGCTGAACGGATACCGCCACCATTTTGAAAGGCTAATACAACATTTTCGTTATACTGTTTCGCTTTTTCAAGCATACCGTTCGTAATTAAATTACCAAGAATCGTTTCACTATTTCTGACGCTGACCCCTTCCGTATTTCCACTATCTGTGATGCGAGGATTTGTAAGGGGTTCATTTAATGTTACGCCAATTTCTTCATTCGTAATTTCAGCTATTCTATCCGAATAAGGAGCTAATAGCTCTTTTGCTTCTGGATCTTCTTCAAAAGAATTCACTTCTAGCAGTTGGCCACCATACTCTGTAATAACACCTTGTTTGTCAAAAGTAAGATTTAATTGGCCTAAAAATTCACTATACTGATAAGCTTGTACAATTACTGTTGGTTCCTTTTCTTCTCCATCTAAATCTTCAACAACTAAAGTAGGTTCATCTAATTGTGTATGACTATGACCACCTACAATAACATCAATTCCTTCAACTGCACTTGCTAAAACTAAATCATTATCGATTTCAGCATTATCGTCGTATCCAATATGAGTTAAGGCAACAATTTTGTCTACACCCATTTTTTCGAAAGCTTTTACTGCTTTTTCTGCTTCTTTAATATAGTTTTCAAAAGCGATACTGCCAGGACTTGAAATGGCAGCCGTTTCTTCCGTCGTTAAACCGAAAATCCCAACTTTTTCGCCTTTAATTTTCTTTACAATTCCTTGATAGATTTTCCCGTCCTTCGGTTTGCTTGAAACTAAATCAGAGAATAGTCCGTCAAACTTATTATCTTGTGAGAAGTCAACATTAGCACTTACAAATGGGAATTTTGCCCCTTCAATAAAATCAACTAGTGCTTGATGACCTTCCGGCGAAGAACCTAAATCAAATTCATGATTACCAAAAGTCATTGCATCATAACCCATTAAATTTAAAAACGTTAAATCGGCTTGCCCTTGAAACTCATTAAAAAATAGAGTGCCACTAAATACATCTCCAGCATTTAAAAGAAGTGTATTTTTGTTTTCTGCTCTCACTGTTTCAACAGCTGTAACTAACTTTGGAACATTGTCTAAATGGGCATGGGAATCATTCGTATGCATTATCGTTAATTCAAAATCTTTTTTCCCTTTTCCCTTATCTTTGTCTTTCCCTTTTCCGTTCCCTTTACCATTCTCTTTTTTATCCACACTTTGTTTCGCTGGGTGTTGATATTGAGCTACTTTTTCAGATTGATTACTTTTCCCTTCCGATTCCGCTGCCAACACAGTTGGTGTAACGGATCCAATTGTTGAAGCTACAAGCGTCGTTGCCAGTGTTGCTTTGAAGAAACGATCCCTACTTTTTTTAGAAAAATGCATTCATTTGCCCTCCATTATTTGTTTAATGTGCTATTGGTAAATCATGTAGTAAATTAGTAATTGTAAAATTTCATACGAATAAAGTAGACTTTATATTACCTACATTATTAGAAAAATAATTCGAAAGAAATAGATTATTTGTAAAATAATCGTAAATAATTATAAAAAAAATCGTTTCCACGTAAATTTAACGAATCATAAATATTATTTTTCAGACTTTTTTGATTTATTTAATAAATTTTTGCCCCGAATATAATTTAAACTGTTGAAACATCGCATATATAGGTATTATTAACTAAAAATAGTCTTAATAAGGATGTAAACACACTCCTATATCTTTAGTATGGTTCATGAAAAACCAACTATGTTTGTTAAGAAATTTTTCATTTCTTTCCTTAGATATCGTTCATTCTAAAAAAAATAGCAAAACGCCCCTAAATCTTAGGCGCGTTTTGCTTCTTTCCAATTTTTAAACTACTCTTCTTCTTCCATTATTTCATCAAAGGCAGATGATACTTTATCGAATTCCTCATCACTTTCAATGGCACTAAAATCTCCTTCTTCATCTACCTTTAAGAAGAAAACATCGATATCCTCTTCTGTTTCTTCTTGTAAATCTTCCACAAATCCTACCGCAACATATTCCGTTCCTTCAATATTAATCGCTGCAAGAACTTCAACTTCTAATTCCTCGTCATTTTCGTCGGTAATCGTGAAGATTTCCCCTACTTTCAATTCATCCATTCGTCCATTCTCCTTCTTAAAAAAGTCTGTTTAAACATATTATTTTATTGCCATTTCTGGTCAGATTCATACAACATTTTAGAAAAATCAAGTACCACAAAAAGTACGATACGGTAAATTCGAAGGTACAGGTAATTGGCTATATTCTTGATGTTCCGGCGAATCATCAAAAGGATTAGCAAGTACTTTTAGTAAACGTTCCATCACACTGTAATCACCATTATTTACTGCTGCATCCAACGCTTCTTCCACACGATGATTTCGAGGAATAACTGATGGATTTCGTTCTTTCATTAATTGGGTCGATTCTTCCATCGACTGTTGTTGTCTAGAACGTCGCTCTTGCCACTTTTTTTGCCATTGATCAAAATCTTCTTGATCGTGAAGAGAAGTCATTTCCAACTTGTTGACCGTTAACGCTCGGAACGTATTTGTATAATCCGCTTCATATTTCTTCATCATATCGAGTAATTCGTTTATTAATTCTTTATCTTGCTCTTCTTCATTAAATAATCCTAATTTTCCCCGCATTCCTCTAAGCCAGTTCTTCTCAAAAAGGAGCGGATATTTCGCTATTTCATTTTGGGCAATTTCGACCGCCTCATCCTCCTCATCATGTAATAATGGAATGAGTGTTTCAGCAAAACGGGCCAAATTCCAGCCACCTATTTTCGGTTGATTACCATATGCATAACGTCCTTTTGTATCAATCGAACTAAAAACTGTATCAGGATCATACGCGTCCATAAAAGCACATGGTCCATAGTCAATCGTTTCCCCACTAATGGTCATATTATCCGTATTCATAACACCGTGGATAAAACCAACCAATTGCCATTTACAGATTAACTCCGCTTGTTTTTTAATAACTTCCTGAAGTAAATAAAGGAATCGATGATCACTATTAGGGATATCTGGGTAATGGCGGACAATTGTATAATTCGCCAACACTTGTAGGTCTTCATAACTTCCCCAATTAGCGATAAATTGAAAAGTTCCGACACGGATATGACTCGATGCAACACGGGTTAGGATGGCACCGGGTAATTCCATTTCTCTAATAATTTTTTCTCCTGTTTCCACTACAGCTAAGCTTCTAGTTGTTGGTATACCTAGTCCGTGCATTGCTTCACTAATTATATATTCTCTTAGCATCGGACCAAGGGCAGCCCGTCCATCCCCTCCACGGGAAAAGGGAGTACGACCAGACCCTTTTAGTTGAATATCATATCGTTCTTCTTTTGGAGTAATTTGTTCCCCATAAAGGGTAGCTCGTCCATCTCCTAGCATCGTAAAATAACCAAATTGATGCCCTGCATAAGCTTGAGCCAAAGGGAAAGAACCTTCAGGGGCTACATTACCTGCAAGAATTTGCACCCCTTCTTCACTCTGAAGCTCCTCACTATTTAAGCCAAGTTCACTTGCTAGTTGTTTGTTCAGTATGACTAACTTCGGATTACTTACTGGATGCAGCTTTAAACTTGCATAGAAAGAATCGGAAAGTCTCGCATAACTATTATCAAAGTTCCATCCTATTCCCATATAATCCCCTTTTCTCTTTACCGAGTAGTTTACTTCATTTAAGATGAAGCCATTTCTTTAACAAAATATACTAAGTTAACCATCATTCATTAACATTGTAAGCCAAGTTCCATCATTATACACTACCTAAGAAAACAAGACATAAATTCGCATACTTTTAAACAAATAATTCCTTAAAACATCATTCTAACTGTAGGTTTGTTCATGTTTTTTTACAATTTTATTATTCTCCATAACCGTTGGATCTATGATAATTTCAAAAACTATATGGATTTTTAAAAAGTAATCTCTTTGTAAACGCTTTTTTGATTTTAATCCGGTTTATTCATAAATTTTTTACTCAACGAAAGAACTTTCTGTGGTAATATATCCTAATCAAATAAGTTAGAAAGAGGAGAAACATGAGCGAAACACTTCAAACACCTCCAAAAAAGTTAAATTTATTTCATTTAACTTGGCCGATTTTTTTAGAGGTATTTTTATTTATGTTAATGGGGCTTGCCGATACGTTTATGTTAAGTGCGGTATCAGATAATGCGGTTTCAGGGGTCGGCACAGCTAATCAATATATACACATCGCCATTTTAATTTTAGAAGTTGTCGGGAATGGGGCTGCCATCGTTGTTTCCCAATATCTCGGTTCTCGTCGGTATTTTGAAGCAGCAAAAATTTCCGCTTTAGCCGTTACATTAAATTTATGCCTCGGATTATTAATGTCGGTCCTATTTATTTTCTCTTCCAACCAATTAATGATCATGATGAACTTGCAAGGAGCAGTACTTGAACATGCACAAAGCTATTTAATCATCGTCGGAGGAGGGATATTCCTTCAAGCTGTTATTAATTCTTTAGCAGCGATTATTCGTGTACATGGTTGGACAAAGCAAACGATGTTTGTTTCATTAGGAATGAATATTATCCACGTAGTTGGAAACTATATTTTAATTTTCGGTAACTTTGGTGCTCCTGAACTAGGGGTACAAGGTGCTGCGATTTCATCGGTAGTTAGCCGATTAATTGCCGTTTTCATTTTCTTCTGGCTACTATATCGAGCATTAGAAGTCAAAATAAAGATGGCATACTATTTTTCCTTTTCTAAGGAATATGTACAGAAAATTTTATACATTGGTTTACCAAGTGCCTTTGAACAAATTATGTACCAAGTTTGTCAAATTGTATTCTTGTACTATGTAACATACCTTGGTGCAGAAGCTCTTGCCGCACGACAATATGCGAATAATATTTCGATGTTTACCTATCTATTCGCCATTGCGATAGGGATGGGTACTTCCATCATCGTTGGTCGTTTTGTTGGTTCAGGAGATAAGGACTCTGCTTATAAGCAAGTATGGTCTAGTGTAAAGGCAGCACTCGTTTTCACTGTAATTATCGCAGCGGTCGTAACTATATTCCGTGAACAATTAGTTAGCTTATTTACCGATAATCCAGAAGTAGTCAAATTTGGTGCTTCTGTATTAGCTTTAAGTTTATTGTTGGAAACTGGTAGAACGATTAACATCACAATCATTAACTCGTTACGGGCTTCTGGGGATGCTCGTTTCCCTGTCAAAATAGGATTCTTATCCATGATATGTATGAGCTTACCTTTAGGATACTTATTAGTATTTGTATTCGATTTAGGGTTAGTCGGCGTTTGGCTAGCCATTGCTGCTGATGAATGGACCCGTGCTATCATCGTATTATTTAGATGGAAAAGTCGTAAATGGGAACAGTACGCCTTAGTATCTCCAGATAGAGATGTTGAACCTACTGAAAATCCAGTTACTACTTAAAAACATATGAACCCGTCAAGAGTGCTTTCTGTAAGCACTCTTTTTTATATAAAAAATGACTTCCGCGTTGGAAGTCATTGAAAACTAATGTTTATCTACTGGTAGTTTCGGTAACGTTTCACTTAGCTTGCAATATTGAACGAAAACCCGAGCTAGTTCGCGAAGACGATCTTGAATCGTAGCATCTGTAATTTGATTATTTTCATCAAAATGAGATGAATGGGTATATACATAGTTAGGTGTTACTAAACAACGGAAGTAATCTAATATTGGTCTAAGCTGATTTTCAACTACTAAATGGTGCTGATATGTACCACCATTTGCTACCATTGAAACTGGTTTATACCGCATCGCTTTTGGGTCAATCATATCAAAAGCATTTTTTAATACGCCTGGAATCGATGCTTGATAAATTGGCGTTGCAATAATATAGCCATCAGCTTCTTCAAATTTTCGAATCATCATTTGCATATCTTCATTTAATGGGCTACCATCCAAAATTTGATGTTTTAAATCAGCGAAATATAATATTTCAAGCTCTAAGCTGCTATTATATTCTTTAATATATTGTTCAACTTGACGCAATATCGCACCTGTTTTATTACCGAATACAGTGCCATCCACGAGTAAAATTTTCATGTTGAGTATCCTCCACTTTTTATTTCCATTCGTTATTGTAACAGATGCGATAAAGCACGAGTAGGGAACAAGTTTGGATTCAATAAATTTCAGTCTTTTGGCGGAATTTCCGTTTGATTCGCCTTTTCCATTGCTTTTTCCATTCTTCGGGTTGGTGAAGTAAGACTAACGATCGTTGTTCCAACATCAAATGACCGCTTTATCCCCTTTGTAAAAAATATGAGGTGATGATCCTTATCCACTGCAAATAATGGGATTGTTTTATGTCCATCGCCATCAAGATAACGTTCAAATGTATATTGTTCCGTAAGCTGTGTTTTACGAATCATATATCCTTCATTAATAAGACGATTTAATGTGTAAATATCATAATCTTCATCAAATAATGTCTTTCCAACGATTGATTGACTGTAGTCACTTAAGTCCCCCGTAGGAATGGGTGTTTGAAAAATATGTTCCCGACCTAGTTCAGGAACGAAACGTTGGCATATAAGGGCATTATACGCATCCTCTTCTGTGGCGGCTACTAATATTTCGTAAGGAGTTAAGTCTACATGAAACTCCGTATATTCACTTAAGATGTCCCCTACTTCCGTTTTTATCCCTAATTGACGAGCTTCAGATAAGGCACTCCAAGATCGGTCGATAATAAGAACAGGTTTTTGAAAACTTTGTATCGCTTCACCTAAAACAGCTGTAAAAGGACTACCTCCGACAATCGTTACCCCCATTTCATCCGTACATTGCAAATTTAATTTCTTCGCAAGCCAGCTAATGGATAAACCATGGGCTAAAACGGTGGCAAATACTAATGCTAATGTTAAAGCTGTAATAATATCAGCATCTTCAAATCCAGATTCCGTTAAAACACTAGCAAAAAAGCCGGAAACGGTTAAGGCGATAATCCCTCTTGGTGCAATCCATCCAAGTAATAGACGTTCCCGCTTCGGTAATCCTACTCCAATAGTAGAAAGCCAAACCGATACCGGTCGGACAACAAACAACATCGCTAAAACAAATAAAAGCATACGCCAGTTTAAAATATCGAGTAACGTCTCGATTGATAAAGAAGAAGTTAACATGATAAATAGCGTAGAAATAAGAAGAACAGAAACATTTTCTTTAAAGTGCAGTAATTCTCTTAATGATGTTAAATGCATATTTGCCATGACAATTCCCATGGCAGTGACAGCGAGTATCCCTGTTTCGTGTATGATTTCTTCTGATAGTACAAATACCAAAAGTACACTGACTAAGACGACTGGAGACTTTAAAAATTCAGGAATAAAACCATGTTCCAGTAAACGGCCTAATAGAAACCCTACCCCTGCTCCAATAATGGCAGAAAAAATAGAAGCAACAAAAAATAATAAAAGGGACCCTTCCGAGATCATGCCATTCATATATAAAACCATTTCGAGTGCGAATAGGGCGACTAACGCACCGAATGGGTCCACAATAATGGCTTCCCATTTTAGGATTGTAGCCGGACGTTCTTTTAACTTAGCTTGGCGCAATAATGGCAAAATCATCGTAGGTCCAGTAACGATAAAAAGTCCACCCATCACAAAGGCAACATCTATTGATAGCCCAGCTATAAAATGAGCGGCTAAGGACCCAATAATCCATGCAATAAAGGCACCTAAAGTAGAAATACGAAAAATCGATTGGCGGAATCCTTTAATTTCTCGAAGGTCTAAGCCCAAACTCCCTTCAAATAAAACAACGGCAACAGCTAGCGCAATAGTCGGATTAAACACTTCTCCAAAACTTTTTTGCGGATTGAATAATCCTAACAAAGGACCGACTAGCAAACCGACTAGTGACATAATAACGATGGCAGGGAGTTTAAATCGCCAAGCTACCCATTGCGATAAAATTCCTAGTCCTACAATTGCAACGATTTGAATTAGTAGATTGTCGAGCATTGTAACATCCCTTTCATCCAAATATAGAAATCAAAAAAGTCCTCCATTAGTATTTACGGAGGACGTTCTTTCATTCCATTTGAAAACGCTATTTATCAAGTTCATTTTTCGTTTTGATTTTCCTTAATCTTTCTTGATTAAATACAACTTCTTCATCTATCGGTGTCGGTTCTTTCTCTTTAAATTTATCCCAATTAAATAACTGTTCCCTTGGAATAGCTTTTTCTACTTTAGCTTCAGGCATTTTCATTGTAGAAAGTTGCTGTGATTCATATATTGTTACCGGAGATTTTTTGCCAAAAAGAGCAATGACTTTCATTGCTAATGCAAGCTGAGTTGCTTCGATTGGACGATATTTTTTCAACGGTCCAATAAAAAACGGATTTAATCCTTTTAATAGCCATTCACCCGTTTTCTCACCTAAACGAAATTCCATTCTGTCTCCAACTAATAGAGAAGGTCGGACAATCGATAATTGGGGTAATTCTAAAGCCATTAATTCTCGCTCTAGCTTTCCCTTCACCTTATTATAATAAAAGGCAGATTTTTCACTGGCGCCGATAGCAGAAATGATAATAAAGTGCATAATGCCACATTTTTTTGCTAGAGATGCTATGTGCAATGGATACTCCACATCTATTTTTTCAAATTGCTCTTTAGTCTTCGCCTTTTTCATCGTTGTTCCTAAACAACAAAAAACTTCATGGGCAAAATCTATATCCTTTTCTTCTAATTGATCAAAGGAACGCACTTTAACGGTTAGTTTTGGATGCTCGAAATCCAGCTTTCTTCTAGATAGAACTGTCACCGATACATATTCTTCACTGTCACAAAGTAGTTTTACGAGGGCCGTTCCGACAAGCCCTGTCCCACCTACTACGATGGCTGAACGCATTTCCACTTTCACGCCACAACCTTTCATGTTTTTCGTCTAATCAGCATAAAATTGTTAATCTAAGTTTCTACTAATTTATAGTGTTAATTTTCACACATACTTTCTAATTTTTCACCATAATTTAATTAATAGTTGGGAAAGGATGGGATTTTATGAAAAATGAACTAAGTGTCACTTCGATAAAAAAGAAAATTGCTTTTATAGTTGAGCATAGTTCAATCAAAGGGTATTATCCCCTTGAGCGTGCCGCTACGTTAGCAAAACTATTAAATGATGAAGAAAGCGTTTATGTATTTTTAAAACAAGATGGACATGAAGCAATTGAAATTTTTACAGATTTACAACTTTCTCCTATTTTATTCGACCATTACTCAGAATTAAAAACTCAGATTCGTAGTCTTGAACCTGATTTAATCGTTCAAGATGGCAAAGATACATTAGTTGAACAAATGGAACAGCTTAGACCTTTCTGCAAAACGATTGTTCATTTTGATGATTTTGGCGATGGTGCTGAATTAGCTGATTGCAATATTATTGCCCTTTTTGAGGAAGTAAGGGAAAATACAGCACAAAACATTTTATCGGGTAGCTTTGCTTTTGCTGTAAAAGATTCCCTTAAAGCAATTGCTAAGGAACGGGTTTCAAACGAATTATCAAATCCACCTCATATTGTCGTTGCTTATGAAGATGGTGATGAAAACAATTTAACCTATCGAACTTTACGCCATTTAACCCAGCTACAAATCCCACTAAAAATTACCGTTGCAATTGATCGAGAATATCGCCATTCTGTAGAAGATTTACAAATGATGGTGTTAAGTCGCCGTAACACGAAAATTTTTAAAGATGACCAAGCTTTAGAAAAACTCCTCCATGAAGCAGATATTGTGATTTGTAATGCGAATTATACTCCTTATAAAGTAGCAACAGTCGGTATTCCTTGCATTACAGCTGCTCAAAATGAACGGGAATTAAACAATGCCTTTCCAAGGGAACATAACGGGTTTATTCATCTCGGTTTAGGACGTAAGATGAAACAATCTAACATCCAAAATGCCGTTATGGAATTATTATTGCATGAAGCACGACGAGAACGGGCAGTAAGAAAACAATTTGAATTGGAAATTTCGGATAACAATGAAGTCATTAAGTCCTTATTATTAGATTTTGCTTATGAACGTCATAATATGGTTTCTTTATAGACTAGCCATGACGTGATGGAATCTGCCAAATATTACGAGATACCCCTTCTTCGAATATTAATGAAAATAGCTCCCTTCTTATGGTACAATGTTTGTACGATTATTTTGTACGAAATTATTATGAAGGAGCTACTTTCATGTTAACTAAATCAGAACTTCAACAAAAAATTGCAGAATTAAAAATGGATTATATAAATCTTCAAGGTGATATCGAAAAGCTTGAAAGTACAGGCCATGAAGAGTCTGTTCGAAAAGCAGAAGAACGCCTTTCAAACATGGAAAAACAACTAGCAGAACTGAATAAACAGCTCGCGGCGTTGTCTTAACCCGCGAGTTTTTTTATATCCTAAAAACTTATAAAACGTTGAAATATATTATCGGAGGAACAGATTATGGCAATATTAACAGTGGAAAATTTAGGACATTCCTTTGGTGATCGCACCCTATTTAAAGATGTTTCATTCCGCCTTGTCGAAGGTGATCACATCGGATTAGTCGGAGCGAATGGTGTTGGAAAATCCACATTAATGGGGATTATTACAGGTCAAACGATTCATGACACAGGCCGCGTAGAATGGCTACCAGGTACACATTATGGCTATTTAGATCAGCATACGGTATTAACAGCAGGCCGTACTATGCGGGATGTTTTACGAGATGCCTTCCTCCCTCTTTATAAAAAAGAAGAGGAATTAAATGAAATCGCCAATAAAATGGCAGATGCTACCCCTGAGGAATTGGAAGCATTATTAGAACAAATGGCTGAAGTACAAGATGCTCTTGATGCCGGAGATTTTTATACATTGGACATTAAAATCGAAGAAGTAGCGCGCGGTCTTGGTTTGGATGCAATTGGATTAGATCGAGACGTGGCAGCCCTTTCCGGTGGTCAACGTACGAAAGTATTACTTGCTAAACTATTACTTGAAAAACCGAAAGTATTGTTGCTAGATGAGCCGACGAACTATTTGGATGAAGAACATATTACATGGCTTTCAAATTATTTGAAAGAATATCCCCATGCGTTCCTATTAATCTCCCATGATACGGAGTTTATGAACGGTGTGGTAGACGTTATTTTCCATTTGGAATTTTCAAAGCTTACTCGTTATACAGCAACTTACGAGAAATTTTTAGAGTTAGCCGAAATCAATAAACGCCAACATATCGATGCCTACGAGAAACAGCAGGAATTTATTAAAAAACAAGAAGAGTTTATTGCGAAAAACAAGGCACGATACTCTACAACTGGCCGTGCTAAATCACGTGCTAAACAACTTGATCGGTTAGAACGAATTGATCGCCCGGAAACGGCTGTTAAACCTGAGTTTAGTTTTAAGGAATCACGGGCTTCTAGCCGGTTCATAGTAGAAGCAGAAGATTTATTAATCGGTTACGATAAACCGTTACTTCCTCCCCTTACGTTTACAATTGAAAGGGGCGAAAAGATTGCTTTAATCGGGATGAATGGTGTCGGGAAATCCACATTATTAAAAACAATCCTTGGTAAAATAAATGCTCTAGGTGGAAAAGTTACAAGGGGAGATTTCCTCTTCCCTTCTTATTTTGAACAAGAAGTAAAGCCAGATAAAATAACACCTATTGATGATGTATGGAATGCCTTCCCAAGTATGGATCAACACCAAATCCGTGCTGCCTTAGCTCGGGCCGGGTTGAAAAACGAACATATCTCCCGCCCATTAAATTCCTTATCAGGGGGCGAGCAAGCAAAGGTTCGTTTATGTAAACTAATGATGGAAGAATCGAACTGGTTAATTTTTGACGAACCGACAAACCACTTAGATGTAGATGCTAAAAATGAATTAAAACGTGCTATGAAGGAATATAAAGGAACAATCGTCTTAGTATCCCATGAACCTGAGTTTTATGAAGGACTAGCAACAAAAGTTTGGAATGTCCAAGATTGGTTCACAACAGGTAAAACAAATTTATAAATGTCAAAAACGGTTTGGATTCCTTAGGAGTTCAAACCGTTTTTTCATAATCTACTATTAAACATTATTAAATTTCTCCCCCTCTCTATTATTCTTATCAGCATAGTTTTAAACATATTTTTTGATTATTTATCAAATCAACTTGTAAAAAATTGAAACTTTTCTTTTCCTAAGACGTATATATTTATAGGAAAACGGTTATATATTTATATGTAAGATGCCCACTTATAAAATATGGAAAAGCTATTGACTTATAATTATCTTACTGATAAGATATAAATATATTTAAAAATATCTTATTTGTAAGCTATTACAAACAAAAGAAGGCGAGGAGATTTTATGGCAGTTACAATTTACACACAATCTAGCTGTTCCTCTTCACGAAAAGCCATTAAATGGTTAAAAGAAAATAATATTTCTTATAATGAAAAACGTATTACTTCACAACCTTTAACATTAGCAGAATTTAAAAATATTTTAAGAATGACTGAAGACGGTACAGATGAAATTATTGCTACAAACTCCAATGATTTCAAAAATTTAAATATTGATATCGACCAATTATCAATTCAAGACCTATATAACTTAATTCAACAACACCCACGTATGTTACGTAGCCCGATCTTACTTGATGAAAAACGCATTCAAGTTGGCTATAATGAAATGGACATTCGTCGTTTCATCCCACGTAAAGTACGTGCTTATGAGTTAAGTGCCATGCAAAGATTGGCAACACAAGGTTAGTCAATAGTCTAGCGATATACATTTCGTATTGAATTAGTTTTGAAACATGCGAAACAAGACTTAAGTGGAGCTGAACATAATGGATAACCAAAGATATGAATCACTTTCCTCTCTTTTTGAAGTAGTGTCTTCATTGGAGCGAAAATGGGCAAATGAATGGAACCATCAAAATATATTAGGATTTTCAAAATCTCATATTTTACTGTTAGATTTATTAGCTAAAGAGGGACCCAAACGCCCCTCTGCTATTGCTGAGCGCTTAAAAGTGACAACTGGTGGCGTAACCGTTTTAACAACAAAGTTGATTAAAGCGGGACTTATTGAAAAGACCCAAAGTAGTGCAGATCGTCGCGCTTCTCAAATCGTCATTACACCAGAAGGTAAAAAAATATTAGAAGAGTCACAGGCTCAGGTGACAGCAATGGTGAATTCAATGTTCGGCATGCTTACAAATGACGAAATTCAAACGCTACATAACATCTTCGAAAAGTGTCTTGTAAATAGCAATGGGCTTAATAAATTAAAAGATGAAGAATAATTTAAAGTTACTTATAAAAAAACGCAAGGTGCATTCATTAATGTACCTTGCGTTTTATATTATTTCAAAATAAAAGAGACTCCCCTTCTTAATTGTGAGAGAGTCTTTTTCAAATTACTATTAAGCCATAACCACATCTTGTAAAGATGCATCTGCTAGTAAAATTTCCTTTAATCTAGCCTTTGCTCGGAATAAACGTGATTTTACTGTACCGATGGATACTTTCATTAATGTTGAAATTTCAGCCAATGAATATTGATCAACATAGAAATACCATAATGTTCTTTGATAAATTCCGTCCAATTGTTGCATTTTTTCTTGTACAATTTTTGTTACGACTTCTTTTTCCACTTGATCTTCCGTAGAAATTTCATTATTGGGAACCAAATCTAAAATCGGAACGTCTAATGTTTCAGGTTGACTCATCATATATTTACTTCTTCTTACATTTTTACGATAGCGGTCGCGAAATGTATTCATAGTAATAGTAGTAAGCCAAGCTTTTACGTGGTCAACCTTCTCTACTTGTTCTTCATTACGAACAACTTTGACCCAAACTTCTTGCATTAAATCTTCGGCTTCAGCTATATTGCGTGTTAATTTTAAACATAAATGATATATGTAACGATTATATTCTTCATAAATTCCTGTTAAACAGTTATTCATTTTTTCTTCCTCCAATTTCTAACTACCTTCTATATACATTTTCCCAAAAAATTGTATTACACTCTATCGGATTTGCTTTCAATTTCATTACATTCGTGTAAGATTAAAAGTCTTTCCTTGTAACTTTCGTAAATTCAGTTTCTCTCATATGTACTAGAAAAAGTATTAGAACTCCAAGAAATTTTCCCCTTTTTCCAAAGCCAACCAACAATACCTTCCCCTTCTATGTGGTATACTAATTCTACTATCCGAAAAATTTGAAATGAGGGATTAATAATGAATCATTTGCAAACTTTAGATGCTTATTTCTCTAAAAACCGTGAAAAACATTTAGAAGAACTATTTGAATTTCTTCGTATTCCAAGTATCAGTTCCCTATCAGAACATAAACAAGACATGCAAACTGCTGCCCAATGGTTAGCTGACAAACTTCAACAACTAAACATCGAAAATGTATCCATTGATCAAACAGCGGGACATCCAGTTGTATACGGAGAATGGCTTCATGCAGAAGGAAAACCAACGATTTTATTCTACGGTCATTACGATGTACAACCTGTCGATCCTCTTCATCTTTGGGAATCAGAACCTTTCAATCCAGTAATCCGTGATAATAAATTATTTGCTCGTGGTGCATCAGATGATAAGGGCCAAGTATTTATGCACTTAAAAATGATTGAAGCGTTATTTGCAACAGAAGGAACCCTCCCTGTAAACGTGAAATTCATCTATGAAGGGGAAGAAGAAATCGGTAGCCCTAATCTACCAGCTTATGTAGAAGCGAATAAAGAGAAGCTTTCCTCAGACTTAATTTTAATTTCTGATACTGGGCTGTACGCTCCTGGGAAACCTGCCGTTTGCTATGGTTTACGCGGACTGACTGGAGTTCAAATCGATGTACGTGGAGCTAAAGGCGACTTACATTCTGGCCTTTATGGTGGTGGCGTGCAAAATGCTATTCATGCATTGGCTGAAATTTTAGCTTCCTTCCGTGATGAACATGGTACAATCCAAGTGGAAGGTTTCTATGATAAAGTACTTCCTTTAACTGAAGAAGAACGTCAAGCATATCGAGAGCTAAACTTCGATGAAGAGGCGTTAAAAGAGGAAATCGGTGTAAAAGAATTATTCGGTGAAGAAGGTTTCTCATATTTAGAGCAAACTTGGGCTCGACCAACTTTAGAAATTAACGGAGTATTTGGTGGCTTCTCTGGTGAAGGAATTAAAACGGTTCTTCCTGCAGAAGCTGGTGCGAAAATTACTTGTCGTTTAGTTCCGGACCAAGATCCAAATGAAATTGTTGCTCTTTTAAAAGCACATATTGAAAAACATAAGCCAAAAGGTGTGGAAGTAACAGTTTCTGAATTCGATAAAGGAGCTCCTTATTTAACACCGTTTGATCACCCATTAATTCAAGCAGCAGGTCGTTCTTATGAGCGAGTTTATAACGTCCCAACTGCCTTTACTCGTGGTGGTGGCTCGATTCCAATCGTTGCTGCCTTTGATGAAATCCTTGCATTACCAGTTGTATTAATGGGATTCGGTTTAAATAGTGAAAACTTCCATGCACCAAACGAACATTTCCATTTAGAAAACTTCGATAAAGGGCTTCGTGTATTAGGCGACTATTTATATGAAGTATCTAACTTACAATCCTAGTAAAAGAAAATTTCCTATATTGACCTAAAGGTTCTTTATGAACTTTTAGGTCTTTTTTATTCCTTACAAATCAACATTTCATATTAAAGTATCTAAATAAATATTTCTTTTATGTAACAAAAAGGAATTTTCTAAATATTTGTAGAAATGAATTTATATGATATATAAACTAAAAACTTTCCAACTGGTAACTTTTAAAATAGGAGTGATTTAAATGGAAAATAAATGGAGTTTTGTTTTATTAATGCAACCTGTTGCAGGACTACTTCTCATTTTGATTGCCATTTATACCTTTACGGTAGGAAGTCCTCACCTACTTCCATGGGCATTCGTGTTAATGGGTCCACTATTTTTAGCAATGGGTATATATGAAATGAAAAGACAAAGTAAAAATCCGAGTATTTTCTATTTCTGCTTAGCAGCTCTATCATTACTATTTGCATTATTTTCATTTACCGCATTTTAATAAACAATCGATAACGGCCGATGAAGAGATTTCATCGGTTTTTTTAACGTCCTAATGAAAGGGCTCCGCCTATTTGTCTTTTTTTCATTTAAAAAGAAAAAAAGCATCGCGCTACTGGAAGCGCGATGCTTTTGGCTGACCTTTTAAAAAGCGTTATATATATAAACATAGGGGAGGTTATATATCTTGTCGAACAAGCTTTTACAAGGTTCAAATGAGCTTAACTTACCACTTTTACTAAAGAGCGATTTTTCATAAGAAGCAATTTACGTTTCTCTTCTTATGATGTTTTTATCATATCATCTATCAACTATGTGGTGGTATACCTCTTATCCACATGTCACATTTTTATCACAAACTTGTTCACAATTCCGAAATATTTTGTTATATAACAAATTTATTTTTAATGTCTTTCTGTTGAAATTATACTCAAAATTAAAATTTAAACCTTTATATAAAGCGCTTTCATAAAATTTAGTCTGTTTTTTATTATACAAGCTTGATATGTAACAGATTCTAATTTTGTAGTTTTAATGCTATTTTTATTAGCTTTACCCCTACAGCAAGCTTCAACTTAATTACTTTCCCTCTCTTTTCACTATCCACATATCCACGATTAGATAACAAAAAAAGGCGCCCCACTCTGGGACACCTTTAAGTCGTTATTGAAAAATCATGCCTACACTAGAATAAATAATGACCGTTAAAAATAGTAACATCATATAAATTAATGAGTAAGCGAACATTTTATTTGCCCACTTTTTCTCATCCATTTGACGATAGCCAACGATACTTATCCACAGCCATATTCCCCCTAAAATAAGAGAACATAATGTTAAGCCCCAACTTAGTGGAACAAATAAAAAACTCGTAAACATTAAAATGACTAAATAAATATTTGTTTGAAGATAAGTTCTTCTCATACTTGTCTTCACTGGTAACATCGGAATATTGGCAGCCGCATAATCATCCTTTTTTCGAATCGCAATGGCGTAAAAGTGTGGCATTTGCCAAATGACCATAATAATGAATAAAGCCCAAGCTGCCGGATACCAAATATCAGGTGCAACCGCTGCCCAACCGATTAACGGCGGCATCGCTCCTGAAATACTCCCAACTTCTGTATTCCAGATCGTTTTTCTTTTTGTCCACATCGTATACGGAACAACATAGAAAAACACACCTAGGAAGCCAAGAAATGCTGCTAGTGGTGTTGTTAAAGAAAGTATTGCTAATCCTACGATAAGTAAAACGATGCCAACGATTAATACTGTACGAGCACTTAGTTCACCTGTTACTGTAGGTCTTGACTTTGTTCTTTGCATTTTCGCATCAATATCGCGATCGTACAAATTATTAAATATACCTGATGCTCCGATTATGAAAGCAGAACCTACAAAGGCAAATAGTATATGTGGAATATGTTCAATAAAACTTAATTCGTACGTATATAAAGCGAGCATAAGGGCAGCAATCATGGGAATTAAATTTGATTTAATAATCCCTGTCTTGACTGTCTTAGCCCAGAGATCAATAGTATTTTTCATAGTCTTTCTTTCCCCTCATTGTTCGGCAACCTTCCGGAAGCACTATATACTATCATACCACTAATAATCTTCTTCCAACAATGAGCTTAGCTCTTTTTTATGAAAATTCATTGACGATTATTTTAAACTAGTAACTTCTTTCTGTATATTATTGTTCTTCATAGACTAAGGGAAACCCATTGGGAATAGTATGAAACGGGAGGTGAAATGGAATGAAACATTACACAATGCATACGTTTCGAATTTTACTTGGTGTGATTTTCTTAAGCGCTGGTGTGAATGGGTTTATTGTGTTTTTAGGATTTGAATCCCTTTTTCCAACGAGCAAAGAAGCAATGATTCTCTTTCAATTTGATTATTTATTAATTGGGGAAAAAGCGCTAGAAATCCTTTGTGGCACCCTTTTATTACTAAATCGATTTGTGCCATTAGCGGTCGCTGCTTTATTACCAATTATCGTGAATATCTTTTTATTACACGTTTTTGTTGAACCTTCGTTGCTTATTTTGGCTATTATTCTTATTATTTTTGAGCTTTATTTATTAATTTACTATAAAGGAAATTTCATTCTATTATTTGAGAAAAAACCTTCATCATAAACAAAGGTGTTCCAAATTATTTTGGAACACCTTTCTCATTGAGCTTCAATTTCATCCCATCATTTAATTGCCTTTTATCAATCATGGAACATGCTATTTTCAATAAAGGTAAAACTAATAAAAAGACAAATAACAAACGGAACATTTGGAACACCGTTACAGTTATAACATCCGCCCCAATTGCTGTCGCAAGAAGACTCATTTGATCCAGCCCCCCTGCTGCTGTACTGAGGAAGCTAGTCGGTAACGAATAATCAAGGAAATAAATTAATAAAAGTCCTTGTGCGAAAGTGGCTACCATTAATAATATGGCACTCCCCACCCCTAATAAGAGAACTTTTTTTCCTAGTTTAATCATATTAGGTTTTAGAAGTAATCCGATATATGCTCCCATTAACAGTTGGGCAATATGTAATAAGTATCCTGGTAACTCTGGGGTTTCCACGGAAAAAAATGATAAAACAATAATAAATAGAATCGGTGTTAAAAAAAACGGCACTGGAATTTTTAGTTTTTTGCCAAACCAAACGGTAGCTCCTGAAGCTAATAATAATAACAGAATAGGGATAATTTCATTAACGGAAAAACCCGCTCCCCCTTCTGCTTGGACAACATGACCAGAAAGAACGAAAGGAATCAACATGACAATACTAATAACACGAACAACATGAAAGTAAGTAACAACAGCTAAATCGATATCCTTTTCCTCTTCTGCAAACAAAACAATTTGTCCTAATCCACCAGGAACCGTACATGTTAAAGCGGTTTTTAACGGTACATTTCCTATTTTCTGTACACCAAAGGCCATCAAAACACTAATAATGACTAACACCACATTGAGAATCAACATAAAAAAAATTAACCATCCCATGCCAGCAAATACAGAAAACTGAAAGGTTTGACCGATAGAGACACCTACTATAATTAACCCAACATTCCTTAATTGAACTGGCCAATAAAGTTCATATTTAATAAAAAATTGACTAATTAGTACTGCAAATAAAGGACCAAGCATCCAAGGGACAGGGAAGTTTAGAAAATCAAATACAAATGCCCCTATAAGGCTTATGATTGTAACTAAACCAATGGATTTTAAATGCAAAGGGAAACCTTCTTTCAAAAGAATAGTAATATATGTATTAGAGTACCATAAATTAAAAGATGTGAAAGTCACTTTTCAAGATAACCGATATCGAGATTAAAGAAAAAAGCCGCATTCCAATCATTGCGGCTAGATTTTATACAATATTATTTTTTCTCCATAACAGCAAAATAATTATCCTCATGATCAGCAAAATTAAATACTTTCCCGGAAGGTAAATTGACCATTTCCCCTAAAGTCACTTCTTTATTTGCTAATTCACCATATAATTGCTCTACATCATTGGAATAAAACATTAGCGAAGGTGTTCCGAGATTTAATTCTGGCTCCATGTTCGCGATGAATTGTTTATCATGTAAAACGATACTCGTTTGAGCATCACTTTTTGGAGCTACCTCTATCCATCTCATTTCTTGTTCACTATCTTCTTCTACTATTACTGTAAACCCTAACTTCTCCGTCCAAAATTTCACCGCTTCATCTTGATTATTCACATATAGCATGACTTGACCTAATACATTAATCAAATGTTCCACCCACTTTTCTAAAATTTATAAACCCCTACCCCATATTAAAACCACTCAAAGAATGTAGATTAAAATTCTTTAGTATTACTTTCTAAATACAGATGAAAAACTCCTTCATCCAAAGGTAATTGTCTGAACATGTTTTAAATAGGCCTGGACCTTTTTGACTTCAGTAAACGAATAATTAAATTGAAGCTGATTTGCTACTTCCAATGTTAGCTCTTCAAACAAATTCGTCATCGTCAATAATGCATCCCAAATGTTATCGATATTTCCTTTCGGATACGTGTTAAGGAGTGTATTCCAAATATCTTTTTCCAAATACCTCTCCAAGTACTTACCGTTTTTGCCGATACTTACAGTAAAGTTCGTTTCAATTCCTACTTTCCATTCAAGCATTTTCAATAACATACTTCTTATAATTTGTAGATGATCCATTGCATAAAGAATTTCATTTCGCCATAACCCTTTTGCAACATATGTAGAAACCCACCAAAACTCATTCGTACAATCATTAAATACCTGTTGGGAAGGTTTCTTTACCCAATAGTCTTCATCAGTTGGTGAAGGTAACTTCGGAAAAATGTGATCTTTATCTAACAACACTTTGGCTAATTTGTCGTCTTGTATCCATTCGTTACTTTTTTCAACTGGCCAAAGGGTCAAGTCAATGCGGTTTCCGTCTGTAAAAAGCATTAAATAAGCATATTGATCGCGATTAGATGGATACAAAACAGAATGATCTGGCCTTTGCATAATAATAAGTTCACCGAACACTTTTATCCAATCTACACGATTTATAAATGAATCCATATCCGTGACAAAATAAACAATGTCATAATCTTGAAAGGGATCTTTAGGTACCTTTAAGTTTGTTCTAGACCCATTCATACCAACTGCCCTAATCCGCTCATCCTGCTCAGCAAACTTTTTTATTAAATCGATCATTACCTTTTCCGAGCGCATTTTTGTCCCCCTATCAAGTCCTAACCATCGTCGTAAACTGTGCTTTATCTGAACAAAACTCAGCTTTTTTCTTAAAACCCAACTTTTCGTATAAATGTACTGCTCTTTTATTAAAAGTAGCGACGGTTAAACGGATTGGAACCCCTTTATATTTCCTTTCAATCGATTGGAGAATAAAAGAACAAAAGAAAAATCCATTCCCTTGTCCAACATATTTAGGATTCATTCCTAACCCCATATCAATACAACTTTCTCGATAAGCATTCACTTGATGACCAATAGGAACTTGTGCCGATTCTCCAATACAAAAATAACCAAACAACTCTCCATCTTCATTTTCGATCGCGTAATAATATCCATCTAAAAGTTCTTTTCTATTATCTTCTGTATCAACACTATTATAAAAATCATATGGTATATGGTATTTCCAGCTTAATATTTCTTTCGCAAATAGTTCATTCATCGTATTTATTTGTAAATGCATGTTCGAACACCTCCTTTTTGCTGTTCAAAATAAAACTACCTATTTTAATAAAACGAGTAGTTTCTCCTAAACTAGAAGTTTTAATTTAAATAGTAACGATTTAATATTTAATTTCTTCGTCATAAAGACACTATTTGGATCTTCAACGTAGTTTGCAAAGGGCTCACAATATGTAAAACCAAAATTCGTATATAATCTTCGTGCTGGTTCAAAGGCATCCATTGAACCAGTTTCTAAGCTAAGACGTTGATACCCCCTCTTTATTGCTTCCTCCAAAATATGTTGTAGAATTTGTCTAGCCACCCCTTTTCTTAAATGGTCAGGGGAAGTTTTCATCGATTTAATCTCACCGTGGTCTTTAGAAAGCTCTTTTAAAGCCCCACATCCTAGTAATTCTTCCCCTTCCCATGCACTCCAAAAAGTAATATCCGGACTTTTTAATTGCTCCAAATTTAATGCATGAATGCTTTCCGGCGGAGATTTTTCCCCCATATTTTGAAGATGGTCACCTATTAATCGGGTAATTTTTGTTCCTGTTAAATCGTCTAATTTAATTTCCATAGATTACTCTCCTATCAATTTTAGCAATTACAAATCATGACTACATTGCCATCTAGGTCTTGAATGTTAAACCAAGCCATTTCTCCTACTCTTTCTATTTCTCTTACAACTTCATATCCTATTTCTTTAATATACTGGTAGGCTTCATCAATATTTGGTGTATAAAAATTGAAAATGGGACTTGGACTAACATAATGTTTAAAATGGGGATCAAAGGAGTGGTCATCTAATGTTAGAGATGTTGTACCGACAACCGGAACATTAAAAACAGGTGATATAACCTTTTCTACATCTAGTTCTATTCCTAAAAGGTCACAATACCATTTTGCCGACTGCTTTAAATTTGTAACGTGAACAAAAATTCCATTCATTTTATTTTTAATTGGTATTATTTTTATCATGTCAGAAATCGCTCCTTTCATTGATGGTTACTTCTTTTCATATAATCCAATGCCAATACCAACTGGATCAACTAAATAGGAAAGATAGAAATCGTCAAACTCCATCTTCTCCCGTACAACCTTCGCACCATTTTCTATTGCTTTCTTCACAGCTTCATCAATGGAATCGACTTCAATTTGGATCCGTGTACCATGCGGATAGTCACTAGGACCTTTGCTAATACCACCTATGATCCCCTCTCTTTGACAAGTTGAAATAGACCAGTATTCCCAATCCTGTTCTACAGTTTCCCAACCGAAAACACGACTATAAAATGTTGCAGCCTTTTCAGGTTCCTGACTACTCATTTCAAAACCGATAACTCGAGACATTTTAAATCACCTCCACAAAAGGGCTCCCCTATACTTTCTACAAAAAAGAAATGATTCCTTTATATTCTTTATTCTTTTATTGATTCATTTAAAATTAGAAATCCTTGTTTGAATATGTAAATTGTACGAGTACACCGATAGAATAAAACCTTTTTTACTGAGCAAATTAGACTCTAGGAGGTGAAATCTTTGGGGAACAAAAACAGTAAAGAAACGATGAATGTGAGAACTCATAATCCTTTTGAAACTTATAAACACCTGCATACAAATAAAACAAGCCATAATCATAATCCTGAAGATAACGTAGCAGAAATTGCTGAAGAATTTGATTCAAAAGTTAAAAATAAAAATAATGCAACGAACCATGATAAAAATCAACAATCCAATAAAAGATAAATATTTGGAGGAAAACATCGTGGCAAAGAAAAGAAAACCAAATTTTAAAGAAAAAGAAGATAAGAAAAACAATAATCAAAAAAGCAATCAAGAAATTGCTCAAGAGTTAGATGTCAATGAAGTAAAAAAGAAAGCGAATAAACAAAAAAACAAATAAAAAAATTAAATGCACCATAAGTAGTTTTACTCTTTGGTGCATTTCTATTTACATCAAATTATTTGCAGAAGCTAACGTTTTATACTTCTCGATCATCTTTTAATCCTCAAAAATATCCCTTAAAAAACGTTCGCGATTTTCTAAAAAATACTTTGTAATTTGGTAATGACTCGTTTCTTCATAATTTACTTCTTCAATAGTTCCGTCATCAAAACTATATATCGTTGCATTAGGGTATCCTAATAAAATCGGTGAATGGGTCGCAATAATAAACTGGCTTTCTCCAGATACTACTAAATCATGGATTATTCTTAAAAAAGCAAGTTGTCGTTGAGGGGATAGCGCTGCTTCCGGCTCGTCCAACAAATAAATCCCTTTTCCACTAAATCTGTTGGCGAATAAAGAAATAAAGGATTCCCCATGGGATTGCTCATGTAAAGAAGTACCACCATAGGAATCATAAATACTTTTATGACTTTCTCCAATTTCATCTATATGGGAAGCAAAATGGTAAAAAGATTCTGCTCGAAGAAAGAATCCATTTGATACTTTTGGCAACCAAGAAAGTCTTATGTATTCCCCTAATGCTGATTCCGAACGGTCAACTTTATATGTATTATTCCGACTACCTCCCGCTGTATTAAATCCACATTTATCGGCAATGGCTTCTAAAAGCGTGGATTTACCTGATCCATTTTCACCTACTAAAAACGTAACATTATTTTTTATATCTAAACTTTTTAATGATTGGATAGAAGGTATTGAAAACGGATATTGTTGATAAGAATCAATCCGATCATGTAGTAATTCAATTCTTTTAAGGAACATGGAAACACCTCTTTTAAATATTGAATTGTGCCATGAGAATTTTCTGAATGAAAAGAAATACACCCCAAGAAACAATCCCTACAATAACGGCTAGAATGAAAGAAAAGGAATTTTTTAGCATGAAATAAATGGCTAAAAGCATCACAATAGTAGCTGGCAAACCTAAAATGACACCTAATGTAAAGGATTGGATTTGTTTACTTGTTTCTCCTTGAACGGTTAACCAGAAAATACTGAGTAAACTAATGAGCGGGAGAGCCGCAATTATTCCTCCGTAAAGGGGAAATTTCCTAGCCAACTCTGTTACAGCAGCAATAATAAAAGCCGACGTGAAAAGTTTTATCCAAACCATTATTTCGCCGCCTCACTTAACAAACGAAAGGCTCTCATGACGTTATCTTGCTCTTCTTCGGATAACTTTCCTAAAGCTGCTTTCAGTAAATTTTCATCTAACTCAGTATGTTGCTTTACAACTTGTAATCCAAGTTCTGTAAGTTTTAAATAAACTTTACGTTGATCTTTATCAGAACGCTCCTTCTTAATCCATCCATTGTTCTCCAACTTTTTCACATGCTCTGAAGCTGTATTATGAGAAATAGTCAAAGCTTCTGCCAAAGATCTAACTGTTACACTTTGTTCTTTCTGTAAAATTTGCAAAATACGTACACTTTGGTGAGAAATCGCATGTTCCAATTTTGGATGTAGATAATAATAAATATCCGTAAAATAATTATTTAATTCCATAAAGCACCTCGCATTTATATCGTTTATACAGATTATATCGTATAACACGATATAAACAAAGGTCCATCATCATTTCCCTATAAATAAGGTTTCCATTTTCCACCGCTAAAATGGCAAAACGGTCTGGATTGTTTAATGAAAGCTCCGTACATTCCTTAGGTGAACCTGTAAAACGAAGTTGGTCCTCTGTAATTTGATATTCATCAACCGCCTTTTGATATGTGTCATTATAAAAGTACAATTGCATCTTTTTTCTCCTCCAGAAAGAACATTTGTTCCCGTTTTACCGAATCTGTTATAACAATTCAATAGTTTTTTCAGAAATCTTCGTCAACTCTTCGATGAAATTGATAGCTGTACAAAATATGTTTTTGTTCAAATCCTGCCTTAAAGTAGACATGATTTGCTCGGTTATTTTGATTATTTACACTTAAACGAATTTCTGTAATATGGGAGTGGGAAAACATCTCCGTCAAAACTTCTTTTAATAACAAAGTGCCTAATCCTTGATTTTGAGCTTTTGGAGAAATGGCTAAATATTCTAAGGAGGCCTCCCCTATTTCAGAGTCGATTTCATAGTAGGCGTAACCAACAACGTCATTCATTTCAGATTTCAATACTTTTAAAATACAGTGCTCACTTAATCGATTAATAATTGTTTTCGCATCGTAATAGGTATTGGGAAACATTTCAAAATGTAGCTTTTCAAATGTTGGATAATCCCTTTCTTCGTAAGGTTTACTCCGTATTTCTCCCATCTCATGAAAGTTTTCTTTTTTTATTTCTAAAATTAGATGTTCTCCTGTTTTTGCAGCACCTATTTCATTTAAAAATTGTTGTTGAGTTATGTTTTCTTTATTAACAAAAAAATAAAACTCGCTTATTGAAGAATTTCCCTTTACAACTTGCTCCCATAATTGATGCTGTAGAGGTAGAGAAACTATTTGCAGAAAAGGTCCCCACACTTCTGCACTAGTTCCAGTCTAACCCAATTGCCGTAATTATTACTCCATCTTGATTTTTAGCTATCCAAAAGGAAATTCCATCCTTTTCATGGACAAAATCTTCCTTTAACGTTTTATAAATTTCCTCTTCAACTTCTCCACAATATCCAATATGAAATTGCTTTTGGTTATTTAATTTCGCCAAAAACCGGGATAACTCAATTAAATTTTGTGCCTTCTCCATTGACCATTTTTCCCCCTTTGTCTTATAAAATATTTCGCCACCCAATTCGTAAAACCTTTCAATAGCATGAAAAAAGCGCCTCCTCATAAGGAAGCGCTTCTAGCATGATAAACTTAGTGAATATCTCTTTTTCTGAAATTACCGCCTTTTACTTCAGCAACGTCATAAACCGTTACAAAGGCATGGGGGTCAATTTCCTGAATGATTTCTTTTATTTTACTTTCTTCTAAACGGTTAATTACACATGTTATCTCTTTGAATAATTCATTCGAATAGCCACCGTATGCATCTTTATATGTAGCACTTCGACCTAAACGATCCCTGATTGTTTCCACCATTACTTCTGGATGTGAAGTAATAATTTTAAAGGTTTTTGAACCGCTTAACCCTTCCTCTACGATATGAATTACTTTAGATGCTATAAAATAGGCAATCCCTGAAAGAATGGCACCTTGTAATCCGAATACTGTAGAAACAATAATGAATACAAATAAGTTTAAAAATAAGATTAAATCACTTGTTCCAAAGGGTAACTTTTTAGAAAGTAATACTGCTAACATATCAATACCATCTAGGGCACCACCGTTACGCAAGGCAAGACCCATACCAAAGCCGAGAATGACACCACCGACAACTGTAACGAGCAATGTATCTCCTTTAATAATAGCTGGTACATGGTGCATAAGAACCGTTCCAATTGCTAATGACGCAATTCCAATTACCGAATAAATAGCGAAACTTTTCCCGATTTGTTTATAACCTAACCAAACAAAAGGAATGTTGATGATTGCAATTAAAACGCCTAATGGTATACCGAATAACTGTGAGCCAACAATACTCAGACCCGTTACCCCACCGTCAGAAACATTATTTGGGATGAGGACCGCTTCTAGTCCGTAGGCTGCGATTAGTCCACCAAGGATAATCAAAATCGATTTTGATAAAAATTTTACTATCTTAGGTTTACGTTTTTTCTCTTTATTCATTTCATTTCCCCTATCCAAATTAAAATTAAATATTGTATACAGTACTGTTTAATCTATGTAATAAGATTTTGATACTCCTACTTAATTATAGTAGTACAGAAACGATTATCAAAATCATAAGTCTTCTTATTTAAATGTAGTATGGCATTTAATACGAAAAAATACTTTATTTTATTACCAAGGATCCACACCTTTCAATCACCACCATTGATATTTGTAATATTTTAACAGTATAATAATTACAAGAAACGGTTGACTTCATGAGATTTTTACAGCTGCTTAAAATATCGTTTTGACGTTATGAATCAAATGAAGGGGAGCTAAATTATGGGGATGAAACTGAGTGAACAATTTCAACGTTTTGCAAAATACGAGTGTGAAAATTCTAGTAAATTATATGAAGTACTTTCCTATCAAATAGCTGAGGACGCTGAATTACTCGATATTGTTACCACCATTCCAACAGGTCAGCCTAAACCGAATTTACTTTTCGCCATCGTCCACTATTTATTATTTGAAAAGGATGAATCATTAAAAAATTACTATCCTACCTTTTCAGATCATCTACTTCCTGCTGAAGAAGCTTTTTTACCCTTTAAACAATTTGTATTAAAACATGAACAATCTCTAAATGAACTTTTTCAAACGAAGCTTGTACAGACGAATGAAGTTCGGAGATGTGCTTATTTATATCCAATGCTTGCAGAAATTTTGAAGAACATAAACAACCATTAGCATTAGTTGAAATTGGTACAAGCGCTGGTCTTCAGCTTGGCGTGGATCAATATAATTATTTATATAATGGGGAAATTTCCGTTACGAACTCCAAAACACCCGTTATAATCTCATCTGAAAATATCGGCACTCCATTACCAAATGCCATTTATACAACCCCGAAAGTGAAAACACGGATAGGAGTGGACTTGAACCCGATTGATTTAAAGGATGAAAACGAATTAAGATGGCTACAAGCCCTTATTTGGCCCGAACATCATGAACGGAGAGAATTATTAAAGGAAGCGGCTAATGTTGTAACACAGCTCCATCTTCAATTAGTTCGAGGAGATGGGATTGCTAAATTGGAGGATCTATGTGAGCTTATTCCTGAAGGTGAAATGATTGTCGTTTTTCATACTCACGTGGCAAATCAAATCCCAATGGAAGGACGACAACAGCTAGTTGAAAAGTTGAGTAAAATAAGTACAAAACGTCCGTTATATCATTGCTATAACAATATGTACGATCCGAATTTACATCAAGATTATATATATGATGGAGAAATCATTGAAAAAAGAATGATGGAAAATACAGATGGTCATGCAAGATGGTTTAATTGGGCAAAGTAGAATAAAGCATCCCCCATAATTTGGGGGATGTTGTCATTCCTTTTCAAATGAATAGTTTTTTTCCACTTTACAAATTTTTAAAGAATATCCTTTATACCATTCGGATTTCCCTTTTTCCTTAGCAACTTTATGGGCAGTATGCTCTCTCCACTGTTGAATTGCTTCTAAAGAATCCCAATAGGATACCATAATTCCTAATTCATCATCTCGAACACTTTCTATCCCTAAAAAGCCCTCTTGGCTAGATGCTAAAGCTGTCATTTTCTCTGCCATCGTGCCGTATCCTTTGTCTACACCCGTTCCCTTTGACGTGAAGATCACTGCATAATAAGGTGGTTCATGAATTGTCGTAGCTTCGTTCATCTCAGGTGCCCTCCTTCACTACTTTCTATAGGATATTCCTTCTTTTTCTCTAGTTATACCTAAATAACAAATAAAAAATGCGTCTTCTCATATGAAAACGCAGAAAACTAAAACTATTAAACCATTAGATTAATGATTGATTTCCTTTGTCAGCAAGACCCCGTCCGATAACATTAGCGGATATTGGCTTTTTCCCTAGCTCTCTTGACCAAATGGATAATTGGCCAATGTGGTGAATTTCATGGGCAATGATATGGCGTACAATTTCACCCCAAGTGTCTGTTACTACTCTTCCATCTGGTAAAGTTTCGGTAAATAAACGACTTTCCATACTCGCATCCCAGTTATTCACAAAGCCCTCTACTTCTTCTTTAAACCGAGCATCTAGTTGTCGCACCTTTTCTAAACTACTAAACTTTTCAAAATCCTCTTGAAAATCAGGTTTACCTTGTATTTGGCGGATCCAACTCCACTCTACGTCTACGATATGGAAAAGAGTTTTTAATATACTCTCCATCCCTCCCGTACGTTGCCGTAATAACTCCTCTTCTGGCAACTCCTCACACCATTTATACCATTCTTCTCTTACCATCCAATTATATCGAAAGAACATTTTCATCTTTTTTTCGCTCCTTTATGTCTTTACTAGAAAACAAGCAACTTATTATATATATTCATTGGAATACAATTTATGTTTATTTAATTTCTCCTAATCTTTCTGCTAATACAATGGATAAGAGAATACTTAGTCCTCCGAATATGCAAAACGCAACGATTAATGTATCTGGCTGTACATTGATAAAGGATGAAAAATTAGGCGCCTGAATTGCAATAATTGAACAAACAATCGTTGGAAATACAGCTCTTTTCCATATACCGAACAAAAATAACGGAATAAATGTAATAATCGTTGCTTTGAAAGCAGTCGTTATCATCGTAGTTATAAACGTAATGATGTCATCAATTGTTGGCTGCCCATTGATAATCGGGATAAATTGATCAACGGTGAAAATGACGATACCTGATAGAAAAAAGGAAAGGATTGTTGTAATAAAAACGGCAAAAGCTATAAACAAAATTTTCGCTATAAACAACTTTCTTCTACTAATCGGATAACCGAAAGATAAGGACATCGTTTTTGATTTATACTCTTCAATAAATACATGATTAATTAAAGATGCCCCAAATAATACCATGCCTAATTGGATAAAGGAATTCAGTTCAATGGCAAGGGCGTAACTTTCGTTAAAAAATGGAATAATAGAGTCAATAAAGAATGGAGGAAGGATCATGAGAATCCCTAAGTAAATCGCCAACTCTCCGATAACTAAAGGTCGTTTTAATTTTTTCCATTCAAGTATCATTAATTTAGCCAACTTTGCCACCTCCGTTAATTTGTGCATAATAATAATCTTCTAAAGAACTTGTATGCTTCTGAATTTCTTCAATGTCCACACCATGAACAATTAACATTTTTGTAATGTCTGATTGGGAATGATTCAGATCGTAAATTCGAATTCGATTGTTCTGGATGATTTTCATATTGGATATTTGAAGTTCACTTTCTATCAAATAAACTGCTTTCTCTACATTTGGTGTTTGAAGTTCAATGTAATCCGTTCGCTGTTTTCGAATTTCTTCAATAGAAATTTCATTTATTAACTTACCTTTATCGATTACTCCTATACGGTTAACGATTTGTTCCATCTCTCCTAAGATGTGACTCGATAATAGAAAGGTAATCCCGTAATCTTGATTGAGCATTAATATTAAATCCCGAATATCTTTAATACCAATTGGATCTAAACCATTCGTTGGTTCATCTAAAATAATCAATTCCGGTTTCGTAATGATTGCCCGCGCAATTCCTAATCGTTGTTTCATCCCAAGGGAAAAATCCTTTACTCGCCCGTTTTCGTTTCCCTTTAAATGAACCATATTTAAAGCTTGCTTAATAGCAACTTCGTCATAATAGCCTAAATAGTCACAATGGATTTTTAAGTTTTCCATCGCTGTTAAATGTTCGAAAAAGGTAGGATATTCAATAATGCTTCCGACTCTCTTTAGAGCAGCCTTTGAACGATTAGTAAGCTTATGCCCAAAAAGTTCAATTTCACCGCTTGTTGAAGAAGTGATCCCTGTGAGCATTTTCATAATCGTCGTTTTCCCAGCCCCGTTTTGACCAAGGAAACCATATATTTCTCCCTTTTTAATGTGTAAATTAATATTTGAAACTAGTTCTTTCCCTTTTACTTTTTTCGTCAGACCTGTTGTTTTTACGATATATTCCAAATCGCCTCTCCCCTTTCTGTTACCCTTATCATAAGCAACAGACTTTTTTTTTTCTTTCTAAAACCTTACAAATTTCTTAAGTTTTCTATGTATAAAAAAGAAAAGATTATAAAAGTTGATTTGACGACTTTTAAAGTCCCACTACTAGTAGGTTATCCGGTTAAAGACACACGTAAATACCGTTTTTTCGTAAGGTTTACTTTTTAAGAAGATAGAGCCTTTCATCCCTTCCACTAACCGTTTTGTAATACTTAAACCGAGTCCACTTCCTTGAAATTCGGGATTCCGCGCATCATTCAACGTATACAGCCGTTCAAATACAAGCTCTTGCTCCTTTTCTGCAATGCCCTTTCCTTGATCCCAAACATCTATAGCAATATTATCCGCTTCTTCTCGTACCGTTAAGCCAATGATACCTCCCTCACTACCATAACGAAGGGCGTTAGAAATTAAATTACTCAATACACGATTTAACGCTTCTTCATTTCCAAGAATAAAATAATCTTGTTCAGGAATGTCCAGTTCCACTTGCAATTTTTTTGACTGAAGTAAATGGTAAAATTCCAGCACATTTTTCCTGCAAATCTCGCTTACAGACACCTTTGTTAACGGAATAGAATAATCCCCAGATTCCAATTTCACTAAATCAAAAAATCGATGAATTAATTCGATTACTTGCTCTGTTTTTTTATAAAGTTGGTGCGTAACTATTGTACGTTCTTCTTTTTGCATCATTTTATCCATCATTAATTTCTCTACATATCCTAAAATGACCGTCAATGGTGTTTTCAAATCGTGGGACATGTTTGAGATCATTTTTCTTAAACTTTCTTTTGTTTTCGAATAATCCGCAATTATTTTTTGATTGAAATCGAGTAGGCGATTTATTTGAATGAGAGCAGTTTGAACCGTTTCCTCATTTGTTATGAACAACACCTTTTCAGCAGACTGTTCATGAAGGATAGAATCTAGTTGTTGACTTAATTCTCTTAAGTTTTTCTTGATTTTGAACTTGGAATAGGATTGCCAACCAATCAGGAGTAATAATAGGACGATGATTACAATCAATAGTAAAATCATGTTCACTCTCCTAATTTGTAACCAATTCCCCAAACGGTTTGAATATATTGGGGGTTGGATGGATCTTCTTCGATTTTTTCTCTTAGTCTTCGAATATGTACGTTAATTACATTTTCATTTCCAAAATAATCATCTTCCCAAATCATTTCGTAAATTTGTTCCTTTGTAAATACACGACTTTTATTCGTCATCATTAGCTTTAACATATGAAATTCCTTTGATGTAAGCTTCACTATCTTATCTTTAACTTGGGCTGTAAATGAATTTAAATCTAATGTCAGTTCTTTGTAGTGTAATGTATTCGCTATCGATTGTTTCTCTACAGTGGAATATTGCGTTGCCCTTCGTATTGCCGCATTTACTCGAGCAGTTAGTTCAATCATAGAAAACGGCTTGCTAATATAGTCGTCGGCTCCAAATCCTAACCCTAATGCTTTATCAATATCGCTACCTTTTGCTGAGATAATTAGTACCGGAACTAAACTAGTTTCCCTAAACTTTTTCAATAACTCCATGCCACTTAATTTCGGAATCATTAAGTCTAGTAAAATTAAATCAAACTTATCTTGTTGAAAATGACTAAGAGCTTCTTCACCATCAAAAGCAGTAATAATCGTAAAGTTTTCGCTCTCTAAGTGACTTTTAATAAGATGACTTATTTCTTTATCATCTTCAACAAGTAAAATAACTTTTTGCATTTTTCCACATCCAATTAGTTTTCATTGTTTAATAAGACCTCTTGTAGTTGATCAACGGAAGGAACGATTAAAGTTGGTTCACACTCTTTTAATTCTTGTAGCGAACCATATCCATAAGTAACGGCAATGAAATCAATTCCCACTTTGTTCGCTCCAATACCATCATATTTCCGATCTCCAATCATTACAAAGTCACATAATGAATGTCCATGATACTGATTTAGTATATACTGAATAATTTCTGCTTTTGAAGAACGGGTTCCATCAAAATGACTACCAACGACAAGTTCAAAAAATGGATCCAGTTGAAAGTACTGTAAAATTTGATTAGCGAATTCAGTAACCTTAGAGGTAGCAACTACTAACTTATATTCCTGTTTTTTCAGTTTCATTAAGAGAGAGGGAATACCGGAATATAATTCATTTTCAAACATTCCCTTTTCTTTAAAACGCTCCCGATAAAATTCAACAGCTTTCTTCGTTTGGCTGTCATCAAAGTTATAAAACTCAGCAAAGGAATGATGTAACGGTGGCCCTATAAACTGTTCTAGATAATCTAAATTAACCTCATCAATGTTCATTTTCTTTAATGCATATTGAACAGAGTTTGTAATACCTTCTTTAGGGTCTGTCAATGTTCCATCTAGGTCAAATAAAATGATTTTATATTTGTTCATAATCGTCTCCTTTATTTCTAATCATCCAACTCATCAATGGAATAAACTTTTAATTGTGGCCAAATGACGTTCCAATTTTTATTGATCCTTCGCACTTCATATAACCTTTTCCCTTCCTTTGTTTCGACTATAAAAGGCGTTGGCTTTACTATTAAATTCACAACATCATGAAAGCCATAGGGTGCCGTTAATTGAAGTTGGTCATTATCATCTATTTTGACACCGATAGCTGTAGCAGTTTCTGGAAATTTAGAAATGGCATCGGTTGAGGATAGATAAGGTTTTACTCCGTTTCTAATATGCATCCGCGCTTCGTTTTTTACTAACTAAGGGATGTCAGGAAAAAGTATTCTTAACTGCTCCTCCAAATCCTTTTCTACTGATTCTCTTAAATTAGTTGGGTCAAAATAAATCACATCAATATCAGGAAGAGGAGTTCTATTTTTATATAAATGGAGCGAATCCCAAATTTTCGAACGAATAAAACCCGCACAAATCCACCAATCTGGTAAATTTAACGTATTTACTACATGTAATATATCCATCATCCATTGATCACTTCGTATTAGTGAAAGTATAGTTTGTTCATTCATTCGTTTAATTTTACTCCTTATAGGTTGTTATTTCCGTTTCTATCAAAATAGTTTTAAAGCGCCTCCATCTCGGAAACGCTTCAAACTTAAAGATTATCGATAGTTGTTGTGGGTCGGGGTAAATAAATCTTCTTCTGCATTACGAACCATTGAAAAATGATACACATTATAATGACCATGAAGAATTCGATTATGATGAAGAATAATTTGTTCTGCCGTTAACATCTTTGAATCATAAGTAGAGTGACCATCTCCAACTAGCGTTACATCAAAACCGCTGACAGTTGCCGTTCTTACTGCGGTATCGATACACGCTTCCGTTTGACAGCCCATGATGACAAGATGTTTAATTTGTTGTTCCTCCAAATAAGCCTTTAAACCAGTCCCATAAAAGGCGTTCGTTGCTGCCTTGTTAAAAATAACTGAGTTATTTGGAACATGAATATCACCATGTACTTCAAAACCCGGGCCTTCCCCGTTGGACACGTCTATGTCTCTTACAAAAATAATCGGAATATTTTCGTCTAACGCCTTTTGAATAACATGATTAATATTAGCTATTAATCGCTCTTTCTTATATACACCTGTCTTTACTTGTTCTCCATCAATTAACGCTTGCTGGGCGTCAATTATTAATAGGGCTTGTTTCAATCTATGACCTCCTCGAGTCATTTTCATAAATAACACTTACTATATGAGTGTCTATTTTTTACTATTCCATTTTAACGAGCCCAAATCCTTGTTCTACTTGTTAAAATTTTACTTTCTATTTCCTTTTTTCGCTTTAATAACAAGAAAGGAAGGTTTCCGTTGTTCATTGATTAATTTCGGCATTTTCTCCAAACCAATTGGAATCGACGTTGGTTCTACTATTTCCTCTAAAACTAGCCCTTTTTTTATTATTGTATTGAGCAAAGTCGAAATCGTGCGATGGTATTTAATAACCCCATCTATATACCAATACTCTTTTCGCATCCCTTCCTCTTGATAATGATCCACAGCCCAATGCAGTTTATTTCCTTCCTCATCCCTTACCCAATTGTTCATGTTTTTTCTTGCCGTTACCATCGGATGTTCAGTAGAGAAAATGAATTCTCCACCATCCGTTAATAAATGGGTAACCTTTGAAATCAATCCTTCGTAATCTTCTATATAGTGAATAGCCAATGAGCTAATAATCAGGTCAAAGGTTTGATTATGTAATTCGAAATCTTCAAAAGGACTACAAAGATATTCTATTTTTTCATGATAATTTTCTTTCATTGCTCTATCGATCATATTTTTTGAAATATCTATTGCCAAAACTTTTGCTGCCCCATTCTCAATACAATAGCTGGCGAAATCGCCTGTTCCACAACCTAAATCTAAAACGGTTTTGTCCTTTAATGTTGGAATAAGCGACTTAATTGCTGGTTGTTCAACAAAATCATTGTACGTGATTCCGCTCTCCCTTAAAGAAATATATTGATTAAAAAACTTCGGGTGGTCATAAATATTTTGTTTCAAAGATTCCCCTCCCATATATTTCATTCAATTGTAAGCACCTACGAATTAAGTTCGCTAAAGACTACACAAGTTCCTTTCAACCTTCAGAGTTAATCAAATTTCTACTTACTGGCCGAATATTTTATTTGAATAAATCTTTACATTAAGGGATAGCCTTTTGAAAGAAAAATAAGGAGGTGCTCTTTATGTTTGAAAAAAAATTAGCACTTCACGAAACGTTAGAATTTCATGAAGTGATTAACTTTATGACGACAAGTTTATTGAAATCAAAACTAAGTCAAGGGATTGTCTTTGACCAAGATTTACGCGAATTATTGGATAAAAACGTTAAATTATCGACACCTGCTTTAGCTGCTATGTTAAAACTCTACTCAAATTCTGAGCTAGAATAATCGGAGGTAAATAACATGAAAGACTATTTAGATCCCATTAACTCTGTCGGCATGCCAGAACTAACGGATTCTGGTATTGCATTGGAGTTTTTATTATCTGTTAAAACGGGTGTACGAACCCTCTCCATCGCTTTAACTGAAACGGCTTCCCCAACGCTTCAAAAAATTTTCAAAACCCAACTGGAAGTAATGATTGAATTATATTTCGAGATTTCCGAATTGATGATGAAAAAAGATTGGCTAAAGCCATATGACTTAGATAAGCAAAAGGAACTCGATATTCGGTCGGCTGAAAATGCCATTAGTATTGCGAAACTTGATTTGTTCCCAGAAAATATGAACCGTAAAGGGCTGTTCCCAACTCCACCAAAGAAGGAAAAATGAATAAAAGGGAGTTTTTAAAATGAAAGCTGTAACCTACCAAGGCATTAAAAATGTTGAAGTAAAAGATGTAAAGGAACCAAAAATTAAAAAAGATGATGATATTATCGTGCGATTAACGACTACTGCTATCTGTGGTTCAGACTTACATTTACTTCACGGCATGATTCCTAACCTAGGAGAAGATTACGTGATTGGTCATGAACCGATGGGTATTGTTGAAGAAATCGGAAAAAATGTGACGAAAGTAAAAAAAGGTGATCGGGTCATCATCCCCTTTAATGTCGCTTGTGGACAATGTTGGTATTGCCATCACGATTTAGAGAGTCAATGTGACAATGCGAACCAAAATGGTGAAATGGGTGCCTATTTTGGTTACTCCGACACTGCCGGAGGATTTCCAGGTGGTCAAGCCGAATTCATGCGTGTCCCTTATGCAAACTTTACACCTTTTAAAATACCTGAAAACAGTGAAGTACCCGATGAAAGTTTAGTTTTGCTAGCAGATGCTGCTACTACCGCCTTTTGGAGTGTCGATAATGCCGGTGTAAAACAAGGCGATACAGTCGTGATTCTTGGATGCGGTCCAATCGGATTATTAGCACAAAAATTTGCCTGGCTAAAAGGTGCCGAACGCATTATTGCAGTCGATTATGTCGGCTATCGATTAAAACATGCAAAGCGGACAAATAAAGTGGAAATTGTTAATTTTGAAGATCATGAAAACTGTGGTGAATATTTAAAGGAAATAACAAAGGGCGGTGCTGACGTAGTCATCGATTGTGTCGGTATGAGTGGTAAAATGACTCCCCTCGAATTTCTTGCCAGCGGTTTAAAACTGCAAAGTGGTGCGTTGGGAGCATTGGTCACTGCCAGTCAAGCTGTACGAAAAGGTGGAACAATTCAAATTACCGGCGTTTATGGTGGTCGTTATAACGCCTTTCCTTTAGGTGACATTTTCCAACGGAACGTAAACATTCGTACAGGACAAGCACCCGTCATCCATTATATGCCCCATATATATAATCTCATTGCGGAAGGAAAAGTCGATCCAAAGGATATCATTACCCATGTCCTCCCCCTTGAAAAGGCAAAACATGGCTATGAAATTTTCGATACAAAACAAGACGATTGTATTAAAGTCGTATTAAAACCATAATCCTATTCAACAAAAAATCATCTTACCTTTAATCTAAGATAAAGATAAGATGATTTTTCATTTTAAAAGGGGGTTTTCTCATGTACCCTTTTCTTCTTTTATTGCCAAATAGCCTCTACCCACTCTGGATGATCAATAAATGGGTTACGGTTATGTTGATAGTCGTTAAAAATGATTTCGTTTCGTTCTCGTTCAAATTGATCGACTGGATCTTGTTGATGCCATTGAAGCAAGACGGATAATTTTCCGTGGTATGGAGCGGAACCGTTATTAACTAAATTATTTAATTCTAAATCTGGTTCTCCACTATCACCTTCATTTCGTACTGCCATATAAAAGAGCATTCGCGCTACGTCTCCCTTTACGCTATCCCGCGGTTCCCAAGAATCAGAATCATAATAATTACCAAGAGCTTCAGAGTGCTCTCTCCCCCCGTTATCAAAGTCTAAATTGTTTCTTGTACTGTTCACTGACGCATCGGTTGGGCGAAGATGATGTAAATCTGTACCGGGCCCCATTGTTGTTCCAAAGTCTCCATGGGATTTCGCCCAAACATGCTCCCGATTCCAATCATTCACCCCTGATCCATTCGTATATTTCCCTTGGGAACGTCCTGTATATAATAAGATTACATTATTCGGATTGTTCGGATCTTCATCCGTTTCTCGAAGGGCATCCCAAACTTCGGAATAGGATAGTTCCGTGTGATCATCAATAATATTATGCAATGCAGTTTTTAATGCTTCTCCCGTTTTTCCAATAGCTGCATCATAGTAACCGTTTGGTATTGGTATTGGATCTGGCTCGGGTTCTGGTTCAGAAGGAGGTATCCCCTCTCCCATTCTTTCGAAAGCTGTTCCATCTTTTAATCCAGCATGGGAAAAATAAGCTGTAAGTGTACCCGTTACTTTAATGCTTTCTCCCATTAAAAAAGGATTCGTTTTTAATCCATAGGAAGAGCGGAACGATGAAGGAACTTGAACATAAAGCATTTTAGAAATATTTGTTTCCGAAGGATTATCGGCTAAAGCAAGGGCATAATCATTCGGAAAACCACTTGTAATAACTGTACTTGTCGATATCGGTTGCCCAACGACGTACCCTTGGACTGTTTTGACTGTGCTAGTTTGACTGTTTACAGCTTGCGAAACAGAAAAAGGTGATGACCATGAACCATCCCCTGCTGCTGCAGTCAATGAAGATGGAATCGTCTGAAGGAAAATGAAAGCAATCAGAAAGATTGTTACTAAACTTTTAATGAAGCTTTTCCCCATGTTACTCCTCCTAAAATAGTTATTTGTTTAATTCCCCTAACGTACTCAATAGTATTATATCATATTTTTAAATTTTCAGACTTTTTATAAACTTATAGAAAACCAACTATAAAGGATACGAGAAAAAGGAGTAGCAATTAGAACTACCCCTCTTTCAAACTTTTTATAGTGTTTTATTTTCTTGGATCTACGTAATCTGGATAATCTGTAATGATTGCGTCAACTCCCATTTCAAATAGGAAGTCTGCTGCTTCTTGACTACGAACTGTCCATGATCCAATTTGCATACCAAGAGAGTGAACTTGGTTAACTAGTTCCTTTGTGACAATTCCGTAACTTGGGTTAAACCAATCTGCATAAGTTGAAAATTCCTGTAAAGCTTCCGGAGTTGTATGGGCACGGTTAGAAGTTAATACACCAATCGGAACTTTCGGAAGAAGTTTATCCATTTTCTTCATTGAATCAAAATTAAAAGATTGGATAATAATTTTTTCGTTTTGAGGTTTATCAAGATTGCGTTCCTTTAATTCCTCCGCCACTTGTTCTTCAATACCTGGATACAGTTCTGGAGATTTCATTTCGACTAAAATTCCAACCTTTCCATGATAACGATCAAGAATTTCATCAAATGTTGGGATTTTCTCTCCTTCAAACTGCTCCCCAAACCAACTACCTGCATCAAGACTTCTAAGTTGTTCAAAAGTTAAATCTCCAACTTTTCCTGTTCCATCCGTTGTACGATCCACTGTTGTATCATGGATTAATACTAATTCGCCATCTTTACTTCTTTGAACATCGATTTCAATATAATCTGCCTTCATCTCAACAGCTAAATCAAAAGCAGCAATCGTATTTTCTGGTGCATAACCTGTTGCACCACGGTGGGCGACATTATCCACTTGTTTTCTTTCTCCTACTGTTGGTTGTTCTGCAAACACCTGACTGAATGGACTAACTAACAATGAAAAAGCTAACCCTGCACCTACTAAAAACTTTTTGTTCACTCTCTCCATCTCCTATCTATCCTGATTTCAATTCCAGTTTAGTAAAGGGATATTGAGGAAGTTTATGGAAATAATTAAAGTAGATGAAGAATGTGTTAATAAAATTCTATCTTTATACTTATATATTTTTACAAATCTATTACTCTAATTTACCTAAAACGCCTTATTCTAGCCCTTTTATGTAACCTTTTTTTAATAGATTAGTTCTTCTTAAAATTGAAATGAAGAAGTTACTTTCGCAATTATTAATAGAAAATGTAAAACTTCATCTAACTTTCAATTATTTAAAATTGAATTTCAAATTTTTTCCGTTGATAGAGTATAAAATCTATCGACCATATCTATTTTTGTTGTTTATAATACAATAAAGTCAAACATTGTAGGTGAAGATATTGGACGATATCGTAATTACAGGTTATGGGATTAAAGGACCTGGTATTTCAGACAAAAATAGTTTTTTACATGTATTAGAAAATGGGATTTGTACCCAAAGCATTTACAACATTGATAATCAGCCCGATTCTAGCATTGTTGCTGGTTTGATAGATGATCACTTTCAAGAAATAAACGGAGAAGATTACAAACGATACCCTCGTTCTGTAAGGATGGCTATTGCGACTGCAGTAGATGCTTCTGCAATGGCAAAGTTAAATTATTTTCAGCCCCAACGAATTGCCGTCATTATGGGGACATCCGCTGGAGCAATATTGGAAATTGAGCAATATTCTATGAATTTTTTCGATTTAAGAAAAACTCCGATTCAAGGTGTTTCGTATGCAGATACGCACACGCTTTCCGGTTCTGTTGCCGAGGCAATTGGTTCTTGTGGGCCTGCCTACACATTAACGACTGGCTGTACCGCAAGTTTAGATGCAGTATCAATTGGGAAACTATTACTAGAGAACGGCAGTGTGGATGCATGTATTGTTGGAGGAACAGACGCTCCCTTAGGTCAATGGACAATTAACGGCTTTAAAAAATTAAGAATCCTCTCTAAAGAAACCTCTATCGAACAAGCTGGAGTTCCATTTTCAACGGAACATCGAGGCTTTGTTTTATCAGAAGGTGCAGGTGTAATCGTTTTAGAGAGAAAACAAACAGCAATCGACCGAAACCAACAAATATATGGAAAAATTGAACGCGTTGTTTCAAGGAACGAAGCACAAAAATTATTAAGATCTGATGTAACGGGCAAACATATGCTTAGCGTTTTCCAAGAAACCCTTGGAAATACAGTACCAACCTACATAAATAGTCAGGCGCTTGGTATCGAAACAAACGATCAAATTGAACGATTCATCCATAACGAAACATTCGGTTTAGAGGTACCGATTACTTCCATAAAGGGAATGATTGGACATTCCTTTGGTGCCATGGGCGCAATGCAAATTATTTCGTCCTTACTGTCAATGGAATACGGATTTATCCCTCCTACAATTAAAACGAAAGGGATTGGTTTCGAAGAACTTCCAATCGTTTACGAAACTAGATATCAAACTGTTGAGTCCGTCTGCATAACTAATCATGGTAGTAGTGGGAATAACGCTTGCCTATTGATGACACATATATAGGAGGATTGTTTCATGTTTTTTATATTTCTAATATTATTATCTTTTATTCCTATATGTGTTGGTATTACACTATTAGTTTTATTTAAAAAAAATAACTTATCAAAAATTATATTTTTATTTCTATTAATGATTTCCATTTGGCAATTAGATGTAGCTTTTTTGTATTCTTATAATCTATTTAGCTACGAAACGATTAAGTTTTTTTTCAATTTATTCCGGTTTGGATCTATCATGATAACCCCATTGATTTTCCATATAGGATATACAATTGTGAATGAGGAATTGTCCAATGATAAAAAAATAAAATGGCAATTCCTCGTAAATCGTACATCAGTCTTATTATTTTATGGAGTAGCTTTTTTTGTCTATATAATAGGATGGAGTGATAAGGGAGTACAAAACATTGAACTTAAACAGATAGATTCAAGTATATTCTACTACCCTGTTTATGGAGAGCTATCGTGGATTTTTTATTCCAACGTTTTCCTTTTCATAGCTAGCATGACTTTCTGTTCTCTGATTAGTTTAAATGTACAAAATAAGAGCATTCGCTCATTTTTAGTTTATTTTAATATCTTTTCGTCTATCGGTTATGCAATTGGCACCTTAAATATGCTCCCATCAGCAAGATTATATCCGAGTTCTATTGCATTACTAGTTTATGCCCTTTCAATTTTAATTCTTTCAAGCCGAATGCATCTTAATATAGTAAACAATATGAATAAAAAGCTATATGATCAATGGAAGTTTTTATATCAAGTCATTGATTTGAACCCGAATTATATTTATGCTCAAGATGAAAATGGACGTTACCTTCTTATGAATCAATCGTATGCCCAATTAATGGGCAAGGATATTCGCGATATGATTGGAAAAACCGATGATGATATAAATAAAGATTCAATAAAAGAGACACCATTTGCCCATCAAGAAATTGATAGTCATAAGTTGGGGAAGTTTTCCATAATTGAAGAATCCATTACGGCTGCAACTGGCGAAGAGAGATGGGTACAAACGGTAAAAGTACCGATTCATATAAATGAAAGTTCCGCATTACTTGCAGTATCAACAGATATTACGGAACGAAAGCAATATGAAGATGAAATTAAATTTCAAGCGAATCATGATGCACTAACAGGTTTGCCGAATCGTAGAATGTTTAATGAAGATTTAACGAACCTTTTGGAAAAAGCAAAAATAAATGGAAGTGAAATTGCCATCGTGTTTCTTGATTTGGATCGTTTCAAATATATTAACGATACACTTGGCCATAATTTCGGAGATTGCTTATTAATAGAAGTATCAAGACGTATCGAAAGGTTATTAAAGCAAAGTTATCAATCCGCACAAGTTTATCGACTAGGTGGAGATGAATTCACTATTTTGCTCCCCCGCTCCACATCAAAAGATTGTGAAGGATTAGCGAAAAGATTATTGAAGCTATTTGTTGAAGGGTTTTTAATAGACAATAATGAGTATTTTATTACTCCAAGTATTGGCATAAGTATTTATCCAAAGGATGGCGATGATGCGAATACATTAATCAAAAATGCAGATACCGCTATGTACTATGTAAAAGAAAGAGAAAAAAATAACTACCAATTATTCACATCTGAAATGCAGCATCACTTCTATCGGAAAATGATGATTGAAAAACATTTAAGAACTGCTTTAGAAAATGATGAGTTTGAACTTTACTATCAGCCAATCCTAGATTTGAAAACAAATAAACTAATAGGGATGGAATCTCTAATTAGATGGAATAACCACATATTAGGACAAGTTAGACCTGATGAGTTTATTTCAATAGCCGAAGAAACGGGAATGATTATCCCAATAGGCCAATGGATATTGAAAACCGCTGTTAAACAAAGCGTTAGTTGGCAAAAGGAAGGAACGGAACCTTTCCGAATAAGCATTAATGTATCTGTGAAACAATTACTTGATCCAATGTTTGTAGAACATGTGAAAACAATAATCGAAAACGCTAACATTGATCCTTCTAATATTATTTTAGAAATAACCGAAAGTATTGCAATGTATGCTGAATCGATGATTGAAAAGTTAAATCGATTAAAGGCGCTCGGTATAAGCCTTTCAATGGATGACTTTGGAACAGGTTATTCATCCCTTAGTTATTTGAATAAATATCCACTAGATTCATTAAAAATCGATAAATCCTTTGTAATGGGCATGCACCGGGACGACGAAAACAAAGCCATTGTCAAAACAATTATAGCTATTGCTAAACAGCTTGATTTGAAAGTGATAGCAGAAGGTGTTGAAGGATTTGAAGAATGGCACTTTTTAAAGGAAATTGATTGTGATTATGCCCAAGGCTATTACTTCAGTCGCCCACTCCCTGCCGATGATTTCAAGGAAAACTGGCTTAAAGAATTAAACTAATCCAACAGTCTAATTATATTTAATCTACACCTCTGTACAGTCTCGTACAGAGGTTTTTCATGAAGCGCCATCCCTCTTTCTAAACAACTAAAATTAATTTTCTGAAAAATCCATATATTGTGTTAATATAAAACTATCTTAATAGATTGGAGAGTTGTTATGGTGAAGTTTGATAAACCGGATGTGGAACAATTTTTTCAAACATTAACAGTTGCGGATTTTACCGTGAGTCCCGACGAAAAACAGCTAGTCATCAGTACGAACTTAAACGGTCATTTTAATCTTTGGGGAATGGATTTACCTAATCAGTTTCCTTACCCACTTACATTTAATAACCAAAGTGTCGATGGCCTTACTTATGCTAAAACAGGTGAATTTATCGTCGTAGGTTTTGACCATGATGGAGATGAAAATACACAAATTTATGCCCTTCCTCCCCAAGGAGGTAAACTTGTACCATTACGTATTCATAAAGGGGAACGCCACTTAGTCTCCCGTATATCGGATGATGGTAAACGGCTATATTACGCAACTACTTATGGAAATTCTACTTATCTTAATAACTATGTCTATGATTTGGAAAGTGGTGAGGAGAAACTATTAGTCGAAGGACAAGAAGCTCCTACCTATTTAATAGCTGTTAGTCCAGAAGAAAAATCGTTTCCTTTAAACAGTTTGGGAATACTCACTCTTTAGCCTACGTTCATCTAAATAATGAAAAATTTTTAATGACGCCTGAGACTAAAGATCAACATACAGTGAATGAAGTAGTTTACACTTCGGAATCGGATATTTATTTTTTAACAAACTATGATTCCGACTTAACTTACCTTGCGAAATTTGATTTAGAAGCGAAAACATTTGAGAAAATATTACAATTAGAAAAAGAAGATTTTACTAACTTAGTATTTTCTAAGAAAGATCAAATACTTTATATAATTGGCTCTTATGGTGTAGAAGATCGATTATATGCATATGATTTAAAAAGTAAAAAGCTAGAGACTATTAACTCTCCAACAAGTATTATTGAAAAATTAATTGTTATGCCAAGTGGTAATCTATATATCAAAGGTAGAACTTCTACAAGACCAAACAATATTTTTGTTTCTAAGGATCGAAGCACCACTTGGGAAGAGTTAACTCGTTACCGTATACCTGGTGTTCGTGATGAAGAATTAGTTGAACCTGCAGTTTTAACTTATCCTTCCTTCGATGGATTGGAAATTGAAGCATTATTCTTTAAAGCGAAAGAGGAAAACTCGAATGGGTACGTCATTTTATGGCCCCATGGTGGTCCCCAATCGTTAGAAAGAAAATGGTTCCGTGCAATGTTCCAAGTTTTGTTAAACCGAGGCTATTCCATCTTCGCACCAAACTTCCGTGGTTCTTCGAATTACGGCTTAAAGTTCGAAAAAATGGTAGAAGGCGACTGGGGCCATGGACCACGCCTTGATAATTTAGAAGGGATAGAATGGATGATTCAAAACGGCTATGCCGATAGAGAGAAAATTCTTTTATTAGGTGGTAGTTATGGCGGCTACATGGCACTTTTACTTCATGGACGTCATGCAGATTACTTCAAAGCGGTTGTTGATCTTTTCGGCCCAAGTAATCTTTTCTCCTTTATCGAATCTGTACCTGATTTTTGGAAACCATTTATGGATCAATGGGTAGGACATCCAGAAAAAGATAAAGAAAGACTGACGAAGGATTCCCCTATCTCCTATTTAGATGGCATGACAAAACCGATGTTAGTTATCCAAGGAGCAAATGATCCTCGTGTAGTACAAAAGGAATCTGACCAAATTGTAGCTGCATTAAAGGAAAAGGGACGTGAAGTGGAATACATCGTTTTAGAAGATGAAGGACACGGCTTTTCCAAAAAACAAAATGAAATAATGGTTTATCGCAAAATGCTCGAATTCTTTGAACGTTATGCGGATTAATCGCAAGAAGCGCCTCATTTTTATAATAATGAGGCGTTTCTTTAATTTAGCCTTAACATCGAATGATTTTTTGACAGGTTGTGAATAATAGTGAGGAGATTTTTATTACAAAATTCCAACTAGGAGGTTATTACTTATGAACGCTCAAAGGGCACAAGAAATTTCAGAATCACCAGTTATTGCAAATGTATTATATAACGGTATGAAAGTGTATATACAACACGTTAATGAAGATAACGAAACTGCTCGAATTTATCCGTTAGACGATCCTCAAAAGGAACAGGAAGTGCCTTTAAACCAATTAATCGAACAATAATATAAAAAGAGAGAATCAGTAAAATTAAGGATTCTCTCTTTTTACATAGCTTTTTATTCTAAAGTCCATTTTTCAATACAATATACTTTCTTTTCCGTTGCATTTAGTCTCACCTTTTTACCAATGGCGATTGGGTGCATCGGGTGGGTATGACAAATATCAAAGTCTGCTAACACTGGAATTTGATGACCATCCAATTGTTCTAATAAAAGATCATAAGGTTTCTTCCCTGTCCCTAAATCTTCATATTGTTCATGTTTGCCTAGAATAATGCCCCCTACTCGATCAAAAACTCCATGAAGTTTTAACATGGCAAAGTTTTTCTCCACAATGGATGCATTTTTCATACAATCTTCAATAAGCAAAATATCCCCATGTTTTATTTCCGGAAAATACGGCGTGCCAATAAATCCATACATTGCATTAACATTTCCACCAATTAATCTTCCTTCAACGTTGCCTGGAATAACGGTTTTCCATTCATTTGGATACAATGTTTTTTCCGTCGTTTTTTCTAACCAGTTGACCGGTTCATCGGACCAAAATGTTGGTAGTGGAATTTCATAAGGAGGATTATTTTCAGCCATAAAATATTGTTCAAAATAATGATATGTATCATTTACTAACGGTTCAAATTCCCCAAAGGATGGAATTAATGCCGGTCCATAATAAGTTGGGATACCTGTTTTTGAATATAAAGCTAATAATATAGCCGTTGCATCGGAATACCCTAGGATATATTTAGGGTGGCTCCTGAATGCTTCGTAATCGATATACGGAAGCATACTATTAGAATTGGTCCCCCCTATCGTCGACATGACCATTTTTATTTCTGGATTACGTAACAATTCATTTAACTCGTCTGCCCGTTCCTTAGGCGTTCCTGAACGGTAATAGTCGATTTGGCCCGTTAACTTCCCTTCCACTAGTTCAAAACCCTTTGATTGTAAAAAGGCTTTTGCCCGTTCAAATCGTTCCCGAGCTGTTACCGTTGCTGGAGATGAAGGGGTAAAAATGCCGATCTTGTCACCTTTTTTTAAAACCATTTATACCGACCCCTTATTTCTTATGAATTATTTGATAGATGACAGAAACATTGTAACGTGTGGTCATTTACCATCCCTACCGCTTGCATATAGGAATAACAAATTGTACTGCCAACAAATTTAAAGCCGTCCTTTTTCAATTTTTTACTCATGGCATCACTAATTTCCGTTGTAACAGGGACTTCCTTTACGGAGGCCCAATGATTAATGATTGGTTGGTGATTGACAAAGCTCCATATGTATTTTGCAAAGGATCCGTATTGTTCTTGAATTTTTAAGAAGGCTTTTGCATTCGTTACAACACTTTGTATTTTCAATTTGTTTCGTACAATACCGGGATTTTCTTTTAACTCCTGCAATTTTTCTTCTGTATAGCGGACAATTTTTTCTGCATCGAAATTGTCAAAGGCTACTCGGTAGTTTTCCCGTTTTTGTAAAATAGTCCACCAACTAAGACCGGCTTGAGCTCCTTCTAGACATAGCATTTCAAACAGTTTTTGATCATCATAAACAGGGACTCCCCATTCGTTATCGTGGTATTGTATATATAAAGGTTCTTTTGTAACCCAATGGCATCGATTTGTCATAATAACTCCTTCTTTATTTAACTTTTGGTTTAGGTACTCTTACTAATAAAATTATTGCGATTATTGTCATCACAATAACAAATATACCATTCCCAACATTTGCTTCTCCAAAAATCATGTATAACAACCGGTCAAATGTTGGTATCCCTAACCATTGGAAAATAATTGGTATAATAATTATTCCGACTAAAATCCCCGAAACAAAGTACCAAATATGCTTTTTCTCCACTAATATCTCCCCATTCCACAATGTGTTAATTATTCTAAATAATCTTCAATTAAATTGGAATTTAAATATCTTGCCATGCCTGTTTCCATTTTCTTAAAGCCTAGTTTCCTATAAAAACCTTCGTTCCTTTTTGTAGAAATAAGGTGAACACATGAAACCTGTTTTAATTGATTTAGTAAACTTTCTATTATGCGCTTCGCAATCCCATTTCTTTGAAATTTAGGATGTACGACCACATCATAAATAGCAGCGTTGAAGACATGGTCTGTTATAGCTCGGCTAAAACCTACTACTTCCCCCTTCACAGTAGCAAAAACATAAACATTACTTGCTTCAAATACTTGTTCAATAATTGCTTCTGTATGTTTCTCCCACCCAACAGCCTTATAAATTACCTCCAATTGATTAAGGGAAACTTTACTAAAATCATGATGAATCTCGATCAAATTCAATTTCACCTCACAAATTTAAAGAGAAGAGAACCACTTACTCGTTGTTAATCATTCGTTCTAGTAATGAAATAATTTGTTTGTTTTGTTCGACTTGAATATCGCTGTTTACTTTTATGATACGAATCCATCGAATAAGAAACGCAACAATAATAATAGGTAATACTGTAATGACCGCAGCAATAAATTCTCCCATTCCCATCACCTCAAACCTTTCTTATAAATTCGTTTATCGTTGTAAGGGCATAAAGGCAGAAGGATTTAATTCAACACTTTCAATGACTATGGCCGTTAACCCATGCACTGTTTTTGTTTCATGCCATTCATCCTGTTCCCAAAACACGGCATCACCAGCTTGAACTTTTATATATCCTTCTTTGTCATTGCGTACATATCCTTCACCATTTACGACTAATAGAAGTTGAGGAACGATAGCTTGATGGTAACCAATTACCCCATTTCCCTCTAAGTACATACAACCGATGTGGGTTTCCATATCCGTCTGAAGTACACGGGACATAATAAATTGGGATTGAAATTGGGTAATGCTTTTCCCGCAATGTTTACTAAAATCATAAAACTGCAAACGATTACCTCCCAAATACTAGACTATACATCACATATTCCAAATCTTTACCCGATAATCCTCTTTATTGAAAAAAATTTATTGAACGAATTACCGAAATTTCAGTCTTTTGTCTAACGTAAACTTTTTTAATTTGTATTAGTATTCATAACAAATACCGCTTAGGAGACTATTTTATGAAAATAAATAAAACGATATTATACATTCATAACCTTGAACAAATGATAAATTTCTATGGGGAAAAGTTAGGTTTTCCTATATTAGAAAAATCACCAAAAGGGTTTCAAATAGCTGTAGGTAACAGTATTCTTGCCTTTGAATTGATTTCACCAACGATATACAAACAATATCATTTTGCCTTTAATATTCCGAGCAATCTTTTTGACCTTGCGAAGGGTTGGATTCAAAAATACACACCGTTATTAACCAATCAAGGGGAGGATGAAGTTTTCTTTCAAAACATTAATGCTCACTCCCTTTACTTTTATGATCCTGAAGAAAATGTGGTGGAATTCATTGCCCGTCACGATATCAATCCTAAAGTGGAAGTTGACACATTTTCTGTACACACAATCATTGATATTGGCGAAATGAACCTAACAACTGATGATTTAATGTATGTCGGTAAACAGTTAATAACAATCGGCATTCCCGTTCGAAACAATGAAAAACTCGATGAAACATCCCTTAATTTTATGGGAGAAGCAGATGATGGTGTCCATCTTTTACTAGGACCTAGTAAGAGGAACTGGTTTTTCTCCACCAAAGATGCAATTGTTAGCCCAATCGTTATAGAGATAAATGACAACATTAAATTAGGCATTGATATTAACGGTCATTTTAAATGGGAGAAAATATAGTAAATAAAGAAAGAAAGAGCATTTCCCCTTTGGCGAAATGCTCTTCTTACATATATGAACTATTAATTTTGTATCGTTTCTTCAACTCTCTTCATGACTTCTTCGACGGATAATTCTAGACTAATTGCTAATTCTTCGTAAAAAATCGGTGAAACTTGTTTCAAAATTTGCGTATCGTGATTTGTTAGTTTTTTATTATCTTGTTCTAACTCGTTTTTCTTTCTCAAAATGGTATTCATCATTTGGGCAATCTGTACATGATCCTTTGACTCTAGTATATTTTGATAATGTTGAGACCGATCGACCATACGCTCTTGCCAAACATCAGGAGGATTTTTAAATATTTCTAAAATACCCTCTGCTTCCTTTTTAGAAGTAATGGGTGCTAATTTTGAATCTTCCGTTTCAACTGGATGATATAATTTTATGGATGCATCATGATAAGAATGTAAGACGTAGTAATGCTTTTGTTGCCCAGAAAAGGATAATTCCTGAATATCTTGAATCACACAAACACCATGAGCACCATAAAAGACTTTATCACCGATTGTAAACATTACATTACCTCCCATTAAATACCTTTTGAATTAAAATAAACATCCTACTAGCAAAGGATCCTCGTATCATTTAGTTGATACATATCAATATATGCTTTCACTAAGCTGTACTTGCCTTTTTTACAAATAAAGAACAAAAATTCACCATTACAAAACCGCGCATAACCTACACTGTTGGGCTATTCGTGAAATAAAAAAGGAACTAGAGAATCATTTCTTCTCTAGTTCTGCGTAGTTCGTTCATTTTTCTTTTTCACCGTTATTAATGGGGCGATTACTTTCCAAATCCATTTATTAGATAAGACACAAACGATTATAAACGCTATACCAAATAATAGGATATAGTTCCCCGTTTCCTTAATCCATTCATAAGCCACTGTTGATTCAAAGGCTCTTATAATAAATAAATGTAATAAATATACACATAGTGTTTTTGCACCTACATTTGTGTACCAACGCTTATTTTCAGGTACTAAAGATAAGAAAATATAAGTCGCCACAAACATGAATACATATACGAGTAAGCGGCTTAACGCACCTATTTCTAGAATTGAAAATTCGATTTCCTCATAAGGAATTCGTCCAAATAGCCATTCTTGCCAACGAACATCTCCGTAAAGATGGATGACGATAACAAGCACTAGCCCTAAAATACTCGCAATGGATACATTCCATTTATTTTTCATCTTCACGAAATTTTCACGACTCATGTAATACCCCATTAAAAAGAACGGGAAGAAGAAAAATATTCTTGCCAATGACAGCCATTCATTTACTTCACTAATATAGCCGACAGATAATGATAAAACTACTGACATTACTACCATAATCCAATGACGGCCAAATATCGTTAACATCAATTTCCACATGACCATACTCAATAAAAACCATAAAGCATAACGCGGTTCAAAAAAATCATAGGTAACATCGTCACCAAAGATGTTTTTATAATAAAATGTATAGGCTATTTGAAAAATGATGTAGGGTAGCACTAACGTTTTCCCTATTTTTTTCAAATCATTTTTACTTTTGATCGTTCGAGAAAAGTGCCCTGATATTAATATAAATGCCGGCATATGGAATAAGTAAATGACCAAATATAAAGTATCGAGATACTCGTTCTCTTGTAGATAACCAGACATTAAATGTCCTAATACCACTAAATAAATAAGTAAGGCTTTTGCGTTATCAAAATATGCACTTCTGTTCATTTTTATCCCTTCTTTTCCTTTCAGATTACTATTCTAACATAGAATCATAGTCTTCCAGATTTCCAATTTCTTCACCGGGATGAAAAATAGCCCGTTTAAAAATTAATTGATTTCTTATATAAACGTTTAATTATTCTATATGAATGCGCTTTATTCATAAAAAATGAAATTTACCCCATTTTCAAAATTTCTGAAGGGTGTCTTTTATCTTACCGAGTGCTATTTTTTTACAATAATTCATTTCATTTTAATCCCACTTCCAAAATTCCCCTCCGCAAAAAAGGGGCAATTATCAAATAGGATAATTGCCCCTTCATTCGTTACTACCACGTTTCATTTAGTTTATTGGCATAAAACCGAATTGCTTTTTCATAGTTTAATAGATCTTCATCCGTCGTTGTGTTAACTAAACAAAGAAGCAATACTTCCATAGCTTGCTGATATTCTTCTAGATTATATAAAGTCATTGAGTAGAAGACTTTTATTGCGTGATTGTTTGGGAATAATTTTAATCCTTTTTGAAAGGTTTCTTTTGATTTTTCATATTCTCCAATTGTTCGATATGTACTGCCTAACCCTATAAGGGCACCTTCCAATTCTTTTTTTGGTAAGCCTAATTTAATTGCTTTTTCATAATAGGGAACGGCTCTTGTTTCCTCTCCTAATACATCGAAACTCCACGCACATTGATAGTTAAGAGAAGCATGGTTAGGAAAGTTTTGTACAAGATCAATCAATATGTTATTCGATTCTTTAAGCTTTCCTTTTCCCCTTAAATCTAATGCTTTTTCTAATATTTGTTCCATTTTTCATCACCACCTTTTTCTCCACATTTCCCCAGTATTGTTTCATTCATTTAACAGAATTGCATCTAAACTTTCCCATCGATAAATTAACAATTCAAGTTCTTTCCCACCAATTTTGATCGTTTCTGATTTGAAAAGTTCAGCACCAAACGCTTCGTAAAAGTAGCGGGTTTTATTGTCTTCTAAAACTTCCACAAACACTGTGTCATAACCTAACTCTTGAAATTGCAAGAACAGTTGCTTCATTAACTTCTTCCCAATCCCTTGACCTTGGTATTCTTCTAAAAGATAGATAGACGTTAAATCCCCTGAATTTGGAATTAGGTTTTCTTTTCTTTTACTACAATCAGCAAACCCTACAATATCTCCCGTTGGACTTTCAGCAACGAACACGTAATTTCCCGTTTGCGCAATATTTCGTTTCCACAATTCCGTTCTTTGCTCGTATGACAGTTTTGCTAAGAAACTATCCGGTATAATATTTTTATAAGTCGTTCTCCAAGAATCGACGTGTACTCTTGCAATTCCTTCTGCATCAGATATTGTTGCCCTTCGAATGTTCATTCTATCCTCCCCTTCATCTTCCTATATTTGTTAATGAATAGTATTCAATAAAAAAAGCATTTATCCTTCAACGGACGAACGCTTCATTTATTTCCTTATAAAGTTTTAATAATAGTGAATGTTTAATCATCTAAATCATTACTGAAAAAGGATTTTTGTTCTTCTTTCATTCCATGCTTTTTTTCTAAATACCGGCCAATAACGGAACTATCAATTCCTTTTCGAACAGCCGTTTCAATGATGATATAAAATATAATTAAACTAACGATGTATAAAATAATCGAGATAAAAATATTCACAAAGTTTCTTCCTTCCACAGACGTTTTAATTTCATTTTATATCGTTCAAGATTTTAATTTATAAAGTTTATTAAAACTTTCTCTATTTCATGAGAAAATTCTTCTTTTTTCCATAGCATAACCGCCTTATGCTCTCCAAACTTTTCGATTAAAAATTGAAGAATAGAGTAACCAATAAAATAAGCTAGACGAGTATAGCCGAAACGACTACCACCATTTATGGAAAACCATTCCATATATACCTCTTTTGATGATAAATGTTTTACATCCAATTGAAAAGCTTTAATAATTTCCTTTTTGTTGTTATTCGCAAATTGTAGCCACCCTTCCCTATCCTCTTCATATAGAAAATAAATTTCTTCATTTACATCTACAATTTGCTTAGAAAAGTAAGTTGCACAACCTTCTTGTAATAGCCATGTATAAGGATGTTCCCATTGCATATTAGCCCAATTTACCCCTGCTTGTTCTGAAAGAATATTGTGTAGAACGTGACCAAATTCGTGGGCAATGATTACCTTTAAATGGTGCTCTTTCGATGACAATTTTTCTAAACAGAAAGTGATGTCGGGGATGATTTGACGATGGGTAAAGGCATTCGATCCATGCAACCCTATAATTATATGGATATTTATATTAAATTCCACATCGTATTTCCTTTTGTATAAAGTGACAATTTGAGAGATTATTTGTTCAACTACCTCGTTGGACTTTCGAATATCATCCATCTTAGCAGGATACTTTAGAAGCGACAGCTCGATTCTTTTTTCAAAGTTATTTTTAATATGAGATTGAAAGTATTCGGTAAAATGGAAAGAACAATCTCTTAAAAAACAAGAGATTGTTCTTGAAAGCGATCCGAAGAATTTATTCTTTACACTAATGTCGATTCGGCTACTTTTGATGCAAATGGCGGTTTCACTTCCTCTGGGATTCCTGGAACGTATTTTTTCCCTCCCGTTTCCACAAAGAATTCTTGTCTCGCTTGGTCAATCAGTTCTTGATTTGTAAGCAAATCATATAGCGAAAGGGCCATTGTTTTAGCTGCTAAATGCATTCCTTTATAACCTATAGAAGAACCGTAGACAGCAGTTGCCTGCCAAGAATGGGCTTGTACGCCAACCGGTGCACAGGTCGTCATAACCTGTCCAACTGGCGTAATCCAGCTAACATCCCCAACATCGGTTGAACCTCCGATTGAAACACCCTTTAAATTTTTATAGTAGTCAAAGCTAGTTGGTAAAATGTCTTCAATATAAGTACCAAATTGTTTCTTTGACGTTTCAACGATTTTTTCATCCACTGTATTGACCAACTCTTTAGCAAATTCCAATTCACTTTCAGTAAAGAGAGGAGCTCCCACTAGTTTCATATTTTGAAGCATTAATTCATTTAACACATCATTCGGAAGCGTTTCGTAAGCAAAGGCTAGTATTTCAGAACGGACTTCCGTTTCGGTCATCATTGCCGCCCCTTTAGCAATCTTCTCTATTCGTTCAAGCATTTCATCTACTTGTTCCTTTGTTGCTGCCCGCAAATAGTACCATACACTCGCTTGATCTGGAACAACATTTGGAGCCATCCCTCCATTTGTAATGACATAATGAATTCGTGAACCATCAAGCATATGCTCTCGCATATAGTTCGCTCCAACGTTCATTAATTCCACTGCATCTAACGCACTTCTACCAGCATGGGGTGCTCCGGCTGCATGGGCAGTAATGCCTTTAAAATGAAATTTCACTGAAACCATCGCCGTCATACTCATATTTACTACAAAGTTAGATGTGCCCGGATGCCATGTTAATGCGCAATCTAAATCATCAAACACCCCTTCTCGTGCCATAAACGTTTTCCCTGATAGCACTTCTTCTGCTGGACATCCATAATAACGAATCGTCCCCACTAATCCTTTGGCTTCCATAACTTCTTTCACTGCCATTACGGCCTCTACTCCCGCTGTTCCTAGTAAATTATGTCCACAGCCATGTCCGGGTCCATTTGCTACCACTTCCGTATGAACAGTACTTACCGTTTGTGATAACCCTGGTAATGCATCATATTCTCCTAAAATACCAATGATAGGATTACCAGAGCCATATTCTGCTACAAAAGCAGTGGAGGCACCGCCAATTTCCCTTGTAATCTTAAAACCTGCCTGTTCTAAAGTTAGCATTTGCAACTCACTTGCGTATTTTTCTTCATAGGCAATTTGGGGATTGTCCCAAATGTTTTGAGCCATTTCTGTAAAAACACTTTGATTATTTTTAATCCATTCTAAAATATTTTCTTTTGTCATTTTCAACAGCTCCTCTTTCTTTTTTATTTAATGAATATTGGAAATACGAAAACTATTAAAACAAACATAGAGATAAATTAAGCGACAGATTTTTTACGAGCTTTTACTTTTTCTAAATAAAGACAAATAGTAATGGTAATTGCAATACAGATAATTCCTCTGAAGAAAGGTATAATCGGGGTTAAATTTATAACGATGCCTGTTATGACAGCGATTAATCCATATAACGGGTTTTTAATAGCGAATTGAGCTAAAATACCTCCAAATATGGCCGGTACGACAAATTGAAAGGTAGCTTGTACAGATGAGGGTATAATCGAAATCAGGTAAGAGCCACTAGCAATAATTATGGCTATCACAACAATATTTACTAACGAAGCGGCTGCAATGGCTAATGCGGCTGTAATCTCTCCTTTTTTCGTTCCCGGCTCAGCTCCAATCGTATTTTGAGCGGCTGCAGCAGCGGGAAGACACATATTTGAAATATTGCCAGTTAAAAAGGCTAAGTAGGTACCTGAAACACCTAATGTTGGATAATAAGAAATTGGTTCAATTACCCATGCATATCCAACCATGGCTGCATAGGCTATAAATGCTGCAACAATCGGGCCCCATCCAGGGTGATAGCCGACAACAAATGAAAGGTAGAGCGGCAACAGAACACTTAAAATAATAACTGCCCACATTGTTAAGCGGCCCCAAAAATGAGATTTTTGATGGAATTGTTCCATCTCTAGACTTTCGACCTTTGGATTTGCGGCAATTTCCTCTGCTACTAAAGCTTTATTACTCATTTCCATCCACTTTCCCCCTACTTATATAATGAAGAATCCGACTGACAATGCTGCCAAAATTGAAAATCCTAATGACCATTCTTTTAACCAATTCAACTTAAACTTATTCGCAATAATCAGTAAAATGAACATGAACAAAGCTGCGGTAATAATAACAACAGCATTGGTAACTCCCTTCAATAACTCAGCACTTCCAAAGTTTCCAAAGACCCCCAGCATAGCAGCACTTGAAATAATTGCCATTAAGCTTCCTCGTTTACTTCCTTGTTGACTGGAGATTTTCTCCTGCATTTTACCTAAGGATTTCGTAAAGAAAACTGTTACTAATAACCATCCTAATCCACCTAAACACAATGTCCAAACGATTGTAGTATAGGCTTGTTCATTAAAACCATCAGAGCCAAGTTCTGTACCAAAGGCAGTAGCAGCTAAATTAGCACCCGCTGATTCAGTAGCTGAAGATCCAATGACAACAGACCTCATGAAAGTCACTGGGTTTCCGAGAAATGTCATTAAAGAAATGGCAATAATTAAGCTGGCCATCGCTGGACCGATTGCATTAATCGCCCCTACTTTAAGTGCGCTCTGGACTTCCTGCTTAGTCATTCCAACATTTTGACTTGTCCTAGTAGCAAGTCTTATAAATACAATCGCTTGAAAAATAACAATCCCTATAACAATTGCGGCAAATATCCAGACCGGATAGCTATTCGCTAATTGTAAAGCCTTTTCCACGTGACCCCTCCTTCATACTTAAACTTTTATAACCTTCTTCCTTTTGACCACATGTAATATCTCCTTTCATTATTTTGTATTTTAAGTTAACAGAATATTTTAAACATTGTAAAAATCGGAAATCCATGTTATATTTCTAACAATACTAAAAGGTAATATAAAAATAATAGTAAAATTTTTATTTGGGGTGATTCTATGAAGTTAGTAAACAAGTTTAACCCTCTTCAACCTGAATGGAAAAAAAACATACAATCTTTGCAAATGTCGAAAACTTCTCCTCCATTTCAAAATTCCATAGCCTTTGTTTATCAGTTCAAAACGAAAGGAAATATTAACGAGAACATTCTTTTCCCGAGCATACCAAATGGTTGTATCGATCTCCTTTTTCATCTAGACGGCATACAGTCGCAATGTTTACTCGTTCCAAGTCCTAAAAAACGGACATTCCTTCCTTTCAGTGCATACTCTACATACTTTGGAATCCGTCTATTTCCTCTACAAAAATTATTTCCTTTCCAACTATCTTTAAAAGAGATTAATAGTGAAAAGGCTTTCTCGTTATTTGAAGTTGCCCCCTATCTACGCCCTCTTTATGAGTTACTTCTACAAAAGCATACTTTTATCGAACAAATGCAACTTCTTGAGTGTTACTTAAAACATCCTCGTAATTCACAACTTTATTCCACCATCGTTGCAAGTTGTATAAACAAAATCATCTTTCACCATGGTCATTTGCATGTGAAAGATTTAGAACAATTTACTGGCTACTCCGAACGATATTTACGTCTGTTGTTTCAAAAAGAGCTAGGCATTCCACCAAAAACATTCCTTCAACTTGTGAATTTTCAATATATAATCAACGACATTGTAAAAGGTGATTTTCATATAGAAAAACACCTAAATGAAAATCTCTATTATGATTCATCCCATTTCTATAAAACTTTTAAAAAGTTCACGAATATGACGCCAGGGGAGTATCGGAAAATATTAGTTGATGAGGTTTAAACTAAATGTGGAAATGTTAGTTGTTTACCTAAAAGTGAAAATCAAAAAAGCTCCATAAAAAAATCAGACCTCTACTTATTGTAGAGATCTGATTAATCGTTCGTTTATGCAATTGGGAACCAACCTGGAACATTTAAAATTCGATGCCATAATGGATCAGGTACGACAAGTTGTTCTTGATTGTTTTTATCAATTTTCGTTACAATTTCATCTTCTCTTCCTTCGGCAACTTTTTGCACCCAATCTGGGTCAATAATCAGTTCTCTGCCTATAGCGATAAGAGGAACGCCTGTTTCAAAGGCTTTTCGTGCATCTTCTGCAGTATGAATCGAACCTACACCAATTAAAGGAACTCGATTATCGATTTTTTCAAGTAAATAATCGATACGCGTTTTCGTTAAATCTTCTACCCCTCTTCTTGGCGTTGAGAAGAATTCCGATAAAGAAACATGTAAATAATCAAGACCTTTATTAGCTAAAGCATCTACCAACGCTAATGTATCGGCCATTGTAATGCCTGGTGTTTCCGGTTCTTCTGGTGAAAAACGATAACCAACGATAAACGGTGACGTTGCATGTTTTTCCACTACACTTTTCACCTTATCCACAATCGCTAATGGAAATGTCATACGTTTTTCTAAACTGCCTCCAAAGCGGTCTTCTCGACGATTACTATGGGGTGAGAAGAATTGTTGAATTAAATAGCCGTTTGCTCCGTGAATTTCTACACCATCAAATCCAGCTTCAATCGCTCGACGTGTTGTTTCACCAAAGGCTTCAATAATTTCTTCGATTTCCGTTTCTGTTAAAGCTCTTGGTGAAATGGCTCCTGGCTGTTCAGCTGGCACATCGCTAGCACTAACAATCTCTCCATTCGGTACTAATTCTGGAGGGCATAATCGACCACCATGGAAAATTTGTAATACCGCCTTTGCTCCTTCTGCTTTAATCGCTGAAGCAAGTTGTTTGAAACTCGGAATCATTTCATCTCGATCGCCAGCAAATTCACCGTCAAATCCTTTTCCATTCGGTGTGACATATGTACAAGCAGTAATAACCATACCAACACCATTTGAACGACGAACATAGTAGTTAACCTCTGCTTCGGATACAGTTCCATCCGGATTTGCTGAGTAATTCGTCATTGGTGCCATGACGATACGATTTTTTAATTCCACACCATTAGGTAAAGTATAAGACGTAAATAAATCTTGGTACTTACTATTCATAGTAATGTTCCTCCCATAAACTATATTTTATAAAAGCTATCTAAGCTTCATAAGCATGATAAAAAATTATATATTATCGACTTTTAACAAACAAATTAACTGCCTCTTGAACGGAGTCTTGCAATTTTTCTTCGTCACCATTAGCTTGCTGGATACAATCCATTAAGTTATAGCTTACGATTAAACCAATTGTGCGATCCACCCCAGAACGTACTGCTGAAAGTTGTGTAATGATTTCCTTACAATCTTTCCCCTCTTCCATCATTTTCAAAACGCCCCGAAGTTGCCCTTCAATCCGCTTTACCCGATTTTTCAATTTATCTTCGTAGGAATTCAACTGTATCCCTCCCTCTAATGATAACTTTTAGCCACATGGTATACCCCGATAGGTACTTTGTCAAATAAATCCACTTATTCATATATGAATACTTCTATTCCTTTTTTGTCCCAACGAAATCTATTCTTAACACGAATAAAAAGCGTTAATCCTTTTTTCAAAGATTAACGCTTAAGTCATCATGATTATTTTTTGCTAACAACCGCCATCGTACAACGAGACACACAAATTAGTTTCTCATCTTCATCGACAATTTTAATGTCCCAAACCATCGTTGTCCGTCCTTTATGTAAAGGAGTTGCAATCGCCTTGACAACGCCGTCTTTTTTACTGCGGATATGGTTGGCATTGATCTCCATTCCAACAGGATTGTACTTTGTTAAATCAACATTTATAGCCGTAGCAATACTTGCAGCCGTTTCTGCTAAAGCAACGGATGCGCCTCCATGCAAAATCCCTGCAGGTTGTCTCGTTTTTGGCCCGACTGGCATTGTCATAACGACCCGATCTAATGATAATTCTTCATATTGAATATCAAGAGCTTCGATAAGCGTATTCAATGCTTGAGATTGAATTCGCTCCATATACGCATGTTCATCTTTCACACCATACAAATCCAACACTTCTTGAGAAACAATCATGTTCCAACCTCCTAAATTAATTTTACAAGGATTCTTCCTCTTGCTTGAGCTTTTAACAATGTTGGCAAGACTTCTGGAAGTTGGGCAAGAGATACTTCTTGTTGAATAAATTCTTCTAAACACTCAGATTGGTAAACATTCGCTAAACGCTCCCACACTTTTAGACGTGTTTCCATATCACAATATACGGAATCAATCCCTAATAAATTCACACCTCGAAGAATGAATGGATAAACCGTAGTTGGAACATTTCCTCCTGCCGTTAAGCCACTAACTGCGACTGACCCACCGTATTGAATTTGGCTAAGTAACGCAGCTAATGGTTCTCCACCAACAGGGTCAACTGCGGCAGCCCATTTTTGTTTACCTAGCGCTCGAATTTTACCGTCATATACTTCTTCCCGTGGAACAATAGAAGTAGCGCCGAGACTAGTTAAATAGTCTTGTTCAGATGCTTTCCCTGTACTTGCTTCTACTTCAAAGCCAAGTTTAGAAAGAATCGAAATGGCAAAACTACCAACACCACCAGTTGCTCCCGTCACTAACACTTTTCCTTTTTCAGGAGAAACACCGTTATCTTGTAGTCGCTGTACGGACAAGGCTGCCGTAAATCCTGCTGTACCGATAATCATTGCTTTTTTTAAAGTTAACCCATCTGGAAGAGGCACAACCCATTTAGCTGGAATACGGGCATATTCGCTATAACCTCCAAAATGGGATACCCCGATTTCATAGCTTGTCGCTATAACCTCGTCCCCTTCTTTAAAACGGGGATCTTCTGAAGAAACGACAACTCCTGCTAAATCAATTCCTGGTACAAACGGATAGTTTTTAACAATGTTCCCATTTGGGATTGAGGCTAGACTATCTTTATAGTTCACTCCAGAATAGTGAACTTGAATTAACACTTCCCCTTCTGGTAAATTGTTTATTGTTAGTTTTTGAACATCTACAGAAAATTGTTCTTCTTGTTTATTTACGACAAGCGCATCAAATGTTTGCATATGTAAATACCCCTTTCAATACAACTTTATTAGGCAAAGACTAAATAACCATTTCACCTTTTACAAATTCCACATTCAGTGGCAAGACTCCTTCTTAACGAACAGTTAAGCTAAGTTATGCTTCTATGGGAGATGAAATATCAAGCCTATTATTATATTATACTTTAAATTAACAAGGACTACCGTTAATCATGTTCTATTACTTTTATAGCCAGTTCAATTGGAAGTAGCACCTTTCTCAGAATAGGTATATTGATTTGGACTCTTTCTGCCGTTTTAAATTGCTCCATTATGTGCCTTTTTACGGCTGATACATATCGCTCAGGTAAAATCGGCTTGCCTGGAAGTATACTTGCATTTGGTGGTGCTCCGTATTTGGCAATTTCTTGTTGGGTTTGCATAGCAATCTCTGCAGCACTTATTTGTTTTGTCCAAGAGAGGGTATCTGTTACCTGGAACGTTTGATCTTCTTGTGATGTTACTCTCTCAATATCATTTGTAATTAGGTAATGCTTATATTCATATACCCATGTCGTTGTTCGATCTTGATAATACGTTTGCAGATAGTATCGTTCAAATTGCGTAGTATCTGCAAGTGTTGTTTCACCTTAACTTACAGTTGGTGCTTCATATTTTGGAAACCATCCATCATATGTGTTGTCGCTTACTTGTACTACATTCGATTCATAATTCCGTACCCATTCCGGAATAAGCCTTCTGGATATAAGTTTTCCGCCACATGTCCTGTTGGATCCCAGTAGTTTACCGGATTGTTCATGACATAAGAATAACGGTTCAATGATTGGGTTTGCATCATATTACCAGGATACGTATCTTCCGACATGAAGCGACCTATGGATGGGTCGTACCAACGGGCATTCATGTTCACTAATCCGGTTTTCCCATCGTAAGACATTCCCGTAAAGCTATTGAAGTTATACGGTGTTGTCGTACCTGTATAAATTCCACCAAAGGCATCATATCGATACTCTTCAATCATATCTCCGTAACGATCTGTTACAGCGGAAACGTTACGTATACCATCATACTGATAGTATAACAAACCACCCGTTGTTTTTAGGTCCGGATTATGGGATGGATTAGATAACCCGTGCATCCCAAACATTTTTCGGGAAACCGTTTGATTGTCTGGTCCTTGATAGTACTCAGCATAAGGAGAACCACTTTCACTGTATTCTTTATGAAGAACGTTTGATAATCCTTCATATAAATAGGTCGTTTTCTTATGATAAATGTGGTCCATACTGTTTTGACCATTTTCTTCTAACCATTTTTTATATAACCCAAGTTTTTTTCCTTGCCCCGGGTTATTAAATGGACCATTTCCATTACCTGGATTACCTAGATTGCAATTGTTACTATTTTTATTGTTGTTTTTGTTCGCATTTTCGTTTCGTTTTTCTTCGCCTTTTCCGTTATTACCTTTGTTGTTATTGCTAGCTACTTTGTTCCCATCATAATCTTTCCATGACATTTCCTCACGGTATATTTGACGACCTAGTCCATCATAGGAATAGCTAGTATAACTTTCATCTTCAAATTCGGCTAAAGTTAGTTGATTTGCACCATTGTACGTATATTGAACAGTTTTTCCTTCCGATGTTTTGGATATTACATTGCCGTTATCATCATATTGATAATCGGTATTACCATCAGAAAGAAGTTGATTCATCACGTTGTACGTATAATAGATCGTTCCTTGGTCATTTTTCATACTTAATCGATTGCCTGCTGCATCGTACGTATATTGAACGTTGTTTTGAGCAGGTATTACTTGTAAGGGTATCTCCGTTTTCAGTTGTTTCATAATGCCCTTTATCAAGCTCGTAGTTTGTCATTTTATCGTTATCATATTCTGTGATATAAGCTTCTGGGTCATCTTTAATAAATTCATAGCTTTGCGTACTTCCATCTAAACGTGACTCTCCGATCGAAAACTCCGTGTACATTTGTAATCGAGAGTCTGATTGGATGTTCCAACCTTTTCCAAAATAGCCTAATTCACTATCGTTGCTTGAATAGTTCCTTGTAAGATTTAAGGAAAGGGTTACTTGAGGGACATTTATATCTACTTCTTCCAGTTCTAGATACCCATTTTCAACATTTACTGGTGGTTCTTCCTTTGTTTCCGCAGAAATAGGTTCTTCGGATATAGCTCTTGGTTGTGACGGGTTGAGATTTGAATTTTCAGTTAAATTTCCCGACACTAAGTTTGGAAGCCCTTGCGTAACACTATTCGCTTCACTATTATTTCCTATTGTTTGATTGGACGTGGCGCTTGTCAATGTATTGGCCATAGTATCATTAGTCGTATTTTGTTCAGAGACTAAATCTAGCAAACTATTCGGATTTGTGAATAACTCATTGCTATTACGGCTATCATTTTTTTCCTTTGTCGGGAACACAAAATATGCTCCAACACTACTGAATGCGAGTAAAAAAGATAGTAAAACTAAAAAAGCCTTTTTTTTTCAAAAAAATAAACCCCTTCCATTACTAAGCGAAAAAAGACAGTACAAAACAAGCTACCAGTAAGAGGAGTTTATCGATATTACGGTAACTCAGCCACCTTGATAGGATTTTTTACCCACTTTAGGTCTGTAGCTTTGCGTCCCCACCTTTCGATAGGTTTGCCCCTTGCGCCTTAAAATTAAGTATTTTTTACTACAATGCTAAATTGACCAAAAGTAATAAACCTTTTTTTCACAAAATTAGTAATATTTACTCATGTCTAATATAACTGATTTTCAACATTTTTTTTACATATTTTGCGATGTAAAATTTTGAATTAGGAGTTTAATAGCAATAAAAAAAGCAATCACCATTACTGATTGCTTCTAATCCAAAAAATATTATTTTATTCCCATCTCATGGGATAAGGATCAGTTGTAAATGAGGATGATTGACCACTGTTTCATGAAATTTTTCATCTATTCCATATAACGTTTTGAAGGAATGTTAGCATTGACTACACTGCACAAGTATTCGCTTGGTCAAATAAAAAACGATAATCTAATTAAGATTATCGCCTTACTTATCCTATTTCTCATTTATTGCAACGGCTGCCTGAATAAAGGAAGTAAAAAGATCCGGTTGAATGTCTTCCATTTTTTTAATTTGTATATGCCTCATAGTTTTACCTGAACCTTGTAGTAAGTGATGGACATCCATTTCTTCAAGCTCAATTCCTTGATGGAAACCGAGGTTCACATGTTTTTTCGCCGTTTGTAAATAACATACTAATCCATTGTTTGAATAGTTCGGCATGGACCATTTGTACTCTTCCTTCAGTTTCGGTGACGCATCTAAAATTAGTTTTCTTAAAACGAGGGTCATTTCTTGAATGTTTTCGGGTAGCCCCTCTAACCATTCGTCCACTTCCTTCATTGTTCTTTCTCTATAAGTCATTGTGAATCTCCTTTTTATATGGAAAGGTATCCTTAGGATAAGGAATATAAATAAACATCTTGCCCTTTTAAAACAATTTCCTTTTCTAATGTCATTCCAATCTTTTCTGCAACCTTTTTGGATGCCGTATTAGCAGGTTGAATAAGGGCAATAAACCTTTCTAGTTTTAATTGCGCTTTACCATAATCCAATAACGTTTTAGCTGCTTCAGTTGCGTAGCCTTTTCCCCAATATCGTTTGGCAATCCAATAGCCGATTTCGATCTCTTCTTTGCCGTCTATCGTTTGGGGTACTAATCCAGCATGCCCAATTAAGCTGTTATCCTCTTTATTGACTAACACCATTAAGCCATAATATTCACCGAATTCATATGTTCGATAAATCCAATTTAAGAACTCTTGCCCACCTTCTTTATCTCTTACGTTCCCATTTCCAATGTAGCGAACAACATCCGGGTCAGATAATAATGACATGAGAAAATCAAAATCCTCGTTCGTATACCTGCGGAATCGTAATCTATCGGAAGTAATCAATGTTATCCCCCTTAACTAAAACTAAATTGTGATAAAACCTTTTCTCCCTTTACAACCGAAAATCCTTCATCTTAAAAGAAAAAGGAATTCATGCTTTAAATTCCTTTTTGTTGAATCAATTGATTTACGATACTTTTTTACCTAATATAATTAAATCTCTTTTGATACCGTCTAAAGTAGCAACCTCTGGTAATAACGCCCACTTTTCAAAACCAAAACTAGTAAATAGGCGGAGGCTTGGTTCATTGTGACCGAAAATAAATCCTAGTATCGTCTCCACTCCATAATTTGGAGCGGATTCAATTACTTTCGTTAACACTTTTTTCCCGAGACCATGCCCTCTAAAATTTTCATCTAAATAAATACTTACTTCTACCGTTGCACTATAGGCGGGTCTTCCATAAAAATCTTGAAGGCTAACCCATCCACAAATTTGACCATCTAGCTCTACTACCCATAACGGTCTTTTTGATGGTGAATGTTCGTGGAACCACTTTAATCGATCTTCGACTGTTACAGGTTCTGTATCTGCCGTTACCATTCTACCAGGAATGGTAGAGTTATATATTTCAACAATTCTCGGTAAATCTTCTAGTGTTGCGTCTCGAAAAGCTATTTCTTGTGACATCCAACCACTCCTTTTTAGCCAAGTTTTATTTTCATGTTAATGCTCATTATCTCCAAATACAATAGAAAGTTTTTGCTCACCATCTCTATAAAAAAAACGCCTCTACAAATGGTAGAAACGCCTCTTAAAATTTTGGTCGTTCTCTTTTAAAAATTCCATAATACAGTAAAATAAATCCGATGACCATAAGGAAGACAAATCCATAGACCATCACCGTCATTCCGACGAAGCCGTCCCCTTTATTCATACCGAATAATATCCCTAATATCCATGATAATAACGGTGCGACAAAGACGATGGTTGTAATACCCCAAACAGTAAATTTTCGTTTTGCCGATTTATTCCGACTGAAATATACAGCCAAAATAATTGCTAATACTAAAATACAAATGGCAATAAGCAACTAAAAACGCGCTCCTTTAACATGTCTTGATGACTAAGTTTTTATAACCATTCCAATTGTATCGCTTTTTTATAAGCTAAATCTAGTATTTGAATTCGTTTCTCAAAGTTCGTTTCAAGCTTTGTAATCATTTGTTTTGCCGTGTTAAAGTTCAATAGAACATATCCTGTTTTTTCATTTTCAAATGTATAAGGCAAAAATTGTTGTACTTTTACCAAATACCAAATCGTATATGTGTCAGTCGATTCCCAGTACCATGAGGCAAAAGGAATTTTTTCATTTGATATCGTCATCCCTACTTCTTCCATCGCTTCTCGCTCCAACGCTTCTTCAAAGCTTTCGTTCCCTTCTATTCTTCCACCGATTGTTGTGAGAATCTGTTCTTCCTTGTCCCAAGCCATTACAACTAACCCATCATCTGTTATCGGAACACAATGTACGCCCGCAATCGGTTTATCGTTAGGCAACTCTTCAATGGCCATCTACATTGGCAGAGACCTCCTCCTGATTCCACGAAATGATTTCTACATTCGTCACATCTATTTCCCCTAAACTTAATACATGGGGAATGAAGTGAAACATTCCAAAAGGTTTTCCATTCTTTTTTCCAGCATTATAATATTCCACTGTTTCAGAAGGAATTTTTCTCATTTCTTTATATTCGGCAATATCGAGCAGCAGGAAGTCCTGTTCATCAAATTCTTCTGCTGGCCCTTTAAAATTTTCCTTAGAGTAGAGATAGAGAGCATTTTGATTCGGTTGGAGTCGTTCCACTGGAATTTTGAAGAAAAGCAAATTTTCCTTTTTCTTGATTTCTAACTTAGTGAGTGCATCATACACATGAAAAGGATGCATAGGTAGGAAATGAAGCACATCATTCCATAAAGCAATGTAATTTAGGAACTTGTCTTTTGAGTAGATTTGGTCGGTCAGGATGGTCAAAATATTTTTTTGTATATTGCTCATACAAGTGGGGATAAGTTGTTCCTAACACATTTAATGGAATCAGTCGATCTCCTTGCATATCTTTTGGAACCATATGGTAAACATATTGGGACATACTAGCACCTCCAAAAATGGTAACGCCTTTATTTGATACAATTAAAATGCCGAGCCTTCTAGCTTATTACACCCATGTTTTCTTTTTGATAAACCACATTAATATAGTTAAAATAAGTAATATAATTGGCGTAATCCCTACAAATTTCCAAACATCATTCGCACCCGAAAAATAGTAAGCAATTGGTAAGAAAGTGATTGTGCTAATTAATAGAAGTATCCAAGACTTTTTTTCGATTCCTAATATTAAAGTAACCATTGAAATAAATAGTGAAAGTTGCCATAAAAGTACCAATTTACCCCCTCCATCTATCCAAAATTCCCCTTAACTTTACTTTAATATTCTACAAACATTTCCAAAAAGCCTTGTTTCCCCATGAAATTGATAGAAGAACATAAAGAAGGCTCTCCCCTAAAGTAAGAGAACCTTCATATTTTCGAAATGAAATAAGGTCCGCATAGTTCTTCATGGGTCATCATGAATGTCCAATTTCGTTCCCAATCCATTACGTAAATATCGCCGTAGTCCATATGGTATTGGTCATACGGTAAATCTTGAATAAGTAGACCTTTCCCGTTTTCTACTAAATAAGATTCATCTACAAATTGATAAAAGATTGTACATTTCCTTTTAGCTTCTTTATTAAAAAGTTTAATAGCCTCTTCTTTCATTGCACAATCAACAGCTTCCCAGCTACATAAATGCCATAAGAAACTATTTAAATGAATCTCTTCCTTTTCTTCCTTTGATAAATGGTTGGCAAATTCATTTTCCCATGTCTTGCGCAATATGGACCCCATTTTGGAAGTTCTAAAACTTTTAATTCTTGTTTAAAATGCATATTTTTTAATTCTCCTAAAATCTAATTCACACTACGATTTTACACTGAGTTGTTCAATGGTGTTGAAAAAATTCATTAGAAAAAGCTCGGCATTCGACTTGCCAAGCTTTTTTCAAAACAGTAAAAAATTCCACTTATGAAAGATGCTTTTCAATCTCCCTTTTTGCATTGAAAAGGAAGTCTCTATACATTTCTGTATCCTCATTGTTAAATCGAACATCCGGAACAATAATGGCAATAGATGCGATTGGTCTACTATGAGAAATAATAGGGACACTTACAGAACAAGCCCCTATAATTCGTTCACTTTCAGTTTGGACATAGCCTAGCTTACGAATTGTTACTAAGTCCTCTAAAAGTTTATCGCGATTCGTTATTGTATTATCGGTAATCGGAACCCTTTTTACCCGATTCAAATAATCATCGATTTCATGTTGGGGTAGATAGGCAAGAATGGCCTTTGCTGAAGCCCCAGCATATAAAGGGGATGTATCTCCAACATGGTTTCTCGCTGTTAATTGATGAATACTCTCGTAATTCAAAATGCATCTTCGCTGATCCCCGTCTAGAATGCTCATAGAAACACTTTCGCCTATTTTTTCACTTAATGATTTTAAAATAGGTTCTGCTATAGCGAGAATAGTAGATTCCTGCTCGACTAATTTTCCTAAATAAAATAGAGATAAGCCAAGCTGATATTGTTTGGTTTTTTCATCTTTTATGAGAAACCCTTCATGTACGAGTGTCGCTACAAATCGTTGTAAGCTTGAGAGGCCAATACCTGTTTTTTTATGAAGATCCGTTAATGATAGCTTTGGTTCTTCCCTTGTAAAGGCTCTTAAAATAAGGACCGTTTTTTGAACTGTATTCATTAAATAATTTCTTTCAAAAGTCGTTTGATCCATAAAAGCTCCCCCTTGCACAACCATCATAACAAAACCTATTCCCCATTGTTAAGTGAATTCAAACATTACACTTTCAAAGAATTTAAATATTCCGACGTATGTTCTCCTAATAGTGGAGGAGCTTGATCATAGGAAATGTTTAAACTTGAATGTTGTAATGGATTTTTAACGAATTTCACCTTTCCGTATACCGGATGTTCCAATTCTCCGATTAAGTTCCTTGCTTTTACTTGAGGCTGTTCCAAAGCTTCTTCTATTGTATTAACTCGACCACCAGGAATTTTATGTTGTTGCAATAAGCTTAACCATTCATCCCTCGACTTTGAAACAGTAATTTCTTGTAGAAGTTCCGTCAACTCTTGTTCATTTTGTTTTCTTAATGTATTTGTTTTAAAACGTGGATCTTCTGCCCATTCTTTACGACCGATCATATGACAAAACTTTTTAAATTGGGCATCTGTACCGATACAAAACATTAACGGTCCATCCGCGCAAGGGAATACTTGATATGGTGCAACATTGTTATGTTTATTGCCTAATCGTTTTGAAACAAAATGGGCATTTAAATAAGCACTGGATACATTGGCAAGGCTACTTAATTGAACATCAAGGAGAGCCAAATCAATAAACTGGCCTACATTTGTTTGATCCCGTAAGCGTAACGCTGCTAAAATCCCTATCGCTACATAATTAGAAGTTAAAATATCTGATATAGGTACACCGACTTTTGTCGCTTCCCCTTCCGCATCCCCGGTTACATCCATTAAACCACTCATTGCTTGAATTACTGGATCGAAGCCCGGCTCATTCGCAAGGGGGCCAGTTTGACCAAAACCCGTTACAGCACAATAAATAATTCGAGGGTTCACTTTCTTTAATACTTCGTAACTTAACCCCATTCGTGCCATATCGCCCGTTTTAAAATTTTCTAATACGACATCCGCATCTGCAACGAAAGATAAAAATTTCTCTTTATCTTCTTGTTTTTTTAAATTTAATACAATTGATTTTTTATTTCGATTGGCACAAAGATAGTACGTACTTTGGTCATTCACAAATGGCCCCCAATCCCGCATGCTATCTGAACCATCGGGATGTTCAATTCGGATGACCTCTGCCCCTAAATCTGCCAATAACATAGACCCGGCAGGTGCCGCATAAACCCTTGATAAATCTAACACACGAATTCCGTCTAATGGGCGCATACTTCACCCTCCTTACTCTTCAATTAATGTCGTAACAGGGTTCGCCTTTTCCTTCATTAGAAGTTGGGTAGCTACGATACAGCCTACAGCGACTAAAGCAATGATATTGACGAGTAATGTTGTATCCATCAAACTAATCCCTGCTACGATAAGTAACACTCTTTCGATTAAAAATGTTTTTCTAAACATAAAGCCTTTAAGTCCCGCCGCTAGCACGACTCCACCAACTATTGCTGTAATAGCTGCAAATAAATATTCGGTTACTGTACCACCCGTTAATAATAATGTTGGATTGAATATAAAGAAGAACGGAACGATAAATCCGATTAACCCTAACCGAACAGATTCAACGGACACTTTATTCGCCGATTCCCCTGCAATTCCCGCTGCTGCATAGGATGCTAATGCAACTGGAGGCGTAATACTTGATAGGGCTGCGAAATAGAAGGCAAACATATGGGCAGCAATTGGCGCTACACCTAGTTTCGTTAAAATAGGAACAGAAATCGTCGCAACGATAATATAGGCCGCTGTTGCTGGTACCCCCATACCTAAGACGATACTAATAAATGCTGTCAGTAACGCAGCTAGAAGCACGCTTTCACCTGCAAACCCTAGAATATTATTACCTATTATTAAGCCGGCACTTGTTAACGTAATCGTCGCAATAACAACCCCTACAATGGCGCAGGCAATCCCAACATTAATAACACCTTTTACCCCTTCAACAATCGAATCTAGTACGAGTTGGAAACTCATACGTGTACTTTTTCGAATGGCTGCAGCTGGAACGACAGAAAGTAACGAGAAGATTGCCGCGTACAAAGGAGAAAATCCTGCAAATAACATCACTAGGAGAATGAGTAAAGGGATAAAAAGATGACCGCCTTCTTTTAACACCTTTTTTGCTTCAGGTAAATTTTCTTTGGAAATCCCTGATAAGCCCATCTTCTTCGCTTCAAAATGGACGATCATAAACAACGTTAAATAATAGAGGATAGCTGGGATGATGGCCGCCAGTAAAACAACGGAATACGGTACCCCGAGATATTCCGCCATAATAAAGGCCGCTGCCCCCATAACAGGTGGCGCAATTAACCCGCCCGTAGATGCAACGGCTTCCACTGCACCGGCAAATTTCTTTGAATAGCCCGCTTTTTTCATCATAGGGATCGTAACCGTACCTGTCGTTACGACATTACTTACCGCGCTACCACTAACGGTTGCCATTAAAGCGCTTGCAAAAACGGCTACCTTTGCAGGGCCACCTGCTGTTCTACCTGCAACTGTCAAAGCTAAATCGTTAATGAAATCGGAAAAACCACTGTTTTTTAGAAAAGCACCGAACAATACAAAAACAAAAATGTATGTCGCCGAAACGCCTAGTGCTGTTCCAAATACCCCTTGACCTCCCCAATACATAATATTGATGACACGCTCTAAACTAAATCCATAGTGCCCTAATATGCCAGGTATATAAGCACCAAAAAAATTGTATGCCAAGAAGAATAGGGCGATTATCGTCAATCCCTTTCCAACAACACGACGGCTTGCTTCAAATAATAGAAGTAATGCGATCCCGCCGATAAAAATATCCAATGTGGAATTTTCCCCACCACTTCGTACAAAAGCATCGTAAGTAAACAGGAAATAGAAAATTACTAATATAGATAATCCAATACATAGAAGATCAAAGATCGTCGGTAGCTTCCGTGATCCTACACTCTTTTTAGTAGCCGGATAAAAGACAAAACTAAATAATAGAAGAAAACCTAAATGCCAAGCTCGGAACTTGACTGCATCCATGACACCGAAACTACTCATATATAATTGGAATAGAGTCCAAATGATTGCGACTATTACGATACCCTTTCCAAAAATACCGATATACTTTCGTGAGTTTAAATTTTTCTTCTCCAAATCCATTAACTCTTGCATATCATGATTTGTTAGATCCTTCGTAGTCATTTGAATCCCCCCTATTCCAATATGCCAATTTCTTTATAGTATTTTTCAGCCCCTGGATGAAGCGGTACACCCGCAGTACCTTCAATTGCTTTTTGAGGATCAAACTGATTTGCAATACTATAGGATTTCTTTAGTTCATCAACATTTTCCCATAGTAGCTTTGTCAGTCGATAGGCAGCATCTTCTGAAACACTTTCGTCAATTACAATCGTGCTATATTGACCAACCGTCGTAATCGGTTCTGGCTGTTTATCGTACGTATTTGCTTCAATGACATACTCAAAGTTCCACGGGTAATCTTTTACCAATTGATCGATGGCATCAGGTGAAAAACTGAGCACCTTCGAATCAATTGTTGAAATTAATTCGGTCGTTGCCGCTGCAGGTACCCCAGAATAAATATTTACCCCATCGACTTGACCGTTTCTGATTAAATCCGTCGCTTCCGTAAACCCGACATAATTGGCATTCACATCATCAATGCTTACACCATGGGCTTCAAGAACAAGCTTCGATTCTAATTCAGTAGAGCTACCGGCAGCACCAAAAACAAAACTTTTCCCCTTCAAATCTTCAATGGATTGAATATCTTCATCATCAACTACTACAATATGACTGACGTTCGGGTAAAGATTGGCTAAAATTCGAACTCCATCGTATTGTTTTCCTTTAAAGGAACCTTCCCCGTTATATGCATCATAGGCAATATTCACTGTAGTGAATGCTAAATTGGCTTCCCCTTTGCTCATTAAATTTAAATTTTCCACACTGCCATTCGATGCTTGGGAAGCAACAAGCTGTTCCATCTCTTTTGTCCATAATGTTGAAAGACCTGCCCCTAAGGAATAAAATACCCCTGTTGTTGTACCTGTTGTGAAAATAAGCGGCTCCCCATACCGTTCCACATTACTTTGACACCCCATTAAAAGACCTAGACATAACAGTACCGTTACGAAAAGGTTACGTTTCATCCCCATTTCCCCTTTAACTGCTTATTTAAAGACAGCTTTGCGTTTTTCCAACACTGCATTAACCCCTTCTTTATGATCTGGCAATTCCGTTACGATTCCCATTTTAGAAGAAATATAGTCTAATGAAGATCGTAGACTCATCGTCTGGCTTTGATAAATCGCCCGTTTAATAATTCGAATCGCTTCCTGTGGACCTTTACTTAACTTTTCCACATAAGATTGCACAAATGTGTCCAGTTCCCCATCTGGTACAACAAAAGTGACCAATCCTTTTTCTTTTGCTTCCTCCGCCGTTAGGATTCGCGCCGTCCATAACATATCCAACGCCTGATCGATTCCGACTAGTTTCGGTAAAAAGTAAGCGCCTCCATCTCCTGGCACAATCCCTACATTAATATAACTTTCTGCAAACTTAGCAGATTCTGCAGCAATTCGAATATCGCACATTAAGGCCATATCGAGACCAGCCCCCATAGCATATCCATGCATTTGGCAAATGACCGGCTTATCAATCTCCTCTAAAAGCAACGGGATTCGTTGTATTTTTTTCCAAAGGGAGTTCTTTCGAGCAAGGGCTGTAGAAGTCGTATCCTCTTTACTTTCATAGAACCCTTTACCGGCAACCATCGCTTTAACATCCCCGCCAGCACAAAAGGATTTGCCATTCCCCTTTAGCAGGACAACTCGAATTTCATCCCGATCCCTTATTTCTTCTAATGCCGCTATCCAGTTTACAATCATTTCTTCACTGAAGGCATTGTAGCTTTCAGGCCGGTTTAACGTAATCGTGGCAATAGAGTCCTTTACTTCAAATAATAAATCCGGCATATGCATCCCCCTTAAATATGTTCCATTTGTTTCTTCGTTGTTAACTGTTCCCATAAAGTTGCTGACGATTGTAACCATTTATTCGCCAGTTCTTTTTTCCAAAAACGGCCTGTGTAATCTTCGTCACGCCATGCCCATAATCGGCGTGTATAGTGATGTAATCGGTGTTCATGGGTAACACCTAACGCGGCATGTACTTGGTGGGCTGAAGTAGCAACGATTCGACTGGAGTCTTCTATTTTTAATCTGGCAAAGGCTACTTCATCATGGACTTCCCCTTGTTGTAATAGAGCGATGACGTTTTCCATCGCCGCTGCCGTTAACGCCTGTTCTCCAGCTAAAGTAGCTAAATGTTGCTGAACTAATTGAAAACGATGAATCGGACGACCAAACTGTTCCCGCTCTTTACTAAATTGGACTGATAATTCAAATGCCCGATCTATCGCACCAGTCATTTTACAAATGGTAGCAATCGTCTGTAATTTTTGAAGGAACGTAAATTGTTCTTGTGTAATAGATTGGCATGTTACAACAGCTGCATCGGTAAAGGTAACATGGTCCCGTGGTTCTGCTGCAACGTTCATTTCATGTTTTATTTGAGCATCCTTTAAATCTAGCAATACGATAAACTCTGTTCCTTGCTCTGAAGCTAAAGTTACAAGTTTCTTCGCATATCTCGCCCACGGAACATAGTGTAGGGCTCCTGAAACTTTTCCGTTTACGATGGCTAAAGGGTTTGCGTGTAAATGGACTGTCGTTAATTCATTCATTGGGTGAATATTGGCATTTTCCTGTACGACATTGGCAAAAGTATGCTCAACAAAAGGAATAGGAGCTGCATATTTCCCCATTAATCGGTATAAATGAAATAGATCTTCATAATCTCCTCCAGCTCCGCCATGCTCTTCTCGAACAGCTACTTGTTGCAGCTCATTCTCCAACATAATGTCCCATATATGTTGGGGCCACGTATTTTCTTCTAAAAGATCGACCATTTCCTTTTCAACCTTATCATTGAGTATTTTTTCAACAACATCGACAATCATGTCTTTCATTTCGCTCATCCTGCAATCACTCCTTTCGCGATAATGCCGTATAGTACTTCTGATGTTCCACCACGGATTGTAAAGCCTGGTGCATGAAGAATAGACTCTGCTAGGAATCTATTCATTTTCTGTTCCGCTTGTAGTTGTGGATAAACATCCATTAAAAGACGAACGACTTCAGGAACTTTTTGTTCAAATTTCGTTCCAATACTTTTAACAAGGGCTGCAGGTACCATTACTTCCCCGCCTTCTTCGAGCACTTTGGCTACTCCGATGGATAAATTACGCAAGCTCCATAATTCAGCTACTAGTTTAGAAGCTTCCGCTAAACCTTCTAGATTGTGCTGTCGTTTTAATTCTTCAATTGCTTCATTTAATAATGGGAAGGTACTTAATATCCTTTCTGGGCCACTTCGTTCATATGCTAGTTCAGCTAAACCTTGTGCCCAACCATTTCCTAACGTTCCGACAACCATTTCATCCGGCACAAACACGTTATCAAAAAATACATCATTAAAATGATGTTCCCCAGTCAAATAACGAATAGGTGAAATTGTTACTCCTTCAGAATTTAAATCGATAATTAATTGGCTAAGACCGGAATGCTTCTTCTCGGAAACAGGTTCTGTACGAACGAGGGTCACCATATAGTGGGCATGTTGGGCATTACTGCTCCACGTCTTGGCACCATTCACAACCCAGCCACCTTCTACTTTTTCAGCTCTCGTTTTCACGGACGCTAAATCAGAACCACTATTCGGTTCACTAAGCCCAATCGCAAAGAAGCATTCCCCTTTTACAATTTTAGGCAAGAAGAAATTTCTTTGTTCTTCTGTACCGAATCGTAATAAAAGAGGACCCGTTTGGCGATCTGCAAACCAATGGGCCGCAACGGGAGCTCCAAAGGCTAAAAATTCTTCCGTTAAAATATAGCGATCAATCGAACTACGCTCCCCACCCCCATATTTTTTAGGCCACGTCATGCCGATCCATCCTTTTTCTGCCACTAGCTTCGAAAAATTGGCATCACAGCCACTTAACCAGGAATCGCATTTCGTTTGAAATGTCCCCTTACTCAACTCGTCTTGTAGGAAAGCACGAACCTCTTCCCGAAACCTCTCCTGTTCTTTTGTAAATTGAACCGTTGGTAATTTCAAAACAACACACCCCTTTACGCATTTGCGGTAACTGTTACTATATATTAATATTTTATATTTTCTGAATATTATAGTCAAACCGTTTTCAACAAATAAATTGATTAAAACAGAATTTTTATTGTAAAATAGAGAATTTTTATGTCTGATGTACAAGCTATTTAATATTTAGAAATAACTGTTCGATTCATTATGTTCAAAACGATTTTGGATATCGGAGAGATAATTCAATCTAAAAGTTAAAATTTCCTTATATTAAAAAAATGAAAAAATTTTTTATTAACGAAAGAGCAAAATAAAAAATGATGCCTGCATCAGACACCATTTCCTGATTGTGAAAATAGTTATATTCCTAGTGAGTCTTTTAAAAAGCCCTCTAAATAATCTACATTCGTCATTTTTTTATTACATTCACTACCATCGGCACAAATATAGTTGCCAATTGATCGATAATAATCTGGATTTTTTGTTTTCTTCGTTTTCGTTACCGTAGAAATTTGGGAAACTTCACCAAAACAATTACAGAAGGAACAAAGATTTTTTTTAGTAGTCGATGAAAATTCGCATTCAATACCAACCATTTTCCCTTCTAATTCATAGATGATTATTTTTCTATTGGATCTTAAGTCGTTCCAGCTTAAATAGGTTAGCTGACGATGATCGATATTCGATAAATCCGGCAACTTTAATTTTTTTTGTTTTGGGAACATTTTTTTTAATTGCTGCTCCGTCATTATTGGGAATGGAAGCAAATATTCCGAAAGATGCTGAATGTATTGTTCATAGTCCGATTCTGTTTTCAGTTTGGAAACGTCGAGCATTTCACTTTGTTCATCTGATAAATGGGGAAATAAATCCATGATTTTATCATTCGCTAGGTCGATTACAGTTGCTAATACATTTTTTGGAACATTCTTGTTCTTGCTGTCCTTAATAAATGTAATTTGCTTTTTTATAAAGTTTAACTGTTCATTTTTAATAAATTTTTCAGTCATTTGTATTTCTCCAATCACTTATACTATCTTTCCATTTATTTTAAACAGAACCGTAAAGTAGTTATATGGAAAAAATCATTTAGAAACGTTTTTTACATAAAACGGCACTGATGAATTACTTTTCACCAGTGCCGTTCATTTACTTTTTATGTGAATACACAATTTTTTTAATCGTTTCAATGGAAAGATAATATTCCTCTGCCAATTGTTGAATACTGCTGCCGCTAATAAAAGCATTTCGAATAGCAGCATTACGGCGATCAAGTAACCGCCTTCCTCCACTTCGAGCTCCCCATTTCTCATACTCCGTTTCTTGCTTTGGAATATAAATGGTTTCTCCTTGGACATATTTTTGAATTTCGTTAATGAGCTTTTCAGGTAAAATTTTGTTTGCGTTCGTATACTTCAATATTGCTCGCCCCTTATTTCAATTTTGGAAAAAATAAGGTGCAAAGCCAGCATATTAGAAAAGCTTATAAAGCGATAAATTAAATGTTTCGCCCCATGCAAAGTATCGCCTTTCCAATAATAGGCTTTGCATGAGTGGAAGAAGTACTAGAAAATCGTTTATGATTCCCCATCAGTAAGCACCCCCTTTAATTCATCATTATATCCGAAGCTACCCTATTATTGAATTGTTTTCCTTACATGCAAGTGAATAGAGGCAATTACTTTAAAACTACTTGCTATAGCGTAGTATCTAATATTAACTTACTATGAGTCGCAAGTAAGGCGTTACAACAAAAATAAATAAAGTATAAATACTTGTATGAGTAGATTTCTTTTAAAATTTTATATTTCCCTAAAAAACCCCCCTGTTTCATTGTTTAACTGAAACAGAGGGTTTTATTATTGCATACGTTCTAATTCTTGATATTCCTTCATATATGGGCCATTATCAGCGACCATTGAGTGAAATAGCGTTTTTATTGCTAAGTTTTTCTCTAGGCCCATTTCTACTTTTATTTTCTTTAACTCATTATGCAGTTCCCGGTGTTGGTTAATCAATTTCGTCATTGCCTTTTTATTATATTTCACATTTTCACATCCTTAGTTCATTACTTTTATAATGACAACTTTTAAATAATTAAATTCAGGAAAGTTATGTGGTACCGTAAAATCCTCTGGCAACTGATACTCTTCTATAATTTTGTAGCGAGTATTTTTTTCCTTGAACGCTTTATCAATAAATGTTTTAAACTTTTTCATATTAAAGCTTGCGTTATTCGTTGATGCAATAATCGTACCGCCTTCATTTGTAATGTCCAACGCATCTTTTAATAGCTTAGGATAATCCTTTGCCGTACTGAACGTCATTTTTTTCGTACGGGCAAAGCTTGGCGGATCCAATACGACAATATCAAATTTCAACTGATGACGTGCTGCATAACTAAAGTAATCAAAGACATTCATGACTTTAATGTCCTGGGATTCATGATTGATATCATTCACCTGGAATTGCTCAATCGTTTTTGGTAAGCTACGTTTCGCCAAGTCTACACTTGTTGTTCCTAACGAACCACCAAGTGCTGCCGCTACAGAAAAGGCACCCGTATAAGAAAAAGTATTCAGCACGGTTTTCCCATTAGAGTGATCATGCAAAGCTTTTCGAACATTCCGCTGATCTAAGAAAATTCCTGTCATGGCACCATCATTTAAATCTACCGCATACTTCATCTTATTTTCCAAAATAATTAATGGAAATTCACCTTTTTCCCCTGACACGTAATCATCTTGTCCCACATATTGGCCATTTGTATGAAACCGTAATTTTTCATAAACTCCACGCGTATTGACTACTTCATCAAGGGCTTGATAGATGTCCTCTTTAAACGAATAAATTCCTTCACTATACCAGCTCACCATATAAAAACCGTTGAAGAAATCGATTGTTAAACCACCAATTCCATCCCCTTCACCATTAAAAACACGGAAGGCAGTTGTATCTTCTGATGTATAAAGGTTTGCCCGTTTAGCTACCGCTTCACTTATCTTTTTGGCAAAAAACTTTTTATCAATTTGTTCCTTTTCCTTTCGGGTTAAGACCCAGCCAATGCCTTTATTTTGCATACCGTAATACCCTGTTGCAATATAACCACCATTTTTATCAACTAAGTGTAATAAACTTCCCTCGTCCATCTCACTTGTGGAAGGTTCAATCGCATCTTTTAAAATTAAAGGATAACCATTTGTAATATCTTTAATTGCTTTAGATTGTAATCGTACTTCTCTTAACTGTCTCATTTAGTCATCCTTTTTATGTTTAATCTATACATTATGCCACTTTTCATCCTAATAAGCGAAAAAAGAGTGGTGACCATTCAAAATAAGTTACTACTTCACTTTTTTAATTGTATTGCCCATCCTATTTCAAACATAGTTCAATTCGTTTTCATCTTCTTATAGGCTAGCGGTGTTATTTTCATAGATTTTTTAAATTGTTCAATGAAGTAGCTTGTACTATTGAAGCCTACTAGATAGGCTACGTCTGTAACATTAAGGTGCGATTGTTGAAGTAGAATGAAGCTTTTCTGAATCCGATAATCGGTTACGTAACTCAAAGGCGTTTTCTTTAAATAACGTTTGAAGTAGCGACAACATTCAGAGCGACTTAAATGACCAGCTTGCGCAATATCTTCCAATAAAATTTTTTCTGCATAATGTTGATGAATCCAATTGAGCATTTCCTTCATCCGCTCATTTTTTAACGCTTCCTTCTGTTCGTACTCTAACGGTACACCGTTTTTAATTAAATTTTTCCATATGGATGTTAACTGCATGCTAATATCTATTTCATAATAGGTGGCCTTTTCTTTAATAATCCCCGAAATTTCCTTGATTGATTGTAAAATTTGATATGCCCATAACTCCTTTGGAGACAGCCGTAAATAAGGAATATTTGTTGCATGAATATATGGGTCTACAAAATGGGCATAAAGTTCATGGGACAATACGAAACTTGGTGAAACGTTTAAACAAATATAAACACAACCCGTACCCTTTTGATCTTTTGCCATGTGTAAACAACCAGTATTGATAAAAATCCCTTCCCCTTCCCGAACAATGATTTTATCTTCATTTATTTGAAACATAGCTTCCCCTTTTATAACGACAACGAACTGAAATTCTTCATGCCAATGAAGCGGTATAAATCCATTAATATTATCGTTAATCGTCGTTTCATAACATGCCATCGGTAACACGACGGTACGATGTTCGGTTAACTCTTTTAAACTTTCGTCCACGGTAAAATTTTTAATTTGCATTTTACCACCTCAATATCCTTATATTTTTAAGTTCAATCTATATATTATTTCGTATATTTTTTCATTATTATAGAAAATGTTATCACACTATTTTTATATTTGAAGGTGGCAATATCGATGAATCGACAAAAAGGAATCGTTCTTGTACTAATTGGAGCGGTATTTTGGGGAATTGGCGGGACGGTTTCCAAAAAGCTTTTTCAACAATATGCTATTGATGTAGATTGGCTTGTAACAACCCGATTACTAATAGCAGGTGTATTACTGTTAGGAGTACAGTATTTTACAAAGGATCGCTCCCAAATATTTCGTGTTTGGAAAAATCGTAGAGTAGCAATTCCATTAGTGATTTTCGGGTTAATTGGAATGCTCGGCGTTCAATATACATATATGGCATCGATTGAACATGGCAATGCTGCTGTTGCAACTTTATTGCAATATTTAGCGCCCGTTATGATTATTATTTATTTACTACTCCGTAAACAAAGCATATTGACGCGGGGAGATATGTTAACCGTTTCCTTAGCACTTCTCGGTTGTTTTTTCTTATTAACTAATGGTTCCCTTTCCCAATTATCCGTCCCTCCTCTAGCAATTATTTGGGGATTTTTATCTGGTGTTGCTTTAGCCTTTTATACGTTATACGCGATTCCTTTACTAAAGCAATTTGATTCCCTCGTTATCGTCGGGTGGGCAATGATCATCGGAGGGATTGCTTTAAGTCTTATCCACCCGCCTTGGCAAATTAACTTGAGCAACTTTACGTTGGACACTTATTTATATTTAGTTTTCGTTATTATTTTCGGGACAATGATTGCCTTTTGGTTTTATATTGAAAGCTTACAAAGCCTAGCCCCTAAAGAATCTAGTCTTTTAGGTAGTGTAGAGCCATTAGCTGCTGTTTTAACAACGGTCTTTTGGTTAAAGGAACCCTTTGGCATTTATCAATGGCTCGGTACTCTGTTTATTATGATCATGATCGTTATACTTGCAATGAATAAAGGAAAATCTTCAGACAATCGCGAGGCCACATAAGGGGATTTAAGGGATAGTACCGATAAACACGGTATTATCCCTTTACTTTTAAACAGTTCAAGAAATTTTGTTGAATTTACAACAAAATTCATTCAATATAGATTGTATGATGACTTGTTTATGAAGAAAGGGTTGAAAAAGAAATGGAATCAAAAAGAATATTAACTGAAGAGGATTTATCAATTGCCTTTGACATTAGAAAAGAAGTATTTGTAAAGGAGCAAGGTGTTCCTCTATCAGAAGAGTTTGACGAATTTGATACTTTAGATGCCCCATGCAAACACATATTAGTTTATTATAATGAGCAACCTGTTGGAACAGGACGAGTTCGTTTCGTTGATAGTTATGGGAAGTTAGAGCGAATCTGCATTTTAGAACCTTACCGTAAATACGGTTTAGGGAAAGTGATTGTGAAAGTGTTAGAAGAAATAGCAAAGGAAAACGGTGTCGATAAAGTAAAATTACATGGCCAAACCCATGCAGAAGGGTTTTATCATAAGCTAGGTTATGAAACAGCTTCTGATGTCTTTATGGAGGATGGCATTCCTCATGTCCTAATGACAAAAAAATTCTAATAAAAAAGACACCTAAATTTTTCTTTAGGTGTCTTTCGTCTTTAGCTGTCTTATATTGAGTGCTTTATAAAGGAAAATACATTTTTAAGAAGGGATTTGTTGAATAGGTATAATGAGATGGCAAATCAATCTACCTATTTCGTCATTAAATTAGCAATCATCATGTTTCTTTTTAGCAAAATGAGCACCTACAATGATTAATAGGATAAACAGTACAACGATTAACACAAATTCCTTTTTATTGCCTCTATCGTCATAAGCTCCTCCTACATTACCATAATCATTACAGTAGTCATAAGCTCCTCCTACATTACCATAATCGTTACAGTAATCATAAGCTCCTCCTACGTTATTACCACAACCCATACCATTCACCTCCTTTACCACCATATTTTATGGTTTGTTTTGAAGGTGATAGTGTACAAAAGTGGAGTTCCAAAAATTTTTTATAAATTTTTTTGTTGTGAATGGGTTGTGAACGCCACAAAGATCATTTCGTAGAATTCATTTTTTATTATTTTCATCCTAGTAAAATCGTTAGTCTCCTTACTCATATGTATAAGTTCATCTACTCCAGCAAAAACTTTTGTAAAGGAGTGATACGACTTGGAAAAGAAGGATAATTACCCTACAACGGCACCAAAAAAGAAGGAAATTACGATTGAAACGAATTCCAATTTAGAAAATGCCATTAAAAACTCGGTAAATAAGCATAAAGAGTATGAGGCTGTGAATATTTCAATCGGTGCGGACGAAATTAAACAACAAAATGAAAATTTATAATATACTTCATTAATTTTAAAAAAAATCTGGCTACTCTTACGGATTTAGTGTACTCACTTTTTCGTAAGAGTTGCACAGTTTTTTTTCATTCATCGTTATTTTACGAAACGAAGAAATCGTTTTTTCCCAATTTGTAATACTTCTCCGTTCATTAATACGCGGTCTAATTCATCTTCACTCATTTTTTCTTTATTCAATTGAACACCGTTTTGTTTCATTAGCCGCAAAAATTCACTTTTACTTTTCACAAAACCTTTTTCAATTAATTGAGGAATGATATCTTTAACGGTTTCTGCACCTATTTCGATTAGTAGTTCTGGGATATTTTCAGGTATTTCTTTTTTGCTAAAAGCTGCTTCAAAATAGGAAATGGCTTTTTCCGTTTCTTCTTCTCCCCAGTATAATTTTGTAATATTTTCGGCTAATTTTAATTTAATATCCCTAGGATTAGCACCCTTTTCTAGTAGGAGCTTTATTTTTTCAATTTCATCTGGATGTTCGTCTGTCGCTAATTCAAAGTATTTTATAATCAATTGATCAGGGACCTCCATTACCTTTTTAAACATTACTTCAGCCGGTTCGCTGACACCAATGTAATTCCCCAGACTTTTACTCATCTTTTCTACTCCGTCTAGCCCTTCAAGGAGTGGCATAAAAAGGGCAACTTGCTTTTCGAGTCCCCAATGTTTTTGCAGGGTGCGACCCATTAAAACGTTAAAGGTTTGATCGGTACCTCCTAATTCAATATCCGCTTGAATTTCAACGGAATCATACGCTTGCATTAAAGGGTAAAAAAATTCGTGAATGCCAATTGGCACTTGTCTGTTATAACGTTTTTGAAAATCATCCCGTTCTAAAATTCTCGCAACCGAAGTTGTTGCTGCTAATTGAAGAACTTCTTCAAAGGTTAACTTTGAAAGCCATTCACTATTAAAACGGACCGTTGTTTTGTTTGAATCTAGCACTTTAAAGATTTGCTCACAGTATGTTTGGGCATTAATTTGAACCTGCTCATCACTTAGAGCTACGCGTCCTTTTGCTTTGCCTGTCGGGTCACCAATTCGACCTGTAAAATCACCAATAATAATGACCACTTGGTGTCCTAAATCTTGCATTTGTTTTATTTTTCTTAAGACAACGGCATGGCCTAAATGAATATCCGGTGCAGAAGGATCCAATCCTAATTTAATCGTAAGCGGAGTCTTCGTTTGATAGGACTTTTCTAGTTTTCCTAATAACTCCTCTTTATTGACTACTTCATGAACACCTTTCATAATGATCTTCATTTGTTCTTCAGGTTTTACTAACATACGAACATCTCCTTGGAATATTATTTCTAATATTGCAAGTTCTATAAGAAACAAAGGATAAAAAAACGCCCTTTTGGATTAACCAAAAGGACGATTCATCTCGTGTTACCACCTTTAATTCATAAGCAACTCACATTGCTTATCTTCATAAGTACAGTCTTTTGACGATACTTTCGCACATGATGACGGGTGCTAAGCCGGCGTAGCCTACTAAGGAAATCCTATTCGGTACACAGCTCCAAGATGTATTCACAATCGTTCAACGTGCTCCTCTCATCAACCGGTCGCTTTCTGTCTGTTTACATGATTGCTACTAATTCTTTTCATAGCCTTTGTTCTTATACTCCGAAATGTTGAAAACAAATCTTCGTTATGCACATATTAATTGTTCTTTATTTTATCCATTCATTTCAATTTGTCAACATTAAAATTTTTTTATATAAAGAATGATATTAATTGATCTTTTTCATCATATTAATACCGGCAATTTCAAAACCAAGCTCTTCGTATAATTTCCGCGCTCCTGTATTACTACCGAAAACGTGTAATTTAAAGTAAGCAATCCCTTGCTGATGTATCCATTCCTCTACAGTTGTCATAACTTTTGTGCCAAAGCCCATTCCTCTAAATCGTTCGAAAAGATAAATTTCATAAAGAAAGGCACTTTTCTTTTCCTTCTCTACCTTTATCCAAACATACCCAATCATCTGGTCGTCGTTCAATATATGGAATAAATGATGATCAGGAGTTTCTACTCCTTTTGGAAGTAAATTATGTAGTAGTCTATATGCTTTAGATTTTGGTTGTTCGTCTACTTCCTCATGTACATTTTGCGATAATACCTCCGCATATCTCTCAACTTTATTTTCAAAGTATTTCGTAAATTCTCGCTCTGACATTCGCTTTAATAGTATCTTCATAGAACTCTCCTTTTCCGCCGAACTCTTTCTATTAATCCCCTTTGTCTCCTCTTATTAAATTACGAAATCATTTAGAATTGGTTGCATGTCGTTCATTTTAAGAACATGTTGGTTTTAAGTGAAAGAAAAGTTCTATTTCGCGTTTCCTTGTTCACTAAAATGTTTTTTATAAGTAATACTTATATAGTCATTTAATATCGGTAAATCAGGAGGACTAATATTCTGAGGAAGCTCATGATACTTAAAAAACTTTAACTCTTGAACTTCGTTTACTTCTCTTGTTATTACCCCTTCGTAATCATTGCATATATAGGCTGTTACGACATTATATACCTCATCACCATGAGGATATTTATAGTAGAAATTTTCTCCTGAGTACACATTGAATAACTTTAATTGATTTGCAATTAAGCCCGTTTCCTCAAATAACTCCCTCTTTGCTACTTGTTCTAACGTTTCGCCGATTTCTAATGAACCTCCTGCCAATCCCCAGCAGTTATTGTCATTACAAAGTTGCAATAGTATTTCTTCATTTTCATTCATTAAAATCACACAAGCCCCAACCATTATAATAGAACGGCTTCCTACTAACTTTCTTAATTCCATAATGTAGCCCATATAACCCTCCTTTTAAGGTGATATATTTCAACTGTTAATTTTGACGGATTGATTCATTACTTATTTGGAAAATATTTATATTTTTAGTTTACCATAGGTTTTATTTGTAAAGAGATGACAGTAAAATTCGTACGTAACTCTCTACAATTATAAAGATTTTTATTTTCTTTACTCCAAAATCGATGATGAAATATTACAAAAGTAAAATGGGTGGAGCGGTATAAACTGGCTTCTTTCTCTAATAGTGGCTACAAGCCCTATATTATTAGTTAATAGTATTGCAATATAAATGCCATAGACGTAAACGAATTAACACCTCCCTGTGCTTTTTGTCAGAAAAATCTATGTTAGGATTATTAAAAATTAGCAACAAGAACATGGAGGATAATTGAATGCTTAAAAAAATGATGTCAATTGTACCAGTTGCAGCACTTTCTTTAACTGTAGGTGCTACTGCACAAGCTGCAACGGTGACAGTGCAAAAGGGAGATACCCTTTGGGATTTTGCCCAAGAAAACAATACTACTGTAGAAAATATTCAATCAGTAAATCATCTTACTACTGACCTTATACATCCTGGAGACTTCCTAACGATTCCAAGACAAAATGAATATGGTGTAAGATCTGGTGATACATTATGGGACATTGCCCGGAATCATGGGGTAACGGTTTCTCAAATTAAAGAATGGAATCAATTACATAGTGATCTTATTCATCCTGGGGATATCCTAACAATCGCTCAAGAATATTTCGTTAAAAACGGTGACACATTATGGGATATTGCTCGAAGTCATGGGGTAACCGTTTCTCAAATTAAAGAATGGAACGAATTACATACGGATATTATTCATCCTGGTTTAAATCTAGTTATCTTTAAAGGTGGAGAAAGTCATCATACTACTGCACAAGTATCACAGGACAGTAAAGTTGATTCAAAAGCTCCAGTAAGTAATGCTGAAGTGAGAACAGAAAATACACCGGTGGTCACTGCTCCATCTACAAATGAGGAAGTAGTAACAGAGAGTGAGAAAGAAATGGCTCCTGCAACTAACGAGGAAGTTCCAGCTGATAGTACTACTGAGGAAACAGCTCCTGCTACAAATGAAGATGCTGTAACGGAAAGTACAACGGAAGAATCGGCTCCTGCTACAAACGAGGAAGCTCCAGCTGAAACTACAACTGAAGAGACAGCTCCTGCTACAACTGAGGAAGTCGCATCGGAAGACACTGCCGAAGAATCAACGACTGTATCAGAGGAAGCGCCAAAAGAATTTATTATGGAAGCGACAGCTTATACAGCGACATGTGAAGGATGTTCAGGTATTACTTCTACTGGAATTAATCTGATAGAAAACCCAGATGCAAAAGTGATCTCGGTTGACCCAACTGTTATTCCTCTTGGAACGAAAGTTTATGTTGAGGGCTATGGGGAAGCTATCGCTGGAGATACTGGTGGCGGTATTAAAGGTAATCGAATTGATATCTTTATTCCTGATAAACAAGATGCAATCGATTACGGGGTACAAACTGTAAAAGTAACCATTTTAGACTAGTATTTACAGACTATAATAAGATTTTCAAAGCAAAAAGGAAAAGTTACGATTCCTTTTTGCTTTATTTTGTATATGAAACAATGCGTAGAAGCTTCCCACTTTTTTCCAAAGTAAATTTTGAACGTAATATAACGATTACTTCGTTTTCGTTAAATGGTAGCTCTCTTTTATCATTTTATAAATTTCTTCATTTGGAATGGTACCATCAAGAATAATAGAGTTCCAATGGTCTTTATTCAGATGAAATGCAGGAACTACTGACTCATAAACTTGTCTCCATAATTCGAGCATCCCATGTTCACACTTTACATTCACCCAAATATGTTCTTCTTTTTCAAAAATCCACGCGAACACTTTCTTATTTTCTTTATGACGCATTAATGTCCAATTTTTATCACGAAACGGATAGTCTTCATATGTATTACCTAACTTCAAGCAATAATCAACAGCCTCTTTTCTAGTTTTCATGTTACCTCCCCAATGTTTTTATAAAAATATATTAATTATTTTCACAATAAAAGGCTATTAATCCTTTGATTAAAGCCCTTCTTTTCGATTTATATGAGTTAATATAATTAAAAAATATTTCTACGGCTTTATGTCATCTACTGACTTTAATTCCATTTCTATATTCATCTTCTCTTTTCGTTTCAAATATGCTTCTTTTGATAACGGGCCATAGTTTACTTCGTCCTTTAGATCAATAATCCAGTACTCTACATCGCTATTATGTTCCCTTTTCGCTATTACATAAGAATCATCCCAATTTACTTCGGATATAGTTGGCTCAATAACAAATTGCCCATCATCACGATAATTTATCGAATATGTACTAGGATTCGTTCTTCCAAATTCTAAATTTGAGTTGATAGGAATTACGTAATCTGTCGCTCCATTACACCCACTTAATACAACTACCAGCAATATCATAATCATCTTAGTAGTTAATTTCATACAGTTCAATTCCTTTAGGAGATATTCTCTATTTTCTCGTCTCTTTTTCGTAAAGCTTAATATGATCACCACTTACTCCGTACACTACCCCACTATGTTTCCATCCATATTGCTCATAGTAATTTTCTAAATCTGTTGATAAATAAAGTTTATGATACCCCTTTTGTGCCGCTTGTTCTAAACTATGTTGAAGTAATGTAGAGCCTATTTTTCTGCCCCTATATTCTTCCTTCACGTAAAGGCAAGCGAGCCATGGGCATAAATCCTGACGACTGTTTAAATCATTTCTTAATAATGCATAAGTTCCAATAATATTGCCATTTTCGATCGCTACATAAAACCTTGGAATATCGGAAGAAGTCGTATAAGAATGAATCATCGCGTCTTCATAAAATTTGAAGTTATGATTGTTTCCCCATTGTTTCCAAAATACATGCACTGCCTTTTCAAAAAGCTCATTTCTATCCTTCAGTTCTATAATTTCCATATTATCCTTTACTCCCCTTATTTTATATTTTATAGCAATGCTTGCTCACTTTTTCAACAGAAACCCTTTCAAATTCCTTCTCTACTAACTTCAACAAAAATAACTTCAATCCTTCTCGATTTTGCTCCTATTTGTCTCCCTTAATAGTTCCTATTTCCAACTTTTCACAATAAATCCTTCATTTAAGTATTACATGATGATAGAATTGTTGAGCAGCGTTATACTTTTAGCTTGAATTATTTTAATAGATTTTACATAATTTAAAGGATTTTTCACATAATCAAATAAATAAGAAAAGATTAGGATGAGTAGTATGTGGAGTATTTTCAAAAAGGATATTAAAAGCATTGTGACTAACTGGGTTGCAGCCATACTTATCGGAGGTTTAATGCTATTACCTTCTTTATATGCCTGGTTTAACATTAAAGCATCTTGGGATCCTTATAGTCAAACGGATCAGTTACCAGTAGCGGTTGTGAACGAAGATATAGGAGCTACGGTTCGTGATATAGAGTTGAACATCGGGGATGAAGTTGTCAAAGAACTAAAAAACAATAAAGATATGGATTGGCATTTTGTTGACCGTAAAGAAGCGATGGATAAAGTGGAATATGGAGACTATTTTGCTGTCATCGTTATTCCCGAAAATTTCTCTAAAAAATTAGGTACGGTTATTGAAGATCGCCCTGAAAAGGCGAAAGTCGAATATTATGTGAATGAAAAAATTAACGCGATAGCACCTAAAATCACTGCATCTGGTGCGGGCGGAATCGTTGATAAAATTACAAGTAACTTTATTTCAACCGTGAACGGTACGATTTTTGAAAAGTTCAATGAATTAGGACTAGAGATTGAAAAAGATCTACCCGACATTAAAAAATTTGAAGAGTATGTTTTCCAAATGGAAGAAAAACTACCTGAAATTCATACTTTATTAAATGACTCCTTAGCAGATGCGGAAAATGCAAAAGGGATGATTGATAAGGCACAAGCGCTCGTTCCCGATGCGAAACGTGTTACTGGAGAAGGCTTACAAACAATCGATGATACGACTGCGTTTTTAGACAAAGCTGAGAATCGATTAAATGAGATTGCTCCTCAAGTTCAAAAAAATCTAGAACAAGTACAGAAAATGGCAACGGAAGTAAATGATTTTATCAGTACTGTACAATCTTCCGACATTAACTTAAACCAAGGAAAAGAAATTAGTGATCAAATTAATGGGCAAATAACGAGCTCCATTGAGAATATTGAAGCAATTGAAGGTGCCCTAAACCAACTTCAAGAGCAAAACAATAACAATGAGGAAGGTTCTAATACAAATCAAGAACAAATTAATCAGGCACTTGAACAATTAGCATTGTTGAAGAGTGAACTTCAGAATATACAAGAAAGTGGACAAAGGATTACCGCATTTCTTTCAGATAAACAGCAAGAATTGGACGATCTAATCGGACAAATTCAAACGATGGCCGCTACAACGGCAAATGAAATTGATGCCTTCGTAAAACTATATAATGAAGAGATCGAGCCAACTGTTAAACAAGAAGTAGCCAATGCGAAGAAAACATTAAATGATGCTCGAGGAATCTTAAGTGAAATCCAAAAGACGATTCCAGAAGTAGAAAAAATTCTTGCGAACACAGAGGGTAACTTAGGTGAAGGCGAGGAAACGCTTAAAAAGATTTTAGGCGAATACCCTTATGTGAACGATAAAATAAACCAATTAGCTGATCGAATTCGAGAAATACAAGGTGAAACAGATATCAATGAAATCATTGAGTTACTGCAAAATGATCCAGAAGCTGAAAAAGGATTTTTTGAAGAACCTGTTCTACTTAACAAAAACAGCTTATTCCCAATTCCAAACTACGGTACAGGGATGACTCCTTTTTATACTGTACTTGCTATATGGGTAGGTGCTCTGTTATTAATTTCCCTGTTAGCTACAGGTGTCCATAACTCGATTGATTACACTGAAAAACAAATTTACTTCGGTAAACTTTTCACCTTTATGAGTATTGGCTTTGTTCAAGCTTTAATCGTGACATCCGGAGATATGTTTATTTTAGGTGTGGATATTGCTGAACCTGTATGGTTTATCTTATTTGGACTAATCATCAGTTTAGTATTTATATCCATTGTTTATACATTAGTTTCAGTGTTTGGGGATGTCGGAAAGGCAATGGCCATTGTCTTTCTTGTATTACAAATTGCTGGTTCTGGGGGAACGTATCCAGTCGCATTACTCCCTGAATTCTTCCAAACAATCCACCCGTTCTTACCATTCTCTTATGCGGTCGATTTAATGAGAGAAGCGGTAGGCGGTATTGTTTGGGAAAGAGTTTATAGAGACCTGATGTTTTTAGTTCTATTCGGTATCATTGCATTGTTAATTGGAACGTTCCTTAAAGGTCCATTAAGTAAGAAAACAAATGCTCTGATGAAAAAATCGAAAGAGTCCGGATTATTCCATTAATATAACAAAAAGTGTCCATCTAATGGACACTTTTTTTATTGAAAAAAGAGCCTGACGTTTAACCGATAAACTCCTTCAATAACTGATTAAACTTTACCCTCTCTTCCCAGAAAGGACCATGGCCGCTAAATTGAAACGGAACTAAATAGGAATTACTTATTTTTTCATTTAGTTCTAAAGCTTGGGCATAAGGAATTACTTTGTCATGAACACCATGCACGATTAAAGTTGGAGTAAGTATTTTTGGAAGGTCATCATAAAGCTTACTATCTCTTAATGTCATAATGATGGCTGCTGTAGACCACCCTGCTGCTTGTAATCCTAAATGGAAAAACCAATCAGAGAATGGTTTTGTAACATACTGAAAGAAAAAGGTGTCGCTCACATCACGAATCATCTTAGGACGGTCATTTAAAGCTTGATCTAGTAATTGATGGGCTGTTTCTTGTGTAAAACCGACTGGGACTGCAGCGTCTACAAGAACAAGTTTGGATACGCCAAACCCTTTATACCTAGACATGTAACGAATGGAAATTGCTCCTCCTGTAGAGTGACCAACTAGTGTAAAATTATTTAATTGAAGTTTTTCCACTACAGCAAAAATATCATCTGCCAATCGGTTATAATGGTAGCCTTCCATTGGTCTATCAGATTTTCCAAATCCCCTCCAGTCAATACCGATACACCGGTAACCCATTGCAGGAAGAACATCAAACTGATATTCAAACTGGTCATGGCTTAATGGCCATCCGTGTAAAAATACGATTGTCTTACTGCCCTTCGGATTTAAATCTTCCACATATAAATTTACGCCTGGTTCAACACAAACGTAGTATCCCATACCGTTCCCCCTCATTAGTAAAAACACATTAATCATAAAATATTCACTCTAGCCCATATAGGTGAATACCTATGAATAAGGGAATAAGGTTCTAAGAGCTTCGTAAAATATAACAAAAGGAGAACGTTTACCCTCGTGGATAACACTCTCCTTTTGTTAAGAAACTGTATTTTTTAAGTAAACAGATTTTGTCTTCTATATCTACCATGTACTATTCATTCCCTTTACAATTTTATGTATTAACCTAGCTTGCACTTTAATTCTTCATAGAAAAGACTACTATTTCATAAAATCTAATAGCTATTGGTTCTCCAATAGCTTCTTTTCGGAAAATGTTAAGTCATTTGAGATTGACAATGATTAGATTTTACTAGTTTAAGGAGGCATTATCGCAATGAATGAAACCCAAGCAAATCGCATTCGTTTATTGGATATTTTTAGAGGAATTGCGATTTTGGGAACGTTAGGCGTAAATATTTGGATTTTCGCTCATTTAGGGGATATAAACTATATCTTTACTTTCCAAAACAATGAATGGTGGAGTTCCTTTGATACGTTTTTACGTACATTAACCTTAGCACTATTTAACGGGAAGTTTCTCGGGCTATTAGCCATCTTGTTTGGGGTTGGATTACAGTTAAAGTATCAGCAGTCTCTTCGTAAGGGGAATCCATGGCCTGGCGTTTATTTATGGATTTGTTTCATTTTGCTTATCGAAGGATTTTTAAATTTTACCTTCGTCATGGAATATGACATTTTAATGAGTTACGCAGTGACAGCGATTATCGTCTCTTTCATTGTAAAATTAGGAGATCGGGCTATCAAATGGGCAACGATTACTTTTGGAAGTTTAAATTTCATTCTCTATTTGGCTGTAACTATACTCATTTTCACGCTGAATCGCCAGGGTGGCGAGGTATCATTAGATTTAAATGTAACACAACTCTATCAATACAGTAGTTGGTGGGAACAAGTGGTTTATCGGTTAACGAATTTTTGGACGTTAAGGATTGAAATGATTTTAAGCTTTTGTTCCAATATCTTTTTGTTTTTAATCGGGGTAATGTTAATGCGTAAAGGTGCCTTTTCCCCTAGTGAAGAAGGGAAAAAAATTCGTAAAACCATGCTTAAATACGGATTGTTGATTGGGATTCCGTTAAACTTTTTAATTTTTGTACCAGGTGGAGTTTTTGACCTAATCATTCGTTATGTATTTTCTCCGATACTTTCCATTGGATATATCGGTTTATTCGCATGGCTTGTAGAAAAACGAGGAGACTTTCGGTTATGGAAATGGATTGAAAACACCGGGAAAATATCGCTTAGCTGTTACTTATTCCAAAACATTTTATGTACTGCCCTTTTCTATGGTTGGGGAGCTAACTTAGGTGGAAAAATGAATTCTTTAGGTATCCTTTTCACTTTACTAATCATAAGTATAGTCCAAGTCTTTCTGGCAACACTTTGGTTGCGTTATGCAAAGTTAGGGCCTATGGAAACAGCACGTAAAGCGGTTTTAAGACTAATTACAAACGAGCGATGATAATTCGATAGGATGAAAGAGTAAAAGCCAAATTTCTCAATTAGAGAAGCTTGGCTTTTTATGTCTTACTTATTATGCATTTTTTTAAAAGAATATTAAAAGTAAAGTCCCCACGATGAAACAATAATATGAAAAATAAACTAATTTTCCATTTTTCATAATTCCCATAAACCATCGCATGGCAAAATAGGTCATTAAAACTGTTGCAATAAACGCTGATAAATATGGGATTGCTAGATCTGCTTTATTCGGTTCATTTAAAAAGTCAGAAAAACCGAGTATGACACCACCAAGACTAACGGGAATATATAACATAAAGGCAAAGCGAAGAGCAGTATCTTGTTTCATTCCAACTGCCATTGCTGAAATGATCGTTGCACCTGAACGACTAATTCCTGGTGTTAATGCGATAGCTTGACCTAAACCAACAATGAATGCATCCTTAAATGATATATCTCGCTCACCTTTCGTTCCTCTTACATTCCGAATGAACCATAAGGCAATTCCTGTTACGAAAAGCATGAATGCAATCGTTGTCATACTGACATTTTCTGCAATATAGTCATTCAACAATACCCCAAGAACCCCAGCTGGAATCGTACCGATTATGATATAACAAACAAAGCGAAAATCACTTTTATAGCGATGATTTTTCGTTTTCAAATATTTTATCGAATTGCTTATCAGTCTAATAATATCTTTTCTATAAATATATAGAATCGCCAAAAGTGAGGCAGTGTTTGTAAGAATAGCAAAAGTAAATCCTTGTTCACCCAGGCCTAAAATTTCACTAGCAATCATTACATGTCCACTGGATGATACAGGAATAGGTTCTGTAAAACCTTGTACTAATCCGATAATGATCATCTTAATGGTATAGATTATTTCTGATTCTCCCATGATATCCCCCTTTTTATAACTAATCTATTTTTATAGAAACGAAATAGCATGGGGATTGTTTCCTATTTATAATCAATCCTTTTTTCTTAAACAAAATGGCCCAATAAAAAGAACATTATCCTGCTATAGATTAATATCCCAAATAGTGAAAGAAAAAAATATAAAATACTAAAAATAATTTAAAGCAATGACTAATCGAATCGTCCTCATTTTACTAGTAGATTTCCAGTTTCGAATTATATCGAAAATAAAACTAATATATAATAGTGCCATTCCTATATCACTTAACACTAAGTTATCAAAAAAAGTAATACCAATGAAAAAAAGCAATAGACCTGCAACAGCACATAGTTCAAACATTATCTTTATAGGCTGTTTCTTTTGTTTATCGGTTAAGTTTTTTAAGAATTTTACTACACCTAATGAGAGTCACTATAATAAAAAAACTGGAGAAAGTTATTTGCATGACTAACTCAAAAATAAATATCACACCTTTCATAAGGTAAGATGCTATGTAATGAAATCAATCTCCACTATATAAATAGTATTCGTATTTCGGTAAGTCTATTTTATGGTTTATAAACTGTTGAAAAAAATCTTTATTTTCAGGATTTATCGTAAAGGAGCCAATCACTGGATGTTCGTCTGATAGATGGAGAGCTTTTTGAAGTTCGGTTAATGATACATTTTGCAATCTTTCCTCTCCTACTATTTTTTCATCCCCTATAACTGACCATTCAATATATCGATTAACCCTTTCTTCAACAAGATAATAAGGAGATGGGTAGTCTTCTACAAAAAGTTTATTGTTCAAGGCAAATTTAATTGCATTGTTACATGGTTGGTTCGAACCGATATACATATAATAATCCCAGCCGAAATGAACAAAGAATTGATCCATTGAAACAAAGTGACAATGAATATAATTCCGTAATATCATTTTACAAACGGTAGGTATATCTTTTTCATGTATAACGGCATCCTCAACTATCGGTAAATGAAATGCTTCTTCATAAAGAGGAGATGATTTATCAGGGAGAATTTCATGATGTATTTGTAATTGAATTACCCTTAAAGATGTTAGTTTGTTTTCTTTTAAAAACTCCATTACAGCATGAACATATGCCTTTTCTACTTCCATGTATTCATTTAGAGTTAATTCCTTTCCATTAAATGTTTGGCCTATGTCAGAAGAACTTATCCACTCCTCTTTCATATATGCTCCGTCCTGCTCTCTAAATGCAGGTTATATTTTGTAATACGCCATTGGTATTTCATATTCACTTTTAGACCACCTTATTTATAGCGATTCTTTAATAATTTCTTACTCCTTCGTTTATTAATTCAACAAAAAAGAGCATTAATCCTTTAGGATCAATGCTCCATTACCAATCGGGTCCGTCATTACTATCAGCCACTTTAATACTAAACGAATCCGCATCAAAATTATTTTTTTCGATTAACTCATTGAATATGGATTTGATTGTTTCTTGATCCGTTTCTGTTACTTCCTTATTCGAAACGATATATTTTACTTGAATATCTTCACTTGAAAATACCGCAAGCATCGTACTAAATTCATATCCTTTTTCTACTAAACGATTACTTACTTGTTCTAAAAAGCCATCCTCTTCTTGTAGTAAATTTTGAATCTCTTCTGCTTCTTTTTGTTTCTTGTCGTTTTCAGCTAGTAATTTAGGGCTTGTCTCAGAAACTTCCGACGTTTCTCCTTTTGATAAAGAGTTATTCGTAAAGAGAAAGACTATAAACGATAACAAGACAAAGGTTCCAAGGAAAACGATTTTACCCTTTTTCAATATCATACACTCCTTTTTAATCAAGTATATGATGGTAAAAAAGGGTTAAACACTATTTTCTTAAATAGATAGATAAGGAGATAGTTATCATTTCTTTTCAAAATAGGTTAAGGATAATTGTTCATTGACTATAACTTCTTTCACAATTTCAAAGCCGTTCTTTTTATAGAAACGAATAGCCGGTATGTTTTTAGAACCTGTTGCGACTTTCATTGTTTTCCTTTTTAAATGACTTTCTAAATAATTTAAAAGGATTTGCGCAATTCCTTTTCGAAAATGGTTAGGATGAACGATTAATCGATGAATATCCACTTCACCCTCCTCAACCTTTAAGGAGATGGCGCCACAAAGCTCCTCATTTAAGTAATACCCATAGAAAGTTTCCCCGCACTGTTGTAACTTTTCCACTGTATCTTTTAACGGTGGAATGTCGTCATAACCGATTATTTCAGCCTCAACTTGATAAGCTGGTATTTGGATGTTTAATACGTCTTCTGCATTTCTTCTAGTCGTAATATCAATTTTTTTGATCAAGGATATCCCTCATTCAGTGTTTTCTTTTATTAAATTGGATAAGTTACTTATTTCAACATGAAAGTGGTTAAATCCTTCCTATTCTTTCTCTGCTCCACCAATTGAGGGTAGGATTAATTATCTGTTATAATTTTCTTGTAAAGTCATATAAAATCTGATATTCGTCGAGATGAGTGATAGTGAAATGAATAATCAAAATACACCTGATTCTAATATTAAAAAACTAGATGAGTCTGAGCTAGTTCTAGCGGTTCGATCATTTTTATCTACTTTAGATGTAAATGGAGAAACACGTTTGCCACAAAGAGCATATTTAGCAATTCGACACGCAATCCGGCACCTACAATTATTACCCGGACAAACGGTGTTAGAGAGGGAAATGGCAGAATTACTCGACATGAGCAGGACACCTGTACGTGAATCGCTTGTTCGTTTAGAAACAGAAGGATGGGTACGTCTCATACCACGTCGTGGATTTATTGTTGCCCCCCTCGTTGCAGATGATCTTCAACAAATTTATGAGGTAGTAGAAGCTTTAGATGGTGTAGCAGGTAGACTTGCTACAGGTCGTACTAGTCAAGAAGAAATAACTCAACTTGAACATCTCATCGAGAAACAAGAAAAGGCATTAGAACTAAATGACCTATTTGCATGGACAGAACTGGATGATCAGTTTCATAATTACATTGTTGATTTATCTCAAAATCCACGCCTTAGATCAATTGTTGATAGCCAGTCTGATCAACTGTATCGAGCACGATTATATACAATTAAATTCCGACCAAAGCCTATACGCTCAGTAACTGAACATAAAGCGATTTTAGCTGCCATGCGAGCAGGAGATTCTGAAGCAGTAAGAACTTTGTTACAGTCCCATCGTTATAGAGCGCGAAACGAAATTTTGGAGACTCTTCACTCTATGCCATTATCACCCTTTCAGGATGAAACAAAAAAATAAATAAAATTCATTAGCGATTTTAAAACTTCTTATAAAAATATTTAAAGGCTGTTGAGATTTCTAAGAAATCATCGACAGCCTTTTTTTGTAATTATGCTTGTAAACAAATTTGAGTATTACCCAGTTTTAACTTCACCGTTCCATACTGAAATTACTTAATAAACCTTACTTGCTCACTTATTAACTTATATTGTTCTTCTTTCTTCTTATTAAACTCCACTTTATTTTCCTCGAAAATGTTATTACCTTCTGCATCAATGGAAACAATTAGAGGACCAAATTCTTTCACTTCACAAACCCATAGAGATTCTGGCATGCCTAGGTCTTTCCAATGTACTTCTTTAATTTCTTCAACTTTCGTTGCTGCATAAACCGCATTCCCTGCTGGAAATACAAGGTGTAAAGCTTTATGCTTTTTACAACCTTCTTCCGTATTTTTTCCCATTCCGCCTTTCCCAACAACAAGCTTCACGCCTGTTTCTTCGATAAATTCTTTTTCGAATTTTTCCATTCTCATACTTGTTGTTGGACCAATTGAGACAATCTCATATTTTTCATTACCAAGATCTCTAACAATAGGTCCCGCGTGAAAGATTGCTTTCCCTTTAAGGTCGACAGGTAATGGAATTTTTTCCTCAATCAGTCTTCTATGGGCGACATCCCTACAAGTAACTAATGTCCCAGTCAGATAAATAATATCACCAATTTTTATATCCTTAAGATCTTCATCTTTAATAGGTGTTGATAGTACCTTTTTACTCATAACGTTACCCCCTTGTGTGTACTAATCTCATAATTTAAATTACTATCAAAAGTAATTTTTCCCCTTCTATGAGACCAGCAACCAGTATTTACTGCGACGCCTATTGTAGAAGGATGTCTTGCTGTATTAACAACATTTACACCCATTACAGACTTAGATCCTTTTAATCCTTGAGGTCCTAGCCCAATAGCATTGATTCCATCCTCTAAAAGTTTTTCCATTTTTGCAGCATTTTCGTTTTCGTTTACACTTCCAACAGGTCTCATAAGAGCTAGTTTCGAATTTAAAGCAGCTGTTTCAACCGAAGTTCCAACTCCCACACCTACAAGTAAAGGAGGACAGGCATTTAATCCATAACTTGTCATACGATCTAAAACAAATTTCACAACACCTTCATATCCCTCACCTGGCATTAAAACGGTTGCAACGCCAGGAAGAGTACATCCCCCACCAGCCATATAAGTATAAATTTCTACCTTATCGCTATTTTCTTCTATCTCCCAAAAGATACTAGGTGTACCATTCCCAATATTCTTTCCTGTGTTAAATTCATCGAATGTCTCTACAGAATTATGACGTAAAGGAGTCTCTTTAGTTGATTTAAAGGTACTTTCTCTAAGTATGGTATCTAACTGTCCAATTAACGGGAAGTTTTGTCCACATTTAACAAAGAACTGGAGAACTCCTGTGTCTTGACAAGATGGTCTCTTTAACTCAGAAGCTAGTTTCTGATTTTCGAACATTGTTTTGTAGATAATTTTTGCAAGGCGATTATCTTCCTCTTCACTTAACTCCCTTAATTTATTTTCCACATCGTCAGGAAGTTTATAACTAACAATCGAAATAAATTTTGACATCAACTCAATCATTCTTTCTTTTTGTTGGGTCTTTTCCTGAATAACGTTCATAATACCTCTCCTTTTTTATCATTAATTTTTAGTGAAAACGAATTAAATTTGTCATACCCTAGCTAGGATTTACTTTAAGAAAGAAATCGTTTTCAAAAGAAAAAATCAGTACTATTATCTTGTCGATTTCCCCCCAGCTAAGAAGATAGTTAAAACTTTTACCCGTATAGATCTCCCTAACCTCATAAAACCATAATACAATTTCTTATGACTAATTATTAAATAACGTATACATTAAAGTCAATAGGCTTAAAGAATTTTATTAATAAATTAATACACACACGATGTTACAAACGTCACATAATATTGATTTTACAAATATCAAAGCAACAATACTGATGATGGTTATAAAAAAATGAATAAAGATAATGGAATATTCTAAATATTTTATTGACATTAATGTATTCATTAAAATACAATTTAACCATCGGTATTCTACTGATTTATTTCTAATTTCCATTAATTTAAGAAAAAAGGAGTGATATATTGGATGCGCTTTCAAAATAAAAAGCAGGAAAGGAAAATGTTGAACACATTCGAGTAACACTACCCATCGATACAATATGTAATTGAATAATCCGTAAAACATTTTTGTATGCGCTTCCACTTATATTTTCCCTCTATCTCCATCTCCGGATAAACGGTAGATTAGAAGTTTTGGTAAGTGTAATTCTTGGTTTTTCGTGTTCACAACAAATAAATAATAAAATTTATAAATTCAATTCTTAAATACAGGATTAATTATTTGGATAAATTGATTTCATATTTTTGGGAGGTGGTTGTATGTTAACATTCCTAGCATTATCGATGATTATTGTATTTATTGTTCTTTTATCAAAAAATAAATTGTCTGTCTTCGCAGCATTAACAATTGTTCCCTTCGTTTTTGGAGCAATTGCAACCTTCGTAACAGGAGCTTCTTTTTTAGATCTCTTCGAATGGATTAAGGAAGGAATTTTGTTTAGTGTTAACGAAGAAACTGGAAAGGTTTCTATGGGAGTTATTTCCCCTGCTATCGTCATTCTATTTGCAGTGTTGTATTTCGGAATAATGCTTAATGTCGGGTTATTTGATCCTTTGTGCGAATTTTTTATTAAAAGAGCAAAAGGAGATCCATTGAAAGTTACAATGGCAACCGTATTAACTTCGACTGTAGTTACTTTAAACGGAGATACAACTACAACGATTATTATTTGTGTTGCTGCTTTCCTTCATCTATATAAGCAAATGAAGATTAAGCTTATTTATTTAGCAGTCATTATTGTTACTCCCATTGGAATCTTTAATCAGTTACCATGGGGAGGACCAACAATTGCTGCAGCTACAGCAATGGATGTAAGTATTAGTGAGTTATTTGCAGATTTGCTGCCAGGAATGCTAGTTGCTGAAGTATTTGCAATTTTTATGGCTTATTTTATCGGAATGAAAGAAAGAAAACGTTTAAACTTTGACCCTAAAACGGCTAAAGATATTTCACCAAAACAAATGGAGACCATGTTAGACGCTATTCGGCTAAAAGATCCTGAATTAAAAAGACCTAAACTATTTGTTTTTAACTTGATTTTAACACTTGCTATTTTAGTTATGCTTGTTATGGATATTGCCCATGGTGGTGTTCTATTCGGTATAGGAGCTGCAGTTGCTCTAACAGTAAACTATAAATCTGCAAGCCTTATTAACGAAAGACTTGATGATTTAGCTGCAGATGCATTAGCTCCAGCTTTAGCAACTTTAGCTGCGGGAGTTTTCTCTGGCATTTTAACAGGTAGTGGAATGTCAACTGCTTTAGCAACATCTATTACAGCTATCATCCCTGAATCATTAGGTGCAAATATGGCTCCAATCTACGCATTAATAGCAGCACCTGCTATTACCTTTTTACCTCAAGATGCTTTTTACTTTGGAATTGCTGGGGTTATGTCTGATGTAATGGCGCAATATGGAATATCAGCTAGTGAAGCAGCAGTAGCTTCTATGGTGGGTCAAGCATTCCGTTTAATTTCACCCGTTATTCCAGCATTATATATGTTAGTAGATTCAACTGAGACAAATTTTGTAGATTTCCAAATAAAATATGTTATTTATGCATGGCCAATTATTCTTATATACTTAGCAGTTTATACAATAACTGGAGCGTTACCGATTTAAAAAATAATCTATGAGAATAATAGAAATACCCTTCTTTTTTACTTGTCTAAAACATTCACTAATCAAGCCTTGCCAGGTATTGGCAAGGTTTCTTCATATTCAATATATTTATTGTTATCACTACAATAAAAAGGAGCATTAATCTCTTTTAGATCAATGCCCCTAAATCGAAAATTTAATTAATTAAACTTGAATCGGCAAATAAATTTCTACTTCTTCTCCTCCATTTATTAATGGATGATAGGTCTCAATAATATCGGATGTTAAATCTCTTTGATAACCTTGCTCATTGGCCCATTCCAGCAAATGTTGATGGAGAGTGTTAAGATTTTGGATATTTCCCCTTGTTGATACATAGTCTTGTTCTCTTTCAATATATTCCATTCCTACGGGAACTTCCTTTATAGATTCATTCACAATTAGACCTGCATAATAATAACCTTCCAAATGGTCTGCATCTCTTTTTGGTTCAAATATACCTATCTCAATATCAGCAGAGTTCGTAATTTCATTTTTACGTACTAATAATTGCTGAGCAAGTTTTGGAACCTCTTTCCCATAATCATTGAAAGCTCCAAAACCTTTTAAACCTACAGCTCTAAAAACCTTTCTCTCCTTCTTATAGCCCACTCAAATCCCCCCTAAATGTACTTTTTAATTCTATTTCTCTTTCACTTATCTAAACCCTTCATCTACACGAACTAAATTCATCCTTCAACTTTTTCCCATGATATGTTGAAGGCGACTTTCCATAAAATAGCTAGACCAACTATGGCAATTACCAAATAGAAATAGATTCCTAAATGAATTAGAGTGCTTAAATAATGTAGTCCTGCAAACAACGCTACAATAATCATTAATCCGAGTAAAAATGACTGTTTTGATTATAGTAATCAAAAGACTCCGAAAAAGGTATTGTTTTCGGTAAAATCAAAAACAAAGTAGTGTAAGGGACTCGTGCCCTTACATTTCAAAAAACTTATGCCTTTCCACTTTACAAACTCTAAGAGAAAAATTTTTGTACCATTCTGCTTTTCCTCTTTCTTGTGCTACTTGATGGGCTGCATGTTCCTTCCAGTTTTTGATGGCATCTAAAGAATCCCAATAAGAAACGGTAATTCCCAACTCTTCATCCCGCGCACTTTCGATACCTAAAAATCCTTGCTGCTGTGAAGCTAACTCCACCATCTTATCAGCCATCTTTCCGTAGCCTCTATCACCATTCGTTCGCTGTGAGGCAAAAATGACTGCGTAATACGGTGGCTCAGGTGTTTTGGCAATTCCACTCATCTTTTTCCCCCTCCTAAAGTGATGACCTCTAAGTCCTATACTTTATGTAATGCACTTGTTCCTATATAACGTTCAACAAAAAGACGTCAACCCTTTGGATTAACGCCCTATTTTAAAATATTACTTTACCCTTTCGATTAATTCTTCTATAGAACTACCACTTACGAGTTCATATTCATAACCATTTACATTTATCATTCCATCTTCATCAATTAAAATGTTAAAAGAGTTCATCGGGTTTTCAGCGTTAGTAAAGTTCACGCCATAGGTTTGGCGGTTGAGATCCAATTCTTTAAAAATCGTTCTCTTCATTTCCCACTCACTAAAAGCACTTTGTATTTCATTAAACTGTACATCGACTTGATTTACAATAACCTCACTTGTCGTTGACGTATCATTATTTGCCCAAATGACAACGCTATCCACCGCTTCTGCAAATTCATCTGGGTTTGAAATAAATGTATCGACAAAATTTTTCGTTCGATATTCTGAAAAACCTAAGACTAAAAGGACGCATAAACTAACGCCTACTAGTGTCAATATAACCTTTTTCATTCCCACTCCCCCTTAGCTTAAATTGGAGAACCTTTGTATAATTTATATACGAATGAATACATCAAAATGTTTCAAATTAACCATTAATATCCATTGTATTGAAACATAAAAAATCCCTACTTTTTGAAAAAGTAGAGATTCTTTTTACATATACAAAAGGAATATTTAGATAGCTAGCCCATATAAACACTATCACATGTTCCAGCGGCAGGTTCATAATAGCAATGGTTTTTAAATTGGCCAGCGAAAGGTTGATCGTACCATGTTGGAGGACATGGAGCGTATGGATTAAAATACCAAAGGGCGTACTTCCCTGGGTGGTCTCTCCAATAATCCAAAACCTGTCTTGCTAATCTTTGTTCATTTGGCCTTGCTCTTTCATAAAACAAGTTCCCTTTCTGAACCGCTTCAAAGGAATAATTTCCTCCTTGCACTTGGTAAATAACATCTTCAATTGATCGTAAATCTCTAAAATCTAAGCAATTCGCTACAAGTCGGTTCACAATAACATTTCCAACATACAACATTCCTTGGTTTCCTTCACCCTCGGCTTCTGCCCTCATCATCCTTGCTACTAAATCGACATCCGCATCTCGATACTTTACTCTTGGCATTTTTTCACCCCAAATATATGGTATGAAGAATATTGTCCAATAATGTCATTATTTATAAATTTATCATGTTTTCCAGCTAATAAAGTGCATTCTTTAAGAATCCAAAATCCTTAATTTATGTTCAGTAACTATCCGATTTGATGGAGAAGGATAAATAGCGTTGAAGTAGAATATTAGTTTAATGAAACGATTACCTAAAAATCAATAAAAAGAAAGGAGTGTTTAAAATGAATAATATTTTTGAACAAATACATATGGAAGAAATATTAGAACGAATCGAACATTTAAGCGTAAGTTCTCAACCAATATGGGGGAAAATGGATGTAGCCCAAATGCTTGCTCATTGCTCTTTGTTTCAAGACATTCCAATGGGAAAATCTTTCCCCCCAAGAGGTTGGTTAGGAATTTTTGTCGGAAAATTTGCGAGGCCTGTTTTTTTTAACGACAAGCCATTGGCAAAAAATATGTCTACTATCCCAACTATTTTAATAACAGATAAAAAAGATTTTGAATTGGAAAAAGAAAACTTAAAACAAAAAATTATTTCATTCCAACAGGCAGGACCTGAAAATTGTTCAAGTCACCCCCACCCTTTTTTCGGAAAGCTTACTTCCGAACAATGGGGCAAAGGAATTTACAAGCACCTTGACCACCATTTAAAACAGTTTGGCGTTTAATGGAACTATTAGATATTCAATGAGTTTATTAGACTCATTTCTAATTTTCTGATTTGAAGTGATGATACACTTCACCAATTAAACCTTCCAATTGATGAACGCCTAAATCGGTGTTTGTCATGATAACCAACCCAGAACCTAAATAAGGATACGCAACCATCATACATTGAAAGCCTACTCCCCAACCAAAGGAGGAAATTTCTAATTCCTTATTAGAACCTTCTAAAAACACGCCTAAACCAGCCCATGCCTTTCCTCTTTGGGGCTTGATCATTTCTTTGGCAATACTTGCAGAAATACCAATCCTACTTTCCCCTTTTAAAGCATTCATTAATTCCACGACTAATTTAGCTAGATCTAAAGAGGTTGTCCATAAGCCGGCAGCGGCGGGATAAGGATAGATTGGATATTTTCCTTCTACCACTCCCCCGCTTTTATGACCACATGAAAAATTCTCTTTATCGGTACTTAGCGATGTAGAGAACGTGCTGCTCCCCATGTTTAATGGCTTCCAAATGAACTCTTCCATTACTTGCTGAAACGATTTATCCGTCACATCTTCTATTAATTGTTGGATCACACAATAACCTGCATCCGAATAGTGAAATTCACTCTCTGGTTCATATGTCACTTGAATTGGTTTTGGACAATAAGGCGTTTTCCCTTCTAATAGCTCAACCATTGATGGGATTCCGACATTTGCATTTAGCTCAGGAAAACTATTTTCCGGGTCCATTATACCGGATTGATGGCTTAATAAGTTTCGTAAAGTTACCTTTTTACCCTTTGTAAATTCATTAGTAGGCACTTTCCACGACACAAGTTTTTCGTTGACATCCTCATCTAAATGGAGAACGCCTTCCTCTGTTAACTTCAACACTAGCATCGCAGTTAAAAACTTACTAATGGAACAAGCACTAAAAATAGAATCGCTGTTTACATAATGATCGGTTCCTGCTTCTAGTAAACCGTAGTTTTCAACTTTACGAATTTGACCATTATAAATTAGGGCATAACTGATACCTGATACATTATAGTGTTCCATCCGCTCTTTAACATTTAGTGGCATAATCCATTCCCCCTTTGCGATTTAACATCATTTTACCACAAAACAGAACGTATGTTCTATAAATTTACAAAAATTATAAAGAAAACGCATTCATTTTAATAGTAGAAAGATTAGAAGAATGGAAGATTGACTCTCCCCTTAAGGGAGAGATTAAAATAACATCTTGTAGTGTAAAATCATTGAAGGAGAGGATACACGTGTTAAAACAAAATATGACTCTATCGATATTACTTCTTAATTTATTCATCGCCTTTTTAGGTATAGGACTCGTTATTCCTGTTACTCCTACTATTATGAATGAATTAAATTTATCCGGCTCAATTGTTGGTTACATGGTTTCAGCTTTTGCTGTAGCACAATTGGTCGTTTCACCTATTGCCGGCATTTGGGTCGACAAATTCGGTCGAAAAAGAATCGTTGTAATCGGTTTATTTATCTTTGGTATTTCAGAACTATTATTCGGAATCGGAAATAATTTAACGGTTCTTTTCATTTCCCGTATACTTGGTGGCGTCAGTGCTGCCTTTATAATGCCAGCTGTTACTGCTTTTATTGCTGATACAACTACAGTCGATACACGACCAAAAGCACTTGGTTATATGTCAGCGGCCATTTCCACTGGGTTTATCATCGGCCCTGGGATCGGCGGTTTTTTAGCAGAAATCGGAACTCGAATTCCCTTTTTCTTTGCGGCTGCATTAGGAATTATAGCAGCGATATTATCCATCATTACGTTGAAGGAACCAGAACGAAATAATGAGTATGCAGATGTTCCAAAAGAAAAGGTTGGATGGAAGCGAATCTTTTTACCAGCCTATTTAATTTCCTTTATCATTATCTTAATTTCGGCACTCGGCTTATCTTCTTTTGAATCTTTATTTGCCCTATTTGTCGATCATAAGTTTGGATTTACTCCAAAAGATATCGCGATTGCCATTACAGGCGGAGCTATTGTAGGTGCCATTGTTCAAATTGCCTTATTCGATCGATTGACAAAATGGCTTGGCGAAATTCGATTAATTCGTTATAGTTTAATATTTTCAGCAGCAATCGTTTTACTATTAACGTTCGTTCATAATTATTTTGTTATTTTATTGACGACAATCCTTGTTTTTATAGGTTTTGATTTAATGCGACCTGCCGTGACTACGTATCTTTCAAAAATTGCTGGTGATGAACAAGGGTTTGTCGGTGGTATGAACTCGATGTTTACGAGTATTGGAAATGTGATTGGACCTGTTATCGGTGGTATACTATTTGATGTGGATTTAAATTATCCATTCTACTTCGCAACGATCACGTTAGCTATTGGTATCGGATTAACGCTTACTTGGAAACAGTATTCCATACCTAGAACTGTCGCTTCGAAATAAAATGAAATTGGGGTGGATTTCATATGGAAGAAGATAAAGAAAAACTTTATTCCATAGGTGAAGTTTCAAAATTAATGAATATATCCATTAAAGCACTTCGCTATTATGATAAGATTGGGTTATTTAAACCTGCTTATGTGGATCCAAATTCCAATTATCGTTATTATAGTGACTTTCAATTATATCGTTTAGATTTAATCAAATCTTTAAGTTAAATTGGAACACAATTAAATCAAATTAAAAAAGTTGAAGAATTAAATAATGATGATTATATTTCCTTCCTCATTCATCAAGAGCAAGTTGTAAAAGAAAAAATTGACTATCTGTATGAAATACAACAAATCATCTCCTCTGTCAGACGTGATATACAGAGGCAAGAAGCTCCCTTTGGTGAAGTCGTGTTATTAGAAAAGGAAGAAATAAAAATTATTCAAAAAAGAGTTCAAGGTTTAGGTCCACAAAATACGTTCAATTCATCGTTTAGCAGCTTTCGAAAATATGGACCTTCAACAGAAGGTTTTCGTAAGAAAGGTTATGGCTCCATTTTCCCTATTGGGGAATACAAAAGCATCGATGATATAAACTACCATTATTTGTTTACGCCTTTACTTTCAAATAAGAAAATGATGCCCCTTGAAAGGGATACAGAACTCGCTATTTTACCTAAGGGAAAATACTTAAGTATTATTTGCCATTCCACTACTTTTGATGATTATTTTCAATCGTTACAAAAGCTCATTCAATTTATTCATAAAAACGAAGTGAAAATCATGAGTGATATATACGAATTCTTTTCTATTAATTATCAAAGTGACGAGCACAAATATATTAATGAGTTCAGAGTGTTAATTGAAGAATAGACAAAGAGGCTGGGACAAAACCCACCTCTGAAATGAAAAGCCGGTGAAATTTTACGATAAGTAAAATTTCACCGGCTTTGATTATTTTAAATAAAAAATAAGGACCACTTCTGATAAAATTAA
>NZ_RHLQ01000040.1 GCF_003711845.1 Lysinibacillus halotolerans
TCATGGCCATTAACTAAAGAAAAAAAGAATTTACATACAAAAATAGAGAAAGGTGAATTTGAGTTTCCTCAAATTCACCTTTCCCACTATTTGAAGCTAGTTATGTCCCAGCCTCTTTATTTATATTATGCGTTTGTTGTTTCTTTTTTCATTGTTTTATTTTTAGCAAGGTTTACATGCCAAGAAAGTGCTTCCTCTAAAATATGAGGAGTTTGTGCATTACCAGTAGCTTCTACAGCACGGTTGTAATAATCCCATAATTGTTCTTTGAAATCAGGGTGTGCACAGTTTTCAATAATTAAAGCTGCACGTTCCTTTGGAGCTAGTCCACGTAGGTCAGCAATACCTTGTTCAGTTACGATTACGTCAACGTCATGTTCTGTATGGTCTACGTGAGATACCATAGGAACGATAGATGAAATTGCTCCGCCTTTTGCATAAGATTTTGTTACGAAAATGCCTAGACGAGCGTTACGAGCAAAGTCACCAGAACCACCGATACCGTTCATCATTTTTGTACCGCTAACATGTGTAGAGTTTACATTTCCGTAAATATCTAATTCTAGTGCAGTATTAATAGAAATTAATCCGAGACGACGGATTACTTCTGGGTGGTTTGAAATCTCTTGTGGACGTAAAACTAATTTATCAGCATATTTTTCAAGGTTGCCGTAGACTTTTTTCTGTAATTCTTCAGAAATTGTAATCGATGTTGCGGCTGCGAAGCTTACTTTACCAGCATCGATTAAGTTAAATACTGCATCTTGAAGTACTTCAGATGCTACAACTAAGTCTTCGAATTCAGAGTCTGCAAAGCCATCTAATACTGCGTTTGCTACAGAACCAACACCAGATTGTAATGGCATTAATTTATTTGTTAAACGACCAGCTTTAATTTCAGAACGGAAGAAATCTAATAAAATGTTAGCCATTGTTTGAGTTTCTTCGTCTGGTGGTACGATTAATGAAGGAGCATCTGGCTCTTCTGAAATAACAATTGCTTTAATTTTCGCAGGATCAACTTTGATACCGATTTCACCAATGCGTGTTTTAGCATCTGTCATTGGAATTGGTTCACGTTGTCCTTGTGGTGCAGGAACATAAATATCGTGAATTCCGATAAGGCTCTCCGGGTGAGAGATGTTTAATTCAACAATGATATTTTCTGCATACTCAGCAAATACAGGTGAGTTACCTACAGAAGTTGTAGGAATAATTAATCCATCTTCAGTAATCGCAGCAGCTTCCACAATTAAATATTTAATAGGGCCAATAATTCCTTGGCGAACTAATTCAGCATTATGAGATAGGTGAGCATCTACATATAAAACATCACCAGAGTTAATTTTGTTACGAATACCTGGGTCTGCAATGAAAGGTCCACGTTTACGAATAACCCCTTCTTCTGCTAAATACTTATCTACTTCTGGACCAAGAGATGCACCAGTGTAAATGTCAATTTTGAATTTTTCATTTTTAGAACGTTCTACTAATGCCATTGGTACAACTTTTGCATCTCCAGCACGGGTAAAACCACTCATTGCAACTACATCGCCATCAGAAATAAGTTTTGCAGCTTCTTCAGCAGATACGACGTTATTTGCTAATTGTTTTAATCCTAAACGTTTCTCAACTCTTGGATCCATATTAAAAATCCTCCCCTAAATAGATATGTTAGTCATAAAAAAAGAAAATTTTGTAAATTTTTCTGTACATTTAGTTGAGTAATTACTCAATTTGTATAAATAATAATAACACCAAAATGTCACAAATTCTTCAAAAAACGCATGAAAGTGCTTAAAAAACGATTAATAGAGAAAAAAATGTAATTTTCGATAAAAATCGAGCTTTAACAGACAAAAATGCCGAATTTTGCATTGTATAAAAATACAAAACACCCTTTGAAGATGTCAAAGGGTGTTGTAAATCAAATTTTTACTTTTAAAATCCTAATGAACGACGGAAATAACTTGCATATCGTTGGCTTACAGGGATTCTTGTTCCGTCTTTCATAATCAATAGGAAAGTGGAATGGGAATCCGGTTGGATTTCATCAATATAATCGATATTTACAATGTAAGATCTATGGCAGCGTATAAATGAATCTTGAGCTAGGAACAGTTCAAGGTCACTTAAATTTAAACGGTGGTATCCTTCGCGGTTCATTGTTTTTACAAATGTTTTACGCAATTGTGTTTCAAGATAAATTACTTGGTTGTGTTTAATTGGATACCAACAATCGTCAATTTTAATTGTAATATAGTTTGTTAAAAATGGTGATGGCTTTTGTGGGAAGATAGCTGTAATGGCACCCTTTGTTTCTCCTTCCTCAATTAAAGGAATACTCATCCCATAATAAGGAACTCCGAATACATCAGGCTCGATATAAGTATTGATTTTTTGGCCATATGTAAGAGCTTTATGAGCTGCAGATCCTTCTTTTACTGGGTCACCAGGTTTAATTTTTAAATCTATTTTCTTACTAGGTTGATAATACAAATATTCATTTGTATCCGACACTGCAATTGACGTATTTTCTGGGAAGAAATCTTTAATAATATCCATGATCTCTTCAATTTGTTTTGGATCCACTTTATGACACCTCATTTTTGTATACATTTTACTATAATATAACATATATTTTACTACATATTTAAATAATTGAAATAGAGAAGATTGTGGAATAAATAAGGATTTTTCAGTAACAAAAAATTTCATATTGTTATTCTGTCTCTTTTTAAATTTTTTAGAATAAAATTGTGTAATTTAATAAGAAATTAACTATAGTATTTCTTCTATAGAACAATTCATTACTAGTTTTTAACAAAAAATTGAGTTGAAAAAATATGAAATTATGGTAATATTCACTTTAGTTAAACATATTTAATTCTTTATTCTCATTTATCTTATAATATAAATGAAATTTATAGCATAATCTACTCAATAAGTAACAAGGTATGATTACATAGCGAAAAGTATTAATAAAATTCTATTCTATTTTGAAGATATAATTTTTATTTCTCACTTTTTTGATGATGCTTATAAATTGGAAATTAATTATGCATTTTGCATTCTGAAGAAAGATGGGGTATTCTATGCAGCTACATCAACATTCAATAACTGAAACAATTTCTAAAAGGTACTTTCAAGAAATTGACAGTATAAATCAATATAACGGGATTGAAGATTTCTTTAATATTGAATCTAAGCTGTTATTTGAAGTCTTTCACTTAGAGTCGGCAAAAGCAAAAAAATCTTTACATGAAATGATCGATATACTTTCGATACGATTTGGCAGGCAAGTAATCAAAATTGTTCGGAATTACTTTATTGTTCTTTCATCAATCGTTGCACGTAAATTATTGGATAATCAAGTTCCTTCAAGAAAAGCCTTTGCCTTTAATTTAGCTTGTGCAGATATGATTGAAAATAAAATGAAGGATGCTGAATTTCTACAATTTGCAGATGATTTAATTGATTTTTATGTTCATTTTATTGCAGATCGTAAACAACCAACATTCCGACATCAAACAGTTAATAAAGTGATTATGTACATAAATGATGAACTCGAAAATGATTTAACAGTTGAGAGTATTGCGCAAAAATTCCATATTAGTACGAGTCATTTATCGCGTATTTTTAGAGAACATGTTGGAATAACTTTAGTTGAATATTTAAATGTTAGAAGAGTAGAAGAATCCCAATATTATTTGCGACATACAAATAAAAGTATTACTTCGATCTCCGAGCAATTCCACTTCTGTAACCAAAGTTATTTTACAAGAATCTTTAAAAAGTACACCGGTGTTACTCCGAAGCATTTCCGAGATGAATTGCATCATGAATTTTATCGATTTGAAATACCAGAAGTAGAGCTGGAAAAAGTATAAAATGAACTAGATACAGTTGGCAAATATATTGCCAACTGTATTTCACTTTAATGGTAATTTAATAATATGAGCTGTAATTTGATATTCATATTCTTAATACTGTATACTTCAAATTAGCTAAACTTAATAGTAGGTGGAAAAATGAAAAAATTGAAACTTATTTCAATGCTAGGCCTTTTGTTAATGGTGCTAACAGGATGCCAAGCGGTTGAAAATCAGGAAGGCTTCTTTTATAGCACTTTTGTTAGACCGATGAACTGGTTACTAGAATTTTTAGGAAATGATTTATTTAACGGTAGCTACGGTTTAGCCATTATCGCAATTACGATTGTAATTCGATTGATTTTGATGCCTTTCATGTTGAAAAACTATCGTCAACAATCAAAAATGAAATCTAAAATGGATATCGTAAAACCGAAAATGGAAGAGATCCAAGAAAGATTAAAAGCAGCCCAAACTAAAGAAGAACAAATGGCTATACAACAAGAAATGTTAGCGCTATATCGTGAAAATGGTATTAATCCGTTAAATATGGGTTGCTTACCAATTATTATTCAAATGCCAATTATTACGGGATTATACTTTGCAATTCTTTATTCACAAGATGTAAAGGTTCATGAGTTCCTTTGGTTTAGTTTAGGCTCGCCTGATATTTTAATGACGGTTATTGCGGGTATCGTTTACTTTATCCAAGCGAAAGTATCCCTATGGACGGTTCCTGAATCACAAAAAGCTCAAATGAAATTGATGATTTATATTTCTCCGATTATGATTGTATTTATTTCATTCTCTTCAATGGCTGCATTACCTTTATATTGGTCAGTCAGTGGTTTAATATTAATTATTCAAACATATATCGGCAGAAAATTTTATTCTGAACATCCAGCTAAATAAATTGTAGAGTTAAAACCGAGGAGTTTATCCTCGGTTTTTCTATTATGGAAGGAAAAAATATTTTATTAAAAGGTAAATTTCGTGTTTCTTTTCTTTTTAAAAAACGTCATAAAGAACTAGATAAATTGTAAAGTCAAAATGCAAGAACAGTGCTAAAATAGAAGCATTGTAGAGGAAAGAGGCAAATCCAAAATGAAACGTTCAATTTATGTAAACAAAAAGAAAAACGATAAAAAGAAATATATATGGATAGGTGTTAGTAGCGCCATTGTCCTTATTGTAATAGTTGGTGCAATAATCTTAGTAAAACAATACCCGCAATTAATAGAAACGAAACCAAACACTACGGATATAGCGAAAGAAAAAACGGAGCAACCCGAACAACCGGTTCAAGAAGAAATTGAACCACCAAAACAAACTGAAGTAACAGAAGAACCTGCAAAACAACAAGAGCAACCTTTAGAGAATGGTGGCTATATAGAAGGTCAAACTTTACCAACGGAGCCTACGTATGTTGATGGGGTATTAATCGCCAATAAAAAATACCCGTTACCAGCTGATTTTGCGCCTGGTGAAAATAAAGAGGCACGTGCAGCTTTTGAAAAAATGGCGGCCGATGCAAAAACTGCCGGTTTTGAACTAAATGCTTTTAGTACGTACCGTTCATATGAATACCAAGAAGTTTTGTACAATAATTATGTTAGTCGTGACGGAAAAGAAAATGCAGACCGTTACAGCGCAAGACCTGGTTATTCTGAGCATCAAACTGGTTTAGCCTTTGATATTGGTGAAAAGGGGAAAGAGGATTTATGGTTAACAGCTGAATTTGGTGAATCGGAAGCGGGTAAATGGTTAGTGGAAAACGCCCATAAATATGGTTTTATATTACGTTATCCAGAGGGAAAAGAAGCAATTACGGGTTATATGTATGAATCGTGGCATTTTCGTTATTTAGGTGTGGAACTAGCAACAAAAGTGAAAGAATCCAATTTAACTTTAGAAGAATATTTAGGCATTCAATAGAAAGAGGCTGGGACATAACTCGAATTTTTGAGGAAATCTAAAAGTCGGGCATTAACTTTCTGATTTAAAACTTCGATTACGCCTTTATACCGCAAAAAAATGTTAGACCATTTACAATTTTGGTCTAACATTTTTCTTTTGTCCCAGCCTCTTTTAAAGTATAGGTGAAAGTAATCGAGAAATGGATTCTTTAAATTTAATAAAATTAGACCGATTTTCATATTTTTCTAATGTTAGTTCTGTGCAATCCAATATATCTTTTTCGAAAATCTCTGCTATTTCATGAGAAATAGGACGATTATAAATAAAGGCATTCACTTCAAAATTCAAACTAAAGCTACGTACATCAATATTCGCCGTACCAACAGTTGAAACTTCATCATCGATGACAATCATTTTGGCATGGATGAACCCTTTCTCATAAATGAAGACTTTTGCTCCAGCTCTTAATAATTTCCCTACATAAGAATAAGTCGCCCAGTAAACAAACATATGATCAGGTTTATTTGGAATCATAATTCTAACATCAATTCCAGATAATGCGGCAATTTCAATTGCATTTAGGAAACTATTATCAGGTATGAAATAAGGAGTTTGTATATAAATGTACCGTTTTGCACTCATTAACAATTTTAAATAGCCATTTTTAATAGCTGGCCATTCTGTATCTGGTCCGCTGGATACAATTTGCATTGCAACATCGCCTTTTTTCGGAATGGCAGGAAAGTACCTTTCAGAATAGACAATGTTGTTATTACTCGCTTGGTTCCAATCAAGTAAAAAACGAGTTTGTAATGGATGGACTGAACTCCCTTCAATTCTTAAATGGGTATCACGCCAGTAGCCAAACTTTTTATTTAATCCTAAATATTCATCCCCTACATTAAAACCGCCTATATATCCGACACGCCCATCAATAATCACGATTTTTCGGTGATTACGAAAATTTAATCTAGGATTAATAAGAGGAAGGATGGAAGGGAAAAATACTTCTATTTCTCCTCCTAATTCTATTAGCTCTTTAAAATGTCGTTTCTTAACCCCACGAGAGCCCATTTCATCATAAAGAATACGTACTTTTATACCTTGTTGAGCTTTCTTTTTTAGCGCAGTAATAATTCGGCTTCCTAAATGGTCCAGTTTAAAAATGTAGTATTGAATATGGATATGGTCTTTCGCATTTAATATATCTTCAATTAATGCTTCAAACTTTTTTTCACCGTCATCAAAAATTTCAATATGATTATCTTGCGTTAAAACCGAATCGCTCGTTTTTAAATTCATATGAATTAAACTTTTATGTTTACCGACTTCCTCGGTATGAAAGTCTAATGTGTTTTCTTCCAAAGCCTCTATTTGATAGGTGATTAACTTATCGATTCCAATATCTTTTTGTCCTTCCCATCGAAATAAATGTTTTTTGCGCATTTGTCTTCCAAGAGATAAATACAAAATAAACCCAACTAAAGGAAGGAAAAATAGTACAAGAATCCATGCCCAAGTAGAAGTCGGGTCTCTTCGTTCTAAAAAGATAACTGTGATTGCCAAGATAATATTTAAAATAAGAATAATCGGAATAACAGTTATGGTATTAAAAAAAATACTCATATGACTGCACCTACTTTATATTTAGTCACAGTAATTATAACTTAATTATCTATCGAATTGTAACAAATGAAATATTGTTAATATTGCTCCATTACAAAATAGATGGAAGAAAAGTCGGAATTTTGTAACTTTTTATCGTTAATAAAAAACTTGAATACTCCTGTGTCTCCAATCATAATTCCGTGTTCATCATTTGAAACAACTTGAAGTAATACAGTATTAAACTTTTCTAGTAACGGTGATCCTCTTCTTGTATCCGATTCAATAAAATATGGATAACCTCCTATTTTATGATCGGCAGCTAAAAATTGTTTCAAATAAATATCTTCTAAAGTAGGGTCATCAATGTTAAAAGGATCAGATAATTGGAAATAATGTTCCCGTCGATAATCTGTTGCAGATACGGGTTCAACTATTTGTTTATAGGATAACCCCATTTCTTGTTGAATTGGAAAGTGCTCTATTAATTCTAAATAGGTGAAATCTTTTACTAAGTTCGAATCCGAAAGAAGTGAAGGAAAGTAACGTACTTTAAAATCTTGTTGAAAAAGAAGTTCAACTTTCTTTTCAGTCCAATAACAAAATTTTTTAGAAATAAAAATTTGCAGCAATCCGAAATTTGGAAATGGAAATTGAGGGGGCATTTCTGAAAAATTAATTTGGGCTAATAACAACATATAATCTCCATCAGAATCTTTAGGATGGAGGTATGACTTTGGCATATAGGGGTATCCTGCCAATTTACTTGTTGTAAATGAAGGATTGGAATGTTTAGGAGTAATAATTGTGGCATTTTTTACGGAGGATTCAATTTTATCTCGAAAACATTCTAATTGGTGCGGTAATTCAATAAAAGTTCGAGTTGCCACTTTAATCCCCCAAAATTTATCGTACTTGAATTATAAATATAAAAGCATTTTTCACATCTTTTCTTAAATTAAACATACGTTTTAAAATAATATTAAGAAAACAATGCGCATAGTAATATACGCACCATTTTTATGAAATATGCAGGAAAATTTTTTTATTTAAAGAATCTACTAAAAGTTTTGTTAGCATATTGGTTTAAAATAAGGAATTTTTGGTTAAATTAACATTAACGAACGAATAAAATGTTTCAAAAATGGAATATAAATTTAAAGGTAATTCAGTTGACAATTTACAAGCTGTAACAAAATTGAAAAATATATTTTGTAGGAAACATGTTATGATGGACTTAAATAATGACGTTAAACCTTTTAGTAGTTGAAACTTTTTTACAGTTTAGAACGTTAATGATAATATAATTGGAAGGTTAGGTGGAAAAAGTATGACAAAGGAAGTAGACTTAAAAAAAATCGTATCGAATTTATCTAAATTAGGTGTTACTGCAACAGTTACAAAGTCGCGTCTTGAATTACTTAAAGTATTAACACCACCAACTCAATCTCCACAAGTATAAAAATTATTAAATCTAGTATAAAACAAAAATTCCCGACTTTTTTAAGTCGGGAATTTTTGTTTTATAAACTTTTAATCATCATCATTGGCTGCAAACATGTATGTTCGGTAATGAAATTTCATACTAAATACTAAACCAATGGCGAGGGCGTTCCCCATTAACGAACTACCTCCATAACTTAAGAATGGCAGTGGAATACCTGTAATTGGTAAAAGTTGAATGGTCATACCGATATTTTCGAATACGTGGAAAGTAATCATAGCAATAATTCCTGCACAAACATAAGTGCAGAAAGGGTCTTTTAACGTTAACGTTGTTTTCGTTAAATGATAAATTAATAAGAAATATAAACAAATAACAAAACTTGCGCCAAGGAATCCCCATTCTTCACCGATGACGGTGAAAATGAAATCGGTATGGCTTTCCGCAACATAAACTTCCCTGTCCATATATCCTTTACCGAAAATTTCGCCTGAACCAATAGCATTTAATGAAGTGATGAGATGATAACCAGAATCCGATGAATAAGAATAAGGGTCTAACCAAGAATAAATACGTGCAAATTGATATGGTTGTAATCCGAATTTATCCTCGAGAAAGTCTTGCATATATAGAGCCATCCATAGCAAAGCTCCACCGACGGAAACGCCAGCAACAAAAACTGGTAGTATGATTTTCCACGAAATCCCTGCAACAATAATTAACGCTGCTGTTATTGCTAAAAATACAAGGGCAGAACCTAAGTCAGGTTGAGTCATAATAAAAGCTAACGGAATAAATAAAGTAATAGCAATTTTTCCTAAAAGTATGAAATCCGTTTTAATCGTTTTCATTGAATACTTTTCATTGTGATGGCTAATTAACTTCGCCATTGCCAGTATATAAAAAGTCTTCATAAATTCAGATGGTTGAATATTACCGATTGGTAAGTGATACCAACTCTTTGCTCCGTTAATTCTTTCTCCTAATTGACCAGGGCCTTCGGGTAAGAAGACAAGTATGAGCAAAAGAAATATACCAAATCCATATAAGTACCAAGACATTTTTTTATATTGATCTGGTTCAAAGTACATAACGAACGCTACAATAAATGCTCCAATGACATACCATTGTAGCTGTTTAATTACGAAGTTTGTCGCCCCATATTGACCTGAAGTTTGAGCAGATGAAATGGCTAACAAACTAATAATTAGAAAGCCAAAAAGTATAAAAGCAAGCTTCCAATCGAATCGGCCTGCAAAATTTCGATTATTTTCCATTTTTTCCACCTAATTAATCTTAAGATTATTCATAAAGCCCTTTTAACATTTGCCTATTTTACTTTACCATATAAATGATTAAAAGGGGACTTCCTATTATATCTAAAGTTGTGACGAAAAAGGGATGAAAATGTTTCAAATTTAAAGATTACATCATATAATAGCTATTGAGCGAATTATTGGGAGAGTGATCGTATGGCAAAAAAACAAAAGACTGCTGAAGACTTTATTCACCATTTATTTATACATATGAATGATGTCGATCATTTTGTAATATACAGTGGTTTATCATTAAAGCAGTTTGTAAACGCGGTCGATCCAATTCCGAATTTATTATTATTAAAACATTCTTACGAAGACAGCTCATTCAACATGAATACACAATTTGATTTTGTACCATTAGAAGATTTACATGATTTTGTAAAAAAATCGGCTGATAGTGATATAGATTTATGTTGGGTTGACTTTGCGAATGAAAAGGGGCTAAATCAACTTACACCGACTGAACAAGCTGAACTGCTATATATAAGTCATAAAAAAGAACCGATTCACTCGGCATTCTTTTCGAAATTGCAAAATCGCTACGTGTATTATTCATCTGAAAACGATAAATTAACGAAAGTTTATTTCCGTTATTTAAATGACTCAGAATTTATCGTTTCCAATTTATTTAATCAGTTAATTAAGGAAAAAGAAGTGAATGGAAGTTTCTGGCGTAGAAAATCAAAAGATGCCATTCCAGCTTTAGATCCCGTCGTTTTAAAGGCTTATCGTCCTTTTGTGAAAGAGGGAGCTTTGCTATCCCTTTATAAGATGGAAAAACCAAATAACAGCTACGGTATTGAAATTCGTACTCTTTCTGACTATGATTATCCAGATGAAGTGTGGGATGATTTGCACGTAATATTAAAACAAAACTACGATGAACTAATTAAAATCACTTAAACTTTCTGTCATAGCACCTTTTTTGACAGGGAGTTTTTTTAACTTATTTGTGAAAGAGCTGTAATATAAAATTGATAAAATGAAGTTGTTTATTTTGTTCATAAGATTTCATGGTAAACTAGAACTACTCAATATTTGGAGGTCAAAAAATGAAAAAGCGCGTTGGTTTATTATATGGAGGAAAATCTGCTGAGCATGAAGTGTCTTTATTAACAGCGACAGCAGTTTCAAAAGCTATAGATTATGGAAAATATGAAGTACATCCGATTTTTATTACCTTGGATGGACAATGGCTTAGAGGACCTCAATTAACACAACCGGTTGAATCAATCGAACAATTACAATTTAAAAGGGAAGTAAATTCGCCCAATGATATTACAGAATTTATTTTAGATAAAAATGCAAAAGCCGATTTTGATGTAATCTTTCCATTATTGCATGGAACAAATGGGGAAGACGGAACGGTTCAAGGTTTATTAGAAGTATTAAATTTCCCTTATGTAGGTAATGGTGTTTTAGCTTCTGCTGCTGGTATGGATAAAGTAGTCATGAAGCAATTATTTAGTGTAGCTGGTTTAAAACAAGTACCATATGTTTATTTCATCCGAAAAGAGTGGGATGACAATCAAAAGGCGATCATAGAAAAATGTGAAAATGAGTTAACATGGCCTATGTTCGTTAAACCTGCTAATTTAGGTTCAAGCGTAGGGATAAGTAAAGCTTCAAATGGAGAACAATTAGTAAAAGCAATTGAATTTGCGCTTCTGTATGACCGTAAAGTAATTGTGGAACAAGGTATTGAGGCCCGGGAAGTGGAAATGGGTGTGTTAGGCCATAATGACCCGAAAGTATCAGTTCCAGGTGAAATAAAACCGGTAACAGAGTTTTATGATTATGACTCTAAATATAAGGACGATTCAACTGAGTTAATCATTCCTGCCAAAATACCTTCAACTGTAGAAGTGTCGATGAGAAAAATGGCAGTTGATGCATTTAAAATTTTAGATTGTTCAGGACTAGTACGTGCCGATTTCTTCGTTACAGAAAATGATGAAGTATACATTAATGAAGTTAATACAATGCCTGGTTTTACACCTGTTAGTATGTATCCGCTTTTATGGCAACATACCGGTGTACCTTACCCTCAATTAATCGATACGTTAATTGAGCTAGGACTTGAACGTTATACAGAAAAACAACAATTACAATACAATCGAGATTAGAGTGATAAACGATGAAAAGAACGATAAAAGAAATTGCTGATTGGTTATCAATTGATTCTGTAGATTTTGTTGAAACAGTAGTGACAGGGGTTTCAATCGACACACGCACCATTTCACAAGGGGATTTATTTATTCCCTTTCGTGGTGAATCGGTAAATGGACATAAGTTTGTCGAGCAAGCCTTTGAAAAGGGTGCAGCTGCATCCCTATGGTTAAAGGACGAACCAAATCCTCCAAAAGATAAACCAATTTTATTTGTGGATGATGCAGAACTTGCATTACAACAAATGGCGCGGGCATATCGAAACCAACATAGAGGGAAATTTATCGGTGTCACAGGATCAAATGGAAAAACTTCCTCTAAAGATATTTTAGCAAGTATGTTAACACCTTTTTATAAAGTTCAAAAAACGATTGGTAATTTCAATAATCAATTAGGATTACCAATTACCTTATTAAACTTGGATGAAGATACTGAAATCGCTGTTTTAGAAATGGGAATGAGCGGTTTTGGCGAAATTGAATTTTTAACGAAGATGGCAAAACCTCATTTCGCTATTATTACGAATATTGGGGAAGCCCATATGCAAGACTTAGGTTCCCGTGAAGGAATTGCGCAAGCAAAGTTTGAAATTATCCAAGGATTAGATCGTGAGGGCATTTTATTTTATGATGGGGATGAGCCTTTGCTGCAACATTTAGTAAATAAAGAGACTCATCTACAGTCAAAATCCTTTGGCTTCCAAAGTTCAAACGATTTAGTTGCCACTTCCATTGAAACTACAGAAAAGGGCAGTCGTTTTACAGTTCGTGGCGAATTAAACGGTGAGTTTTTCATTCCAGTACTAGGTAAGCATCAAGTGAAAAATACATTAAATGCGATGCTTGTAGGAAAAGCGATTGGGCTACATGAAGAACAAATTCGTCAAGGATTAGCACAAGTTACTTTGACAGATATGCGAATGCAATTAGTTCCAACTGAAAAGGGAATAATATTTATTAATGATGCTTACAATGCTGCACCAACTTCTATGACAGCAGCTATCCAGTTCGTTCAAACGACTTCCATAAGGGAAGATAAATGGCTTGTTCTAGGGGATATGCTGGAATTAGGAGAAAATGAAAAGCAGTTCCATGAGCAGATCGCATCGGTTATTGATGAATCAAAAATTTCTAGAGTTTGTTTATTTGGCTCACGTATGAAATGGCTTTATGAACAACTGAAAGGCAAGTTTGCAGAAGCAAACTTATTGTATACAAACGATGATTATGAAAAAATTGTCCAGTATATCAATCAATATGCTGATGATCAATCGTTAATTTTATTAAAAGGTTCCCGTGGTATGAAATTAGAGACGATTTTAAAATCCTTTTAGTCACATTAAAAAAGATGTTTATTAAGCCATTTATTGGTTTAGTGACATCTTTTTTAGTATTGTCAATGTATGTAGAGTTATGTGGAGGGACTATGAATGAAAATCGGTGTTCTAATGTTACATGGTTTTTCAGGTGGACCATACGAAATTGAGCCCCTTGCAAAATATATAGAAAACAATACGAATTGGATAATCGAAAAGCCAACTTTTATGGGACATGGTAACAGTCTCTCATTGAAAGGTTACAAAGCGGAGCATTGGCTAATGGATGCTGAAATTGCCTATCGCCAACTAGCGAAGAAAGTAGATGAAATTTATATTGTTGGGTTTTCCATGGGCGGTATGATTGCCCTTTATTTAGCAACGAGATATAAAGTGAAAAAGCTTGTTTTATTAAGTGCGGCTGCAAAATATGTTGCCCATAGTCAGCTGTTGAAGGATATACGATTAATGGCAAGAGAGGCAATGTATGGGCAATTAAAAGATAACGAATTATTTAATCGATATAAGAACAAAATAAAAAATGTACCTGTTAGTGCAACTTTTCAATTTATGAAAATTGTTCGTGAAGTAAAGTTATACATGCATAGAATTGATGTACCTACCTTTATCGCTCAAGGTCGATTAGATGGTATAGTTCCTTATGCAACAGCACAACTGTTATATGATCAACTTCCTTCAAAGGAAAAACAAATTTATTTCTCACCAAAAGGGAAGCATCACATTTGTTATAGTGATGATTGTGACTTATGGTTTCCTAAAGTCATCAATTTTTCACAAGGAAAAGTATAAATTACGAATATTACAACTAGAACAATATCGTTGCATTGCAGTGATGAGCCATGATAGACTAAATGAAGCAATGGATACATTTTGTGCGAAGGCTCTTCACAAATTTCTGATGAAGAGTGCTTTTTTTTGAATTTAACGGTTTTATTCTATTGATAATGAAAGAACTAAAAAGTATAGAATTGAACCGCTCGGCAAAGACCGGGCTTTCCTTTTCATATAAAATCGCTCTCTGAACGCAAGCAGAGAATTATTAAGTATCGGAAACGTTCCAAACTTAGGCCCTTAGTTTGCCGACATTTCATCTGAAAATGTAACCATTTGTCAACTTAAAGGAAAAAAGGAGATTGAAGAGTTTGACAAATTTTTCAGAATTAAATATTAGCGAATCGACATTACGTTCATTAAAACGTATGGGATTTGAAGAAGCCACACCAATCCAAGAAGGAACAGTTAGGTTTGCAATGGAAGGCCGAGATATTATCGGTCAAGCGCAAACAGGAACTGGTAAAACTGCAGCTTTTGGTATTCCACTAATTGAACGAATTGACCCAAAAAATCCATCAATTCAAGCATTAATCATCGCTCCTACTCGCGAATTAGCAATCCAAGTATCTGAAGAGCTTTACAAAATCGGTTATGACAAACGAGTAAAACTATTATCAGTTTACGGTGGTCAAGATATTGGACGCCAAATTCGTGCGTTAAAAAATAAACCACAAATTATCGTTGGTACTCCAGGACGTATTATCGACCATATTAATCGTCGTACATTAAAATTAGACAGTGTTCAAACGCTTGTATTAGATGAAGCGGATGAAATGTTAAATATGGGATTCATTGATGATATTAATGCTATTTTAGAAAACGTTCCTGAAGAACGCCAAACATTATTATTCTCGGCTACAATGCCACCTGCAATTCGTAAAATTGCAACGAACTTCATGAAAAACCCTGAAGAAGTAAAAATTAAATCAAAAGAAATGACAGTTGAAAACATCGACCAATATTTCGTAAAATCGCAAGAACGCGAAAAATTCGATATTTTAACTCGTTTAATCAATGTTCACCAACCGGAACTTGCTATCGTATTCGGACGTACAAAACGCCGCGTTGACGAACTAGCACAAGCGTTAAGTATCCGTGGATATTTAGCAGAAGGAATTCATGGTGACTTAAGCCAAGCAAAACGTATGTCTGTATTACGTCAATTTAAAGAAAATAAAATTGACATTTTAGTTGCAACAGACGTTGCTGCTCGTGGACTTGATATTTCTGGTGTAACGCATGTTTATAACTTTGATATCCCACAAGATCCAGAAAGTTACGTTCACCGTATCGGTCGTACAGGTCGTGCAGGTAAATCTGGTTTAGCGGTAACTTTTGTAACACCACGGGAAATGGGTTACTTACGTATTGTTGAGGAAACAACGAAAAAACGTATGACACCTCTTCGTCCACCAACTGAATCAGAAGCTTTAGTTGGACAACAACAAGTGGCAATGGAAAATTTAATTGAAATTGTACAAGCAAATGAACTAGGTGATTACCGCATTTTAGCGAATCAACTATTAGAAGATCATGATGCAGTAGATTTAGTTGCAGCAGCGATTAAATATATGACAAAAGAACCTGATGATACACCAGTAACGATTACGGAAGAACGTCCTTTACCAATGCGTAAAACTTCTTCTGGAGGTCGCGGTGGCCGTAGTGGAGATTCCCGTGGTCGTCGTGATTACGGTCGTGGTGGCCGCAGTGGTGGTCGCCGTGAAGGTGGTCGTAAAGATGGACGTCGCGAAGGTGGTCGTCGTGAAGGTGGAGAACGTCGTCGTTCACCACGTCGTAGAGAAGACTAATTTTTTCTGTAAAAGTGTCCTAGAATATTTAGGGCACTTTTTTTATATATTGAAACAATTTTCTTGTTCATCCGTATAAAATGGAAGAGAGATGAGGTGTGGATGCTTTATGAGAAATCAATTGATGTTTCAAATCCCAAAGAAAGGGTTAACCGTATGGCGTTTATATGGTCTTTTTAATACGCTCTTTATGGCAGTTCTAGCTGCTGTAGCAAGTTTTTTAACTTATAAATTTGAATGGTTACCGATTATTTATTACATAGCTGTAGCAGTTGTTATTATTGTCGCCATCACGTCGGTTTGGCTTTTCCCTAAAATCCGTTGGGATCATTGGCGCTATGAAGTTCGAGAACATGAAATTGAGATTCAAAGTGGATTATTCGTTGTCAAAAGAACTTTGATACCAATGGTACGGGTGCAACATGTCGATACGGTACAGGGGCCAATATTAAAGAAATATGATTTAGCGAATATTTCAATCTCAACGGCTGCTACAACCCATATCATTCCGATGCTTATTACAAAAGAAGCAGATGATCTCCGAGGGCGAATTTCTATTTTAGCAAGGGTGGCTGAAGATGATGTCTGAAAAACGTTATAAACTCCATCCGGTTGCTGCGATTATTAACTTTGTTAAAGGCTTGAAGGAATTAATTTTGCCATTTATCATTCTTATAGTTGCCAATGGGTTGAACTTTTCCTTCAATCCGCTTGAGGAAGGCTTTTGGTCAAATATATTCCCTTTAGCCATCCTTAGTTTGATTTCGATTGTTTATTTATTTTCTGGAGTAATTAAATGGTGGACCTTTGTTTATTGGTTTGAAGAAGATGAATTACGAGTGGAATACGGCCTTTTTATTAAGAAAAAACGATATATACCCTTTGATCGTATTCAAAGTTTTAACTATAAAGAAGGAATTTTTCATCGCATTTTCGGTCTTGTCCAAGTAATGGTTGAAACTGCCGGTAGTACAAACGGAAAACCGGAAGTCGTATTAACGGCTATTACAAAAGAGGCTGCCAATGATATTGAAGATATAACTCGTAAGGTTAAACAAGAAACTGAACATCTTGAAATAAATGAAAGTACCGTTTTAGAAGAGACGGCCGTACAAAATGCAAAAGTAATTCACAAAATGAACACTAAAGACTTAATTATTCTAGCGACAACTTCGAATAGTATTGGTGTGGTTCTTGCAGGGATAGTCGCTTTGTTATCCCAATTAGGAGATTTAATTCCTTATGAAAAATTGTTTGAGGAAGTTTCTTCCCTTATTAAATTTGGTTTTGTTATTATAGCATTATCCGTTATAGGTGCTCTTTTATTAACTTGGCTTGTATCCGTTCTAATTACATTCGTTAACTATTATGATTTTACGGTTGTAGAAGAAAATGATCGATTAATCATTACGAGAGGTTTGTTGGAGAAGAAAAAAGTAACGATTCCTTTAAATCGAATACAGGCGATTAAAATAGTTGAAAATCCATTAAGACAATGGTTTGGTTTTGCAGCGGTTGCCGTTGAAAGTGCAAGTGGAGGATTTGGAGATAAAGATCAAAAAGTTATATTGTTTCCTCTTATTTCGAAAAAGGACCTATTCCATCCACTTCAAAATTTATTCCCCCATTTGGAATGGGAACAGACATTAACCAAACCACCTAAAAAAGCAAAACCGTTCTTTTATCGAATTGATTTTTTATGGCTCGTGCCACTAGTGGCAATTTGTACCTACTTTTGGTACCCGTATGGATTGTTGTCTGTTTTAATCATCATCCCTGCCATTATGATTGGGTTATGGCAATATCGAACAACAGGATATGCAATGAATGGACAACAATTGACAATTGTCTATCGGATGTTGAGCCGTGTAACCTTTGTTGTTGAGAAAAAACGAATTCAAGCTTTGGAAAGTAAACAAAGTTATTTTCAAAAAAGACGCAGTATTGCTACGTTTCAAGCAACGGTCATGTCCGGAATGATGGGGGCTACGGCTCGGGCGAGAAATTTAGAATTGGAAGATGTGGAAGCAGTAATGGAATGGTTTGAAAAATAAAAGTTATAACAATAAAAAAGGCAATCAATTAGATTGCCTTTTTTCTATAAATTTTTTCTCCAACGAATAATATTCTTAGGGGAGAAATAGGATAGACCTAGTAAAAATCCGGTAATTAACCCGCCTAAATGACTTGCACTATTTACATTCGGTGATAAAAACGTAATAATCACACTTATAATAATGAGGGGCATAATGATTTGCTTTAATTGCGGCATTGTACGTCGAGTATAGTAAACTAGCGCAGCAAAAGCACCAAAAATACCAAAGATTGCACCGCTAGCTCCTACACTAGCATACATTCCTTCTTGGAAAACAAATGTAACAACGTTACCGAAAATACCAGCTAACAAATAAATTGTAATAAAGCGAGCTTTTCCAGCTATTTTCTCAAGTTCTGGGCCAAATAAAAATAACGAAAACATATTAAATAAAAGATGTATAAATCCGCCATGAATAAAGATGGAAGTTATTATTCGCCACCATTGTCCATCTTCAATTAAATAATTCACACTCATACCCGAATAAAAAATATAATCTCCGATAATCGGAAGTACGGTTAAAATATATACAATTAAATTTATCGCAATGAGAGTAGTTACAACAGGATAAAATTTAATAAATTGGCTAAAGTTTTCTCTACGAATAAACATATATTCACCTCTAACTTCATTATACATTGTATTTTATTAATAATAAAAGGAGAATATCCATATGATAAAAGGAATTGGACTAGACATAGCAGAAATCCCAAGAATAAAAAAGGCAATGGAACGTTCAGAGAAATTTCAAAAGCGGATATTATCTGAACGGGAATTGGAACTATTTCATCAATTATCAGACCAGAGAAAAGTTGAATTTTTAGCGGGGAGGTTTGCGGCCAAAGAGGCATATTCAAAAGCGAATGGTACTGGCATTGGAAAAGGATGTGAGTTTCGTCAAATTGAAGTGTTAAAAGATGAATTAGGGAAACCAACTTTATTTTTCGACGGAAAAAAAGTGAGTGGACATGTCAGTATTACCCATACAAAAGAGTATGCGGCAGCCCAAATTATCTTAATGCAATAGTTACATAACAGAATAATAATTTGGGATGTTGTCCAAAAGTGATAGCATAAAATTAGACAACCACTCATATATTTGACGTACGGAGCTGAAAGTAGAAGAAAGGATGGAGTTTTGCGACACAAATTAATCGCTTTTATTGTCATGTTGTTAAGTGTGCTAGTGCTTGCGGCTTGTGGTGGAAATTCACAGGAGGATGTTTTAAAGGATCTAAATGACAAATGGAATGATGTAAAAGGATATGAACTAGATGCCTCAATGGAAATTAAAACAGGTACTGAACCAAGAGTTTACGATGTAAATGTGTGGCATACAGAGCCGGATTTTTACCGAGTAAAAGTAACTCAACAAGGTGAAGATGTTACACAGATGATTATCCGAAATAAGGAAGGTGTCTTTGTTGTTACACCTTCTTTAAGAAAAACGTACAAGTTCCAAAGTGAATGGCCGAAACAAAATAGCCAAGCCTACCTTATCGGAGCATTAGCAGAAGATCTGTTAGCAGATGAAAAAGTGAAAATGGAAGAAGATGACAAAAATTACATCTTTACTGCAGCTACAAGAAATAACCATAAAAGCATTATGCCAACTCAAAAAATTGTAGTAGATAAGAAAACAATGCTTCCAACTTCCGTTTCAGTATTAAACGAAGCTCAAGAAGAACAAATGGTCATTACATTTAAAAATATTGATCTAGGTATGCAACATAAAGAAAGTGAATACGCAGTAGAAAAGTTTTCTGAGGATGAGGAAGAAACTGCTAGTGCAAGTGCAGAAGTAGAAAATACAGAATTCCAAACATATTATCCAACTTTAGACTGGGCGACATTGGCTGACGAGCAAAAGGTTGCTGAAGAAGGGGTAGAACGAGTTATTTTAACCTTTGATGGGGAAAAATCATTCACCCTTGTACAACAACCGATTGTCTATGAAGAGACGTCAACTCTACCTGTATATGCACCAGGTGATCCGGCAGATTTAGGATTTACGATTGGAGCAATTACAGATAACTCGATTAGTTGGGAACGCGATGGCATGTCATTCTTTATCGCATCGAATAACTTAACGAAAGATGAAATGATAGCAGTCGCAAGTTCTTTAACGCCAGGCGGTCTAAAATAAAAAATAGGTGGACAGGATAGTTGGAGAGAATATAATATATTAAAAATGACAAAAATTTGAAGTTTGAAAATCGTAGAAGAGGGTAAAATAAAAATGCAAAAAATACAGCACTTCCGTCCAACTAGAGCAATTATTAATTTAGAAGCAATTAAACATAACGTTCTACGTTTAAAAGAACATCTCAAAAAAGGTGTTCAAATTATGGCAGTTGTTAAGGCGAATGCTTACGGACATGGAGATGTAGAGGTGGCTGCTACAGCAATTGAAGCAGGGGCAACCATGCTAGCTGTAGCGACACCTGAGGAAGCACTTCATATCCGCAAGCATTTCCCTAATATTGATATTTTGATTTTAGGTTATGCCCCTGTTTCTTTTGCTCCTTTTGCTGCAAAGGAAAACATCACTTTAACCGTATTTTCTTCTGATTGGGTAGATCAAGTGAAGGCATTAACCCTATCTAATCCATTAAAATTACATATTAAAATCGACACAGGCATGGGTAGAATAGGTGTCACAACAATAGAAGACTTGATGAACTTATATAAGGCAATTTCCTCTTCTGATAATTTACTTGTTGATGGTGTATTCACCCACTTTGCTACGGCAGATGAAGAGGATGAAACCTACTTCAATCACCAAGTAAGTAAGTTTGAACAGTTTATTAGCTCTTTACCTGTAAAACCGCGAATTGTACATGCTGCTAACACTGCAACAATGTTAATAAAAGATCAACAACTTCAATACGATGCAGTACGATTTGGAATTTCAATGTACGGGCTTGCACCTTCTGCCTATGTAAAAACGAAATTACCGTTCCCGTTACAAACGGCTTTCTCATTAGAAACAGAATTAGTTGAAGTAAAGTTAATTCAACCGGGTCAATCGATTGGATATGGAGCAACATTTACGGCTACTGAACCTTCTTATATTGGGACAATCCCAATTGGTTATGCTGATGGCTTAATTCGGAAATATAGTGGTCAACATGTATTGGTAAATGGAACACGTGCACCAATAATAGGTCGAATTTGTATGGATCAATGTATGATATTATTACCAGCTGCATATAATATAGGTGAAAAAGTAACTTTAATTGGAAAACAACAAAACGAAGAAATAACAATTGATGAATGGGCAGAAAAAGTTGAGACAATAAACTACGAGGTTCCTTGTATCATTACCTCGAGAGTGCCCAGAATCTACAACAAAAAATAGTAAATTGCGACAAAATCTTCATCAAAAACCGTTAAAACTACATGGATTGCCACATTTTTTTTATATCTATCTTTTCAACTCCCTTATTCGGTGATAGAATGAGAAAAGAATTTGGAAATGGTACGGTTTTTGTGGAGGTGCTTGTTTTGTACGCGAAAAAAGTAGAAGAATTAAAGGAAGTTTTAGAATTTCCTCAAGAAATGTTAATGGAATTTAATCAAACTCTTGAGCAAAAATCTCGAGATAATGAAAGTTTTGTTTATATATCATCTCGTAGATTGTCGACGCACAAGCAACCAAATCAAATACGGGAAGCTTTAATGAAAGGCTATGTGGAAATGTCGCAAATTAATTTGTCTATTTGTAGCGAATGTCTACATGTAGAGTATGAAGCGGAACATATGGTAGAGCGTCTCGTAAGCGGGGGATGACATTTTGATTGTAAAACGAGGGGACGTGTTTTTTGCAGATCTTTCTCCAGTAATAGGATCTGAACAAGGCGGTACTAGGCCAGTATTAATCCTTCAGAACGACATTGGAAATAGATTTAGTCCAACTGTAATCATCGCTGCTATTACTGCGCAAATTCAAAAAGCAAAATTGCCGACACATGTCGAAATTGATGCAAAAAAGTATGGTTTTGAGCGTAATTCGGTAATTTTGCTTGAACAATTGCGTACTATAGATAAGTCTAGGCTAACGGATCGGATTACACAGCTAGATGAAGAACTTATGGATAAAGTGGATGTTGCATTGGAAATAAGTCTAGGATTAATGAAATTTTAATACATAAAAAGGAAATGACCTAAAAGTAATTGTTACTTTTAGGTCATTTTTTTTAGAAATTCAATATTTTCCCGGACTTTTAGAAAAAGGGGGACAATGTTAAATAATGCAGAAAATTGTTCGACTATGAAATTTAACCCGGATTAATTTTTAGCAATTAAGACTTTCCTACCTTGAATTATCGGAATTTTAAGCTAATTATAGATTTAAATTTGAAGTTGAGTAACTCGATAATATATATTAGGTTTATAACAAAAATTACTAAAATCTACTAAGATGGGGTGCAGTAATGACAGAAAAGGTAACGGTGGAAATAGTAACAGAGGTAGATATTGTAACTGCACGTAAATTAGGTCGTAAAGAAGCGAAAATAATTGGTTTTAATAAAGTAGATCAAGCGAGAATAACTACCGCAATAGGTGAGTTAGCTAAAAATATATTTCAATACGCCCCTGTAGGGAAAATTATTATAGAAAGAATAGTTAAGGATGATAAGAAAGGGGTTTCAATTACTTCAATAGATCATGGGCCTGGAATATTAGATGTACAAAAGATTCTAGAAGATGGTGATTCTTACGGTGGAGGCTTGTCTTCTGTTAAAAGGTTAGTAGACACCATGCATATTTTATCTGAAGTAGGGAAGGGGACAACTATTAAAGTTGAAAAATGGCTAAGATAGGATGTGGATTGATTGGAACAGCTAAAGAGAGATTACAAAATAATATTATCAAATTATATTCACAATCAAAATGAAAGCAATTTATATACTGGTCAAAATTTTATTAAACGACTTATTCAAAAAAATGTAAGTCCAGAAGAGGTTATTAGTATACATAAGCAGGCGTTGGAAGAAATCATTGAAGATCTCCCGGAGTCGACTATCCATGCCTATGACTTTTTAATAGAAGTAATGGTCCACTTCGGTTTGAAACTAAAGGAACATCAAAGTTTATTAATGAAACAAGAAGAATTACGGATCGAAATGGAAGTCGCAGCGAGAATCCAAAATACGTTGTTGGAAACGACGATTCCAAATCCAGAAAACTTAGATATAGGAATGGTTTCTGTCCCCCTTCGCAAAATGAATGGGGATTATGTGCATTTTATGCATGACCATAAAAGATACTTAAGTATCGCTGTTACGGATGTAGTAGGAAAAGGAGTTCCTGCGGCCCTTTGTATGTCGATGGTCAAATATGGTTTGGATACATTGGAATATGCAAATAGTAATCCATCCTATGTTCTTGAAGCGTTAAACCAATTAATTGAAAAAAGTGTAGATGACAGTATGTTTGTATCGATGTGTTATAGCCGATACGACTTAGAAACGGATATTTTTACATGGAGTTCAGCAGGGCATGAACCGCCTCTTTATTATGATTCAAGAGAGAAAGTGTATTACGATTTAGAATCTAAGGAGCTGCTATTAGGAATTTTACCTGAAGTAAAATATTCTCAGCATGATATTAAATTAAATGAAAATGATTTTATCATTCTAATGACTGATGGAGTAACGGATTTTCGAAAGCAAGAAAATTTTGATCCCAGACAATATATAAAGGAACTAGCTTTATCCTGCAGACATTTAAATGCCCAGGAGATGTGTGAAAACATTTATAAAAAGCTACAAGTTTTACATAATTACGAACTAGAAGATGATTTTACGATTGTCATTATTAAAAAATGAATTAAAAAAATAAGTTTAAAAGCTTTTTAATAGGGAAAAGAAAAATAAGGGAAACTGGAGGTGTCCTCAATGGATGTGAATATACAATTTCGGAAAGAAGGGAATCTACTTATAGGTTTTATTGAAGGAGAAATCGATACTTTCACTGCACCAACTCTTAGAGAAGAACTAGAAAAAATTCACCTTTCTACCGAAATATCAGTTGAATTAGATTTATCAAAGGTAAGTTATATAGATAGTACAGGGCTTGGTGTATTTGTCGCATTTTACAAACGAGCAACAAAGGAAAATGCAAACTTAAAACTAGTAAACTTATCGTCACGACTAACAAGATTATTCGAAATTACAGGGCTTAGTGAATTGATGGATATTGAAGAAGGTGGGATAAGCCATGCGAGCATTTGACTACATTGAAATCAGAGTTCCTGCAAAGCCACAATACGTTGGTGTGATTCGGTTAACGGTATCTGGTTTAGCTTCTCGTGTAGGCTTTTCCTATGACCAAATAGAAGACTTGAAAATAGCTGTTAGCGAAGCTGTTACAAATGTAGTTCAACATGCTTATGACTCTTATGACGATGGCGAAATTGTTATAGGTAATGCATTATATGATCATAAAATAGAAGTGATGGTATCTGATTACGGAAACAGTTTTAATTTTGAAGAAATTAAATCCCAAATAGGACCTTACCAAGAAGATGAAAATGTCGAATTATTACGTGAAGGTGGACTAGGCCTTTATTTAATGGAAACTTTAATGGATGAGGTGAGAGTAAATAATAACGAAGGTGGAGTCACTGTTTTCATGACAAAATATGTCACGAGAGAGCAGGTGAAAGATGATGACGAAACAATCACCACATTATCAAACATCCAACGATAAAATTTTAAGGTGGATTGAGCAATATCAGCTTTCAAAAGATAACGCTTCTTTAAATAATTTAGTGATTCATTATAAAAACTTTGTAGAATCTATAGCAAAAAAATATGCTTATGGTAAACCGAATTATGAAGATATTGTTCAAGTAGGTATGCTTGGCCTATTGGGAGCAATACAACGTTTCGATAGATCCTTTGGTAGAAGTTTTGAGGCATTTGCTGTTCCAACTATTGTTGGTGAGATTAAACGCTATTTACGGGACAAAACTTGGGATGTCCATGTTCCTCGGCGTATTAAGGAATTAGGGCCAAAAATAAAAGTAGCAGTAGAGCATTTAACATCAAAATTGCAAAAGTCTCCCTCTATTGAAGAAATTGCTACATATCTAGAGGTCGAAGAAGAAGACATCTTAGAAGCGATGGAGATGAGTAGTAGTTACCAAGCACTTTCTATGGATTATTCAATAGAGGCGGATTCTGATGGGAGCGCAGTGACCCTACAAGATATAATTGGTAAAGAGGACGAAGGTTTTGAAAGAGCAAATCAACGAATTGTAGTTGGAGAAGCTATGGAAGTTTTGGATAATCGAGAAAAGGAAATATTAAAGTTAACTTATTTTGAAGAACTGAGTCAAAAAGAAACCGGTGAGATGTTAGGGATTTCCCAAATGCATGTTTCACGAATACAGCGGAAGGCGATTAAAAAATTACAGGAAGCTATTACAGTTGGAAATGGTAGTTAGTATTTTTAAAATCGGTAAAATTAGTAGAAAAATAAGGCAAGTCTACTCTTTCAAATAGTTTGTTAAAGAGTAGACTTTTTTATTTAAAATGGAATGTAATGATGAACAATAGAAGTAAGTAGTAAGTAAATGTTAATATTATCTTATGTAAACTAGAAAGGCTGTGAAATGATGGAAGAAAAGAAAATGTTACAAATAATCGCAACTGAAACAAATGTGAAGCCCCACCAAGCAGAAGCAGTTATAAAATTATTAGAAGATGGTAATACCGTGCCATTTATTGCCCGCTATCGTAAAGAGGCGACGGGTTCACTAGATGAAGTTCAAATTAAATCGATTGAAGATCGATATCATTACATACAACAATTAGAACAAAGAAAAGAAGAAGTAATCCGTTTAATCGATGAACAAGGAAAATTAACTGAAGAACTACAAGCGTCGATTCAGGTAGCGACCGTTCTACAACGGGTGGAAGATTTATATAGACCATATAAACAAAAACGTCGTACGAAAGCAACGATTGCTAAAGAAAAAGGATTGGAACCTTTAGCAGATGAACTGATGAAATTTTCAAAAGAAAACGTTGAAATTTTAGCCTTATCATTTCTTAATGAGGAAAAAGGTGTTACTTCAGCAGAAGAGGCCATTATAGGAGCGAAAGATATTTTAGCTGAACGTTTTGCTGATGATGCAGCTATACGGGATCAATTACGAAAACTTTCTTGGAGAGAGGGACGAATCGTTACTTCTGTTAAAGATGCGGACAAAGATGAAAAGAAAGTATTTGAAATGTATTATGAGTATGAGGAACCAGTAAAACATATTGTGCCCCATAGAACATTAGCGATTAATCGCGGGGAAAAAGCAGACATTTTAAAAGTAACGATTCAAGTTCCATTGGATCGAGTTATTCAATTAATGGAAAAGGAATGGTTGCCTGTAAATTCCTCATCCCCATCTATTCCTCATGTAAAAGAGGCCATTGAAGATGGATATAAACGATTAATTCAGCCATCTATTGAACGGGAATTACGAAATGATTTAACAGAAAAGGCAGAAGCGCAAGCGATTCATATTTTTTCTGAAAACCTGAAAAGTCTTTTATTACAACCACCGATGCGCGGTAAAATGGTTTTAGGTGTAGACCCGGCTTATCGAACTGGTTGTAAATTAGCGGTAGTTGATGAAACAGGAAAAATGTTGGAAGTAACTGCCATTTATCCACACCCACCTAAGCCGGATGTAGAAAAGTCTAAATCAGTAGTTAAGGATATTTTAGAAAAGTATCCAATTTCTATCATTGCCATTGGAAATGGGACAGCTTCTCGGGAAACAGAGCAATTCATAGCCGATGTATTAAAGGAAGTTGAAAGGGAAGTTGCATACGTTATTGTTAACGAGGCAGGGGCGTCCGTCTATTCTGCATCAGAAGTTGCGAGAAATGAGTTTCCGGACTTACAAGTTGAACAAAGAAGTGCCGTTTCCATTGCACGCAGATTGCAAGATCCTTTATCCGAACTTGTAAAAATCGAACCAAAAGCTGTTGGGGTTGGGCAATATCAACATGATGTTTCTCAAAAGAAACTTGCAGAATCTTTAACGTTTATTGTAGAAACGGCAGTTAACCAAGTAGGGGTCGATGTAAATACGGCATCTGCTTCTCTTTTACAATATGTATCTGGTTTATCAAAGACCGTTGCAGAAAATATTGTCAATGTAAGAAGTGAAAGTGGCAAATTCACATCACGTACCCAATTAAAGAAAATTCCTCGTTTAGGTGCAAAAACTTATGAACAAGCTATCGGTTTCTTACGTATTCCAGAAGCAAAAAACCCTCTTGATGCAACTGGTATTCACCCGGAAAGTTATAAGTTAGCGGAGGATATTTTAGCAATTGTAGGGTTAGCGAAAAAGGATGTCGGTACTAAACAGTGTGAGGAAGCTCTTGGTAATATTGATTTAACAACATTAAGTAGTGAGCTTTGTGTTGGGGAAGTAACGGTAAAAGATATTGTAGATACTTTAATGAAACCTACTCGAGATCCACGGGATGCCTTCCCACAACCGTTACTGAAAACGGACGTACTAAAAATGGAAGATTTAAAAGTAGGAATGGAACTACAAGGGACTGTACGAAATGTAGTTGATTTTGGAGCATTTGTTGATATCGGTGTAAAACAAGATGGTTTAGTTCATATTTCAAAACTTCAAAAGCGTCGTATAAAGCATCCTTTAGAAGTTATTTCATTAGGAGATATCGTCACGGTTTGGGTTGATAAAGTCGAAGTTGAAAAGGGTCGTATATCTTTAACGATGATTCCACCTGAAAACCAAATAAACCAATAATACAATAACTCTGATTAATAGTTTGTTTATTAATCAGAGTTTTTTCATATTTTGCAGCGATTTGAATGGATATGGTACATTTGTACACGGGGGGATAACGATGACGGATCAGCAACTACAATTATTAGTAGAAAAATTATCAATGGAATATTTTAATCAACCTTTTTTACATAAAGCATATTTCAATAGTAGGCTGCGTACAACTGGTGGTCGTTACTTATTAAGAAGTCATAATATAGAATTTAATAAAAAATCGTACGAAAAATTTGGGATGGAAGAGTTAAGGGGAATTATTCTTCATGAACTATGTCATTATCATCTTCATATAAGAGGAATGGGTTATAAACACCGCGACACAGATTTTAGAACATTGTTAAAAAAGGTAGGGGCACCCCGTTTTTGTTCTACTATAGAAGAAAATAAGAAGGGACGTAGTACAAAGCTTTATATTTATGAATGTGTTCAATGTAAACAACGGTATGAAAGAAAAAGAAGAATGGATGTAAACAAATATCGGTGTGGAAAATGTCGAGGTCACTTAATGACGGTTGAAAAGTCTAATACCCACAATTGAATTTGAAAAAAGTTAAATAAATGATTGTATGTTTTTTTATAAAAGTGTACATTCTATAATAGCTGTTGTTTAATTGATAGCTTACAACCCCTTGAGAAATAAGGATTTAAAGACTTTTAAATAAAAAAATAAAAAAAGTTTATTTAAAGTGTTGACTTTCTTTATAACTCTCTCTATAATAATAAAAGTCGACAAGATGAGTCGCAAATATTCCGAAGTAGCTCAGTGGTAGAGCAATCGGCTGTTAACCGATCGGTCGTAGGTTCGAGTCCTACCTTCGGAGCCATGGCCCGTTGGTCAAGTGGTTAAGACACCGCCCTTTCACGGCGGTAACACGGGTTCGAATCCCGTACGGGTCACCACTTATATAAAAGAAGAAACGAAAAATGATGTTGGTCCCGTGGTGTAGCGGTTAACATGCCTGCCTGTCACGCAGGAGATCGCCGGTTCGATTCCGGTCGGGACCGCCATTGGGGTATAGCCAAGCGGTAAGGCAACGGATTTTGATTCCGTCATGCCCAGGTTCGAATCCTGGTACCCCAGCCATTTTTAAAGAGCCATTAGCTCAGTGGTAGAGCATCTGACTTTTAATCAGAGGGTCGAAGGTTCAAGTCCTTCATGGCTCACCAGTTTTATTTGACAAATGTATTTATTGGTGTATAATTAATAGTGTCTTCATTGAACGCGGTCGTGGCGGAATGGCAGACGCGCTAGGTTGAGGGCCTAGTGGGGGCAACCCCGTGGAGGTTCAAGTCCTCTCGGCCGCACCAAGTTGCAATACATTCATACGCGCCCGTAGCTCAATTGGATAGAGCGTCTGACTACGGATCAGAAGGTTGTGGGTTCGACTCCTGCCGGGCGCGCCATAATTTGTATATATCATATGCGGGTGTAGTTTAATGGTAAAACCTCAGCCTTCCAAGCTGATGTCGTGAGTTCGATTCTCATCACCCGCTCCATATTTGAACCTTGAAAACTGAACAACAAAACGTTAATGAAATACAGTTTTAACTTAACAGTTGAAACAAAATTTTGGACATCATTATGATGCCAGTGTAAATTTAGAGCTTTATCAAATTTTCTTTTATGGAGAGTTTGATCCTGGCTCAGGACGAACGCTGGCGGCGTGC
>NZ_RHLQ01000041.1 GCF_003711845.1 Lysinibacillus halotolerans
GTGGTGACTTAATTTTATCAGAAGTGGTCCTTATTTTTTATTTAAAATAATCAAAGCCGGTGAAATTTTACTTATCGTAAAATTTCACCGGCTTTTCATTTCAGAGGTGGGTTTTGTCCCATCCTCTTTCAAAAAAGTATGTTCAAATTATAAATTAGAAGGAATCGTAAAAGATGCGCCAACTTCTGCATCTTGATCTAAAACTAAAATTCCTTTAGCTGATGGCGCATTCGGAATTGCTAATTCACGTGCTGAGCAAAGCATTCCACTTGATGCGACTCCACGTAATTCAGATTGTTTAATCACTAATCCAGATGGCATTACAGCACCTATTTTTGCTACAACGACTTTTTGTCCCGCTTCAACATTTGGTGCACCACAAACGATTTGTAACAGTTCATCCCCTACATTTACTTTACAAATACTTAACTTATCAGCATTTGGATGTTTTTCCTTTTCTTCTACATAACCGATAACAAATTTAGGAGAAAAATCGACATCTAATGAGATAGAAACATTGTTTGCTTTCATTGCTTCCTCAATTTTTTGTACAAGTTCTGGGTTTACTTCCACATTCCCTTGAACGTTTAAGTCCATATATTTACTTGCATTAAATAAATTGAAAGCTTTTATTTCACCAGTTGCTTTCTCTTTTAAAATAGCGAAATCTCCTACTTTTTCAACTTCAGTATGAACGATTTTTTCTGTAGCTAGTTGGACTAAAAGTACATCTCCAACAAATTGTTTATTATAAGCGGCGATCATTGGTCATCTTGCTCCTTTTTTACTCTGTTTTTTGCCAATATAAAGATTGGTTCTAATTCTCCTTTATCATAAACGAAAGATAAGGAAGTAATCGGTACTGCACCTACGGAAAAGAAGTGCATCGTCATTTGCGCTAATACATCATACCCTACTTCGTTCCGAATATCACCAATAATTAGAACATCTTGGTGGGGAACAGACAACGTCATGTCCCCTTCTATTTTTGATTCCATCTCTTTTAAAAAGGATTCATTTAAAATACGACTTGCATCATATCCATCATTTTCATTTAAGAAATAAAAAATATTGCCCGCTACTTCATCTTTTTTCGTATTTGTCGGTAATTTTCGAACGGAAAAACGAGCTGCTTCTCTAATTTGATTTGCCGAAACGTTTAATTTCTCTAACATCGACTCATCAATTAATCGGTAAGTTGTTCCTAAATCTAACGCATAAAAGATACGCGTTTCCGCAGTGTGATCCGTTGTGATGAAGGTATGTCCTTCATTGGATTTTAACGGGAAAGAAGTGGAACGTATAACAGGGTATACTAAAGATAAATCATGGAATCCTTCAGCTCGTTCCTTTTCCATCGCCTGAAAGGTTTGTTCGATCGTATAGACAACCTCATCGATGGCTTTTTCTTTTATCGTTTGATATTTGGCGATAATTTCAGGAAGGGAAATATCCATCCCTCGATTTAATGATTTATGATTAAGTCGCAACATATCTTTTTCTTTATCAAAATGAAATTCAAATTGCTCCGTACTTAAGCGCAATTTCAATTGTTCTACTAACTCTTTTGATTTCAACTTCATCACATCCTTTCTTATTTTACAATACTTGCTTTTCTTTACCAATCGATGCAGTAAAATTTTTTCACAAAAATTGCAAGTACAAAAATAAACGGTTCACATAAAGTGAACCGTACTTTTAAAGTATTACCCTTATTGTAGCAAAAGTTTAGTTTTTTAGTCGATTAGTTTGTCTGCTAACTTCCATTATTACTTTTCAAGTAACTTTACAGAACGAACGATTGTCATCATATCTACTAGTTTCTCATCTATATTTTTATCTTCTGAGATAGTAGACATTTTAATACCACCACAACTTACGACAAGTTCAAATTGTTCTTCATCATGTTCAATCACTGCAGTAAATCCAAAGGCACCATCAAATTCGACTGTTTCTTCCTTGATAATATGTTTTGTTTTATCATCTTTTAATAATTGATAATGTAGTTTGCTATCTTCCGTTTCATTTTGATTCACAAAAAGAATATAACTATCCTGTCCTTTTGTCACAATGAAATTATTGGGATCTTCACTATTTTCAGCCTTGTAACCCGATGGAACATATAATTCGATTCCCTCAAGCTTTGTATTTGGTTCTTGGGGATTTTCTTCAAAAACAGTTTGAGCGCTTGCCACACCAGAATCTATTTGCTCTTCGACAGTTTTTCCACAGCCTGTTAAAGCGAACAATAACAATAAACACGCTGTAGCTAGAAGCCATTTACGTTTCATATGTACTCCTCTCTTTCTATTCTATTAATATTAAATGATAAATAGGTCATGATGCAAGAGTCATGTTTTTAGTAATATTTTCATAGAGTTATTTATTAGTATTTAATAAAAATAAATATTGTCCTATTAACAACTTCACAATATGTTCAAACATTTCCGTTCGATCAACTAGACCTGCTGTAAAAACACCAACAGCTCCTGAAGAAGAACGTGTATCCTTTTGCTTCGTATAGTCATCCATAACCGGACCTAATTCTCTACCCGCTCTCAATTGTACAGCAATTTCATCTGGTAATAAAAATTGGGCACCGCTAGCTGTAATAATCGTACCATCTTTTAATGCCATTGCTCCCCAATTACAGCAGTACATTTGACCATCCATTTCATGTACACCACCTTCAAGTCCGAAGTTCAAATCAGCTCCTGAAGCATTTAATGTATGAAGGGCACGATTGATTGCACCTTGTCTCGTCTCATCATTAGAAAAAGGCTGTTCCGAAACATCTGAAGGAACCGCAAATTGCTCAAATTCCAAGTTGTCAAAATACATACTTACGATATTCGTAATAGCTAATGTTTTTGCTCTATTTTTCGTACCAATTGCAACAAACAAAATTGTCATCTCCTCATCAACACTTTTACTGGACGTTCCACTCAATAAAAAAGATGCCCCATTTGGCACCTTTCTTCTTAGTAATTTTAACCATTGTTTATAATTGTATCCACTGTACTTCTATCAAGGGTTCTCACAAGTTTCACAAGCAACTCTTTTGCAGCCGCATAATCATCGACATGAATGATCGAAGCAGAAGTATGGATGTAGCGGGAACAAATGCCAATAACCGTACTTGGAATTCCTTCATTGGAAATATGTACTTTACCTGCATCAGTACCACCATTAGATACAAAATATTGATACGGTATATCATTTGTCTCAGCCGTATCTAAAATAAATTCACGTAATCCACGGTGGGTAACCATCGTTGGATCATAAATTCGTAATAACGTCCCTTTTCCTAATTGACCAAATTGGGTTTTATCACCCGTTGTATCATTGGCTGCAGAAGCATCTAGGGCGAAGAAAATGTCAGGTTTAATCATGTTTGCAGATACTTGTGCCCCGCGTAATCCAACTTCTTCCATTACGTTTGAACCTGAATATAGGTTGTTTACTACTTTTTCGTCTTTTAACTCTTTTAACAATTCGATCGCCAAACCACAACCATATCGGTTATCCCAAGCTTTCGCCATAATTTTTTTCGGGTTTGCCATCGGTGTAAATGGACAAATTGGGATAATTGATTGACCTGGTCGAATACCCATTTGTAGTGCATCTTCTTTACTGTCTGCTCCTACGTCAATTAACATATCTTTAATTTCCATCGTATGATTTTTGTCAGTACCTCTTAATAAATGAGGTGGAATGGAAGCAATTACACCAGGAATTTCTTGTTCCTTTGCATAAACAGTTACTCTTTGGGCTTGTAACACTTGATTAGACCAACCGCCTAATGGCTGAAAGCGAAGCATCCCGTTTTCTGTAATATCTTTTACCATGAAAGATACTTCATCCATATGGCCTGCCACTAATATTTTGGGTGCATTGTCATTTTCCGCTTTTCTTACACCGAAAATGCCACCTAAATTATCTTGAATAATTTCATCTGCATACTTTTCTAGTTCCCCACGCATAAATTTTCGAACAGCGGATTCATTGCCAGGGGCACCAGGTAACTCCGTTAATGTTTTAAATAATTGTAATGTTTCAGTATTCATAAAAGAACACTCCCTAATTTTTTTAATCTTTTCTCTATTCTATCATATATATTTCGTAATTCGAATTGTATCATTGGAAAATTTACAAACTCACTATTAAAAACGGGTTTTTTATAGCATAGACCAGTTAATATTTCTATCCATAGACCACTCTCTTTGTATGATTGAACAAGACTTCTGTTTTAATTGGTGTTAAAATAAGGAATAGTTTAAAGGAGGATGGCAAATGAAATTAAGAGATTTTTTAATAGGTGTGGCCACGGGTTTAGCTGCATCCATTATCATTAAAGAAACATCTGAAAGAATTTCGCCTTTTGTACCCGCCAATCAAGTACTAGACAATGTAAAAACAGAGTTTAAAAAAGAAAGCCCTATTGATGGTTCTTGGATTTATATGAAAACAGAAGATTATAATAATGGTATTATGACCATTCCCGTATACCGTGGAGGAATTACTAGAGTATTAAATGGTGAATTGGAAACATTTGAATTTGCAGCAGATGCTCGTTCAGGAGTAGTTGTTGAATTATTAAAAGTGTAATTTCTTCATAGAGAAAGAGGCTGTTTGAAATGATCAAACAGCCCTTTTTTTATACATTTGTTTCAAATTGAATTCGTGCTTCTTTATTTCGTTTCAATGAGTCGGTCACTTCTTTTCCATCGGCACTCCATTGAATCATTCGATAATAAGCATCATGATAGAAAATAAATTTATACCCTTCTGCTAAAGCTTCTTTCATTATTTTTTCTTTAGCAAACACACTTGTCATCGGGTAATCATCATATGCTAATACCCATAAAGGGTTTTGATGGGCATGGGTTGGCATAATGTCCGCCATATGAATTAGCGTTTCCCCGTTTTGAGTTAACTTTATAATCGCATGTCCATCACTATGTCCACCTGTATGAACCATTTCAATTCCAGGGGCTATCGTTAAGGATTCGGAGAAAGTCTCAACTTGATGTTGAACCGGTTCCCAATTTTCTTTCCAATACGTATTTTTGGATCGTATATTTGGATTACGCATTTCATCCCATTCAATTTGCGTTGTATAAATTTTCGCCTTCGGGAATGTAGATACGAGTGTGTCCCCTTCCCAACGAGTTAATCCCCCAGCATGGTCAAAATGAAGGTGGGTCATTAGCACATAATCAATATCTTCTGCAGTAAGTCCCAATTGGTCCAAGCTTTCTAAAATCGTTGATTCTTCTGTAACACCAAAGTTTCGAAGTTGTTTTTCTGTTAACTTATTAAACCCAACACCACTATCAATTAAATAATTTTTCCCCTCGTATTGAATTAAAATCGGTTCACAAGCTAATTCAATTTGATTTTTGTCATTGACTGGATACTTTCTTGACCAAAGTGGTTTTGGTACGACTCCAAACATTGCTCCGCCATCTAAAGAAGTGACGCCCCCATTAAGCCATGTTAAGGACATATTGTGAAATTGTAGTTGATCCATCCCTATCTCCCCTTTGTTCTTATATTTATTTAAAAATTCGATTGAACGACAATCGAATTCAAAATAAACGATTTACATTATTTCTTCGTTATAAATTGAGATTCTAAACGATAGATTGGCTGACCTTTGGCAGAAAACTTTTCTTCATATTCTGTCATAATATTGTCTTCCGGCATATTGGCATGTAAATCTAACGAAACATATTTCAATAACATTCCATATTCCGACATACTAACAAGGGAATATTCAAATAAGCCACGATTATCCGTTTTAAAATGAATTTCCCCATTATCCACTAAAATGGACTCATATAACTTCAAAAATCCTTCGTGGGTTAAACGACGTTTTGCATGACGCGTTTTAGGCCAAGGATCTGAGAAATTTAAATACACTCGACTTACATCATTTTTAGCAAAATATTTTGCTAAATCGGCTCCATTTACTTTTAATAATCGTAAATTTGGTGGAGTATTAGCATCTAACACTTTTTCCAACGCACTCACAATGACACTATCGTATAGTTCAATACCGATATAGTTAATATTAGGGTTAGCTAGAGCCATTCCTGTAACAAATTGACCTTTTCCTGTACCTACTTCAATATGCAGTGGGTTGTCGTTTCCAAAAACTTCTTTCCACTTTCCTTTATATTCTTCAGGATTTGGAATAATAACTTCTGGATGATTTGTAATAAATTCTTCAGCCCACGGTTTATTTCTTAATCTCACTACTAAATCCTCATTTCTAGATGTCCTAATTTCATTTTATTATAGCTTATTTTTCTTACTTTTTCATAAACTCGCTATTTCTTTTTATCGACATCCAACTTTTCTTTTGGACAACGTAATCTATGCGTGAATTATTTTTTGTCACACCCATCACTTCTCCATCGGCATGACAAGGTAATTCATCGTTTATGTACAAAGTAAATTGGTCGCCCTTCTGCTGAACGACTTCTTGTAATCTCGTATGGCTACCAAAAAATACAGTGACAAACATTAGTAATAATTTTAATCTTGAAAGGTTATACACAATGGTCAATTCTAATTTCCCATCCATTGGATCAGATTGAGGTGAGATTTTCATCCCTCCTCCGAAATACGGTTGATTGGAAACCGTTGCAAACCAAACCTTTTCATACTTTCTTTGACTACCATTTTGTTCAACCGTTAATGTAAATAATTTAAATGTAAATAGACCGAGCAACACAAAATAAACATAACTAAACTTACCAAGTCCCATTTTGTTCAGTCGTTTTTTTATAGTAGAATGGTTCGCCAGTTTAGCTACAAAGGCATCGAAACCAATTCCTGAATTGTTCACAAAATGAATTGATTGTCCAGTGCTCCATTTGACCATTCCGCTATCAAACTGTTGCAAAGATTGTTCATTTCCTTTTATAAATTCATCTATTTCATAAGCAGTATGGAATGTAAAATATTCCCTTGAAAAGTCGTTACCAGAACCTGCACCAATTGCTCCAACATATACATGATTAAAACCAATCACACCATTTACGACTTCATGGATTGTTCCATCTCCCCCAACGGCTATCAAAAGTATTTTTTGTCCAGTTAGTTGAAAATTGCTAGCAATCTTTCTAGCAATGGTAGTAGCATGTCCATGATGATTTGTTATGTAAAAAGAAAAAGGGGTATGTAGTTCTTTCCTTAACTTTTCCCAAACTTTTTTCCCTTTTCCATTGCCAGCTTGCTCATTAATAATAAAAAACAATTCCACTTTTATTGCTCCTGTTGTTCCACTTTCCAAATATCACGGTTAAAGGAAGTCGTTTGTACCGTCTGTAAAATTGCTTGAGCTGCTTGCATTTGCATCCGTTTCATCGGTGAAGAATAGCGGGATAATTGGTTCATCCATTGGGAAAGTTCTCGTTTATCAATGAATTGAACATTAAAAACAGAACCTGGATAATCAAAATATCCATTTCTTGAAAGGAGCACTTTTCGAATTGGCATGTCAACGTTATTTGCAGCAAATAACTGAGTAATAATAGACTCCATCCGATTTAATTGAATTAATGGATTCAACATTTTTTTCGATGTTTTCCCTATCTTTTTTGTCCAAAAACGATCGCTATTCCCAACAAATACTGCTTGCTCTTCTTGTTCCACTAATGTAATGCATAAACATTCTGTTGGTGTTAATAAAATAATATCTAATTCAACAGGTGCTTTCTTTACCTTTATGATTGGATAATACAGTACTAAAAAGCTATCCGGTAAACGTTGAAGAATAGTTCGAAGTAACGAATCTCTTAAAAATTTCGGATCCACATAAGATTTTTCCCTTAAAGTTGAACTTGCCCATTTAATTTGAAAATGAAAAAATTGATCCATGAACATTTTTTTCAGTTCTTCTATCGAAGTTGGTTGGTACACAATTTTCGGTTCAAAAAATAACGTTGTTTCTTCCTCAGGAATTTCTTCCTCCGGATTCATTAGCTCATTCGAAACATCTACATCTTCTATATTTTCAATTTCTTTTGTCTCTTTTTTCAGCTTTAGTTTTTCGAAAAAAGAAAAAGTTTTTTTGCCCTGTCGTGTGTCTTCATCGGATTCAATATGTTGCCACTCCGGTGTTTCTTCACCAGAAAGCCATTGTTGTTTCACACGTTCCCATTGACTTTTTTTCAAACGAACAAATTGAGTTGGATATCTTGATAAATCGATTTGGTATCTTGAAATGTAATCTTGTAGTTTCACTAATTGAGCCAAAAAAAACACTCCTATTCTTTAAATCCCCACTTCAATTTTACATGAGGAAACGCAAAAAAAATAGTGGATAGGTGATGTCCTACCCACTAATAAACTCAATGAATTATTTTGACAAATTTACTTGAAATTGTTGAGGAAGCTTTGTTTCAAATTGTGCTTGTAATTTACGAGTCCATTCTCCAATGACTCCATTATTTATAGCTACCCCTTCTAAATCGATAACTGGTGTAATTTCAGAAGTTGTAGATGACACAAACAATTCATCCATGTTCAATGCTTGCTCTTTTGTAAAAGGTTCTTCCTTCACTGGAAGGTCAATTTCCTTTGCACACGTTAAAATAACATTGCGTGTAATTCCGTTTAAAATGAAGTTATCTGTTGGGTGTGTATATAGGACTCCATCTTTAATACCAAATACGTTTGTAGATGATCCTTCCGTAATAATATCTCCACGATGTAAAATGGCTTCGTAACACCCTTTTTCATAAGCTTCTTGTTTTGCTAATACAGCACCTAATAAATTTAATGATTTAATATCACAACGTAACCAACGAATATCCTCTGCAAAAACTGCTTTCACACCTTTTTCCATATTTTCTGTTGAACGAGGAGCTTCCTTCACATTTCCTGTTAAAACAGGTAATACGTTGTCCCCAGGGAATTGGTGAATACGAGGTGCCGCACCACGAGTAATCTGGAAATAAAGATTTCCTGTTTTAATTTCGTTTGCTTCCACTAATTGGTGTAATAATTGGTGAAGTTTATCCTTTGTAAACGGAATCGTTATTTTAATTTTTTCAGCACTTAAATAAAATCGATCAATATGTTCTGTTGCAGTAAACATTTCACCATCATAAATTTTAATTACTTCATAAACTCCGTCACCGAATTGATAACCTCTATCTTCTTTATCAATCTTTACTTCACTTTCATCCACAATTTTGTCATTCCATAATACAAAGCCCATTTTTTACCATCCTTTAAAATTTTATTTCCCAGCTAACTCAACAATCGTTTCCGCATATATAGCGGCAGCTTTCACTAAATGATCAATCCATACATATTCATCCGCCTGATGCGCCACATCCGGTTCACCTGGGAAAAGCATGCCAAAGGCTACCCCTTTTTTCATCGTCCGCGCATACGTACCTCCACCAGTAGATAACGGTTTTGATTCATCCCCTGTATATTTTCGATATACTTTCAACAAAGTTTGCACAAGTTCATCTTCTTCTGGTACATAGTGGGGAATCGAATTAGATGTCACATCTAAAGCAAATCCTAAATCGGATACTACTTTTGTAGCTTCTGTCATTTTTTCCTCAAATGGATAGCTCACCGAGTAACGCATACTTACTTGAATATGGCCACCCCGTTCATGGTGGAATAATATAACACCAGGGTTTAATGTCGTAGGACCGGACATAATATCTTCAAAATCTAGCTTCATTTTTGTACCCTTGTAGTCCTCACCAAACGTATTGACGATGAAAGAAAGAAATTGGTTACTTGCTGTAGTAGTAATGTAGTTAATCAGAAATTTTGCAAGTAACACAGCCGCATTTCTACCTTTTTCAGGTTCCATCGCATGGGCCGATTTTCCTTTAACCGTTATTATATATCGTCCTTCATCTTGAATAAAAGTACCTTCTGTCGTATTTTCTTCTAAGAATTGTTGAAATTCTTCTTCCACTCCAGAGGTTACATTTTGAATGATCGCTTTTGCATGATCCGGTACCATATTAGAACGTTGTCCTGCCTGAAATGCAATAATTTGTTCATCTGCCGTTACTTGAGCTTTTTGTGAAAAATTAAGCAATGCAATACCTTTCTCAGCATTAATTAATGGAAAGTCAGCGTCTGGTGCAAATCCAATTGTTGGCATTTGTTCCTTTGTAAAGTAATGGGTTACACAACGGAATCCTGATTCTTCATCTGTCCCAATAATCATTCGAACACGTTTATTTAATGAAACGCCCGCATCTTTCACCATTTTCATAGCTAACCATGCTGCAATCGTTGGACCTTTATCATCAATGGCACCTCTGCCAAATAGTTTTCCGTCCACTACTTCCCCTTTAAAAGGAGGATACGTCCAGGAATCTCCTACTGGCACAACATCCACATGACATAAAATTCCGAGCAAGTCGTCGCCTGCTCCCATTTCAATATGACCAGCCACATTATCTACATTTTTCGTTTGAAAGCCTTGTTGTTCACCTTTTGAAAGCATAAATTGTAAAGCCTTTAATGGACCTTGACCAAATGGAGCATCCTCTGTTGCACTCTCTTCATCAAGAACACTTTCAATTTGAATTAACTGTTGTAATTCTGAAATCAATTCTTCTTTTCTAGATTCCGCTAATTTCAACCAATCCATTTAATCACCTCTTTACTTATTACCGATTATTTTACTCTTTCTATTATAAAGTACAAGCTTAATTGTCATATTCGACCGGTGTTTTTCGTATTATCATATTAAAGACTTCGTAAAATTTATAATAATTAACTGAGAATTATGGAAAAATTAATAGTTTACTGATATAATGGCGTTGTCATAGTAAATTACTTGACAAAAAAATATATAAAAAAGGGGATGTCTAAGGCAGAAATTTAATGAGCCAAAGTAGCCTCTGCACTTTTGTCGTCCGCTAGTCTTTTCCATGAGAATTAAGATTGAAGGAGTGGTTCATGATTATGAAACCAACTACTGACAGAATGCTTAATCGTATTAAAGACGTGTATATGTTCATCCTTGATAAAGGGACGGTATCTACACAGGATTTAGTCGAAGAGTTCAATATCACTCCTCGCACCATTCAAAGAGATTTGAATGTGTTAGCCTTTAATGATTTGGTCGAAAGTCCAAGTCGGGGTAAATGGACAACGACGAAGAAAAAAGTAAAATTGACATCTTAGATACAATGCAACAAAAAACCTCCATTTTATGAGGAAAGTTTGCTTAAAACATACATTCAGCTTAGCGAACAATTGTTGCTAGACTTCGTATTATAGATAAAGAAAAAAGAATGACCTGTCGTCGGGGTCATTCTTTTTTTCATCGTTATATTTTTTAATAAATCTCTGTGAATAGTAGATACTAACTTGATACCTTTTCTATTTGATTCTTTCATTTGTTTCGTACTGTAAAAATATTTTCCAAGAAAGTATTTTAAAGAATATCCATTGCAATTTTTGACCAGTTTTCTAGTCTTTCATAAAACGGATTAAGTTTTAATTTTTCAATTGGAAAGAATTGACCTTGTAATTGGTCTGTCTCACGAACTTCAATCACTGTATTTTCATGAACTTCAATAACAACTAAAACACAAAGATGAACCCGACCAACTTCATCCTCATCATCATTAATTAAACCGATTACTTTTAGCTCAGGTTGTTCATTAGTTGTCATGATAAGTTCTTCTTCAAGTTCTCGATTCAAGTTTTCCATTAAAACTTCTTCGAAAGTTTCTAGCTCTTCAAGAGCATTCATATGACCACCAACACCGATTGACAGTTTGTTATGAAGTCGTGTTTCACCGGCACCTTGTAAACGTTCGTAAACAAATATTTCATTACCCCGTTTAATTACTGCATAAGGTATAGGTTGTTTAAAGCTTTCGTCTTCCTCAGCATCCCCACGTCTCATTGTAGTGTAAGTAGCATTGATGTTAGAAACGATTTCTTCTACTAACTTTTTATCTTGAAGAGTTCCTTGAAACGCTAACTCCTCGTTATTGAATAGTTGAGCACGTGGTGCCACAATAATAATTTCATCCATTTTCCCCATTAATTCATTACCTCATTATCTATTCATAGTAAAGATAAACTACGATTTTAATTTTATAATTGCTCTACTTTAGATGAATGGATTAATGTTTCCAATTCATTTTCCGTTAATTCACGATATTCCCCTAGCTTTAATTGTTCATCAAGCATTAAACTACCCATTGATAACCTTTTTAAATACGTTACTTTTTTTCCAACGGATTCAAACATTCTTTTTACTTGATGGAATTTTCCTTCTTGGATGGTTAATTCAATTTCTGACTTCTCACCAGAAGAAAGGATAACAAGTTTTCCAGGCTTTGTAACATAGCCATCATCTAATTCCACACCTTGCTGGAACGCCACGACATCTTCTTCTGTGACAACACCTTCAATTTTCGCATAATAAGTTTTCTGGACATGCTTTTTCGGTGATAGTAAATTATGTGCCAATTGTCCATCGTTTGTAATTAAAAGCAATCCTTCAGTATCCTTATCTAAACGTCCTACTGGGAATGGCTTAAAATGACGAGCAAAAGGATCTAATAAATCAATTACTGTTTTTTCAGCAACATCTTCAGTAGCTGAAATGACCCCTGGAGGTTTATGCATCATAATATAAATGAATTCAGTGTATTGAACCCTTTCTCCATATACACTGACGTCTTGGTTATCTGGATCCACATGCATGGACGCATCCTTTACCGTTACACCATCCACCGTTACACCCTTTTGTTTCAACAGTTGTTTCACTTCTTTTCGTGTACCAAAACCCATATTGGATAATAATTTATCTAATCGCAAAAGTGAGACTCCTCCTACTTAAATCCAAGTTTGTTGCCTAATTTCGTAAATCGTTCTCCTAAAAGTTTTTGTGCAAGTCCTAATCGGAAGGAGGCATACCCATAAATAACAACTCCTACTCCAACACAAATAAGTAAATAAAGGGCTGTAATCCCTTTATTAGTCGGTTCTGCAATGAAGTAAAGTAGTTTATTTGTAGCAATGACTGCAACGGACATGACAAACGTTAAAATAGCGATTAACAATATTCGTCTAAATACAACTTTCGAACGATAATGTAACACTTTATGGATAACAGTGATATTAATGAAAATCGTTACGATATATCCAATTGCAGTAGCTAGTATCGCTCCATCTACTTCCATCGCTTTAATAAGCGGCGTGTTCAACATAAGTTTAATTAACATACCTGTTAATAAACTAAAAATAATCCACTTTTGATAATCGATTCCTTGTAAAATTGCAGCTGTCACAGAGAACAGTGCAAAAAGAATGGCTAATGGTGCATAATGAGCTAAAACTTCTGCTCCCATTTCGCTTTGCTCATACAGTACATGGTATATATCGGGGGCTAATATAGCAATTCCAAAACTAGCCGGTACGGTAATGAACAATAATATTTGATAGGTTTTATCCATCGAATTATGAAGAACGCCATATTCCTCTAGGGTGAAATATTTAGTAATTGTAGGTATTAAAGCCATTGAAAAACCTGTCGCAAGCATCACAGGAATGATGACAATTTTTTGCGTTGTGAAATTCAACATAGTTAAATACGTATCTGTCACCTTAGCCAAACCAATGGAAATCATAGCACTGTTAAAGGTTAACATATCGATTAATTGAAATAAGGAGTTGGACATCCCTACAAATACAATTGGGATCGAATATTGAATAATTTCCTTGTAAATGTCTTTATAAGAAAGTTCCCCTGAAGACACATTATTGAGTAATAGCGTATCCATTTCGGGTTTTAATTTTTTCCAATAGAAATATAAAACGACTAATCCACCAAGGGCACCAACAAAGGCTGCAAATACGGCAAACTTAATAGCTGTTTCTGTTTTACCGTCTAATAGTACGACGACAATAAATGAACCTCCAAGTAAAACAATAATCCGCACAATTTGCTCAACTAATTGGGATACGGAAGTAGGCATGTAATGATTATATCCTTGGAAAAATCCTCGAATTAAACTCATAATCGGAACAGCAAGTAATGCGTAACTAACCCATCGAATCACCGATGCAATTTGTTCAACTGAATAAATTTGTTCGTCATCTTCAATGACAATATTCGCTATCGGGTTTGCCAATAAATTTAATAAAATAAATGACACAACACCTGTTATGAGCATGACAGAAAATCCGGATTTAAAAAGTCTTCTACCTGCTTCATAATCCCCAATTGCATTATATTTGGAAACAAATTTTGAAACTGCTATGGGCAGACCTGAAATCGCAATAGAAAGCATAATGTTGTATGGTATATAGGCATATTGGTATAATCCAACATTTTCTTCGCCGACAATGGAATAGAACGGGAAAACATAAACTAAACCAAGGACTTTCGATAAAAACAGGCCTATCGTTAAAATCGCAGTACCTTTCATTAATGAAGACATAAAAACATTCCAATCTTTATGAAATTAATAAGAATAAAATATGTATATCTTTGAAAAATAAAAGTCGACTGAATTAGTCGACGATTTCAAACAAATATTGTTTCGAAAACGAATCTACATGTTAGTTTACATGTGAAAGTCGATTAACTCAAATAGTTTCTCCATAATTATGTATAATGTGGAGAGTAAGCAATTGGAATTCACAAAAAACTAACAATTAAATTCAGAAAGTGAGACGAACTATGTTAGATGTAATCGTAATTGGCGGCGGTCCATCGGGATTGATGGCAGCAATCGCAGCTGGTGAACAACATAAAAAAGTATTGTTAATTGAAAAAGGAAATAAACTTGGGAAAAAACTTGCGATCTCAGGCGGAGGACGATGTAATGTTACAAATCGTTTGTCCGTAGATGAAATTATACAACATATTCCCGGAAACGGTCGTTTTTTATATAGTCCTTTTACCGTTTATAATAATGAAAATATTATTGAATTTTTTGAAGGACTAGGTGTTCATTTAAAAGAAGAGGATCACGGTCGCATGTTCCCTGTATCAAACCGCGCTCAAGATGTGGTAGATGCCCTTGTTAATGAACTAAAACGACTTCACGTTGAAATTCGACTTCAAACAGCGGTCAGTAAATTATTAATGGATGATGAAAAAATTTTAGGTGTTCGTTTAACAGATGGAACTGAAATTTTATCAAAGTCGGTCGTAGTAGCTGTCGGTGGTAAAGCCGTTCCTCAAACCGGTTCTACTGGAGATGGCTATCCTTGGGCAGAACGAGCTGGTCATACCGTTACCGAACTGTATCCTACTGAAGTTCCTGTAAAATCCAACGAGCCTTTTATTCAATCTAGACAGCTGCAAGGTTTAGCTTTACGGGATGTTGCTGTTTCCGTTTTAAATAAAAAGGGGAAACCTATTGTCACTCACCAAATGGATATGCTCTTTACCCACTTTGGTGTGAGCGGACCTGCTATTTTACGTTGTAGTCAATTTATCGTCAAAGAACGTAAAAAGAACGGCAATGCCCCCGTGAAACTACGAATTCAAACGTTAACTGATTATAACGAAGAAACATGTTTACAATATTTGAATAAGCTTTCAAAGGAAGATCCAAAAAAGGCTGTAAAAAATAGTTGGAAATCCATTGCACCTGAAAGATGGTTATTATTTTTAATGGAACGGGTTGGTATAGATCCATCTAAAACAGCAGCGGAAATAACTCAAGAAAAAATACGGGAGTTAGCCCGTGAGCTTGTTAGTTTTACAATGGATGTTCACGGTACGTTGCCATTGGAAAAAGCATTTGTCACTGGCGGCGGCGTTTCAGTAAAGGAAATTGAGCCGAAAACAATGGCATCGAAAATGAAAAAAGGACTATTTTTCTGTGGTGAAATTTTAGATATTCACGGTTACACAGGTGGATACAACATTACAAGTGCCCTCGTCACTGGAAGAATCGCTGGTATGAGTGCAGGCTCTTTAGAATAAAAAGCAAAAAGTACAATCCAGTTTTTATACTGAATTGTACTTTATTTTTCGTGAGGAACTTCTTAGGCACCTATACAAAGGTTACTCTCCTTCACGAAAATTATTAGTCGAGCTATTATAACCACCTTTACGATAAATTTTTCAGGAATAGTTCCCGTTCCACTTCATTTTTACGGAAACGATCTTGCAATAACTCACCTAATAAAAATAGTCTTCTTTTTTCATCTAATACAGTCGTTTTAATTTTCTTTCTTGCCTTTTGAAGGAAAATTAAATAGTCATCATAGCTATCGTCTAGAAAACTCATAATATCGCGCTTCATTTGTTTAGCTAAAAGAGGGCTCGCTCCTTCTGTTGAAATCGCAATTTTTAACATTCCCCGTTCCAAGAACGCCATATTATAAAAGTTACTATCTTCAGAAGAATCTACGACATTAATAAGTTGATTGTTCAGGCAACTATTTTTCACTTCCTTATTTACATAAGGATCATTTGTTGCTGCTATGACTAAAAAGGCATCTTTTGTATCCCCTTCTTGATAGGAACGGTTTACCCATTCAATTTCTCCATTTACTGCATATGTATATAACGCATCTGTTAACGTTGGACTAATGACGACTATATTCGCTTTTTGCTGCAATAGCTTTTCTGTTTTATGAGTCGCTACTTTCCCACCGCCAATAATTACTACTCGTTTATATTCTAAATTCACCATGATTGGATACATATTATGCCCCCTTTTTAGAAAGGATAGGTCGCCGCCAATAGCGGAACCTATCCTTCATCGTTAAGCTTGATTATGGAAATGACGACCGTCCGTTACAGCTTCCACATATCCTGCACGAATAACGAAATCACCAAAATGCTCTCCTGTTAATCGCTCTTTTGCATAATGTTCAATTATAGGACGAAGAGTTGCTAAAATTTCCTCTTCCCCAATATTTTCTTTATACATTTTATTTAAGCGGGTACCTGTATGGCTAGCACCTAAATAAAGGTTATATTTCCCTGGACCTTTCCCGATGAAACCAATTTCACCCATTGCCGCTCGAGAACAGCCATTCGGACAACCAGACATACGAATCGTAATATCTTGTTCTCGCAAGCCGTTTTCATCTAAAATTGTTTCAATTTTTTCAATTAAAGATGGTAAGTAACGTTCCGCCTCAGCCATCGCTAAACCACAAGTTGGTAAAGCCACACAAGCAATGGAATTACGTCGTAATGCTGAGTAGTGTTCACTATCTGTTAAATGATATTTTTCAATAATTTCATCGATTGCCTTTTTAGCTCGTGGCCCAACATTTGCAATGACAACATTTTGATTTCCAGTAAAACGAAACTCCCCTTTATGAATTTGGGCGATTTCACGTAATGCTGTTTTTAATGGATAATGTTCAAAATCTTTCACACGACCGTTTTGGATAAATAGAGTAAAATGATATTTTCCATCTTCCCCTTTAATCCAACCAAAGCGATCGCCTGTATGCTCAAAAGTATATGGTCTTTCTTCTTCAAACTCATATCCTAATCGTTTCTCGATTTCTTTTTTTACATTTTCTAAACCTAATCGGTCAACAGTATATTTAAATCGAGCGTTTTTACGAACGGAACGATTTCCATAATCCCGTTGTACTGTCATAATTTTTTCACATGCATCGACAACTTTATCTTTTGGAATATAACCGATTAGACGGCTTAATTGTGGATACGTCGCTGTATCCCCATGGGTCATTCCCATACCACCGCCAATTGCGACATTAAAGCCGACTAACTCATCATTTTCCACAACGGCAATTAAACCGATATCTTGTGAAAAAACATCTACATCATTTGCCGGTGGAATGGCAATCGCAATTTTAAATTTACGAGGTAAGTAAAGTGCCCCATAAATCGGTTCTTGCTCTTCCTGTGTATCAACAATTTTTTCTTTATCTAACCATATTTCATAATATGCATTGGAACGTGGTAATAAGTGTTCACTAATTTTCGAAGATAATTCAAAAATTTCTTGATGCAATTTAGATTGATAAGGATTTGCATTACACATCACATTGCGGTTAACATCCCCACAAGCAGCATACGTATCAAATAAAACACTATTTAGTTCTTGCATATGTTTTTTCATATTCCATTTTAAAATGCCGTGGAATTGAACTGTTTGACGAGTTGTAATTTTAAAGGATTGATTGCCATAACGATCCGACAGCTCATCTAATTTTAGCCATTGGGTCGGTGTTGCAACACCACCTGGCATGCGAACACGAACCATAAATTGATAAGCCGGTTCAAGTTTTTGTCGTTCTCGCTCTTGACGAACGTCCCGGTCATCTTGTAAATAACTTCCATGGAATTTCATTAAACGGTTATCCCAATCGGAAATTCCAGCACTTAGCTCATCTTCCATTGATTCAGCCAATGTACCGCGTAAATAATTACTTTCAGCTTTTATTTCTTCCACATCACTTGGTTTACCTTCTTGAGGCGGTAATACTATTTTTTCTACCATACGTACTTCCCCCTTAGTATACATCCCGTTGATAACGTTTTTCTTTTCGCAAATTGTCTAAATACGCTTTTGCTTCTTCTTCTGTTTTATTTCCCTGTTCCGCAATGATATGTAGCAATGTATTATGAACGTCAACAGCCATTGAATCTTTATCTCCACATACGTAGAAAACTGCTCCTTGCTCTAACCATTCATAAATTTCAGCAGCATGTTTTTGTATTTTATGTTGCACATATACTTTTTCAGCTTTGTCACGAGAGAAGGCAACATCAAGTTTCGTTAATACGCCTGATTTTAACCAGCTTTGCCATTCTGTTTGATATAAAAAGTCTGTCATAAAATGCTGATCGCCAAAGAACAACCAATTTTTCCCTTCAGCTCCCCGCTCTTCCCTTTCTTGAATAAAGGAACGGAACGGTGCAACCCCTGTGCCAGGACCAACCATAATAATCGGCGTATCATCAGAAGGCAATTTAAAGTTCGGATTATGTTGAACATAAACACGTACTTTGTCTCCGATTTCTAAACGATCCGCAACTTGTGTTGAACAAACACCTAGTCGTTGTCGTCCATCTACTTCATAGCGTACTGTACCAATTGTGACATGGACTTCATCTGGGTAAGCAGCTAAGCTACTTGAAATGGAGTATTGTCTTGCAGGTATTTTTCTTAATAGGTTCACAAAACTTTGTTCATCCCAACTAAATGGACCGAATGATTCAACAACATCTAATAAGTCACGGCCATGGGTGTATTGTTTAAATAACTCTCGATCAGCAAGTAATGCATGGAATTTTTCGTTTACTGTATAGTCCCCAATTTTTTGCATCACTGGCTTCGACAACACGGTAATTTCAAAAATATCCGTTAACGCTTCTTTTAATGAAATTGTTTTGTCGTCTACCGTTACTTTCGTATCTCGATTAAAGTTTAATGCAGTAATGAGTGAATCGACTAAGTTTTCATTATTAGTTGGGAAAATAGCTAAACTATCTCCAGGTTCAAAGGTAATACCCGAATTTTCTAAGGATATTTCTAAATGAATCGTCTCTTTGTTTGATCCACGACCATTTAAATTAATTTTCTCTAAAATTTCTGCCGTATATGGGTTTTTACGCGAGTATTCAGTAGTTGTCGCTAGAACTGTTGGTGCAGCCTCTTGAACCGTAACTTCGCTTACTTCACCTTCTTGCAATTTTTCTTTTACTGCATCAAACCATTTTGCTGCCGGCTCATCATAATCTAAGTCACAATCAACCCGATCAACAAATCGTTTAGCACCAAGTTTTTCTAACTGTTCATCGAAATCTTTCCCTGTTTTGCAAAAAAATTCATAGGAACTATCCCCTAATGACAAAACAGCAAATTTCACATGATCCAATTTGGGTGCCCGTTTTCCAAATAGGAAATTATAGAACATGATGGCATTATCCGGCGGCTCTCCTTCACCATGAGTACTCGCAACGATAAGTAAGTGGTCAACCTTTTTCAAAGCGTTTGTTTTAAAGTCACTCATGGAAGAAACATTCACTTCAAATCCAGCTTGTTTTAATTGTTCTCCAAATTTTTTAGATAACCCTCCTGCATTACCTGTTTGCGATGCATAGAGAATTGTAATATGTTTCTTCACGTTAACAGGTGTAGATATAACAGCATTATTTGATACTGGTTGATTTCCTTCAATTGAAACTTCTCCAGCTTGCACTGAAACTGCTGCACTTAAATATCCAGTTAACCATATTTTTTGATTGTGTGTTAAATTAGCTAAGACTTCATTTAATTGCTTTACTTGTTGTTCGGTAAAAGGGCTATTAGTTACTTCTAACTTCACTTACGACACACCTCTTCACTTGATTATTTTAATCTGATTTTTTCATTTTTTTCGATTTGAACAATTGTATTGTCTTGAACGATTAAAGTTATGGAACCGTAGTTCATTGTAGCGAGCATTTTTTTTATATTTTCAATTGCCTGCTCAACATTCGCCTGTTTTTTATCCATTCGAGACACTCTCCCCATATGAATATAATGTTTCTTCTACGCGCTCTATTAATACTTGACGAACATTTTCGTCATACCCTAAACAGTCACAAAGCACAACTTGATTCTCTAAAAATCCTTGTTGAGCTATTTTCTTTTGAATCCCTATTTTTAATAAGCCCGTAAATAAAAGATATGGAACGATATAGACCGGATTATTCCGTTCCTTTTTTAATTGCTCTAATGCCTTTTCAAAGGAAGGACCGTTGCCATATAAAAAACAAATATCTACCTTTGAGTAGTGATACCGGCTTTGAAGGTGATTGGCAATTTGTTGAAGATCTATTTGTACACTTGGATCACTACTTCCGCGTCCAATGAGTAAAATATCAATCTCATCATGTTGCTCAACACCCTTTTCCAACACTCTCTCATGTAGACTTTCAATTAACTTTTCATGTATTCCAAAGGGTCTACCAAAGGTAAAGGTAACATCGGGATAAAGTTCTTTTGCTTTATTCATTTCAAGGGGGATATCTTGTTTGGCATGATTAGCAGTTAACAGTAGGATTGGAACGACAGCAATATTTGTTGCTCCTTTAGCAACACATGCTGCAACTCCCTCTACAATCGAAGGGGCAGCTAATTCTAGAAAACAAATTTCTTGGATAGCAACATTAATTTTTGGTTTTACAGTTTCAATAAATTCAATTGCTTCATCAACACCAGCTTTTACCCGGCTTCCATGGGCAACATATAACACTGCTTGCATAATGATCCCCCTCCTTGTTAACTCGATATTTCTTGTAATTGTTTTGATTGTTCAAACCAGGCGATTTTATCGTGCATTTTTACAACTTCTCCAACGATAATCATGCTAGGATTTTGGATCTCTTCTTTTTCCGCAATTTCTACGATTGACTCCAATGTTCCCGTTATCGTTTTTTGATGTTCCGTCGTACCCCAATGGATTAATGCGACAGGAGTTTGTGGATTACGTTTGTACTTCATTAACTGCTCCGTAATATATGGCAAATTGCCAACTCCCATATAAATCGCAAGGGTATCGACTGATTCTGCCAACCCCTTCCACTGGATAGAATCATCCTTTCCTTCCCGCATATGGCCAGTCACAATAGCAAAACTAGATCCTAAATCACGATGGGTAACAGGAATTCCAGCGTAAGCAGGTGCGGCAACACCTGAAGTAATTCCTGGCACGATTTCAAAAGGAATACCTGCTTCCACTAACACTTCCGCCTCTTCAGCACCTCGACCAAATACGAAAGGATCCCCACCTTTTAAACGGGTTACTACTTTCCCTTTACTAGCATATTGAACGAGTAATTTATGAATTCGTTCTTGGATAACACCATGTAATTTAGGTAATTTACCAACGAAAATTAGTTCTGCATTTGGTTTTGCGTATTCCAACAGTTCTTTATTCACTAGACGGTCGTAAAGAATAACATCGGCTTGTTGAATACATTTCAACCCTTTTACTGTAATTAAATCGACACTTCCTGGTCCTGCTCCAACAATATATACTTTCCCCATTACGAACCCCCCTCATGAAAACAGTTTTCCATTTCAAAAAAGTGTGAATATTACCTTAATAATAAACATACCATTCTTATTGGTCAACTATGTTTTTAAATTAAAAGACTTTTTAAAAGATTTTAAAATTAATATTATGTTATAAATGAAGCATTTTTAAACAAATTAAATAAAAAAATAGGAACGAACCATTATGATTCGTTTCCTATTAAAAGTTCTTTAATGTTAATTTTTTATATCTTACAAAGATAAAGAGGGCAGCAATAATACCGATTACGGCGATAAAACCATCAAATATAAATATAAAATTTATCGCTCCTTTCTCTGCAATTGCACCCGTAATAAGTGGCATAACGACGGAGGCTACACCGGAAGCTGTTGCAACTAAACCCGTTACCGTTCCTTTTCTCATCCAAAATAATTCTGTCATTAAAGTAATAGCTAGTTGAAGTACCCCAGCTGTTGAGAAACCTAAGAAAAAGGAAGCAATCGTAATAACAGAAGGTTCTTTAACCGTTAAAATAACGGCAACGGTTAGCACTGTAATCATCGGATAAACAATTAAAATCGTTGTTGCTTTTATTTTATTGCCTAAAATAAAGGCTAGTACTAATACTGAAACAACGGATCCAATACTATAATAACTTAACAATTTAACCGCTTCGTTCGTAGTCATAAAGACGGCTTCTTGTCCATAGCTTGGCAACCAAATTTGAGCTACTGTAAATAATGCCGTTGATGTAAAACCAATAACGATTAAAGATAAACCTTCTTTTAACAATTTCGGTTCCGATTTAAATGGAACAATTGGTTTCACTGTTTCCTCATTCTCTTCTAGTTTAACTTCATTAACTTTTGGGAATGTGGACAACAGTAAAATGATCATATTGAAAAGATAAATAGCAGCTAGTAAGAAAAAGGAATATCCGAAGAATAATCCGTTATCGGATAAAAATAAAATGATAAACGGTAATATCGTTGCACCCGTGGACATAAAGGCTTTAACGAGTACATTGGCCGAACCCGATTTTTTCGTAAATATTTCAACTAATGCCGGATAGGAACCTGCATCCATCGCCGCATTCGCAACACCCGCTAAAACGGCAAATAGAAAGGCTAACTTATAACTTGGCAATAAAGGAATACTAACTAAAAAAATTGCCATGAGAAAGCTCGAAATAATTAAAAGTGGCTTCCTTCCTACTTTGTCAGATAAAACTCCTAAACTACTATATGATAATAGTTTCCCAAAACCGATAGCGGCTATAATGTAACTAATAATCGTACTAGTTGTACCCCATTTGGCCGTTAAACTTTCCATATTGGAGGAAAGAATGATATTTACCATTCCTAATAAAAAGTAATTACTATATAAACCTATTGCAGCTTTCATATACATATTTTTCATTTTTTTCTCCTAATCAAACCTTACTTTAACGATTTAAAGCGTTGAATTTATTTTAACATACTTATTAAACGAACGAAATATTTTGTTTGAAGGGTATGATTTTCATCCTTATATATACAAAAATGCCTCAAATATATGTGAGTCATATATTTGAGGCATAATGGATTATTTTACAACAATATTTACAAGTTTACCTGGTACCGCAATCACTTTAACAATTTGCTTTCCATCCGTAAACTCTTTTACTTTTTCATCAACTTTTGCTATTTCTTCAAGCTGTTCTTTTGAAACATCTTTTGCCACTTTCACCTTTGAACGTAATTTACCATTCACTTGAACGACTACTTCCACTTCATCATCGACAAGTTTGGATTCATCAAATGTAGGCCATGCCGCATAAGTAAGCGTTTCTGTATGCCCTAAAATTTCCCATAACTCTTCTGATAAGTGTGGTGCAATCGGTGCTAATAATTTCACAAAGCCTTCAGCGTATTCCATTGGGAAAATATCAGCTTTATAACAATCATTAATAAATACCATCATTTGAGAAATGGCTGTATTGAAACGAAGATGTTCATAATCCTCTGTCACTTTTTTCACCGTTTGATGATATGCCTTTTCTAGTGTTGTATCAGAACTATTTTGAATTTTTTCTGATAGCTTCCCTTCATCTGTTGTATATAGACGCCAAATTCGATCTAAGAAACGACGTGCACCGTCAAGGCCGTTCGTTGACCAAGCAACAGAAGCATCAAGTGGTCCCATAAACATTTCATATAAACGAAGGGTATCGGCACCATGGCTTTTAATAATATCATCAGGGTTTACGACATTCCCCTTTGATTTTGACATTTTTTCGTTTCCTTCACCTAAGATCATTCCTTGGTTGAATAATTTTTGGAATGGCTCTTTTGTTGGAACAACACCTAAATCGTATAGCACTTTATGCCAGAAGCGAGCGTATAGTAAGTGAAGTACTGCGTGCTCAGCGCCACCAATATAAATGTCAACAGGTAACCAACGTTTTAATAGTTCAGGATCAGCGATGGCTTCTTTATTTTTTGGATCAATGTAACGAAGGAAATACCAGCTTGAGCCTGCCCATTGTGGCATTGTATTCGTTTCACGACGACCTTTTTTCCCTGTTACAGGATCTACTACATTAACCCATTCATCAATGTTTGCTAATGGAGATTCCCCTGTACCAGAAGGGCGAATGTTCGAAGTTTTTGGAAGCACTAATGGAAGTTCCTCTTCAGGTACAGTTGTCATTGTACCATCTTCCCAATGAATGACAGGAATTGGTTCTCCCCAATAACGTTGACGTGAGAATAACCAGTCACGTAAACGGTAAGTCACTTTTTTCTCTCCAACACCTTTTTCTTCTAACCATTCAATCGCTTTCGCAATTCCATCGGCTTTATTTAAACCGTTTAAGAAATCAGAATTAATGTGCGGTCCATCTCCAGTAAAGGCTTCGTTAGCAATATCCCCGCCCTCAAGTACTGGTACAATTTCTAAACCGAATTCTTTCGCAAATTCATAATCTCGTTCATCATGGGCAGGTACTGCCATAATAGCACCCGTTCCATAAGAAGCTAATACATAGTCGGCAATCCAAATCGGAATTTGTTTACCGTTAATTGGATTAACTGCATAAGCACCTGTGAACACACCTGTTTTTTCTTTTGCTAAATCTGTACGTTCTAGATCAGATTTCATTTTCACTTTTTCTAAATAGTCATCTACTGCCTGACGTTGTTCGATAGTCGTAATTTCTTCAACTAATTTATGCTCCGGAGCTAATACACAATAGGTTGCGCCAAATAACGTATCTGGTCGAGTTGTGAATACTTCAAAGTTTTTCTCTGTACCAGCAACGGCAAACTTCACCTCGGCCCCTTCAGAACGACCGATCCAGTTACGTTGCATATCTTTAATCGATTCCGGCCAATCTACCTCTTCTAAATCGTCAAGTAGTCGGTCAGCGTATTTTGTAATACGTAATACCCATTGACGCATAGGACGACGTTCTACAGGATGACCACCACGCTCGGATTTTCCATCGATGACTTCTTCGTTCGCAAGTACTGTTCCAAGGGCTGGGCACCAGTTAACAGGAATTTCATCTACATAGGCTAAATCCATTTCAACTAATTTAGTAAAAATCCATTGAGTCCATTTATAGTAATCTGGATCCGTCGTATTAATTTCCCGATCCCAATCATAAGAAAATCCTAGTTCTTGAATTTGTCTTTTAAATGTCGCAATATTTTTTGCTGTAAACTCAGCTGGGTCGTTTCCTGTATCTAGGGCATATTGTTCAGCAGGTAAACCGAAGGCATCCCACCCCATCGGATGAAGAACATCGTATCCTTGCATACGTTTAAAGCGAGAAAGAATATCCGTTGCAGTATATCCTTCAGGGTGACCTACGTGTAACCCTGCACCGGATGGATAAGGGAACATATCCATTGCATAAAATTTAGGTTTTGATTCGTCATTCAATGTTTTAAATGATTTATTTTTTTCCCAATATTGTTGCCATTTTTTTTCGATTTGTTGATGATTAAAACTCATGAGCATTGTTCCTCCTTTATTGTTTTCTGAACTGATCATTCGACATGAAGAAATGATAAATTAGGTCAAAAAGCTAATATAATAAGTAGATTATCCTAGAAACGGAAATAATAAACAAATCCATCTTGGAGTATATTAGTTCCTAAATTTTTCAATTTAAAATCGTGATACATAGAGCTTTTGTCTAACAGGGTAAGTTGACGAAATATTTAAAAAATAAAAAAAACCGCCCCTTTATAAATAAAGGGACGAGAGATATTTGTAAACTCCCGCGGTACCACCCAAATTAGTGACACTACACTCAGCTCTAGTACCTTAACGCGGTATGACGGTTTTAGCTACTTTTTTCACTAAAACAGACTCCAAGGCGAGTTCGATTTATCTACTTACTAGCTTCCACCAACCGCTAGCTCTCTAAAAAGCTTCAAGATCTACTATTCCTTCTCATAGTCGTACTTTTTTATTATTTTAATCATTTTAATGGAAATACATAAAATATACAAGTCCCCCAGTTAAATGCTTTCTAAAGCAAAAATTACTTATCAATAGAAATAGGATGAGAGGATTTCTTAATTGGTTTATCATATAGTAAACAAGGAACAATACTAATAATAAACAAACTACATAAAAATAAAATTAGTACGTTCATACTATAATAATCGACAATCATACCACCAATAAATGGACCTATCATTCTTCCTATTGAACCTATACTATTCACAATCCCTTGATATGTTCCTTCTTTCCCCTTAGGCGCTAACATATTAGCAATCGTCGGTACAGCCGGCCATACAAATATTTCACCGATTGTTAAAATAACCATTGCTGCGGCAAACATTTTAAAACTATCGGCAAACAAAATAACGGTAAAGGATAGCATCATAATGATGACACCGATTACTAATTGGGACTTTATTTGTTTTTCATACTTTTGCACAATTGGACTAATAATAGGTTGCAGTGTAATAATTAACACACCATTAATCGTCCAAAGTAAACTATACTCTTTCAAACTAATCCCTTGTTGTTGTATGTAGGTTGAAAGGGTAGTTGACCATTGAGAATAAGCTATCCATGCTAACAAAAAGCCACTACTTAAAATAACTAACGAGTAGAAATTTAATTTGGAAGTAGATAATTTCACCTTTTCCCCATTATTACTTTTCTCCGTCTCAATTTTCGGTACGATATCTCGATAAGTGACAACAGCTAAAATGAAAAATACGACATACAATCCTAAATTCGAAATAAATAAATAATCAAAACTCTTTTCTGCAATAGGCCCTGCCAATGCTGGCCCTACTGCCACTCCTAAATTTTGAGCAAGATAAATAGCGTTAAATCCTTTTCTCCCACCTTCTGGCCAAACGGATCCTACCAATGCGAAAATGGAAGGTATAACAATCCCGCTTCCGAAGCCCATAATCGTTAAAAACCAAACGTAATGGGGCCAACCATGCCAAAAAGTAATGCCAAATAAAGAAATAACCGTAATTATAATGCCAAACATAATCGATTTATAGCCACCTAATTTATCGAATAAATGGCCTCCTGCTAAATTCCCTAATACAGTCGCCCCTGCATTTAACATTAATACAAGTCCTGCAACCGATAAAGACTGTCCCAGATGGTCATGCATATAAATCGTATTTAACGGCCATAGAAATGAGCTCCCAGTTATATTAATAAAGGTCCCAATAACTAATAGCCAAACCTTTTTAGGCATATCTATACCTCCAAAACTCTTTTCCCACAAAAAATAATAGTATTCTTCTTTTACTAGAAGTACAAGAAAAAAATTGTTGAATTGACGGAATTTCATGATACAAAATGCACAATACAACATCCCGTGTTAGAATACTTGATAGAGGAGTGAATGAAATGATTGAACAACAATTTCCTTTCCCATCCGACGGGAAACGTTACTATACATGGAATCGATATTTACGAGATGAATTTGGGAAAAAAGTATATAAAGTCGCTTTAGATGCCGGTTTCGATTGCCCAAACCGTGATGGCACTGTTGCATTCGGCGGATGTACGTTTTGTAGTGCTGCCGGAAGCGGTGACTTCGCTGGTGATCGGGTCGATCCAATCCCAGTTCAATTTGAAAAAATTAAAGAAAAAATGCAACATAAATGGAAAGATGGCTTAACTATGGCTTATTTCCAAGCATATACAAATACCCATGCCCCGCTACCTGTCTTAAAGGAAAAATTCGAGGCAGCTTTAGCCTGCGAAGGAGTGATGGGGTTAAGTATTGCAACTCGTCCAGACTGTTTACCTGATGACGTTGTTGAATATTTAGCAGAATTAAATGAACGGACGTATTTATGGGTGGAATTAGGGTTACAAACGGTTCATGAAAAAACAGCAAATTTAATTAACCGTGCCCATGATTATGCAACTTATGTAGAAGGCGTCGAGAAACTTCGAAAACATAACATCCGTGTTTGCACACATATTATTAACGGCTTACCGTTAGAAGATTACGATATGATGATGGAAACAGCCCGTGAAGTGGCAAAACTGGACGTACAAGGAATAAAAATTCACCTGCTTCATTTACTAAAAGGAACGCCGTTAGTTAAGCAATATGAAAAAGGTATGTTGGAATTTCTTGAAAAGGACCAATATATTAAACTTGTTGCAGATCAGTTAGAAGTAATTCCACCTGAAATGATTGTCCACCGTATTACCGGTGATGGTCCGATTGATTTAATGATTGGCCCAATGTGGAGTGTTAACAAATGGGAAGTTTTAAACGGTATTGATGCTGAACTCGAACGTCGCGGAAGTTGGCAAGGAAAATTATATGTTCCGTCCAAGACCGAAATGGTTTAATGGGAGAAAAAAGCATTAGCCAAAAGGAAGTGACGGTAGTGAAGTTACAACGAGTTTTACAATATGCTAAAACGCTCCTTTCCGAGTCAATTGATGCAGGGGACATTGCAATCGATGCGACTGCTGGAAACGGTCACGATACATTATTTTTAACGGAACTTGTTGGAGAGAAAGGCCATGTTTACGCTTTTGACATCCAGCAACAAGCCATTGAGTCAACGGAGAATCGTCTAAAGGAAAATGGAGTTAGTCATCTAGCAACGGTTATTTTAGATGGCCATGAACATATTTCACAACATGTTCAACAACAAATTGGTGGGGCTATTTTTAACCTCGGCTATTTACCAGGTGCCAATCATCATGTAGTGACGAAAAGTAATACAACGATTGAAGCGATAGAACAACTACTACAACTATTGAAAATCGGCGGTATTATCGTTTTAGTAATCTATCATGGTCACGAAGGTGGAAAAGAGGAACGGGATGAACTATTAAAATTCGTCAGCTCCCTTCCTCAAAAGTATGTACATGTTCTCCGGTACGAATTTTTAAACCAAAAAAATGATCCACCTTTTATCGTAGCATTGGAAAAAGTAAAGAATTTCCCTAAAGAATAAAAAAGAGCAAGGCAACCTTAAAGTGTACCCTTTGTAAAGGACATTTTTAAAAAAGGCTTTTAAGCAACTTGAAGAAGATGGTGACTGTATTGTGCAGGCGTCATCTTTTTTAAGTTCCATTGACCTCGGTAATGATTG
>NZ_RHLQ01000042.1 GCF_003711845.1 Lysinibacillus halotolerans
GATTTGATCGATTCAGATTAAAGGTGTTATTACACCATCAATATAAAAATATAGATGTTCGGGTCGCATAAATTAGGAGTGAGCTAAATGCTCACCCCAACATTTGACTTAGAACCAAAATTATCAACTTCTATGGATCGAAAAACTACATGAAAGGATTATCTGAACTTATTCTGCATCTACTTGGATGAAGCTTACTTCAGATAAAAGGACCACGATATTTCTTGTTTCTCTTTCATAGTCATCAGTTGATTCGCGTAACCTTAGGATGGCGTTATCAACTGATACGAGTATTCCAGTAAACAATTCTTCGCCAGTTGCAACTCTTATTTCCTCATTAATTAGTTTGCGAAGCTGACTAAATAAATAGTTTTCAAACAACATTAACACCTCCTATTTTAATAAGCTACACTTTTAATACTTGCTAACGGAATATACAGTAAATCAGCAGTTGTTCTGAGCACAATATAGTCCGCTTTCACTTCGATTAATATTCCAGAAACTGTAGAGAATTCTGTTGTAATATCAATCGTCATACCTTCTAATGGACTAAGAATTGAACGAAGTTGCCACATGTTAATCTCCTTTCTTCAATAACATATGTTGAATTATATGTTTGCTCGTTCTAATTTGTTTGGGAATGTGTGCATAAAATTCTATCTTTTTTAAAATATTTTTTAAAATTGGTCTTCTGCACAAGGAATGTGAAATAGATTACATAGTTTAATCTAGAGGTGATAACTATGAAGATAAGAGAAGAAGGGTTAGTTAGTGTTGTTATTCCATGCTATAATGCAGCCCCTTATATTGAAGATTGTTTAAACGGACTACTATCCCAAACATACAACAATATAGAAGTAATTCTTGTCAATGATGCGTCGACTGACAATACAGTAAAAATAGTAGAACAATGGATAGAAAATTCTAATCCATCTTTTCCAATCATCTTATGCAATCTTCCTGTAAATACAGGGTTCGCCGGGGCACTCAATATCGGCTATTTTATGAGTACAGGTGAATATATTGCAGTAAATGATGCCGATGATATTTCACATCCTTTACGTTTTGAAAAACAAGTGAACTTTTTAAAGGAAAATCCAGACTACGATTTAATTGGAACGAATTATCGGGCGTTTACTGACGGCAATAAAGAAAATGGAAAAGAAGCTAATTGGCTATATTATGGGGACGATATTCGAAAAATATATGCTTTAGGGAAGCATTGCATCTGCCACGGGACGATTTTATTCCGTGGAAAGGTTTTTGATTTGCTAGGTGGTCCAACAAGAAGAATAACTGGTGCTGAAGACTATGAATTTATCGTCAAATTCTTAAATGCGAAATTAAAAATCGATAATTTAAGAGACGTATTATATTACTATCGGGTTCATGAAAAACAGCGTTCAAAACAATTTTATGGAAGTGCTAAAGGTGAATAAAGAAAGGGTTTTACTTGTCACAGATGCTTTATATATTGGGGGTACGGAAACCCACGTATTGGGTTTGGCAAAAGAATTATTAAAAAATGATGTATTTATTACTTTTGCCGCAAGAAAAGAAGGGAGTTTAGTAAGCTCCTATGAAGCTTTAAATTGTCCTATTTATCATATCGATTTTCCTAAGACACTAGATCTTGAGGAAAAACATGAGAGAGAGTTAATAGAAAAACTTGAAGAAATTATTGAAGCTGAGCAAATTTCTGTTGTTCATTTCCATCAATCACCTTCTGGATACTTAGCGGGAAAGGCCGCAAAAAATAAAGGAATTGCTACAGTTTTAACCGTACATGGCACCTATTATCCGAACGACGAAATTCGAAAGTTGCTAAAATTATCCGATGCTGTCATTTGTGTAAGTCCACCGTTATGCGACTATATTAAGTCCTTCGGCGTCGAACATCCTTACTTAGTTCCAAATGGAATTAATTTAGAGGAATATCCACGGGATGCCACATATGGAGAATTGAAAAAAGAATTGAACATACCGGAAGATTCCCCAGTCGCCCTTTATGCGAGCAGGATTACATGGGCAAAGGCCAGTGTTTGTTCGATATTTTTACGAGCTTGCAAGGATCTTAAATTAAATCCGATTCCAAATCTTCACGTTATCGTAGTCGGAGATGGCGATAAACTTCGAGACATAAAAAACTTATCACAAATCATTGAAAAAGCGTGCAAAGATTCTTTTATCCATATCGTTGGGGAACAAAAGAATATGCATGCTTATTATTCTATGGCAGATTGTGTCGTTGGTACAGGACGCGTTGCCCTTGAGGCGATGGCTTCAGAAAAAGCAGTCATAGCAGTTGGAAACCATGGTTATTTTGGAATGGTGCATAAAGAGAATATTGATGAAGCTTGGAACTATTACTTTGGAGATCATGGTTCCAAATCTCCTTGCAGCAGACATATTTTGAGAAACGATTTAAAGAAATATTTATTAAATAAAGAACAACTCAAATTAAATGGAATCGCATCAAGGGAAATTGTAGAAGAAATGTTCAATATACAAAAAATCGCAACGGAGATTATTAAAATTTACGCTGAAACAACAAAGGGAGGAACCGAAAGTTGAAAAAGCTCCTATATATCGGCTGGATTGGCTTTAATAATTTAGGGGATGAATTGTTATGGCACATCTTTCGAGACAAATGTAAAGAATATTTAAATGAGGATCAGATCGAAATTATTCCGTCAGTTCCGGGTACCGACATGAAAAACGTTGAACAATATGATGCGGTCATATTAGGAGGTGGATCCCTCTTATTACCGGGGTATCTACAAATCCTTCAAAACGCCCTACATAAAGGGAAATCAGTCATGATATGGGGCTCAGGAATCGATTGGATTGAGAAGAAAAATTTAGATTTATTAATGAATGATCAACTGTTATCGATGGAACAAAATTTCAAACAAAAGGATATTGAAGTATTAGACGAAGTAATTGAAAAGGCATTGTTTGTAGGGGTAAGAGGACCTTTAACGAAAAAGGCGATTGAAATTATGCTCGGAAGCGAAAAGGCGAATAAAATACAAATTATTGGGGATCCGGGTTTATTATTAGAGGAGCCTGATCCGAATAAACTTCAGGCAAAAGAAAAACTAATTGGCATCAACTGGGGGACTACGTTCAATCGTTTATACGGGGGAAATGAAAGTTTAGTTGAGAAACAGTTAGTTGAGGCAGCAAAAAAATTAATTGAATCTGGTTATAAAATAATGATTTATTCGGTATGGGGCGATGATAGACCTCACTGTGATAGGTTATTTGAAAAAATCAATGTGCCAGAGAGTGTCATACTAGATAAAAATCTGTATACGGAACAGCAATTAATAGAAAAATTATCTAAATGTACAGCAACGATTAATTTTAAACTACATGCAAACTATCTTTCGTTTGCAGCGAATGTTCCAGCCATCGCATTAGGCTATCGCTTTAAAATATTTGATAATGCAGCGTCCCTTGGCTTAGAACAGTTAGTTGTTTCTACCGACTCTCAACAACTAACGAAGGAAATATTAGAGCGGATTGAAATCATTGAAAATAGTGGCGAAGAAATACTAGAACAATATCAATCTAGTAAAAAGAAATACCAACCACTTTTAGAATCACTATTTACTAAAAATTTTTTAGCATAGTTTTTGGAGAGGTGGATTCGATTCCCGCCGTCTCCGCTGAACGTCAAAATCCTTGAATTACAAGGGTTTTGGCGTTTTTTAATGGACTAGAATTGATTTTATAACATGTAGTAGTTCATTACAGAGTGGCCCCAGATACTCGAACAGAGATAGAATGCTAACAAAAAATTTTTTTATTTCATTTTATAAAAGTTCTTGCAAAATGGAGGAAACATGTATATGATGTAAAACGTAATGATTACGATTTGCAGATGGATAGATTTTTGGAAAGAGGAGAGGCGGAATGGAAAAGAGAATACCTGTAACTGTCCTAAGCGGTTATTTAGGATCAGGAAAGACCACTTTGTTAAATCATATTTTGCATAACAGACAAGGACTGAAGGTAGCAGTTATTGTAAACGATATGAGCGAAGTTAATATTGATGCCTCTTTGGTGAAAAAAGGAGGATTTGCACGGACAGAGGAAAAGTTAGTGGAAATGCAGAACGGCTGCATTTGTTGCACCCTTAGGGAAGATTTAATAGTGGAAGTAGCTAGGTTAGCTGAACTTGGAGATATTGATTACATTTTGATTGAATCATCCGGTATTAGCGAACCGATACCTGTTGCTCAAACTTTCACTTATACAGATGAAAGTTTAGGCATTCATTTATCTGAGCTTTGCAGATTGGATACGATGGTGACTGTTGTCGATGGCTATAGATTCTGGCATGACTTTACTTCAGGCGATACCCTTCTCCAGCGAAAAGAAGCAGTAACAGAAGAGGATCAGCGGGAAATCGCCGACTTACTCATCGATCAAATCGAATTTGCTAATGTCTTACTATTGAACAAGACCGACTTGTTAACGGAAGAAAAAGTGAATGAACTGAGCGGGGTACTGAGAAGTTTGAATCCCGATGCAAAAATTATTCATACAGTAAAGGCGAATGTCGATCTGCATGAAGTGTTGAATACAGGGATGTTCGATTTTGAAGCAGCTAGCCAAGGGGCAGGGTGGATGAAAGAATTGAATCAGGAACATATTCCGGAGACAGAGAAATATGGTATTGGATCTTTTGTTTATCGAAGTCATAGACCATTGCATCCTGAACGTTTCATGAACTGGATGAATGAATGGCCAGTTGAAGTCGTACGGGCGAAAGGTTTTCTTTGGCTTGCAACACGTAACGATATAGCCATTCTACTTTCCCAAGCAGGTCCATCTTTAAGTATGGAAAGAATCGGTACATGGATTGAAGAGGAAGGAAGTAAAATGAATGAACTTGTATTAATTGGTGTTCAGATGGATCAACAAGCAATCATTGATTCATTGAATCGCTGTTTACTAACGAATGAAGAGATGGAGCAAGACTGGACGAAATTCCCGGATCCGTTGCCGAATGTTTAATTTGAAATTTATAGATTATTAGGAGGAACAATTGATGAGAGTGAAGATTACACTAGCGTGCACAGAGACAGGAGACCGAAATTATATAACGACAAAAAATAAGCGCAATAATCCTGAGCGCATCGAATTAAAGAAATATAGTCCCCGTCTTAAACGAGTGATATTACACAGAGAAACGAAATGATTATAACACTTCATAAGGAGGAAATAGCATGGCTAAAAAGTCAAAAGTCGTACGAGATAAAAAACAAAGGGAAATGGTAGCCCGTTACGCTGAATTGCGAAAAGAGTTAAAAGAAAAAGGAGACTATCAGGCATTGGCTAAATTGCCAAGGGACTCTTCTCCTTCCCGCTTGAATAACCGCTGTGAATTGACGGGTAGACCGAGAGGATATATGCGGAAATTTGGACTTTCTCGTATCGCATTCCGAGAGTTGGCCCATAAAGGTCAAATACCAGGCGTGAAAAAATCCAGCTGGTAAGCAATATGCTTATTTTCTGGTAAGCAATATGCTTATTTTTCTGAAACGAAGGGTGAAACATTCAATGAATGACCGGTTAATGGAATTATTATTAAAAAGTGAAGTAAAAAAACTCCCTGAAAATAAGAAAAGACTGTATCAATTTATTATCGACATGGAAGATCGTCTAGTTGAAAAATCAAATACATCAGAAGAGTACCTTCAACTTTTTACAGCGTATTCCCCATATGAAATAGCAAGCCGGCATTTTAATATGCCTTTCTCAATGATTGCAAAATTAATGAATGAAATAGAAGAAGAACTGAATGAAAGAATAGAAGAACGCTGTAGAAAAGTGAGATGGTTTGATTATACGAATCATTTGATCGGAGCATCTTCTGAAAAAAGTAAAGAACAACTATTTTTGTTCATGAATTAATGACCACTTGAAAAGAGTACATAGCTAATCATTACGTTAATCATTTTCAATGCAGGAGAAGGCTAAAAATTTTTACGCATTTTTAAAACGTAATGATTACGCTTTGTAATTTGAGAGGAAAAACCAATTTAAACGAGAGGAAGAATAAAATGAAAAAATTACTTTTTGGTTTGTCGAGTATCTTACTGTTAAGCATTTTCTTAGCAGCATGCCAAGGAACGGGAGAAGAGGCAACTAAGGAAGAAGTACATACAGACGAGGAACATGACCATTCTGAAGGGGAAGAAACGAATCAAGAGGCACCAGAAAAAATAACAATTGAAGGCATCGCTGATCATTACCATACTGGGGATACTATTAAATTAACAGCAGTTTTGGAAGAAGAAACGGAGTCCGATCATTGGCACTGGTATAGCAGAGAAAGTAGTGATGGGGAATGGGTAGCGATTTCTGGACAGGAAACGGATACTTTTACGGGCGAAGCAACAAAGGATGGTATAGAGATAAAAGTCGTTTTATATGGTAGTGACGACAAACCGGAGTTTCAATCTGCACCTGTTAAAGTGGTAATTGATGACCATCACGGACACGACGAAGAAAGTAAGCAAATCTATAATGGGTATTTCGAAGACAGTCAAGTAAAAGAGCGTGAATTGTCCGATTGGGAAGGAGATTGGCAATCGGTCTATCCTTATCTTTTATCTGGAGATTTGGATGAAGTGTTTGCACATAAAGCAGAAAGCGGAGATATGACAGAAGAAGAGTACAAGGAATACTACAAAGTAGGATATGAAACGAATGTTAACCGCATCACGATCGAGAATAATGTCGTAACATTTTTTGAAGATGGAAAGGAGTATTCAGGAGAGTACGCATCAGATGGATATGAAATCCTTACCTATGAAAAAGGAAATAGAGGAGTACGATATATTTTTAAATTAGTAGATGGATCAGAGGAAGCTCCTCAATACATTCAATTTAGTGATCATAATATTTTCCCAGTTGATTCAAACCATTACCACTTATATTGGGGAGATGACCGGGAAGCATTATTAGAGGAAGTGACAAATTGGCCAACGTATTATCCTTCTAATTTAGATGCAGAAGATCTCGTGCGTGATATGCTGGCACATTAAAAGATAGTTAAGGAGTGTAATAGAAATCAGAGCGATTAAAATGACACTTTTGGTCATGTAGTTTAGGAGGAAAGAAAGATGAAAAAACAGTGGTTAACAACGATTTTCCTTAGTTTCGTTACGTGTGCCGCTCTTTCCGGATGTACTTCTGCAGAGAACGAAAGCGAGTCCGATAAACAGCTTTCCGTTGTTACATCCTTTTACCCGATGTATGAATTTACTCGACAAGTGGCAGGAGATCGGGCAGATGTATCGTTAATGGTGTCTGCAGGAGAAGATGCACATCATTATGAACCGAGTGCAAAAGACGTAACAACGGTTAATGAAGCAGATGTATTTGTGTATAGCAGTGAAGAGATGGAACATTGGGTAGATAGTTTATTCAATACGATAGAAAACGATAATCTTGTGATTGCACGTACGGCAGATGGTGTTGACTCAACTGAGGGGAGTGAACATGATCATCATGAGGATGGTGAAGAACCGCAGACTACAGGAAGTATAACAATTCAAGGGGTTGCGGCCCATTATCATACAGGGGATGCAATTGAATTAACTGCGGAATTAGAGGAAGAGGTGGAGTTTGATCATTGGCACTGGTACACAAGAAAAAGTGCCGACGAGGAATGGGTAACTGTACCAGAAGTTGGAGGACCTGAATTTAAATACGAAGCGACAAAAGAAAGTTTTGAAGTTCAGGCAGTACTTTTTGATAATGAACACAATATTTATGCGCAATCAGAACCGGTAAAAGTTATGATTGATAATCATGGGAATGACCACGCTCATGGAGACAGTCATGAGGACGAACATCATCATGAACATGGAAATATTGACAATATTGAACCGATTGAAATCGTTGGTTTGGCTGATCATTATCATACGGGAGATGTCGTTACGCTCGTTGCGGAGCTAAAAGAAGAAGCGGACTTTACGAATTGGCGCTGGTACGTGCGCGGAAGCCAGGATGAGGAATGGGAAGCTGTCTCCGGTCAAGAAACAGATCATTTTGAGTTTAAAACAACGGGAGAAAGTTTCGAAGTACGGGCAGCCCTTTTAGATAATGAAGAAAACATATACGCCCAATCAGAACCTGTCTCCGTTATGATTGATGATCACGAAAATCATGATCCGCATATTTGGTTGGACCCAGTATTGGCACAAGCGCAAGTCAACGTTATTCGGGATGCGTTAATTGAAGCAGATCCGGAAGGGAAGGCTATTTATGAAGAGAATGCCAAAGCTTTTAATGAAGAACTGCAAGCTTTAAATGAAGAGTATGAAAATGCGCTCGAAGGGGCGGAAAATCGTGTTTTTGTCGTACAGCACCAAGCATTTGGATACCTTGCCGAACGTTATCATTTGGAGCAAGTTGCCATTGGGGGCTTATCGACAGAAGTAGAACCAAGTCCTTCTCGTATAGCTGAAATTGGTAATCTAGTAAAAGAATATGATGTACCGGTGATCTATTATCAGCAAGGAGCTAGTTCAGCAATTGCAGAAACGGTTGCTGAGGAAACAGGGACAGAGACGGCTGTGTTATATGATTTGGAAGTGCTGTCGGAAGAGCTGCAAGAAAAAGATTTAGGATACTTGGATGCGATGCGTGAAAACTTGGAAGCTTTGCAGTTAAGTATCCAATAATATGAAAGGTCGCTTGATTATGCGTTATATTGAAGTGAAAAATCTTGCCTTTCAGTATGAAGAGGAACCGGTGTTAGAGAATATTTCCTTTGAAGTGAACGCGGGAGAGTTTGTCATGCTGACGGGAGAAAATGGAGCGGCCAAAACAACTTTGCTACGAAATATTTTAGGTCTACTCAAGCCGTCGAAAGGCAGCGTCTGGCTCTCGCCAACCAATTACATTGGTGAGAAGCTAGTTGTAGGGTATGTTTCGCAGCAGGTCGCATCCTTTAACGCTGGATTCCCAAGCACGGTACTGGAACTGGTGCAGTCTGGACGTTATCAACGAGGAAAATGGTTTAAAAGATTAGATGGGGAAGACAAAGAACATGTACGACGCTCGCTGGAATCAGTAGGAATGTGGGAGATGCGCCATAAAAAAATAGGAGAACTGTCAGGTGGGCAAAAGCAGCGAATTTCTATTGCCCGTGTGTTCGCGACAGATCCTGATTTGCTCGTATTGGATGAACCGACGACAGGAATGGACGTGCACTCTCAAGAAGAATTTTACAAATTATTACAGTACAATTGTAAAGAACATCATAAAGGTATTTTAATGGTTACCCATGATCATGACCAAATTCGCCATTATGCTACTAAACATATTGAGCTGGTACAGAAGGAGGGGTCCCCATGGAGATGTTTTTCCATGGATTCATGCAAAGAGCTTTCCAAGCATCCTTCCTAATTTCACTCATTGCACCGATGTTAGGGTTGTTTTTAATTTTGCGTAGACAGTCTTTAATGGCAGATACCCTTTCACATATTTCATTAGCAGGTGTGGCGTTAGGATTGCTCATTGGTGTCAATCCTACTTGGACGAATATTTTAGTCGTTATGGTAATAGCATTTGTGCTTGAATATTTACGTATCGTCTATCGTACATATTCAGAAGTGTCGATTGCGATTATCATGTCTGCAGGACTGGCACTAGCGTTAGTTTTAATGAGTTTGAATGACGGTGGGGCAACGTTAAGTATCAATCAATTTTTGTTCGGTTCTATTGTGACAATTAGTAAGCAACAAGTATGGATATTGTTAGGACTGACGGTTATGATCGGTTTATTATATTTCATTTTTCGCAAGCCGATGTATGTCCTCACCTTTGATGAGGAAACAGCCTTTACCGCAGGATTGCCTATTAAAATGATGTCGATTTTGTTTAATGTGCTAACTGGCGTTACGATTGCTGTCATTATGCCGATAATCGGAGCTTTACTTGTTTCTGCCGTTATCGTCTTGCCTGCTGCCATTTCCCTTCGATTGAGTAAAAGTTTTCATGGTGTCATTTTGTTTGGTATAATTATTGCATTAATTGGCACTTCGAGTGGTTTAATCACTTCCTATGAATTAGGAACACCTCCAGGGGCTTCGATTACCCTTATTTTAATTATCATTTTTGCATTCACTATACTGTTGAAGTACATCATGCGACATCTAAAATTAGAGAAACTATTTAATAGAAGTGATGGATCGTGAGTTTTAATTGAATACTAGAAATAGTAGAATGAATCGCGACGTTTAAAACAATGTCGCGATTTCTATACTTTTAATTCATAACGATTTAGTTAAATACTGAAGCAACGAGACACGAAAAAAGGGTAAAAAAATGATATAATATAATAGGAAGAAACTCAGATTGATAGAAGGATGGATATGAATATGGACGAGCAATTAGCGGATTGGATTACACGTTTTCAAAGGGACAAAGATATCGACGCTCTTGCAAGTTTAAAAGACTATTGCAAAGATATGATTGAACCTTTAATTATAGAATTTACAGAGAAATATGGTGAAGAGGCAGGAGAATTGTTACGGTTAAAATGGGATAAACGATTTTATTTCATTTTTACGAAATATCAATTGAATGTTGGTTTACCATTAGACACTTTTGTAAAAAATACGTACCGCTTTTATTTCATGCAAGTTTTAAGAAGAGCGGGTTATATGAATTAGTAGAATGTGTTCATTTAAATAAACATCTTCTAATTGAATTCAGGTTACAAAACTAGAATTCAATTAGAAGATGTTTTTTTATGGGGAAATAATAAAACAACCAGTCGTAGGGAAATCCTACAACTGGTTGAATGCTTGTCTTATTTATGGGGCGGTCTAATTACCGAACCCAATTTGATCTTAACGATAAACAATATCTTCTGCTAGATGTGTAAATACTTCACCAACAACTGAGTCTTCATCATAAACCGAAGAACCTGTGTTTTCCTCAGGTTTCGCAAATGGTACTCGAGCAATGATGTGGGTATGAAGTTCATCTGCTAGTTTTTCTGCTCCACCTTGACCGAATAGATAGTTCTTTTCACCATCTGCATTTTCAAAGTAAGCCATATTTTCAACAACACCTAAAATCTTATGTTTCGTATGTTGAGCCATTAGACCTGAGCGTGTTGCTACATGAGAAGCTGCGTTGTGCGGTGTAGTGACAATAATTTCTTCTGCTTGTGGAATCATTGCCGCCACATCGATGGCAACATCTCCTGTACCAGGTGGTAAGTCTAGTAGAAGATAATCTAATTCTCCCCAATGGGTGTTGGCAAGGAAATTGCGAATCCATTTGTTCAGCATTGGTCCGCGCCACATAACAGGTTGATTATCCTTTGAGAAAAAGCCCATCGACATGACTTTCACTCCATTGCTCTCAACTGGAATTGCTGTTTGGTCAATCATTGTTGGTTTTTGATCGATTTTCATCATAGCTGGAATACTAAAGCCATAAATATCGGCATCGACAATACCAACTTTTTTTCCAAGACGGGCAAGGGCAGTCGCTAAATTAATTGTAACCGTCGATTTACCGACACCACCTTTACCACTCGTAACAGCAATAAATTTAACGCCAGATTCAGGTTTCAACATTTTAGGCATCCCTTGATCTGTTACGTTTTGAGCTTTTAGGGTAGCTGTTAGTGTGCGACGTTCCTCATCTGTCATAGAACCGAATTGAAGGGAGACGCTTGTAGCTCCAATATTTTTTAAAGCTTGTTCAATATCTTGTTGAATCTTAGCTTTTAACGGACAACCTTTAATTGTTAAGATGACGTCTAGAGAAACATGAGTGCCGTCAATTTTTAGATTACGTACCATATTTAACTCAACAACGCTTTTATGAAGTTCCGGGTCTTCTACGTGTTTTAGTGCATTTAAAATGTTTTCCTTTGTCAACATTTCAAAAACCTCCTTTCTATTTTAAGCCTTTACCTAGCCCTTTTAAGAAGTGAATGCCAAAGTTCATGGCACGGTTCACATCAGGATCGTTTAACATTTTAGCAAGCTTGAAGACACTGACTTTTTCGTCAGTGTCTACCGCTTTATTTGCTTCATCTAAGCCAGTAGTTAAACTCTCGATTAATTTTGTTGTTTTTTCTGGGTCCATGGCCGATAAAGCACCGGCAGCCCCCATTAAGTTGTTAATAATATTCGTAACAGGTTCACGAGTTACTTGACCTAATACGATATGAGCAACTTCTTCTTTTGCCTCAAGTAGTTTTGTTACGGCTTCAAGGGCGCCAATCGCATTTAATTCTCCCATGATGGAGAAAATTTCATTTACAGCTTCTTCATTTTCAGAAAGAAGCTTTTTTAAATTCTCTAACTTTTGTTCTTTAATTTGTTCTTCGGTTAATTCTTGCTTTTTAATCGTACTAATTGGTGCAGCCATTCTTTCACTCCTCCATTAATTTGTTGTTAAGTGAACGTAGCCAGGACGATTCCATTTCCGTTGTACTTCAACACCATTTTGTGGGTGACGTTTTTTATTTCTTGGATTTGTTCTAGGAAGTGGTGATTTTCCTTTTGCTTTCAATACTTCCACTCGTACTTTTGTTTGTTTGTATGCCGGTGTTGATGTATTCACATCCGCACCTCCACCAGTTAAGAAGTTGATCGCTGAATCTTTGCTAGTAGAGTTCATTGGTAAGAATAGTTCGTTACCTTGTACACGGTCTGTTACAAGGGCATTTAATTTTAATGCACCATATGGAGACACTAAACGTAATAACGTTCCATCTTCAATACCACGCTCTTTCGCCAATTCAGGTGATACTTCTACGAAAATCTCAGGTACTTTTGATTGAATACCTTTCGATTTATTTGTCATGTTTCCTTCGTGGAAGTGTTCTAACATACGCCCGTTGTTAATATGACAATCGTATTCTGGTTCATATTCAACAGGTTTCATCCAATCATCTAAAGCAAAACGAGCTTTTTTGTCAGGGAAGTTGAAGCCATCTTCATATAGTAAAGGTGTATCTTTACCATCGTGGCTACCCCAGTTGAAGCTGCCCCATCCTTCTAATACATCGTAGTTTGCTTGAGAGAAAATTGGAGAAAGGCTAGCCATTTCGTCGAAGATTTCACTTGGGTGGCTGTAGTTCCAATCTGCTCCTAAACGATTCGCAACTAATTGTAAAATTTCCCAATCTGCTTTTGATTCACCTAGTGTTGGTAAAGCTTGATATAAGCGTTGAACACGACGTTCTGTATTTGTAAATGTACCTTCTTTTTCAAGAGATGGTGCTGCTGGTAAAACTACATCTGCATATTGTGCAGTGCGTGATAAGAACACATCTTGAACAACAAAGAAGTCTAATGATGAAAGAACTTTATCTACATGGTTCGCATCAGCGTCCACTAGCGCCATATCTTCACCAACTAAGTACATAGCTTTCATTTTACCTTCCATAATCGCATCTAACATTTGTGGATTGTTACGACCTGGTTTCGGTTGAATTTTCACGCCATATGCTTTTTCAAACTTAGCACGTGCTTCATCATCTGTTACTTTTTGATAACCTGGTAATAGGTTTGGTAAAGTACCCATGTCACAAGCACCTTGAACGTTATTATGACCGCGAAGAGGGTAAGCTCCTGCACCTGGACGACGATAGTTACCAGTAGCTAATAGAAGGTTTGAAATTGCAGCTGATGTATAAGAACCACCTGTATTTTGAGTAACACCCATACCCCAAAGAACACATGTACCGTCAGCATCACGAATCATTTCCGCAACATTAATTAATGTTTCTTTCGAAATGCCTGTTACTTCTTCTGCATACTCAAGTGTGTATTTTTCAAGTACAAATTTGAAAGCACCAAAGTCATGGACATTTTCTTTAATGAATGCTTCATCATGCCAACCTTGGTCGATGATGTATTTTGTTACGGCCATTAACCAAACTTGGTCCGTACCTTGTTTAGGACGCATGAAGATGTCAGAGCGTTCAGCCATTTCGTGTTTACGAACATCGGCAACGATTAATTTTTGACCATGTAATTTATGAGCACGTTTTACGCGAGTCGCTAATACTGGGTGACCTTCTGTAGGGTTTGCCCCAACGATAATAACAAGTCCAGCTTTCGCAATATCTTTAATTGTTCCTGCATCCCCACCAAAACCAACTGTACGTAATAAACCGTCTGTAGCTGGTGATTGGCAATAACGTGAACAGTTATCTACGTCGTTTGTTCCAAACAATTGACGTGCCATTTTTTGAATTAAGTAGTTTTCTTCGTTCGTAATTTTTGAAGAAGAAATGAAACCAACAGAACCAGGACCAAATTCTTTTTGAATACCGCCTAGTTTCGAAGCAATTAAATCTAATGCTTCATCCCATGTTGCTTCAACAAATTCTTCGTTTTTACGAATTAATGGTTTTGTAATACGTTCTTCAGAGTTAACGAAGTCCCAACCGAATTTCCCTTTAATACAAGTAGAAACGGCATTTACAGGACCATCAGAAGGTTGTACTTTTAAAATTTTGCGATCTTTTGTCCAAACTTCGAAGGAACAACCTACACCACAGAAAGTACAAACTGTTTTTGTTTTTTTCGTACGTTTGCTACGCATCGCAGCTTCCACTTCAGAAACAGCGAAGATACCGCTATATCCTGGTTCAACTTCTTTAATTAAATCGATCATTGGATCTAATGTATCTTGTTTAATACCAGTCATAAAACCAGCTTCACCAAGCATAGATTTTTCCATTAAAGCGTTACATGGACAAACTGTTACACATTGACCGCAACTTACACAAGAGGAATCGTTAATGCTAACGCCGTCATCCCAAATAACGCGTGGTCTTTCTGCTTCCCAGTCGATAGATAATGTTTCGTTTACCTGTAAGTTTTGGCAAACTTCTACACATTGTCCACAAGCGATACATTGGTTTGGATCATAACGGTAAAATGGGTGGGACATGTCCACTTCATGTGGTTCCACTTTTGGTTTGTAAGGATATTTTTGATGTTCAATTTCCATCATTTCTGCTGTGTTATGTAGTGTACAGTTCCCGTTGTTATTATCACAAACAGTACAGTATAACATGTGATTTTCTAATAGGCGGTCCATTGCTTCTGTTTGAGCAGCTTTCGCTTTATCAGATTTAAGTTGGACATTCATGCCGTCTATTGCTTTTGTTGAACATGAACGAACGAGTTGGCCATCTACTTCTACGATACAAGTATCACAAGTTTGGATAGGGTCAACTGATGGCACATAACAAATTTGTGGATGCTCAATGCCATATTGATTAATGGTTTCAAGAATTGTAGCTCCTTCTGCTACTTCATAGGGTACGCCATTAATGTTAATTTTAGTCAACGTAAACTCCTCCTTTTGCTATTTGACAAAATTATATGTCACAAGGTTAATGCTTATGGTAAAGCCGAAAAGAGTCTAGTGAGTTAGTTGTGGGTGATAATAAATTGTAAAAATGGTTAAATTAAGCTCTTTTTCAGATTTATCGTGTCCTTATAAAGGGATAAGGGCAACCATTAACGAAGTGATCATATATTGTTGACATGTTTAAAAAATAAAAAAATCCACCATGAAACGGCATGAACTTTTCATGCTGTCTAATCACGGTGGATAAAATTCTTAGCAAGCCGTGCTAAAAACTCAATCTACTTTTATTTTTTTAGATTTCATAATAGAATTCAATCATTATGATTCCTATGCAAATAGTGCAACCGGAATTTGGTAAAACTATGACATAAGCATCAAAATAATTCAATTCCATTTGTAACCACCTTATTATAACGGTTACATTTCAAATGGACAATATTTATCATGCAATTTGTTAATAGTAATAATTATCAAAAAATATTTTCACTTTAAATTTTTTTAAAGTTGCTATATTATTAACAAACTGTAAGGGTGGTCTCCGATAAAAAAATTTAATTAAGTGAGGAGAATCGTCAACATGTCAAAAAAAGTGCATGAATTTAACGACATTATTCGTAAACTGCGCAAAGATTTATTCGGTAAAGGACCGGAGCGTATTCATACTGTTTTTGTAGAAAATATGGCCGTTTCAACGTTGTATGGTAATCTGACACCAACAGAAAGATTCATTGCCAGTAAACCAGAAGGATTAAAAATGGTTCATGCTTCAAGGACAACTATGATTCAAGAGTTGTATTCGAAAAAAACTCCAGAAGGTATGGAAGAATTGATGGGTACAAAGCTGCTCCATTTATTTTCAGATATTAAAGTCGAAGAAGATTTGGCAATTTCAGTATTTATTTTTGAGGATAAAATTAGTGAATAAAGAGGAACCCTTATGGAAAATATAGTAAATCGAGAAATTATACGGATTGAAAATAATAAAATGTTAGAAGTAGAGGATAGCGTTGTGACAGAACACGCTGTCACAGTGAAGATTAATCAGCAAGAATTTGTTACGATGGTTTGTACACCGGAATATGTAGAAGATATGGTAGTAGGCTATTTAGCATCAGAGCGAATCATTACGAGTTTTGATGATATTGAAGATATTTGGTATCAAGAAAAAGAAGGATTTGTGCATATTAAAACAAAACGTATAAATCCTTTCTATCAACAAATTCAAAACAAACGTTACATTACTTCTTGTTGTGGTATGAGCCGACAAGGGTTCGTCTTTGCAAATGATGCGTTAGCTTCCAAAAAGATGGAAGATGTTCATGTTCGTATTACACCAGATGATTGTTTTCGTTTAATGAAAGAGATGCAACAATCGGCAGCCACATTCCAAAAAACTGGCGGTGTGCATAATGCTTCGCTATGTGATGTAAATGGGGTTGTGTTAAGTCGGATGGATATTGGACGTCACAATGCTTTAGATAAAATTTACGGATATTGCTTACAAAATAACATTAGTATGCAAGATAAAATTATCGTATTCAGCGGAAGGATTTCGTCGGAAATTTTACTAAAAGTATCTAAAATTGGGTGTGAAATTGTATTATCTAAATCGGCGCCTACCGAATTAGCATTGCAATTGGCAGAGCAACTAGGAATTACGACGGTTGGTTTTATTCGTCAAAATACACTTAATATTTATACACACAAAGAGCGTATTATATTACCTGAACCAACCCACTAATATGAAAGAAGGAGATTAAAAATTACTAATCTACAAGATCAATTTCAAAGACCGCTTAGAGATTTAAGGATATCAGTAACAGACCGTTGTAATTTTCGTTGTCAATATTGCATGCCTGCCGAAATATTTGGCCCAGATTTTGCTTTTTTACCTTCCGAAAAAATATTGAGTTTTGAAGAAATCGAACGATTAGTAAAGATTTTTGTCTCATTAGGTGTGAAAAAAATACGGATTACAGGTGGTGAACCTTTACTACGTCGAGATTTACCGACATTAATTGAACGTATTCATCGTATTGCCGGAGTAGAGGATATTGCTTTAACAACAAATGGCACTTTATTGAAAAAATATGCTAATGATTTGGCAAAAGCAGGATTATCGAGAGTTTCTGTTAGTCTTGATTCGCTAAATGAAGAACGCTTTTTCGAAATGAATGGTCACCGTGGAAAAGTGAAAACCGTATTAGAAGGTATTGAAAAAGCTGCAGAAGCAGGTTTGCAAGTGAAAATTAATATGGTTGTTCAAAAAGGGAAAAATGAACAAGATATTGTGACAATGGCCCAATTTTTTAAAGATAAACAACATATTCTTCGTTTTATCGAATATATGGATGTAGGTAACTCAAATGGTTGGAAAATGGATGACGTTGTGTCGAAGAAGGAAATTCTTGAACAAGTGCAACAAATTTCCCCATTGAAACCTGTTGAGCCGAATTATAAAGGGGAAGTGGCTACCCGTTTTCAGTATGAAGACGATCAAGGCGAAATCGGTGTTATCTCATCTGTAACCGATTCTTTCTGTTCATCATGTTCACGTGCTCGTATTTCAGCAGAAGGAAAATTATATACTTGTCTATTTGCAACAGATGGAACGGATTTACGTGAGTTGTTAAGGAATGGGGAAGACGATGCAGCCATCATCCAATGTATTTCAAATGTATGGGAAAATCGAACTGACCGCTATTCCGATGAACGAAATGAACAGACGATGGAAAAAAGGAAAAAATCAAAAATCGAAATGTCGCACATCGGTGGTTAAAAACAAAAAAAATCGGCAATAAAATGCCGGATTTTTTTTGTTTATTGACGGGTAAAGGTACCGCTTTTTCCACCCGTTTTTTGTACAAGATAAGTTTCTTTAATAACCATACTTTTATCAACTGCTTTACACATATCATAAAAAGTTAGTGCTGCAATGGATACTGCCGTTAAGGCTTCCATTTCCACGCCTGTTTTACCGTTACATTTTACGGTTGCTTGAATGTGTAATTCGTATCCAACATCGGCTTTGCTATATTCAAATTGGAAATCTGTTCCTTGTAGCATAATTGGATGACACATCGGAATAATATCGGCTGTTTTTTTGGCACCCATAATCCCAGCAATTTGGGCTACTTGTGTAGGATCACCTTTTTTTATATCGCCTTGTTGGATCGCTTGATAGACTTCATCGGATAGTGTAATTGTACTGCGTGCGATAGCCGTACGTTCGGTAATTTCTTTTTCGGAAATGTCGACCATTTTAGGGCGACCTTCTTCGTTCCAGTGAGTAAATTTATTCATCGTAAGACTCCTTTTTAACTGTTTGTGCCCAATCTGTTTGTGTATTGATATTAATAAATGTTGGGCTATTTTCATCAAATCCAACATAACAAACTCTTACTTGATCTAACAAGGCTTTCATACTTCGCTTGTTTTGTTGGATTAGTAGATTTACTTTTGGTAAAGCGGTGCGCCGATAAAGGGAAGCAAGTGGTTGTATTCTAGAAGTTTTAGGAACAATCGCATCATATCGATCATCGATATATGTAAGCATAGTTTGGACAAAATCTGCATTCATATAAGGCATATCACTAGCTACAATAAAAAACCATTCAACATCTGGGAGATTTGTCATAATGTTTTGCAATGCCAACAAAGGTCCTTGGTGAGGTTGTTTTTCAATGATCATTTGGATATTTTCTTCTGCAAAGTTCCTTTGCAAGCTAGCATTCGTCGCAATTATTAAAGGTACTAGTCCGTTTTGCTGCAAGGCATTAAGACTATTCTTATACAAAGGCTGACCAGCAAACAATTCAAACATTTTTGGTTGGCCATACCTTGAAGATTGACCGCCAGCTAAAACAACTCCAGCAATTTTCATCGGCGATTCAACTCACCGACAAAATGTTGAACAGTTGGCAATATTAGTTTTGTCATAGCTAGTGTCACTGCATTGACGGAACCTGGCAACAAATAGAAGGCAGTACTTCCGCGACTACCAGCTGTGGCACGGCTAAACATCGCTTTTGGGCCTATATCTTCATAGCTTAAAGAGCGAAATAATTCTCCAAATCCGACCATTTCCTTTTCGAAAAGGGGGACAATGGTATCGTAAGTTTGATCTCTCGGTGTAAATCCTGTGCCGCCAGTGACAATAATTGTATTGATAGTTTGATTCTCGCACCATTCTAATACATACTTAGAAATCTCAGATGGTTCATCCTTTGATATTTGGTAGTCGATTACTTCAAAAGAAGCTTCTTGAAGAAGCGATTGAATGCGTTGACCGCCGAGATCATCCACCTTTGTGCGCGTATCACTTACTGTTAATATGGCAGCTCTTATAGGATGTTGAGCGTGTGTAGGATGCAAGGCAAAGGACCTCCTTCAATTAAATGTTTATTGAAAAACAATGCTTTTATTATAATGCTATAAATGAAAAGGTCAAACGAAAATTCATAGAAAGAAAGGCAAAGAACTTTATGGATAATAGATATTCTAGACAACAATTATTCAGTCCAATCGGTGAAAAAGGGCAGCAACAATTAAAAGAAAAGCATGTTTTGATGATAGGTGTAGGTGCATTAGGTAGTGCTAGTGCAGAGGCTCTAGTTAGGGCAGGTATTGGCAAGTTCACAATTATTGATCGGGATTATGTTGAGTGGAGTAATTTACAAAGACAACAACTGTATACTGAACAAGATGCTCAAGAAAAAGTTCCGAAAGTAATCGCTGCAAAAAATCGACTTCAACGTATTAATTCTGAGGTGGAAATTAACGCATTAATTTTAGATGCCGATACTGAGCAATTAGTAGGACTACTTGAAGATGTAGATATTATGATAGATGGGACAGATAATTTTGATATTCGTTTTATGATGAATGATTTGGCACAAAAATATAAAATTCCATGGGTTTATGGCTCTTGTGTTAGTAGTTATGGTGCGACTTATACGATCGTGCCAGGAAAAACACCTTGTTTACATTGTTTGCTAAAAGTCATGCCCAACACAGGGATGACATGTGATACGGTAGGAATCATCAGTCCAGCTGTCCAAATCGTAGCAGCTTACCAAGTAGCTGAAGTATTAAAACTTTTAGTCGGCGATGAAGGGGCAAGACGGAAAACTTTCTTAACTTTTGATGTTTGGAAAAATCAACATTATGAAATAAATGTGGAAAAAATGCGCAATGATAATTGTCCATCCTGTGGCCATAACCCCACATATCCTTATTTAGCCTATGAAAATCAAACCAAATTAGACATTTTATGTGGTAGAGATGCTGTGCAAATTCGTCCACCTAAACCGGTTCACTATAATTTAGAACAGCTTGCTAATCAACTTCGCCCTTATGGTGATATTCAACTAAATCCTTATTTACTTTCTTACCAAACACAAGATTATCGAGTTGTCGTTTTCCAAGATGGACGAGTGGTTATTCATGGTATACAGGATATACAACAAGCTAAAAGCATTTATTATCGTTTATTAGGATAAAGGAGTGGACCTGATGTTAGAAAAAAGAAAACCAATCCCAGTGGGGGAAGCTGTTCAACGGGTGATGGAATATGCCTTTCAAGAAAAAAAAGAGTTGGTCCCATTACTACAAGCCCATGGACGTTTTCTTGCAGAAGATGTCGCTGCAGATGCTGATGTACCAGCTTTTGATCGCTCACCTTATGATGGTTTTGCTATCCGGTCAGTGGATAGTAATGATGCAAGTTCAGAAAATCCTGTAACCTTTAAGGTTGTAGGAGAAATCGGTGCAGGCTTTGTATTTGAAGATACAGTAGGACAGCTAGAAGCGGTTCGTATTATGACGGGGGCTCCAATTCCAAAAGGGTGTGACGCAGTTGTCATGCTAGAATTAGCCCATACCTTTGAAGAAAATAACGAGATGTATATGTCCATTAAACGGACTTTTGAAGCGGGAACAAATATTTCCTACAAGGGAGAGGACGTTCAAAAAGGAGCTATCCTTTTAGAAAAAGGTCAATATATTAATCCAGGTGCTGTCGCTTTACTTGCTACTTTCGGTTATGACCAAGTGCCTGTTTTTCGAAAACCGATTATAGGCGTTATTGCAACTGGAAGTGAGTTGCTTGAACCCGGAGAATCTTTACAACCTGGAAAGATTCGAAATAGTAATGCGTATATGATGATGGCTCAAATTGAACGTGCTGGAGCAACCGCCAAATACTTTGGGAAATTTAGCGATGATTTGAATGTATGTATTGACGTTGTTAAAAACGCCTTGGAAGAAGTAGATCTATTAATTACTACAGGAGGAGTTTCTGTAGGTGATTATGATTACTTGCCAGCTATTTATGAAGCGATTGAAGCCAATGTATTGTTTAATAAAGTCGCAATGCGGCCGGGAAGTGTAACGACTGTTGCTGCTCGGGGAGAGAAAGTTTTATTTGGACTTTCAGGTAATCCTTCCGCTTGCTTTGTTGGATTTGAACTTTTTGTTCGTCCTATTATTCGCACTGCATTTAGTAATAAGCAGCCACATTTACGGAGAGAGTCCGCTGTTTTAGGTGCCGATTTTACAAAAGCAAATCCATTTACCCGTTTTGTCCGAGCGACAGTTTCGTACGATAACGGACAATTAGTTGCAGTACCTTCTGGTTTTGATAAATCGAGCGCGGTATCTTCCTTAGTGGAAGCGAATGCCTTAATTGTATTGCCTGGAGGTTCTCGAGGATACGAAAAAGGGATGCAAATCGATGTGTTATTGTTGGAAGATTTGCAAGGAAGTGAGTGGCCTTGGAACAACATCGTAAAATCCTACAAGTAGTAGGTTATCAAAATAGCGGAAAAACAACGTTAATGGAACGGCTTATTAGAGAAGCAACGGCTCGTGGCCTAAAAGTAGGAACTATCAAGCATCATGGGCATGGTGGAATTCCTATGAGCGAATCAAAAGATAGTTTTCGTCATGAACAGGCAGGGGCACAGGTAACAGCAGTTGAAGGAGATGGTACTTTGCGCATGAGTATTCATCAAAACAACTGGAATCTGGACGATATATTAGCGATTTATGCTTCTTTTAAAACCGATATCATCTTAATAGAAGGATATAAAGAAGAACATTTTTCGAAGGTTGTCCTGTTACGTACTTTAGAAGATCAAGCTTTACTTGAAAAAGTGTCCAATATTATTTGTGTGATATATTGGCCATCTTACCCATTAACAAAACCGCTAGAGTATCCAACATTCTCAATTCATGATACAGCACAGTATATGGAATTTTTAATGGCAGAAATGAGGGGGAAAATATGAGTACATCCTTTTTTGAAATCGTAGATAAACCTATTGACGTGGAGGAAGTTAGACAAAAAGTAGTAAGCCGAAACGCTGGTGCGATTACGATTTTCATCGGAACAGTACGTGAAATGACAAAGGGGAAGAAAACACTCCATTTGGAATATCAAGCCTATCCAGAGATGGCGATTAAAATGTTTGAGCAAATCGCTAAAGAAATACAAGAGAAGTGGCCAGAAGCGATCGCTGCGATAACCCATCGCGTTGGTCATCTAGAAATTTCGGATATTGCCGTCGTTATTGCGGTGTCATCGCCCCATCGTAAAATTGCTTATATGGCAAATGAATATGCAATTGATCGGATTAAACAAATCGTTCCTATTTGGAAAAAAGAATATTGGGAAGATGGGACGGAATGGATTGGCGATCAATTAGAAAATGTGCCCTATCCGAAAAATCTACCTAGCGAGGAAGGAGAACGCTCGTGATTAAAATATTGCTTTTTGCCCACTTACAAGAAACAATCGGTCAATCCGAGTTGAAAGTTGACGTGTCAGACTATACAGTTGGTCAATTGAAAGATTGGATGGAAAATCAATATCCACAACTTTCTTTACAAAATATGATGGCAGCTGTTAATGAAGAATTTGCAACAGATGATATGATCGTAAAAGACGGAGATACAGTCGCCTTTATTCCACCTATTAGTGGGGGATGATAAATCCTTTAACATATTCCGAGCAAATCTAAAAAAGTCGATTCCTATTGTATAGGAATCGACTTTTTTTAGTTACAATTCATTTATGAATTTGGAGCCCCTCTTAGGGTAATAGGTAAATTTCATAATTTGGTGGCTCAGGCAATGTTGACTTATTTAAACGTCCTTCTTTGATTAATTCATCCAACGTTTTTTCTACATCCTCAGACTGAACACCAAATAAATCTGCAATTTTTACTGTAGAAAGGGCTGTGTATTTCGGTTTTTTCGTTGAAGAAACAATCATATTTTGAACACGCTCATATAATACTTCCTTATCCATTTTTTTCAAACCTTTCTTATAATGAATTTCAAAAATGAATCAAATAGAGTATCCATTATAAGATTAACCTTTGAGCCTTTTTCTTATGCCTATTTGATTTATAAATTATTGGATTTTTAACGCAAAGACTACCGTTTTTTTATCGATAAGGTAAATATACATGATTATCCCTTTATTTATTGGACATACTTTGGAGGAATATTGTTTTGTAGGAGCATCCATCAAATATTGTAAATAAGGAGTAATGATATGAAACAAACTTCATTTTCCATCCAAATTAATGGGCAAGAATTTGCGGCCCATTCTGATCAAACCATTTTGGAAGTCGCCCAGGCAAATGAATCTTATATACCGAGTATCTGTTATCATCCTAATCTTGGAACTATTCAAACTTGTGATACATGTTTTGTCAATGTTGATGGTGAAATGGTCCGTGCATGCGCAACAAAAGTACAACCTGGTATGAATGTAGATACAAATTCTAAAGTTGTAAAAGATGCTCAATATGAAGCAATGTCTAGAATATTAAAGAATCATGAGCTGTATTGTACAGTTTGTGACAATAATAATGGGAACTGTGTCGTTCATAATACAGCCGAATATTTGGAAATTGAACACCAAAAATATGAATTTGAAGCAAAGCCATACCCACCAGATCACTCCCATCCATTTTATCGATATGAGCCCGATCAATGTATTTTATGTGGAAGATGCGTAGAGGCATGTCAAGATCTACAAGTAAACGAAACATTGACTATTGATTGGAATCGAGAGAAGCCCCGCGTGATTTGGGACAACGATGTACCGATTGATGAATCTTCCTGTGTAAGTTGTGGACATTGTGTAACGGTTTGCCCATGTAATGCATTGATGGAGAAATCCATGCTCGGTGAAGCTGGTTATTTAACAAATATTCCACCTAAAATTTTAGAACCAATGATTGATTTAACAAAAGAAGTAGAACCAGGCTACAAGGAAATTTTTGCGATTTCCGAAATGGAAGCAGCGATGAGAAAGGCAAGAATTAAACGTACGAAAACGGTATGTACGTATTGCGGGGTCGGATGTAGCTTTGAAGTTTGGACAAAAGACCGTAAAATTTTAAAAATTGAGCCTCAAGAACATGCACCGGTTAATGGCATTTCTACATGTGTGAAAGGGAAATGGGGCTGGGATTATGTCAATAGTGAAGAGCGCCTAACAAAACCTTTAATTCGTAAAGGGAATGAATTTGTGGAAGCGACTTGGGATGAGGCCCTTAAATTAATTGCGTCAAAATTATCAGGTATTAAAGAACAATATGGACCTGATTCCATCGGATATATTGCTTCATCGAAATGTTCCAACGAGGAAAATTTCCTATTCCAAAAATTTGCCCGCGCGATTATGGGGACAAACAATGTTGATAATTGTTCAAGATATTGTCAATCACCTGCAACAGCAGCCCTTTTACGGACAGTTGGAATTGGAGGAGATTCTGGAACAATAAGAGACATTGAAAAGTCGGAATTGATAATTGTAATCGGTGCGAATCCAGCTGAATCCCATCCTGTTCTTGCAACGCGTATTAAACGTGCCCATAAGCTTCACGGACAAAAACTTATCGTGGCAGACTTGCGGGAAAACGAATTAGCACAGCGTGCGAACCTGTTTATTCATCCAAAACCTAGTACGGATCTTATTTGGATTTCCGCTGTAACAAAATATATTTTAGATCAAGGCTGGGAAGATAAAGAGTTCTTAAAAAATCGGGTAAACGGTTTGGATGAATATATTCAATCTTTAAATAAATACACGCTAGACTATGCTGAAAAGGCAACAGGACTATCAAAAGATGACATGATTCAAGTAGCTACTATGCTTCATAAGTCTAAAACGGCTTGCATACTTTGGGCGATGGGGGTTACCCAACATAAAGGTGCAACCGATACGAGTACTGCAATCGCTAACTTGCTACTTATCACTGGAAATTTCGGACGCCCAGGAACAGGAGCATATCCGCTTAGAGGACATAACAATGTTCAAGGTGCTTGTGATTTCGGTACAATGCCTGCATGGTTGCCTGGATATGAACCGATTCAAGATGACAAAGTTAGAAAACGTTATGAAGAAGCATGGGGAGTTACATTACCGAAGGACCCAGGTTTGGATAATCATCAAATGCTGGAAGGGGTTAAGGAAGGCAAACTGAAGGCGCTGTATTTATTTGGTGAAGAAATGGCATTGGTAGATTCAAACGTGAATTTTGTCGATTCGATGCTTGAGAAATTGGAATTTTTCGTTGTCCAAGATGTGTTCTTTAGTAAAACAGCCCAATTTGCTGATGTGGTATTGCCAGCATCCCCGAGCCTTGAGAAGGATGGTACGTTTGTTAATACAGAACGTCGAATTCAAAGGTTTTATAAAGTGTTTGAGCCCCTTGGTGATTCCAAACCGGATTGGATGATATTCCAAGAACTTGCGAATCTTCTCGGTGCGAATTGGAATTACCAACATCCAAGTGAAATTATGGATGAAGCAGCGAGTCTTGCGACATATTTTGCAGGTGTTAGTTATGAAAGGTTGGAAGGGTTCAACAGTCAAATTTGGCCGGTTAAAAAGGATGGTACGGATTCGCCACTGCTATACGAAAAACGATTTGTCTTCCCAGATGGCAAAGCGCGGCTTGTTCCAGTTGATTGGACGCCTCCTTTTGAAGCAGGAGAAGAATATGACCTACACCTTAATAACGGTCGTTTGTTAGAACATTTCCATGAAGGAAATATGACGTATAGATCTGAAGGTCTTACCCATAAAGTTCCTCATCCATGGCTTGAAATTTCGCCGGAATTGGCAAAGGAAAGGGGCGTTGAAGACGGTTCATTAGTACGTCTTACATCTCCATACGGACAAGTTAAAGTAAGAGCCATTGTCACGGACCGTGTAGCAGGAAAGGAATTGTACTTGACGATGAATACGCGGGAAGATGTTGAAGCAGTTAACCGTCTAACGAGTAGTTATCATGACTTGATTACCCATACGCCGAACTATAAAGAAATGGGTGTCAAAATGGAAGTATTGGAGCAAAAGGGAGAACCGCCGTTGCCAAAGGTAAATCATCGATTTGGAAATCGTATGCCGCAAATTAGTGTACGAGTGGAGGAGAAATGGAACCGAGATGATTTTACCCCAATTACAGATTTATTCGAAATAGGAGGAGAACAATATGGCGGAAGCAATCAAGCAAATTAGAAAAGAAATTCCTACTCCTGAAGAGGAACAATCACAAGCAATTTCAGAGATTATCGCTGCTTTAGCAAGTAATCGAGAAGCGATTATATCAACAATTGGAATTATTAAACATCTCCAAGATATGGGGGTGTTAGAAGCAATAAATGGCTTGCTTGAAAAACGGGTTGATGTAGGGGCAATTGCTATACAACAGGTCAACCAGCCGGGTATGCATAATATAATTAAAAACGGTATGAATACTTTCAAATTCCTTGGTCAATTGAATCCGGATGAATTACAAGTCCTTCTAAATGGAGTTACTCGTGGTCTAGAAAAATTAGGGGAAAGAATTGATCGAAATGATAAAGTCAGCTTATGGCAACTTGGAAATAGTTTTCGAAACGATGAAGTAAGGACGTCCCTCTTTACTATGCTAGGTTTGTTGGAAGGGATGGGAGAGGTATTTCAAAGGGATAAACGAGACCTACATTAAAAAGGAGATTGGATAAATTGGAAAAGGGAAGCATTAAAATTGAAGGATTACAAAATGAGGAAGATGTTCATAAAGTCCTTCAAGCTTTGGAATCAGTTTGGGGAGTCCGCGATGCAGAAGTAAGTTTAGCAAACAAAACGGCTACTTTTGCTTATGATGAGAAAGCTGCCTCCCATGTAGATTTTCTTCAAGCTGTAAAAGATATAGGGTATAACGTGTTGAATTAGCATGTGTCGATAAGATTTTGTTGGGAGGAGGAGCAAGATGAAAGTATGTGAAGTTTGTGGGTTTGAAGAAAACGAAGAACAGGAAAATAATGAACAACCTTCAACAAGAATACTTCATGTATGTGAAAACTGTAGAACGGATCGTGATTTTCCTTATTTTGAACATGAGGAGTTACAGTAATTTGAAGCGAGCACAAATTTAAGAGGCTGGGACATAACTAGCTTCAAATAGTGGGAAAGGTGAATTTGAGGAAACTCAAATTCACCTTTCTCTATTTTTGTATGTAAATTCTTTTTTTCTTTAGTTAATGGCCATGAATTT
>NZ_RHLQ01000043.1 GCF_003711845.1 Lysinibacillus halotolerans
ATTTTATCAGAAGTGGTCCTTATTTTTTATTTAAAATAATCAAAGCCGGTGAAATTTTACTTATCGTAAAATTTCACCGGCTTTTCATTTCAGAGGTGGGTTTTGTCCCAGCCTCTTTTTTATTATTTATTTATAAGATTACATCTGTCTTCTAATCCTACTTTTTTCTTTATAGTAACAGTTTTAGTTTTCCCTGTTTTCGATTTACGTCCATCAACACTTATCCATTCCTGCAATTTTACTTTATAATGATTGTAAACATCTCTTGTTTGATAAGCACCTTTTTTATTTTTTGGAATACTACATGACATAGAATCAGTTATCTTCTTTGTACTAGTAAAGCTAGATTTCAAACCACTTTTAATTTCATTATAACTAAGCTCAGCATAGCTCTCCACACTCCAAGATGTTGAAGTTTCATAGGAATATGTCTTTGTAGCAGGACCATGCGTATATGCAGTTCTAGTAACCCAAGAACCGTATGTAGTTTTAATTAAAGAAGAAGAAGATTGCATCCAATAAGTGTAAGTTGGCTCATTACCACTTAAAGCCTTAGCTTCTTGGCTTGAAGTAATACTGAAACCAAAGACCATTATTAAACAACTAAAAACCAAAAATAATTTTTTCACAAAAATACCTCCAATGTTGATATTTTACAATTTTTAGGATAACAATTTTTGTATAAATTTACCAATTATTTTTGGTTATTTTTGTAAAATATTACTTTTTAACTCTTTTTAATCCTATATATATTAAAATCAAACCTATTATAATAAATAAAATAGATGGTATGTATAAAAGGTTGCTTAAATGAATAGTATCATTCACAAAATTGCCTAAATGATGAACAGCTAGACTTACCAATCTATGCATAAATAACATAAAACTACCAGTTAAAAAGAATAAAGTACCTACAATATAATTTGTATTCATAAATTTACCTCCGAATATTACTTAACTATAATTCTTACACAAGTAATCTAACTATTTCTTCTCTATTAAAAATACATTTTACTATAAACAAGTAATAATTCCTTTTTCCATTTTAATTCATCTTTTTCTTTCAAACGCTAGTTTAATACTTAATCATTTTGGTAATTCTGGGAATACGCTGTCATATTTATAATTTCAAAGCGACTTCAACATATTGTATAAATGATTTTCTTCCATCCTTTTATTATTCCTATATAATCTTATAAAGAAAAGTGTGGTAACTTTAACTTACAACTTTTGGATAAAATGGACAACCCCTTATTTGATATAAAATTCTTAAAGGAACTTATTGAAACCTTAGAGATACAGTAGAACAGCTTAATTAATAATAGTAATTACTTAGTATACGTATTGGATATTTAGTTATATTCAATCCAAATGGTGAATATCCATTAATTCATTAAATTTGAAAAAAGTTCTTCTGCCTTTATATGCGATAAAATATAGCTGGTTTACTATAGATTTTCTATATTCCGTGTCCTCTAATGCTTAACTAATTTATACCTCCAAAATAGCTAGTGTTTTTCCTTACCAGATGATTAATTTCTTCTCCAATGATTCGAATCCCTTCCTCGATTTTCCTGTTTTCTACTTGAGAGACGCTCAAACGGATGACGTTTTCTTTTTTATATGGAGGTAGGTACATGCCTGTCGCATCTTGAACAAGAACGTTTTTCTTTTTTAAAGAATTTACGAGATGGGATGCCTTCAATGGATAAGGCAATTGAATAGAAGAGTAAAATCCAGATTCGGCACCGGTGAAGGTTACTCCTTCAGGCAAATAGGTAAGGAAAGCCCTTTTCAACATCTCGCCTTTTTTCTTATAAATTGTTCTTAAATTTTGTATATGGGCATTATACATCCCGCTTTGCAAATAAATTTCCAAGGCACCTTGCGTTAAAACAGGAGAGTGGACATCGGCAGCAAACTTTGCTTTCGAAAAAAGCTCAATAAGCGACTCAGGTAAAACAGCGGCCCCAAGTCTTAAGCCAGGTAAAAGTACTTTTGAAAAACTTTTCGTATAAATGACTCTGCCAGAAGGATCGTAGGCAAACATCGGATCCGCTTTTTTCCGTGTATCAAGATCTCCCATATAATCATCCTCGATAATGAATACATCATATATTTGGGCCAATTCAACGATCTTTTTCTTTTCTTTATTTGTATAACTATAGCCGGTAGGATTATGAAATCTGGAAACAGTATAAAAGAATTTAATAGGCCGTTCTTTAAAGATTTTTTCTAATTGTTTCAAGTCGATACCTTCTTTTGTTATTTCAATCCCAACTGCATTCAGCCTTCTTGATGAAATTGACTCAATCATACTGAAATGAGTTGGCTGCTCGATACAGATTTCCTCTTTGCCATTAGGAAAGGGAAGGGCTACTAAAATATCAAGGGCTTGCTGGGAACCGGAATCGACACAAATTCTTTGTGCTGGTGCAAACACTTGAAGCGCTTGCAATTGCTTCGATAATTGGGATCTTAAAATAGATAAACCGAGGGGCTCGGCGTATTGAAACATGTCTTCTTTATACAATTCGATTGCCTGATTCATACAATGTTGATAATTACGGTAGGGCATATGCCATTTGTCAGGACCGGCAGAAACAAAATCAATCATTTCCTCTGCTTCGGAATCTAAATGACGACTGCCGACGAGATAATAACCGCTTTTTGGAACAGCATAAATTTTATGTTGCTTTTCCAATTCATTATAAGCTTTAATAATTGTATTTTTACTACATTTAAAGGCCTCTGAAAGGGCTCGGATAGACGGTAATTTCCCTCCGGGTTGAAGGCGGCCGTCAGCAATTTGTGCATGAATTTCATTCATAATTTCTTGATATTTCGTGTCCATATTTAAATTTCCACCCCTTATTTTGTATGGGTACAGATGGCGTTTTTACTATCTACCGGAAATGAATTTACCTCTTTAGTATAAAGGATGGAAGTTCCAAAAACTTCTAAAATAAGGAGGTTATTCAAATGGACAAGGTAAAGAAAGGTTCAATGAAAAAGGTTTCTAGTTTCATAGGGTTGTGTTTACTCTCAATCGTCCTTGCTTTTACTACTTTTTCTTCAACTCCAGGCGCGGAAGGTAAAAAAACGAAGGAATTGCATATTGAACAATTATTTGATGGAAGAGATGGCACGATGGTTTTGAAAAATTTAAAAAATGATCAGATGTATGTCTATAACCGTGAGAGAAGTGAAGAACGATTCACACCCGAATCGACTTTTAAAGTGCCGAATTCGTTAATCGGTTTGGAGACAGGCGCAGTAAGAGATGAGTATGAAGTGAAAAGATGGGATGGAGTGATAAGAGAATTTGAAAGTTGGAATCGGGATCACACCTTAGCCTCCGCTATAAGGGAATCCGCTATTTGGTTTTATCAAGATATGGCGCGGGATATCGGGGTAACGAACATGGAAAAGTTTGTGAATCAAATAGGGTATGGAAATAGAGATATATCTGGTGGAATCGACGAATTTTGGCTCGACAGTACATTGGAAATTTCAGCAATAGAACAAGTAGACTTTATAGAAAGCTTAGTAGAAGAAGATCTTCCTTTTACGGAAAAGAACCAAAAAACCGTCAAAAGAATTTTGATTCAAGACGAACAGGATGAGTATACGCTCCACGGTAAAACGGGAACGAGACTTTCAGATATGGGATTAGGATGGTATGTCGGCTTTATTGAAACGGAGAAAGAAACATGGGTGTTTGCTGTTAACCTAGATGGCTCTGGAACAGAATCAAAACAAATTACGGTGGAAACGTTAAAGAAAATGGATATTCTTGATGAAGAGTAATAGGTAGTAAATTTCAAATTGTTTAGAGGTCATTTTGAGCATTATTCAAATGGCTTCTTTTTTTATATAAATGCACTATATTTCTAGCAAATTAAATTTTTTGAAAAAATTTAAGTAAAAACATTTGACTAATCTCAAGTAAGTTTGTAGGATTTAATTAACTGATGAGTCAGTTAGGAGGGTGTGAATGATGCAAGATCGAATGAGAAGGCAGGATAGAAAGCAACAATTATTGGCGATTGCATTAGAATTATTTGCAACAAAAGGCTTTGAGAATACGAAAATTTCTGACATAGTAGCAAAGGCTGAAGTCTCCCAAGGGACGTTTTATTGGCATTTTGAAAGTAAAGAAGCCATTTGTTTAGAGATGTTGGAAGCTGGTCGTGTTCAAATTTTAAATGCGATCCAAATCGGATATCGTACAACGAAGGTGGATGTGAAAGATTCAGTTGTCTCTTCCATGAATATATTTGAACATATATTTCAATTTGCTGAAGAAAATCCGTTTTTAATGCAAATCATACTAAAAGGGATTCATTCACAGCCTACATTACAAGCAAAAGTGGATGAAATTAAAACGGATATGGAAGCTGCTTTTGCAAAAAATATAAGAAGGGCAAAAGAGTTGCATATGACAAATGAACACATCAATCCAGAGATGCAGGCTGTTTTTGTCATGAGTCTTCTCGAAGGGGTTTTATCGCGATGGTTATTTAAAACTTCTTCATCGAGCCAAGTATTGCAGCATCATTCACTACAACAAATTATTGAAGAGACCGTTAAATTTGAATTTTTCGGTATTTTCGGAGTCTAAAACAGGAGGGAAAAAACATGAAAAAGGCAAAATGGTTAATATCACTTGTAGCAGTTACTTCACTAATATTAGCTGCATGTGGAACAGATACAACGAAAGATTCAAAAAAAGAAGAAACAAATGCTCTTGAGCAAATTCAACAAGATGGCAAAATGACAGTTGGTATTATGGGGACATATGCGCCTTACAATTACTTAAACGAAAATAAAGAATATGATGGATTTGACGTAGATATCGCTAAAGAATTAGCTAATCGACTAGGTGTAGAAGCAGAGTTTGTCGCACAAGACTTCTCAGGTCTTATTCCAGGCTTACAAAAAGATAAATTTGATATATTAGTGAGCCAAGTAACGATTACGGAAGAACGTCAAAAACAAATTGATTTTACAGAACCATACATTACAAACCAAGTAAAAGTCATTGTAAAAGAATCCAATACAGACATTCAATCAAAAGAAGACTTTAAAGGGAAAAAAATCGGTGTTGGACTAGGTACAAATGATGAAACGTATTTACGTACAGAATTAATGCCTGAAGTTGGAGATTTTACAATTAATACGTACGACGATGTCATTACAACTTTAAAAGATTTAGATGCAGGTCGTATTGATGCAACAATTAACAATGTATATGCTTTAAAACCTGTCATTGAAGAAAACGGATATGCGATTAAAGCAGTTGGCGAACCAATCAAATCCGATAAAGCGGCCGTTGCGGTGAAAAAAGGAAATACAGAGCTTGTTGATGCATTAAATAAAGCATTAGAAGAAATGAAACAAGATGGTACGTACGAAGAAATTTTCATGAAATGGTTTGAAGAAGCACCACCAGCAGAATAAGAAAGTAGGTCACTACAATGGATTTGGTTATTGAAAATATCCCCTTTTTACTAAAAGGGGCATACTATACTTTACTTATCACAGTGGTGTCAATGTTCTTTGGTTTAATAATTGGTTTAATTACCGCGGTTGCCCGACTGAAGGGCAATCGCTTTCTACGTATGATTGCAAGAGTATACGTTTCAATTATCCGTGGAACACCGCCACTAGTTCAAATTGTCATTGTTTACTACGGTTTAGTCGACTACGGTATTGAATTTGGACCATTAACAGCTGCATGTATCGCTTTAAGTATTAATATTGGTGCTTATGTTTCGGAAGCCTTCCGTGGTGCTATTGAATCCGTACCAAAAGGTCAAACAGAAGCAGCGATTGCAACGGGGATGACCGAACGTCAAGCAATGCGCCGTATCGTAATTCCACAAGCTGTACGTTATGCAATTCCACCATTAGGAAATACCTTTGTCGGGATGTTAAAGGAAACATCACTCGTTTCAGTCATTGCAGTGACAGAATTAATGCGTTCTGCCCAACTGTTAGTATCTCAATATTATGTGTATATGCCATTTTATTTAGCAATTGCTGTCATGTATTGGATAATGAGTACGTTCTTTACGTTTATATTGCATAAAATTGAAAAACGGTTGTCTGTTTACTAAAGGGGGCGCAACGCATGATTGAGATTAAACATCTACAAAAAAACTTCGGAAAAAACGAAGTATTAAAGGACATTTCATTAACGATTCCCGCAAAACAAGTCGTAGCAGTAATTGGTCCTAGTGGTTCTGGAAAAAGTACGTTTTTAAGATGTATGAATGGGTTAGAGGCGATAACGGGCGGCACAGTCAAAGTGAATGGACATGTCATTGACCCACAAGCGCAAAGAAAAGTTTTACAAAAAGAAATACACGCCATCCGCCAAGAAACAGGGATGGTATTTCAACAATTTAACTTATACCCACATAAAACTGTTGTGGAAAATGTCATGGAAGCACTGCTCGTTGTGAAAAAAATGAATAAAGAGCAAGCCTATGTCATTGCTTCCGACTTACTTTTAAAAGTAGGTCTTGCCGAGAAAGAGGAATCCTATCCTTCTCAGCTTTCAGGTGGTCAACAACAACGGGTTGCTATCGCACGAGCCCTTGCAATGGAGCCAAAGTTAATGTTATTTGATGAACCAACATCGGCGCTAGATCCAGAGCTAGTAGGAGAAGTATTAAAAGTAATGAGGGATTTGGCGGAAGATGGGATGACAATGGTTATCGTAACCCATGAAATGAAGTTCGCAAAAGAGGTAGCGGATCGGATTTTATTTATGGCGGATGGTGTCATTGTCGAAGATGCTAATCCAGTAGAATTTTTTGAACACCCGGAAACAGAACGAGCACAAAAGTTTTTACGACAAGTTTCAGAATTTTAACTTGGAACATGAAAGGAAATGAACAAAATGCAAATTAAAGCAAAATGGCAAGGTGGACGTGCCTTTACAGCAGTTGGACCAACTGGCTATCCCATGACGATGGATGCGACAGCCAACTATGGTGGAGAAGGGAAGGCGGCAACACCAACCGAAATGTTACTTGCTTCATTAGCCGGTTGTATCGGAATAGATGTGACAATGATTTTAAAACCACATTTAGATGATATTGAAAACATAGAAATAACAGTAGATGGTGAACGTCGTGAAGAATTACCAACAGCCTTCACTGCTGCTACACTTACTTTCGTAGTAGATGGTAACATTACACCTAAAAAAGTATGGCGCGCCATTCATTTAGGGGAAGAAAAATATTGTGCCGTGTCTGCATCTTTAAAAGCTGAAATCAATTACAAATTAATTTTAAATGGCGAAGAAGTAACTGCTGAACAAGTATAATGAAAAATGATTGAAAGAGTTGTATCGTACATCTCTTTCAATCATTTTTTGTTTTAGAGCATTTCACCTGAATAGAACGAACTAGCTAATTTATCAAAGTCATATTCTTTCAGTTCCTCTAAAGTAATATTAGCGTGTGCACCTTCATGGACCATCAAGTTACTGTTTTCACCAACATGAACTAAAATAACCGGCTTATCCGTAGCATAAGCATACCCAAGTTCCCATGCTGTTCCGCTGTCTGAATAGTTTCCATGGTAAATGCCTACGACAATTTCAGCCCACTTAATATGTTTAATATCATCCATAAATGTTTCAATGGACCATTGGCGTGAACCTACCTCAGCGTTTGGCGATGCCGACTTTCTCATTGGAGAGAATACTTTTAATTGTTTCTCTGCTAAAATCTCCTCAACTTGTTCCAAATAACGAATCTCTTGATCGTTAAAAAAAGGACTAGCTAAATAAACTCTTTTCATTTCGTGTGACCCCCTGAGTGATTTTCAAAAATCACTTCATTATTAAACAATACTACGGTTAATCATAATCAAGTCTACCCATCCCTTCAATAACAATTACTTAAATAAGTTTGTTGGACGTTTTTTGAGTTGAAGGAATCATTTATTTAAAGAAATAACGAGTCCCTTGATTGAGTATTGAAATTAAAAGTGCAAATGTAGGGGAGTAAAGTTGTAGAAGGAGAAAGTCAATTTTTATTGAAGTAATAAAAATGACCGAATATATTCAAATTTTAAAAGTTTAGAAAGGAGACAGGGCGATGAAATTAAAATTGATATTATACTTATTTCTAATCTTCTGTTTCTTACCTACTTTAGTAAGTTGTGAGAATTCTAGTAGTCCGGAACCTGATATTGTTACAGATAACGCGAGTGTAGAAGGGATCATAATATTTGATAAAAAGTCAGGGAAAAAAATTCTAATTCAAGATACAAATTTTAACTACGATGATATGGAACTACCTTTAAATACTTTATTAGATAAATATTATAATAAGGTACTATTTCTGAGTTTTAAAGATGAATCACTTTTAGAACATATACAAACCGGGCAAAAAGTAAAGGTTTGGTATAGTGAAATTCTAGAATCGAATCCTCCTACTTACAAAGTTAATAAATTAGAAGTTTCAGAAAATTAAAATTAATAAATTTACAGATTATACAAATAATGGTATTATTTAATTGAAAATTCTATCAATAGGAGGTTAGGAAATGAGAAGGATTATTTCTGCAGTATTATTTGGATTGATGGCTCTCGCTATTACAGTTAGTCCAAGTTTTGCTAATACTATTTCAAATAGTAATAGCCCCTATGATTTAATTAATTCTAAAGGTCAAATTATTAAGTATTCGGATTTACAAAACCAAGTACAAAGTTATAATGTTAGTGAATCTAGAGGGAAAGTTGGAAGTGGTAAAGTTTTACCAGAAAGAGAAATACCTAAAGATCCAAATAAACCTACGATAAACTTCGGTACAGGTCAAATAATAGATGAAGATAAAGATTCTAATAGCTTTTCTCCTTTTGCAGTCATTGGTACAGATCAACGTACAAAGGTTACAGATACTACTAAAACTCCACATAAGCAAATAGCTTACGTTGAATTAGAATATGATAATTTTTATGCTGCATGTACAGGTACTTTAATTGGTAAGGATTTAGTTTTAACAAATGCTCATTGTGTGCATGATTTAGATACAGGTGAAAGTGCAGTAGGCGGTGTGGTAATTCCAGCATTAAAGGACAACCATTACTCATACGGTGCATATTTTATCCAAGATTATTATCATCCAGTCGGGTATTCAAACTCAGGAGATAGTCAATACGATTTTGCCATTCTAAAACTTGAAAAGTATGGGTCATATGATGCTGGTGATATTGTAGGATACCTTCCATATAAACAAGTAACAAACCTATCAGGAACTACGATTAAAATATATGGTTATCCAGCAGATTTAATAGAGGAAACTGGATTATACAATCAATGGGGAATGTCAGGAACTGTTAGTCAAGAGTCTACTAACTTAGCATATTATACGATTGACACTTTTAATGGACAATCTGGGTCCGCAATGCTTAATACTTCAAATCAAGTTGTCGGAGTTCATAATGCTTCATATAGATTACAGAATGGAAATGTTATAAATGGAGGCCCAAAAATGACGAAACCAATGGTAGACTTTATAACTTGGGCTTCATTACAATAAAAACGAATTTTTATATAAAAGAGCCAATAAAGGCTCTTTTTTCTTTTCTCTCACTTTTAGTCAAATTCTCAGAATTATACAATATATGTATTTATTATACAATATAGAAAGTGTCAGTCCGTTCATTTTAAAAAAGAAAAGCGAGGAGAATAAATATGAATCATTTAGAATGGGTAAAATTTGCAGAAGAAGACTTTGATTACTACTTTCAATTAGTTTCCGATGAAAAGGTGATGGAGCAAATTACTGAACGGGCTATTCCTTTCACTGAAGCCCAGGAGAACTTTCAAAAAATATTAGAACGGAATCGAAAATATGATATTTTTGGAACTTACAAAGTGTGCGAGGGTGGAAAGTTTATTGGTCTAGGCCATTTAACGTTGAATGCAACCAATGAGGAAGAAGCTGAAATCGGTTATATGATAGTGCCTGAGCATTGGGGGAAGGGTTACGGAAAGACGATTGGAAGACAATTGGTGGAACTTGCCAAAGGAACAAACGTCACAACGTTAAAAGCCATTATCGATCCGAATAATATAGCGTCTAGAAAAATTTTAATCAATCTCGGTTTTGAATCGGAAAAAGTTTGTGAAATAGACGGGTTACCGGGAGAAATTTTAAGCCGGGCAATTTAAATTGAGGAAAGAATTCAAAATTAGGCGGTGTTTTATGAAAAAAGTATTCGTAACAATTGGATTCGCTATCATTATTGCTGGAGCACTTGTATTTTACAATAAGCTCTACTATCCATCGCTACCAATAGAAACTATAAGCAAAAGGGAAGTTTTAGAGAAACTAAATACTTCTGATCAACCAATCGTTTTTTTATCAAAGGAAAATGGTCAAGAATGGTATATAGTACACACTCCAAATACATCCGAATCTGATGAAATCATTAAAGAAATGGTTAGTCAAAGTGGATGGACCTTAACAGACAAAGATGGAAGTGGACTTTTCTTTGAAAAACAAGGTGAAAAGCTGATTGTAACAACGCAAAAGTGGACTAGTGAGTATGTGTTAGTGGATATCCCGGCTGATTGGAAGGAATAGTAGAGTGGGAGGTGTTCTCTAAAAATAAGACGATGCTATTTTTTAGTTAATAAAATTCAAAATTTCCTAGAGTAATGGCCAGTTTTTAAGAAATTTAGAGTTAGAAATGCCGAACTTTAACATCAAATCGGCCAGATGTATCTTTAGCAGAAACTTACAAGGCTGCTTGTAATCCTAAATAACAAATGCAGGAGGTTTTCTAATGGATGTTCATTATTTTGAACCAATTTCCATCTTTTACTTAGTTTTAGCCCTATTAATTTTGTATCCTATTCTATTCATAATTCTACTAATATCTAGTAAAGTAAATCTTTTAGAAAATTCTTATATGGAATTTCTGCAATTTTATATGCTTACGTCATTTGGTATAGTTATGGATTAGGAGTTTATTTAGATGAATTGGAATACAATGCTGCAAATGAAACGGTGATATTTGGGAATTTCGGATATTTCCATTTAATTTTATTAGCCTTTCCATATATTTTCCTTTTATTTGGGTTTTCGTCTAAGGATAAGAGATTAAATAATTAAAGAATGAGACTAGGGCAAAATCCAAACCACCATTTTCTCGGGTAGAAAAAATGGTGGTTTTTTGTGGCTAAAAAAATGATTACTACCAAATTTTTATTTTAGATTTCGACTAGTTCTAGTCATCTCATTTTTTTATAGAGTAGATTCGTTTAATTTAAAGTAGTTCAAATTGAATAAAAGTAAAATATGAAAATAGTCTTATGGTCTAATTTGATAAATAAAGATACTGTTAATAATATACAATTCCAACAAATATTATTGCATTAAAGCAACTGAAAAGAAGGGTAATTAATATGAAAAAATTTTTAGCATTAACGAGTTTGGCGTTTTTATTAACAGGTTGTAGTCAATTTGTAGAAGGCGTTAAGGAAGGTGTCAATGAAGCGGCAGAGGCACAAGATTCAGAGCAAAAAATAAATGATTTAAAAGAACAGTTAAATAAGGAAATTCAAGTAGAGCCAGTCACTCTTCAAGAAAGTGAATACAATGAGTATATAACAGGAAAAATCGATACTTTGAAAAAAAATCAAGAAGTGATACTTGATGTGTTTAATAATAGTTCTACTATAGAAGATCCAATGTTAAAAATGGGTAATGCAGCGATTGAGAATATGAAAATTTCAAAGGAAATTCAAACTGCAACAGTGCCTGAAAAATATAAAGAAACTCATCAATACTTTGTGGATGCTACGAATAGTTATTTAGTGTATTTAGAAAAGTTAAAAGAAGGATTACTTGTAAACGAAGTAGATGTAAGTAGCGTACTTGATAAATATGAAGAAATGAATGATTTCTTAATGAAAGGTTTAACGATGCTAAACGATTTAGATCCAGAAGCGGTTGGGGATGGAACAATTACAACCGAAGATTTAGATGAATTGGATAGTTTAGCTGGTATTGACCATGATAGTGTAACACTAAATGTATCAAAGGATGGGAAAGAATTAATTGGGAAATGGTTATATGACGACAAGTCTGTAGCCATTGTATTAAATGCTGATGGTTCTTATGAAGGATATGGTAGAGGACTATATCCTAGTAAAGATAATGTAATGTTAGGAACATGGGAATATGATTTCAGAACACATCAATTACTCATCGAAAACAATGAAGTATATAAGGATGGAAAAAGTGTATCCGCAGGTAACAGAGCCAAACAGGAAATGGTTTTAACCTATTTTAAAGATGGTATTCTTCGCATGATGGATGCCCAGACGTTAGCGGAATTTAGTTTTGAAAAGCAAAAAGAGGAAAAAGAATAAATAAATCCAAATAAATGACAGTTAGACGTTTATCCAAAATGGATGAACGTCTTTTTTGTCTAATTTAAACGAAACCAATAAAGGACAAATCTATTATTTACCGAATGTTATATTTAATCACTTAATGTAAGGAGTGGTGATAGATGGTGAAATCACTTTTAAAAGGAATGGAAGGGGTTTTTATTCCCGTTAAGGATCCGAAATTTTCAGCGGCATGGTATAAAGAGATATTAGGTTTTGAGCTTGTGTATCTCGAAGAAGAGGCGGCGGTGATGAAGATTAGCGAACATTCACCTACTGTTGTTTGTCTAGTTAAAACTGCTAACCACAAGCCAATGAAGTTTCCAGAAAATCAATTTGGTGTAGGAAAATACTACAACTTCATTCCCCAAGATATCGAAGAAATGTACACATATTTAGTTGAAAAGAACGTCAAAGTAAATGAAATGGGTGGGGAAGGAACGACGAAATTTTTTACTTTCTATGATCCAGATCATAATCCTTTAGGTGTTTGCCAATAAGGAAGTTACTACATTACAGAAGGAAGGCCAAGATTTGATGACAACAATCATTAACCGTTTAAACCAAGTTCAGGAAGACGGTCATTTTTCCGGAACAGTTCTAGTAAAAAAAGAAGAAGAAATTTTAGCAATGGAAAGTTACGGATTTGCCAGTCGTTCTGAACAAATTGAAAACAAACCAGATACTCGATTCGGGATTGCATCGGGCTGTAAACTGTTTACTGCGGTCGCGATTTGTCAACTAGTGGAGGCAGGAAAACTTTCCTTTGAAACGAAGCTGCAGGAATGTTTAAAGTATTCTTTTATTCACTTCGATCAAGATATTACGGTTCATCATTTATTAACCCATACGGCTGGAATACCCGACTATTTTGATGAGGAAGTAATGGAAGATTTTGAAGAGTTATGGATTAAAAATCCGATGTACTTAATAAGGAATTTGGAAAATTTCTTACCGCTATTTCAAAATGAATCGATGAAATCGGGAGTAGGGGAAAAGTTCCACTATAACAACGCAGGATATATCTTACTGGGGCTTATTGTAGAACAAGTAAGCCAGCGTCCATTCTCTGAATATGTAAAGGAGAATATATTCAAAAGAGCGAATATGAAAGGCGCTGGTTATTTTGAAATGGATTCACTACCAGAAAAAACGGCTCTTGGGTATATTGATTTTCCAGATGGTACTTGGAAGACGAATATCTATTCATTACCAGTCAAAGGGGGGTCCGATGGAGGGGCCTTTGTGAGCGTAAAGGATATGTCAAATTTCTGGCATGCCCTGATGGATCATCAATTATTAAGGGATGAATACACTCGTAAACTACTTACACCTCACATTCAAGTAAATGAAAATAGTTATTACGGTTATGGTGTTTGGATTCAAAAAAAGGGAAATGAAATGTTCAAGTATCACATAATGGGATACGATCCGGGAGTAAGTTTTCACTCTGCCTTTTATCCTTCATTCTCCATCCAAACTGTCATTTGCTCGAACAAATCTGAAGGTGCTTTTGCCATGATGAAGGCAATTGAAGAGGAAATAGTTGCACAAAGATTAATTAAATAAGCAATAAATAGGCGTTTGTTCAAGGAGGATAAACGCCTTTATTTGTTAAAACTTTAATAATATTAAACTAAACTTGAATTTTATTAAAAATAATGTTTAAATAAAATTAAATAATGATGAAGGGGTGGTGTGATGGATAAGCACGATATTCCAAGTTGGTTATTATCTTTAGAGAAAGAAGACGTTGAATTTATTAAAAATTTCATATTAAATTCAGGTTCTTTAAAAGATATTGCAAGATACTACGAAGTTTCTTATCCGACGGTGAGAATTCGCCTGGATAAATTGATTGAAAAAATTAAAGTTAATGAAAGTACGGAAAATGAAGAATTCATTCGTTTTATTAAAAAACTATCCATCGATGATCGGATTAGTTTAGAAGATGCAAAATTAATCATTGAGAAATATAAAAAGGAGGTACAAAACAAATGAATGACTGGTATCGACTAGGCATCATTGTACTCGTATTTGCTGTTCAACATTTTTTATCGACTAGGAACGAGAGGTATTTAGGTTCTATTATCCCCATTGGATATTTAGCATTTATACTATATGTCTACACAACGGACATCGTTGATTGGTCTATTCTAAAACTAGCTTTATACTTTATTTTGGGCGAAGCATTTTTAATTGGATATTGGATTAGTGGAAGAAAAATTGTTGCCAATAAAACGCAAAAAGAATTAGAAAAAATGAAAGCTCGTGAAATTTAACTACAGTGAAATAAGCCCTAGACCAAAATAATCTAGGGCTTATTTTATTATTTTGAGCCTTTAAAAAGAAAAGTAACTACGATTTTCGTTTCAGCCGAATTGGGCATGTTTTGCAAAAACGCCCTTTGTTTTCAGTTAAATAAGATAAACAACAAGTTTTTCTATTATGTGCTGGACCGTCAAGTATACTGAAAGCATCATTTGGACCTCGGAATTTTAAAAACGGATTTTCTTTATATTCACCGAATAACATACCTTTACCTATTGCAGTAATCCAATCAAAATCCTCTTTCATATCGTCATATCTATCTGAATATTGCTTGTCGTCTAACAAGTTTTGATACATCCAAACAATGTATAGATATAAATTTTCCCACATGATCATTTTTGATATTTTTGTTGTTTTGTTAAACAGGTTAAATAAAACGTCCAGATGGTTCGCAAATATGCTCGTTAAAATTTCATTTCTCCAATTCTCCCTGTCCTGTGGTGCCGGACTTAACTTTATATTGTTAAATTTGATTGAAGGTAGCCATAACGGATCCGATTCCTCTAACGTTTGAATGGAAACGTTTTGAAAGGAAAAGTCGATTCGTTTGTTCAACACGCTCATTGAATATAGCGCGGTCAGGATGGCAAAACTATATCGTTTAACGAAAAGGGATGCAGCGACCCCAAGGTTAGCAGCTTTTGTTTTTTCTTTTATAGCCGTTAAATAAAGATGAATTTGCACTTCATCTAATAAATGACTTATTTGAATAGATAGGGGAGACGTATTCGTTATGTTAGTTAAACGAAATTTTTCCTCAAGTATTTTTAATTCATCGGGAGAGAATGTGTTCAATAGAGTTTTTCACCCCAGTCATATGTCGACCTTTCCCATATGGGACACACATAGGGGTTCCGAATATAGGATCTGCCACTACTTCACAATCTAAATGAAATACACTTTTCACTAATTCCCGATCTACGATTTCTTCCGGCTTCCCTTGGGCAAATACCGCTTTATCTTTTACCGCAATGATGTTATGGGCATAGCGACAAGCTAAATTTAAGTCGTGTAATACCATGACAATCGTTCGTTTTTCTTTTTCGTTCAGTTCAAAAAGAAGATCTAAAACTTCAATTTGATGAGTTAAATCGAGATACGTTGTCGGTTCATCTAATAAAATTGTATTTGTATCTTGGGCAAGGGTCATAGCAATCCAAGCTCTTTGTCTTTGTCCACCAGATAAAGAATCCACTAAACGATCGGAAAGCTCTGTCATCCCTGTAGAATGTAGGGCATGACGGACAATTTCTTCATCCATTGATGACCATTGTTGGTACCATTTTTGATATGGATAGCGTCCTTGTTTCACTAATTGTAAGACCGTTAACCCTTCTGGAGATACAGGTCCTTGGGGTAGCATCGCTAACTTTTTCGCTACTTCCTTTGTAGGCAGCTTCATCATCGCTTCTCCATCTAACAAAATAGCGCCACTTTGAGGCTTTAGTAATCTAGCCATTGAGCGAAGAAGGGTAGACTTCCCGCAACCATTACTTCCAATCAGAACGGTAATTTCACCATTTGGAATCGTAATGTTTAATTGGTCTAATATAATCTGTTCCCCGTAAGTTACCGTTAAATCTTTCGTTTCTAATACATGCATGATCGTTACTCCTTTTTAAGCATTTCGGTGTCTATATAAAAGATAGATAAAATAAGGCGCCCCTATCGTAGCGGTAAATACGCCAGCGGGAACTTCAATCGGTAAAAAGAGCGTTCTACCAATCGTATCAGCAAGTAACACTAAAATAGCTCCTATTATGGCGGAAAGAGGCAAAAGATTGCCAAAGGATGAACCGACTAATTTTCGAGCAATATGGGGTGCCATTAAACCGACAAACCCAATACCTCCTGCAAAGGCCACAGCACTTCCAATTAGAGCTGTACTTAGTAATAACAGCCCTAAACGCTGTCTTTCAATTTTTGTCCCAAGACCTAAAGCGATGTCTTCTCCAAGTTCTTGAATATTTAAATGTCTCGTCATCATAAACGTAATGATTAATAAGACAATGGTGATGGGCGCTAAAATTTGAACATTGTTCCAATTCGATCCATAAACGGAGCCGGTTATCCAGACATTCGCCTGACTTGCCTGAACAATCGGACCTAAAATCATAAATAAATTCGTTAACGCTTTTGTTAATGCCCATAAACCAATTCCGATTAGTACTAAACGGAAAGGGGATAGGCCGTTTTTCCATGCAAGGATATAAAGGAGAAAGGCAATAATCGTTGCTCCTATAAAGGCGGCAAGGGGCATCCAATGGATACTTACCGTTAAAACATTACTATCGTTACTAAAAAGTGCTAAAAATAACACGACCGCGACTGATGCTCCACCGGTAATGCCCGTTACATCCGGTGATGCTAATGGATTTCGAAGAATGGATTGTAAAATGGCTCCGGCTACTGCCAGACTAATCCCAACCAAAATGGATATTAAAATTCTTGGCATTCGAAAAGATTCAACGACCATCGATTCAAAACTATCACTATTCCCTAGAAGTATATTGAATACTTTCCAAGGAGAAAAATATTGCTCTCCCATCCCAGCGCTTAAAAGGAAAAGAAAGCAAAGAAAAAGAAGGAAAGAGACATTATATTTAAATGCTTTATGATCCACTAAAAAAGAGAATTTCTCCCGAAAAGCTCTTACTGAAGTATATTTTTTCATGTTACTTTCCACCTTTTCTTGCAATGTAAATAAAGAATGGTATACCGACGAGTGCCGTCATAATACCAACGGGTACTTCTTCCGGCATCAGTACATATCGTGCACCGATATCCGCTATCACAAGGAAAATTCCTCCGACGATTGCGCAGTAAGGGATCATCCATCGATAATCAATTCCTACAACCGTTCTTACAATATGTGGTACGACAATACCGATAAATCCGATGGGACCAGCAATCGCAACAGAACCACCAGCAAGTAAAATAATCGCTAGCCCCGTTACTAACTTTACAAATCCTGTCCGTTGTCCTAATCCTTTCGCTACATCATCGCCCATCGTTAAAATATTTATCTTCGAAGCTATCACTAAAGCGATTACGACCCCAATGATGATATAGGGGAGTACGGATAGTAAAATGGCTAGTTCTCTCCCTTGAACAGATCCAGACATCCAAAATAACATTTGATCCAAAGCCGATTCATCCATAACAAGTAGTCCTTGAGTTAACGAACCAAAAAGCGCTGCAATGGCGGCCCCGGAAAGGGTCATTTTAATAGGTGTCATGCTGTCCCGACCAACGGAGCCTAAAAAGTACACTAAGAGCCCTGCAATCATTGCGCCTAAAAAAGCAATCCAAGTTGTTGCTTGTAAAGAAGAGATAGAAAATAACATGAGTGCAACGACAATAAAAAAGCTCGCACCCGCGTTAAATCCTAAAATGTCTGGAGAAGCTAGAGGGTTTCTAGTTAAGGCTTGCAATAAAGCCCCAGCTATCGCCAAACTTGCCCCTACAACTGTCCCAATTAAAGCCCTCGGTAGTCGAACATCTTGAATAATGATATGTTCATTGGAGCCGTCAAAATGGCTAAAGGCATCGATTACTGTATGGAACGTTAAATCCGTATAGCCAAGAACTAGGCTTAGAAAATTTACGATTAGAAGTAAAATAACTCCTAATACTAATCCAGCTACTTTTCCATTTTTGCTATGAAGTTGCATATCGTTTTCTCCCTATGTATCTATTTATAATTTGAGAAATGGTCGAAAAAATAATAGTGATTATCATTTTCAATTACATATTGACAGAGATTATTTTATCCAATAGTATTCAGAATGTAAATGAAAATCATTCTCAAAAGGGGATAGAAAAATGATAAACTTTTTTAAGCATAGTAAACTTTTATTTTTTACTGCTTTACTATTTGTTGTCGTACTAAGTGGGTGCGGAAACAAGGCAGAAACTTCGAAGGAAGATAGTACATCTGATAAAGCATCAAGTACAGAAAGTTATACAGTTGAACACGCAATGGAGTCAACGGAAATAAAGAAAACACCTGAACGTGTGGTTATTTTAACAAACGAAGGAACAGAGGCTTTATTAGCTTTAGGCGTGAAACCAGTAGGAGCTGTAGAGTCTTGGACTGGCGATCCTTGGTATGACCATATTAAAGCGGATATGGAAGGGGTCACGAGTGTTGGTACGGAAGGTGAACCAAGTTTAGAAACGATTGCATCATTAAAGCCTGATTTAATTATCGGGAACAAAATGCGTCATGAAAAAATTTATGAACAGTTAAAATCGATTGCCCCAACAGTATTTGCTGAAGATCTTCGTGGAGATTGGAAGAAAAACTTTGAGCTTTACGCTAAAGCTGTGAACAAAGAAGAAGAAGGGAAAAAAGTAATTGGCGATTTTGATAACCGTATTGCGGATTTAAAAAGCAAATTAGGTGACCAATTACAAAAAGAAATATCGATGGTACGCTTTATGGCAGGAGATGTTCGAATCTATCATAAAGATACATTCTCTGGTGTGATATTAGATCAATTAGGATTTGCCCGTCCAGAATCACAAAATGTGGATGATTTTGCGGAAAAAAATGTAACAAAAGAACGTATACCTGCAATGGATGGAGATATGATTTTCTACTTCTCTTATGAAACAGGTGATGGTGAAGCTTCTAAACTAGAAGAAGAATGGGTGAATGATCCATTATTTAAAAACTTAAGTGCCGTTAAAGAAGGGAACATTCATAAAGTAAGTGATGAAATTTGGAATACAGCTGGAGGCGTCAAGGCTGCTAACTTAATGTTAGACGATATCGAAAAATTTTTCCTTGAAGGCAAATAAGCCTTAAAATCAAGTAAGGTATTTAGAACAAGTTCGTTCTAAATACTTTTTTGTTTTACTCAAGTTAGCCTTAACAAAGATTTTTCATGCAAAGGTAAAATCTAGTACAAGTAAAACATATATTTATTAAAAATTTTGAATTCATCTAGGAACTACTATTCATTCAATATCGTCCTATCATTATTAGCGATTTACTTAGTCGGGGACGGTTACTATTGGAAAGGTAATGGAATGAATAGAGCTTTCATCGCTGAGTTTTCCTTTTCGTAATAAGGGTATCACTATACAAAGAGGAGTGACAAGTAATGGAAGTATATGTTATTACTTTTATTGGATTAGCCCTTTTGTTTCTCTTTGTAACCTTCGGAGTTCAAATGGGCGTTGATAGTTCAAAACAAGTGAAGGCTTTAAAGACGGAATTGAAAAATATAAAAAAACAAATAAAAGAGTTAGAGGAAAAGCAAAAATAGATTGAGAAATAAAAAGTATTATTCCGCTAGAATGGAGCAGAATTCGTTTTTATAAATGCGAAAAGTAAAAGGAGCTTTTTTCATGGAAAGTCATATAATCGACCAAACAGAACGCATCAAGAAGTCATTGCGAAAATCGTGGTCTTTACAATCTAGTTCAAAATGGAGCGCGGATAATCCTGCAAAGGGCCAATGTGGAGTAACGGCATTAGTTGTACACGACATTTTAGGCGGGGAAATCAGAAAGACGAAACTACCAGATGGATGGCACTTTTATAATGTAATTAGCGGGGAACGTTTTGATTTTACAGCTTCACAATTTGAAGAAGACATCGTTTATACGGATGTTCTCTCGAACCGAGAGGAAGCCTATGCTGATACGAACGAATCACAGTACAGCTATTTAAAACAAACAGTATTCATGAACTTAAAGAATGAATCATAACCTAGGTGCTTTGCTTGAAACAGCAAGGCATTTTTTGTTCTCTTGTAATGAAAGGAAAAATGAAACAGTTAGAAGAAATAGTTATAAAGAGGAGGGAGATTAAATGGCTAATATTCAAATGATTGAGGTCAATACTGAAATGCTAGAAGGTATAGGAAGCTATTGTCTTAGAAGTAAGAAAAAATCACAAGGATACATAAATAAAAATAAATGGCTAAACAAACGATTTGAAGAAGGTTTGAAGTATATTCAATTACTAAAAAACAATAAACAAGTAGGGTTTATTGAATATACGGATGCAGAATTTTCTTCTCGAGTCGTTCACGCTGATGATTATTTAGTTATTCATTGTCTTTGGGTAAGTGAAACAGGTAAAGGTCACGGGGCTAAACTTATTAACAAATGTATTCAAGATGCAAAGAGTCGTTTGAAAAAAGGTGTCATAGTTGTAACAAACTCGGAAACTTCTTGGACACCAAGTAAAGAGATTTTTTTGAAAAACAACTTTAAGTTGGTAGATACAGCACCTTATCAATTTGAGTTGCTCGTCTATCGGTTTGAAAATAACACTTCTTTACCTACCTTTCCTACTAATTGGGAGAATCGCATACAACGATTTCAAGACCTTACAATACTCCGTTCTTTTCAATGTCCATATGTAGAAGTAGCAACAGAAAATCTAATTACCGCTGCAAATGAACTAGGATTGGATGTAAACGTAATTGATTTGAAAAATAGAGGTGAGTTAATGGAGTTATCCCCAACGCCATATGGTATTTTTTCCGTTGTCTTTAAGGGAACTCTTATTTCCTTTCATCGATTGACGATTCATTCGGTAATGAAGCGGTTAAAAGAGCTTATGGATTAAATTCATCTCATATACACTGGGACATTTGTATGGAACTTTATTTATTATGGAAAACGAAACTGTGATGAGCATATATCAAAGGATTTATGCTCTTTTTTGTTGAAAGGATTAGTAGAGTAACAATTCTACAAAACGGGGAGGAAATGTGATGAATATTAGACTCGCAGAAACAAAAGACATTGATCAACTAATCAAAATGAGATGGGATTTTACGATTGAGCACGATGAAAGTAAAAAGAATGCATCTTTCGAGGATTTCGAAAAGGAGTGTCATGCTTTTTTAGAAGATGCCATTCAAAATGATAGATGGTTCATTTGGGTTGCTGAGGAAAATGGAAAAGTGGCTTCCCATATATACATAGAGGTAATTCAAAAAGTACCAAGACCAGGTAGAGTCACTCATCCATTTGCGTATATGACAAATGTTTATACCATTCCCGAGTATAGAAATAAGGGAGTTGGAAGTAAATTGCTAAGGTCAATAAATAATTGGGTGAAAGAAAATGGGTATGAATTTGTTATTGTATGGCCAAGTGATGAAGCGATTCATTATTATGAGAAAAATGGTTACGTTCATTGTAAAGAGCCGATGGAGTTTTTCCCAAAATAAGATGGGTTTGCTTTTGGAAATAAGAAGAGGGAGAAAATTAAAAAGTACATGAAGGTTTGTGAATAGAATCAATGGTTCTAGTTATTTATACCTAAAATAATACCTAATAATGGTCCTTTTTTATATTGAATCCAACGTTTATAATAGGTTAAACGAAGTGGTTTAGATAAGAAAAAGTACCCATTCCAAAGTCTTTCCACTCCGAATTATTCAAAACTCTGTCATTGTCATCAGAGAAATAGAAAAAGAAAGTTGAGGGTTTATTTTTGAAGTGGTTTAAAGACTTAAAAACATCTACTAAATTGATTAGTTCATTCATTGTAATGAGTTTAATTATAGGTTTAGTAGGAATTTACAGTTTAATTAATTTAAGTAATATGGATGAGAAAATTGGTTTTATGTATGAGGAACGAGTAGTACCGATAAGTGATTTAGGTCGGGCAGAGACTGATTATCAACGACTGCGCGTACTCATTCGGGACATGATGTTTACATCGACGACGAAAGAGAGAAAAGACGAATTAAATGAACAAAGTGCTCAAGCGATTAAAGAGATAGAAAGTAAGTTGGAAAAGTACAGTAACACATTTATTACCCCGGAAGAGCAGGCAATTCTTGACGAAATTTATCCTGCATTCGACGATTATTTATCCATTTATGATACAGCGTTGGAGTTTGCTTATGCGGGTGATGTTGAAAGTTATTTAGAAATAGCACCTGAGTTTGCGGAAGCAGGAGATAAAGTACAAGGATATCTTAAAGATCTTATTGATTTAAATATTCATTTAGCTGATACAACAAATATGGAGTCGAAAGAACTGTATAATTCTGCTACCATCATTACGATTATTGTGCTAATTCTTTCCGTTCTATTCGCAATTGGTTTAGGCATTGTTATAGCAAGACTAATTTCGAAACCTTTAAAAGATGTCTCCGATTTAGTTGCAGATGTTTCACAAGGGGACTTGACAAAAACAATCTCTATTAATACGAAGGATGAAGTAGGTGACTTAGCTCTTTCCATTAATAACATGGTTATAAGCTTGCGTTCAACAGTAGAAGAAATTCTTTTATCTGCCGAAAATGTATCAGCATCTGCTCAAGAAATTTCGGCAACAACAGAAGAAGTTGCAAGCAGTGCGACAACTCAAGCCAATGACGCCCAAAAAATTACTGAATTATTTAAAGAAATTGCTAAAGGTGCTGATAGTCAAGCACACGATGCTCAAACAATAAAAGAGTTGTTCGGAGAATTGAATAAAGCAATTGATTTGGTTGCGAATAATGCGAATGAAACAGCGACATTAAGTGATAATTTGTCTAAAGTAGCGGTCGACGGAACAAAAGTTGTAGAAGCATCGATTATAGGTATGGAGGATATTAGCCATCAAATGACATTGCTTGAAAAAGAGGCAAATCATATTGGAGATATTATTCAAGTGATCGATGATATTGCAAGCCAAACAAACTTGTTAGCCTTAAATGCAGCAATTGAAGCGGCTCGAGCAGGTGAGCACGGCAAAGGGTTTGCGGTTGTAGCTGAAGAAGTTCGTAAACTGGCAGAACAGTCTAGCAATGCGACGAAAGAAATTACCACAATTATTAAAGGGATTCAAAACAACACGTCTCAAAGTGTACACGCTGTAGTTGAGGGAGTAAAATCAACAAAACGTACTGGACAAGCCTTTCATGAAATTACAGCAATGATGGCTAAGGCAAACGAAAAGACATTGGAAATTGCTTCTGCAAGTGTCCAACAATCTACACAATCTAGCCATGTAATGAAGGCCATTGAGAGTATTGCATCAGCAAGTGCTCAGCAATCTTCACAATCAACTGGCGTAATGCAGGCAGTAGAGAGTATTGCGGCGACAAGTGAGGAAGCCGCTGCAGCAAGTGAACAGACAGCTGCAACTTCCCAGTCGTTAGCAAACTTAGCTGAAAAATTAAATGAATCCGTCTCTATCTTTAAAATTTAGAACTAAAATGGCTATCTGTCATTCTATTAAACAAAATCGATAAAGTTAATGCTAAGGAAACGATCTAATTTCCTTAGCATTTTTTTATTGACAGAAAAGTGGTATGCTGATATGGTTATACACATAAGTATATAACCATAAAACTTAAAGTGTCATGAAGGGGTTTAAATGGCAAGATTAAAAGTGAAAAGTGGTGAAAGAATTGGGCAATTTATTAGATCAAGATAAACCAATTTATGTGCAAATACGTGAAAAAATTGAAGATCAAATCGTAGACGAACAATTGAAAGAAGGAGAGCAAGCACCTTCTACAAATCAGCTTGTAAGTTTTTATAAGATCAATCATGCAACGGTATCGAAAGGGGTTAATCAACTAGTGGAAGAAGGCATTTTATTTAAGAAGAGAGGAATCGGCATGTTCGTAGCAGAAGGTGCAAGAGAAAAACTCATCCAGAAAAGAAAAGATGCTTTTTTAGATAATTTTGTTGTAGGTCTCGTTCAAGAAGCGAATAAATTAGGCATAAGCGATCAGGAACTATTTGATTTAATAAAAAAATGTAAAGGAAGTGCTGGGGAATGACCATGCAAATTGATGTGAAAAATCTTTCTCTCCAATTTGGTAACTATTATGCGTTAAAAGATGTTAGCTTTCAGTTAAGTGACAATAAAATATACGGATTAATCGGTAGAAATGGTGCAGGTAAAACATCCCTATTATCCATACTAGCATCCTTTCGTGAACCGACGAATGGCACGTTAAAAATAAATGGGGAAGTTCCTTTTGAAAATGCGAAAATCATGCAACAAGTGAATTTCATCTTCAATAAAGACAATCAAGATGAAACAGAAAAATTGGAACGAATATTGGGAGATGTTCAGCGGTATCGACCAAATTTTGATATGGAATATGCCAATTACTTAGTGAAGAAATTCAACTTACCTGTTGATAAGCCCATTCGTAAGCTTTCTAAGGGAATGCAATCAGCGGTCAATGCCGTAATAGGTTTAGCTAGTCGTACACCGATTACGATTTTTGACGAAGTTTATAACGGGATGGATGCCCCAACTAGAGAAATCTTTTATCAAGAGTTGTTGGAAGACCAATCTGAGCATCCCCGTATCATCATCCTTTCGACACACCTTGTATCTGAAATGGATTATTTATTTGACGAAGTTTTGATTTTAAATAAAGGGCAACTTGTACTCCATGAAGATTATGAAACGGTTGTGACAAAAGGGGCTTCCATTACAGGGGCAAGTGAAGCTGTTGATGCCTTTACGCAATCTATGAACATATTAAATACGAAACAATTAGGAAATACAAAATCCGTTATGGTTTATGGGGAATTAAGTGATGCAAATCGCAAGCTCGCCCATCAAAATGGTTTGGAAGTTGGACCGATCTCACTACAAGACCTATTTATTCATTTAACAGAGGGGGAAGAATAAGATGCCACGAATTTATCCTAAAGTAGCAAAGGATATGTTTTTAGTCCAAGGATCGTGGGCATTTGGCTTTATGGGGGTCATGCTCATTATTCAATTCGTGAAAATCATGTCATCGATATTTAGCGATGTTAAAATCGTATCTTCACTATTTAAAGATAGTGGTGGCGTAAATACGTATTTCGATTCATTATTCATTGCTTCCAATATTTTTATGCTGGTCATTGGGATTATTTCAGCTGTGAGCGTACTATCCCATTATGTGAGCAATGGTGTTACAAGAAAAGATTATTTCAAGGGGACATTAATTGGCACGTTAGGCCTTGCGATTACGATTCCGGTTGCTGGTGCGATTATTTCCGCAATAATAACTTTCATCGTGAACCTTTTGAACATTCCGGTAAATATGAATCCACTAGATGGATCGATGAACGAGACGGAAGGGCACCTTATTGCAGACTTAATTTTATCCATCATTTTCACACCGTATGAAGACCCTAGTTCTAGTTGGCTACTAGCTATCTTCATTTTCGCAATAAATATTTTTACTTATTATGTAGCGGGTTGGTTAATTGGTGCGGCCTTTAGTCGATTCGGTATATTCGGTATCATATCAATTGTGCTAGCCTTTGTTTTAATTTATATTGAGGATATTTTAATATCCATTAGCTTAGGTTTACCAGTTCCAAGTTTTATAACAATAACAGAGTTACCCCTCGCTTTTTCTGTAATCGGAACTTTCGTGTTAATTGCCATTTACTGTTGGATAATTCGTCTATTGACGAAAAAAATAATTGTGAAGTATTAGTTTGGTAGAGTTAATCCGGGAGGGTTAGCTCTTTTTTATTGGTCCTTATTTATCCGACGGTTATGTAATGTTACTGGGGGAGGAAAACTAAATTTATTTTACATCTGGCTTGTTTTTTTCTGCTCTTTCAAGTATTTCGAAAAGGTCTTTTACAATTTCCTTTCCTTGGATTTCATATTCCTTGCCGTTAAAATAAACGATACCGTTTTTGTTTATATAAATATGGTTTGATGTATTGTTGTAAATAAAGAAAACTGAATAACCTTCTGAAAAAGAAAAAGTCTCTTTATAATCAGGTATGCGTTTTACAGTTAGTTTTTCAATAGAATTTATAACAGTGGGGTGAAGGGGATGCTCTTCATCAATTATCGTAAAAGCCTTCAATATGTCTTCTTCACTTAAGTTAATAATGGTAATGTCATGTATTTCTTCACTTAGCTGATATGTATCAAAAAACGCCTCTACGAGTTTTTTTGTTCGGTATTCATTCCAATAAAATACGAGAATAATAACTAGAATTGTAACGAGGACAGTACGCTTAATCCATGTTTTTTTCATTAGAAAAGAGCCTTCCTTCAACAATTAAGATACTTAAGATTCTAACTTTTATGGAATTTTTAGTCAAAGACTTCTAGTTATAGAAATGACATTGGAATTTATTTAAACCGACTATCAGATACAAATAAATAATGATAAAAGAGGTGTATAGGTATGAATTGGAGAAATGGAATATTTGTTTTATTCAGTTTGATATTTATATCAGGTTGTCAAAGTGCAGATAAAATACCTGAATTTATTTCTTCTCCAGAGGATGTAGTAAATAAGCCTAATGGAATACAAAATATCGAGCGATTTGAACAATTTCTTAGCAACATGAAAGAAGGGAAAGAAGATGAAGTTCGAATCGTTCATTATACAATAGAAGGAGATCCCATTTTGCATGTTCTAGAGTATGATGGAGAAATCATTCATTCAACCTATGATACTCGGAGAGATAAGTATGGTCAAGGAAGCGTTAGCCAGACAACATGCAGTTCCATTGAGGAAATACAAACAGGAGAAGATACGGAATATAATTTAGAGGGGAGCGGAAATTCGGAAGTCAACATTATACTTACTGTACAGGAATAGTAAAAATGGATTTTCTCCCTTAATAAACGGAATAAAAACAATATAATGGACCCAATAAAAAAACCAAAACATTGTGGATGACGGTCGTTGTTCAAAAATACTTTTCATAGAAACAAATAGTCTTAACTCAATATCGTTAAAGCTTTTTCAAAATCCGAAATAAAAGGTGCATATATAAAAACGAAGAAGTTTTTTAGATTTGGACAATTATGTTCATGTTGCAATAAAAGCATGTATGGAAAAAAGTGACGGCTGAAATAAAATGTACCCTATAAGAAAGACACTTGAAAAAAGGTCTCTCTTATAGGGTACTTTTATTTATAATGAAATAAAATAAATGGTTGATGGAGCGGAAGAACATGTCGAAAAAGTTATTTAC
>NZ_RHLQ01000044.1 GCF_003711845.1 Lysinibacillus halotolerans
AAATAACTTTTTCGACATGTTCTTCCGCTCCATCAACCATTTATTTTATTTCATTATAAATAAAAGTACCCTATAAGAGAGACCTTTTTTCAAGTGTCTTTCTTATAGGGTACATTTTAAATGTTTCTAGCCTTTTTTATATTGGAAGAACGACATTAAATAGCCCCTTTTTCCAATTGTTAAAAAACATCATTATTTAGAAGTTTTTTCGGAAATAATATTCATAAGATAAAGAGATATCGTAGAAAACCAAATTGTGTGGAAAGGGGAATAGTTGAAATGGGGCATGTTCTCGATCTATTTCAAGATTTGATAAATGAATGTACGAGTGTACAAGAAGAAATTCACAAACTTAATTCTTTAGAATCGGATTTAAAGACTAAAAAGCTGGTACTTCAAAGTGCAGCTAATTTATCGAGTAATCAATCAGATATTGAATACTTTCATTCGGAAATTCAAAAGGTATATATAGAACAACAGAGAGTTACAAAAGAAAAAGCGCAACAACAAATGCGTTATCGAGATTTAGTAAGAAGAGTCAATGTAATTGAAACAGTAGCAAAACAATTTGAGCAAAAGGAATAGTCAGTTTCGTGGACTGTTTATCGTCAAATAAAAATTGTTCTTTATTTTAGTTGTACCATTATATGTAAAACCATTAAAATAAAGGTTGTCCTTAAAGATTGTAGTGAAATGGACAACCTTTTCCTTTATTTTATGTATATCATTGATATTTGCACTTATAATGACCATATAGAATAATTTTAATAGAAATTATAAAATATCTTGAATTAATGAAACTTTTCTATGTTGTATACGACAAAATTAATAGGAACGGAGGACTGATAGTTTGAAAGAGTCCATATTCCATCGTTTGTATGAATTGTATCATCAAGATGTCTTTCAATTTTTAATTTATTTAGTTAAAAATCGAACCATTGCAGAAGATTTATCCCATGAAGTATATGTAAGAGTATTAAAATCCTACGAGCGATTTCAGGGGAGAAGCTCAGAGAAAACATGGCTATTTGCCATTGCAAAAAATGTAGCCATCGACTATTTTAGAAAAAATACTGTTCGTTCTTCCCACAGTTTTAATGCTTTTAATTGGGAAACAGAACAACTCGTATCACCAACTAAATCTCCTGAAAGTTTTACCGAGCTCAATGACGAAATGCAGCAGTTATTAACCGCTTTAGAAAAATGTACTGGTGATCAAAAGATGGTCATCATTATGAGATATTTCCAAGAATTATCTATATCGGAAACAGCAGCGGTTTTAAATTGGACGGAAGGAAAAGTTAAAACAACACAACATCGGGCCATTAAACAACTTCGTGAGTTATTAACAACATCCAAAAAGGAGGCGAATCAACATGACTCATGACCAATGGGATGACGACAAAATTGAAAATCTATTATCCAATGTACCGAAAATTCATGATCAACGTTCAAAAGATGAAGTCCTCCAACGACTAAAGGAAGATGGACTTTTTGATGAGGAGCCTTTGAAGAAAACTAGAAAGAAATTTAATTGGATACCGATGGCCATTTCAATAGCTGCAGTCTGTTTAATCGCTATATTAGTTCCGTCAATGATGAACCAACATACTTCTGAAGAAACTACCGTAATGGATCGAGCAGACGATTCCTCTAGTGTTTCTAAGAACTCTATGATTGAATCAGAGGAATCGAAATCTAGTGAAGAAATGAATATAATGGGAACTGAGATGGCTGATCTTCGTACAGCTGTTTATCCTGATCAAATTGAAGGAAATACGATATTTAAATTAGGATTAGCTAGTGATGCTGCAGATAGTATCCCTGTAACCGTTTTAATTCCAAATGAAAGAATTCAGGAGGATTTTGGTAATAGTCAACCTACAGGGGTTGAGCTATATAACAAATATGCACCATTGTTTAACGAAGAGGCTATTGGATTTCATAATTATCATCCGTATGACGGGGAAATTACTGAACGGGATAATCAAGTTGTTCACACATTACCAAGTGATCAATTATATGATGTTGGAACTGGTTCACTTACAACTTATACAGCATCACTAGTAGATACATTTGGAGATCATTATGATGAAGTTGTTCAATTAGATGAAACTGGTTCACCCTTTATATTCAGTGAAGTAGGAGAATCATCACCAATTCCATTGAATGGTGAAACGACTCAATACAACTATTATCAATTTACACAGCCAGATGGTCAGAGCTATTTAGTGCCTAACTTTAGAGCTTTTTATTCAACCGTAGAAGAAGCGATTCTTACAATGAAAGAAAACACAAATGATGTTTATCAATCCGTTATTGTTCCGGATGTTGATTACGATGTAACGGTTGAACAGGATGTGGTTACTGTAACATTCACTGAACAATTGGATTTAATGACTCTTGATCAACAACAAGCGATGAAAATGATTGAAGGAATTTTATTAACCGCAGCAAATTTCAATATGAACGTACAATTTAAAAATGTAACCCAAACCGAATGGCAAGGTTTTGATTTTACTACAACATTACCAATGCCGGTCGGTGCAAATGAAATACCATATTCAACAGTTTTTCAATAAATAGCGTTTGAAAATAGGAAATAAAAGGAAAAATTTTTCCTATTGAACTATCTTTACAATATTTCAATTTCGAGATATAATGTTAAAAAATAATATTGATTCATCTTCGGGGCAGGGTGAAATTCCCGATCGGCGGTAATAGAAACTCATTCTCTTTTACATCGGAGGATTGCAATATAGTTTCTTAAGCCCGCGAGCTCAACTTAGAGCAGGATTTGGTGTGATTCCAAAGCCGACAGTATAGTCTGGATGGGAGAAGGTGAAGGTACGGTCTCTATATTCGTTTGTGGATAGGAAACTGTATGTGGAAGTATCGTTTGTACATTGTCGTATAACTTTACTTTTATTTAGCGTACCCTTTATAATACGCTTGTTTTCGCATACTTATTTTCTTATTTTTAATGTGCCTATTTCTCCCTTATGCAATTTTGCATAAGGGATTTTTCATGGAGAAGGCGAATATAGATGAAGGCTGTCCTTTCTTCTTGCGGGTTGAATCAGCAAAGAGGAGAGAAAGTAAATGAAAAATCAAAACCTTAAGTTACGTTCTTTTGTAACGATTGCCATGTTAAGTAGTATTTCTTTTATTCTGATGCTAATAAACTTCCCTTTACCGGGCTTCCCGGTATTTTTACAAATCGACTTTAGTGATACACCAGCTTTAATCGCAGCAATTACAATGGGACCGTTAGCTGGAATTTTAGTCGAACTGTTTAAAAATGTATTAGATTGGATTTTCTCAGGGACACCAACAGGGGTTCCGGTAGGTCATATGGCCAACTTTGTTACAGGTATTTTATTTATTTTACCTGTCTACTATCTTTATAAAAAGATACCTAAACTAGAAGGATTAATTTTAGGGTTAGCCGCAGGTACAGTCATTATGTCAGTAGGAATGAGTCTATTAAACTATGTAGCCTTTTTACCTATGTATTCTTACTTCCTTGGATGGGGTACTTTTGATATGAAAGAAACGATTGTGTTAGGTATTTTACCATTTAACTTTATAAAAGGAATTATGCTCATGATTGTAACGGTTTTATTATTCCGTACAATGAAAGTTTGGATCGAAAATCAACGAGCACAATATTTACTATAAATCAAAAGTTGTTCATTCATGTCATAAACTATGACGATAATGAACAGCTTTTTTATTTGAAAAAATTGATACAGAATGGCCCAACGTGAAAGCGTTGGGTTTTTTCGTTTTTTATGTCGTAAGCCCTTGATTATATAGGGAATTCGTTCCATCTAAAATTGCGATAAAAAAAATCTAAATTTCATATGTTATTTTTTCTAACATAGTATTGCTATTATACATAACATAGTTTAAAATAATGCTATGAAAGGGAGGAGATGTCGATGAGTCGAGAGTTTCGAAGAGCAATGCCGTTACTCCCTATTAGCATGGTAATGCAATTAACGGAGTTAACTGCGAGACAAATTCGATATTACGAGGAACATAAATTAATTGAGCCTGCAAGGTCAGAAGGCAATCGTAGAATGTTCTCATTAGATGATGTAGATGCATTATTAGAAATTCGTGAACTTCTCGATCAAGGGATTAACATGGCAGGAATTAAAAAAGTTTTTGATATGAGAAAAAACAACAATGTGAAATCTTCTAACAAACTATCTATTTCTGACGCAGAACTCCGCGCGATTTTACGTGAGGAAATGCAACAGGCACAAATTATGCAAAAGGCATCATTAAGGCAAGGGGATTTATCTCGCTTTTTTCAAGTAAAGGGTGAGTAAATTATATTTTTTAATTTAAAATTTTAGGAGTGTGGAAAAAGATGGCTAAGTACACAAAAGAAGACATTAAACAAATTGTGAAAGATAAAGGCGTAAAATATATTCGCCTACAATTTACAGACATTTTAGGTACGATTAAAAACGTAGAAATTCCTTTAAGCCAATTAGATAAGGCTTTAGATAACAAAATGATGTTTGACGGATCTTCCATTGAAGGTTTTGTACGTATTGAGGAATCAGATATGTACTTACAACCGGATTTAGATACTTTTGTTATCTTCCCTTGGACAGCGGAAAAAGGGAAAGTAGCCCGATTAATTTGTGATATTGTAAATCCGGATGGTACACCATTTGCTGGTGACCCACGCTCAAACTTAAAACGTGTATTAGGTAACATGGAAGAACTAGGATTTACAAGTTTCAACTTAGGACCAGAGCCAGAATTCTTCTTATTTAAATTAGATGAAAAAGGTAACCCAACTCTTGAATTAAATGATGATGGAGGATACTTCGACTTAGCACCAACTGACCTAGGTGAAAACTGCCGTCGTGATATCGTGTTAGAATTGGAAGAAATGGGCTTTGAAATTGAAGCTTCTCACCACGAGGTAGCTCCTGGACAACACGAAATTGATTTTAAATATGCAAATGCTATAGAAGCGTGTGATAATATTCAAACTTTCAAATTAGTAGTTAAAACAATCGCTCGTAAACACGGTTTACATGCGACATTTATGCCAAAACCACTATTCGGCGTAAACGGTTCTGGTATGCACTCGAACTTATCATTGTTCAAAGGAAACCAAAATGTATTTTGGGATGAAAATGCAGAATTAGAGCTATCTGATACTGCTCGTGCATTCATGGCAGGTATTATGAAACATGCGAAAGCATTCACAGCTGTAACAAACCCATTAGTAAACTCTTACAAACGTTTAGTACCAGGCTATGAAGCACCATGTTATATTGCTTGGTCTGCTCGTAACCGTTCACCGTTAATTCGTATTCCTGCATCTCGTGGATTATCTACTCGTGTTGAATTACGTTCAGTTGACCCAGCAGCGAATCCTTACTTAGCTTTAGCAGTGCTTTTAGAAGCTGGTTTAGATGGAATCCGTAACGGTTTAACACCTCCTCCTCCAGTAGATCGTAATATTTATGTGATGAATGCGGCTGAGTTGAAAGAAACTGGTATTGAAAGTTTACCGGGATCACTACTAGAAGCTTTACAAGAATTAGAAAAAGATGAAGTGATTAAAGGTGCTCTAGGCGAACATATTTATTCGAACTTTAAAGAGGCGAAAGAAATTGAATATGATATGTTCCGTACAGTTGTACATCCTTGGGAACGCGACCAATATTTAAAAATGTATTAATTTATCGTTGTAAATGCCCCATTGCTAATACTCCACCTATTTTGGAGTATTAGTTAATGGGGTTTTTTATATTTTAAGAACTTTACATGATATTTAATAAAGTTCATATACTAATGATAATCATGCATGAAATAGGAGAGTTATTGATTGAGAAAACAATTATTATCTGCTGTTTTAACGGGGCTCATTGTCATTGTTCTTTTCATTACAATATATACAAATATGGCTGAATCGAAAGGTACTCCACTAACTATTGATGAGGCAATCCAATCGAATCTTTTGCAAGAACTTCCAAGTGAAGACGAAGGGTCTAGAGGAGATAATCCTACTATTTCTTATCGAATCATTGAAGAACCGGTTATCGGTGATACCCATGGAGAAGAAGGACATGCCCATGCTCATGACCATAATGATGCCCATGAAGAGGGAAGTATACAACCAGAAGTTCGAACGATGAATACGAAAGCGCCTGATTTTGAAATGAAAACATTAGCTGGTGACACAGTGAAACTTTCAAATTTAAAGGGAAAAAAAATATTCATTAACTTTTGGGCAACGTGGTGTCCTCCGTGTGTAGAAGAAATGCCTACAATCCAACATTTTTATGAAAGTTATGCTAAAGAACATAATGTAGAAATTTTATCCGTTAATGCGACAGATTTAGAAACGAACAAAGAGAAAGTGAAACAATTTGCAAACAAACATGGTATTACCTTTCCTATTTTATTAGATGAAGACGGGAATACATCCATTGCTTATGAAGTTCTTACAATCCCAACGAGTATTATTGTGAATGAAGAGGGAATTATTGTAGAACAAATTATTGGGCCGGTTACAGAAGAGCTATTATTAGAGAAATTAAGTAAGTAAATGAAAAATAGGACTTCTTTATGCAAAGTATGCATAGTGAAGTCCTAAATTATTTATCCCATAATATTATATCCAGAATCAACGTAAATCGTTTCTCCCGTAACACCGCGTGACAAGTTACTTAACATAACAAGAGTCATATCTGCTACTTCCTCTTGATTTGTATTACGTTTCAATGGAGATAGTTCTTCGATTTTGTGTAATGCTGTGTTAAAGCTTGGTACACCTTTGGCTGCTAACGTACGAATAGCACCTGCAGATATTGCGTTTACACGTATACCTTCGGAACCAAGATCTGATGCAAGATATTTCATTGCAGATTCTAATGCAGCTTTTGCAACACCCATTACATTATATCCTTCAAGTACTCGTTGTCCACCTAAATAACTCATTGTGACGATGGAAGCACCTTCTGTCATATATGGTAGGGCCGCTTTTGCCACTGCAATTAACGAATATGCGCTTGTATCTTGAGCAAAGGCATATCCTTCACGAGATGTTTCAACAAAACGATTTTTTAAATCTTCTGCATGGGCAAAGGCAACGGAATGCACAATTCCATGAATGACACCGAATTGTTCACCAATTTGAGTAAAGGCTTTTGAAATGCTTTCATCACTATTTACATCACATTCGATAACAGCTGTTTTATGTTCTGTATAATCAGCTAAAACTTTTTCAATTTTTCCTTTTGAACGTTCTTTTCGATAAGTAAAGATTACGTTTGCTCCTACTTCTAAAAGCTTCTTTGCAATTCCCCAAGCGATACTACGCTCGTTTGCAACACCCATTACGACAATATTTTTATCTTTTAACTGTAAAATGTCCATCCAATGTACCCCTTTATCGAATAATGTTATATCAGTTATTAGTACCAACTACTAATTTCAGTTTAACAGTTCTATCATTAAAAATCAATGCTATTTAAGTAACTTGCATAACAAAATAGTTGACTACTATTTTGTTATGCAATATAGTATTAAACAGAGGGTATCTTGTAAAGCAAAATAGTGAGGTGAGAATCGCTTTGTCCATACGAAGTCAGTTGTTAAAAGGTATTTTAGATGGTTGTGTTTTATCGGTTATTGAAAAAGAAGAAGTATACGGCTATGAATTGTCACAAAAACTGCAGCAGCTTGGTTTAAAGGATATAAGTGAAGGTACGATTTATCCCGTATTATTACGTTTGCAAAAAAGTCAGTGGATTAACGGAAAAATGCGACCATCCGATACTGGCCCAAATCGGAAATATTATTCTTTAACCGATGAAGGAAAGGTGGCCCTTGAATCAATTCGTAAGGAATGGGAGCTATTAAGTAGGCCTATTACAAATATATTAAGAGGTGATGAGAATGACGTTAACAATTAAAAAAATGGTGAAACAAAATAATGAAAAACGCAATTTATTAACACCCGAAAATAAAACGTATTATGAAAATATGCTTCTGTATATTCGAACAAATGCATTTAAAGATGAAAAGGCGACGGAAGAAGTGTTGCTGGAAATGTTAGACCACTTACTTGAGGCACAAAAAGAAGGGAAAAAGGCAGAGGAAGTGTTTGGAAAGGCACCTCAACAACTCGCTCAAGATATTATCGAATCCCTTCCGAATGAATCGGTAAAAAAAATAATGGGATTTAGTTTGGAAATCATATTAACATTATTTGGTTGGTATTTAGTGGCTTGGGGTGCTCCGGATTTAATTTTAAAGGAAGGCTCTACAATTTATTTAGGTACGGCTTCAGTCTCTATCGTGTTAATTATTGGAAGCTTAGTCGGTCTCATTTATTTTATATTTGCTGTATTAAAAAAGAATGCATTTACGAGCAAGAAAAAGAAAAACAAAGTTACTTGGGGTTTAGGCATACTATTTGGTTTAGTTTGGGCAGGTGTTATACTTTTAAATATTTTTGTTAAACCTTTTGGACCGGCTATTGATATACATTATTATACTGCCTTCGGACTTGGCTGTTTCTTAATATTAGCATCCTATTTATTTAAAAAAACCCGTGAAGCAAAATAAACAAAAAGGTAGGCAAGGGTAAATCCCTTTCCTACCTTTTTATATGAATGAATTATTCGTATTTTAAAGGATCGCCCTCAAATGATTCGTCTGCTACTTTGATAGAATCTGTCGGACAGCCTTCAAATGCATCTTGCATATCCTCTAGTAGATCTTCTGGTACTTCAGCTGTACCCATGTTATCATCTAAAATAACGAAGGCAATTCCTTCATCATCATAATCATAAATATCTGGGGCTGCAGCACCACAAGCGCCACAAGCAATACATGTATCTTTATCAACAATTGTATATTTTGGCATAGTATTCTCTCCTTTTTAACGTGCGCTCCAATCAAGCTTCTTTTCTATTCTAAAACTGTTTAATCGACTTTTCAACATAATACTACGAAATGGAGGGGTTGATTTTTGATATTTGAACAAATTCTTTTACAAATTTTCCACAATTTCAATCAAGAACGAACGATTTCCGCACCTTTCCATTTACTAAAAGGTAAACGTTCAGGCCAAACAATACAAGATGTGGGAATATATCATTTACATAAGTTTTTTAGTATTTTACCGAAATTGTCAAGACCTCATTACGACGAGAAACTGAATTCATTAATAGAAGAACATTATTTAATCGTCCATGATGAAGGTAGCTATGAGCTGACAGATAGTGCAAGAGAATTTGTAAAGGATGGGGAAAAGTATTATTTTAATGGGTGGTATTATAGAGGGAATGAGCATATTTTTTTTGCTAGACTTTCATTGATTGTGCAATCCCTCTCTCACCATGGGGCAGGTCGAATGTCTTTTACCCCTATTCAAAAGGACGATCATATTCAACATTGGGTTCGACAGTTTTTACTTATAAATCAATATAAAGAAGGTAATTTACAAAAAACGTTATTAGACGAAATAGTGGGGAGTCTTGAAAGTTCAAAAGTAGAAGAACGGGCAAAATCGATTGTCATTAACCGCTTGGCAGGTTTTCAAACGGCTGGCCTTACATGGCAGCAAATCAGTTATCAAGAAAATTTATCTGAAATGGATGTTCAATTAATTTATATTTCTACTTTACATAGTTGGATTACCCAAATTTCAAATCATCCGGAGCAATATTTATTACTAAATCAACTTGCAAAAGATATTCGAGTCGTTATTCCTTTAAGTGGTTCTGCTCATCAAACAGCCGAACTCTTCCGTAAAGGGTATTTAATAGAAGAAATTAGTCATATCCGCCGGTTAAAGGTTAGCACGATTGAAGACCATATCGTTGAAATTGCGATGAATGATCCCGATTTTTCTATCGAACAATTTATTTCGAAAGAAGATATTAAAAAAGTAATGACGGCAGTCGATGATTATAATACGAGAAAACTAAAGATTTTACATGAAGTGGTTCCTCATTTATCCTATTTTCAAATACGACTTGTATTGGCGAGGGGGGAATAACGATGGAACTTGAGAAAGTTTTACAACATCATTTTGGCTATACATCCTTCCGTCCCGGCCAGAAAGAAGTTATTGAGCAAATTGTAAAAGGTAAGGATGTCATTGCGTTGTTGCCTACGGGAATGGGGAAGTCATTATGTTATCAGCTTCCGGGATATATATTTAACAAACCGGTTTTAATCATTTCTCCATTATTATCGTTAATGCAAGATCAAGTTGATCAAATTAAACAACTGAAGGAAAAAAGGGTAGTGGCCTTAAATTCTTTTTTGAACGCCACTCAGAAAAAAGTAACGATACAACATTTACACCAATATCGGTTTATATTTATTTCACCTGAAATGTTATTGCAACCCCAAGTCCAACAGAAGTTAAATTCAATGGAGTTATCATTGATTGTTGTTGATGAAGCTCACTGTATTTCCCAATGGGGATTTGATTTTAGACCAGATTATTTACGAATTGGTGAAGTGATGGATAAAGCGAATCGGCCACCAATTTTAGCTTTATCGGCAACTGCTACACAAAAAGTGTTAGGTGATATCGAATCTTATTTAAAGATGAATGAACCATTTACATTTATTCATACCGTTGATCGTCCGAATATTCATATGGGTAGAGTATTGTTTCAAAACAGAGAGGAAAAATTGGATTGGATTTTGGAACACGTGTTGGAAACAGCAGGTCCGGGAATTATTTATACCCAATCTAGATCAAAAACTGAAAGTATAAGTGAAAGATTGCTTCAAATGGGAATTTCAACGGCTGCCTATCATGGTGGGAAAGATACGTTAGATCGACAATTCATTCAACAACAGTTTATCGACGGTTCCTTAGAATGGATTGTTGCGACAAACGCCTTCGGAATGGGTGTACATAAACAAAATGTTCGGCAAATTATCCATGAATCAATCCCATCGAATGTTGCCAATTATATGCAAGAAATAGGACGAGCAGGCCGAGATGGAAAGGATGCTCTTGCAATTCTTCTTTTTGCGGATGGAGACGATGAGTTTGCGAAATTTGTCGGAATCGATGATTTTCCAAATGAAGTACACGTAGATCTTTATCTAGAGTATCGTAGGAGGAATGAATCCCCTTCAACTATGATTCAAAATGGGGAAATTTCTGAGACGGCATATCGAGTGTTAGATTATTGGATGCACCAAATCCATCCAAATGAAGTGAAACATCAATTATTAACGATGAAAACTGATAAAATAAGAGCTGTTGAAGAAGTAGTCAATTTAATTCGAACAAAAAGTTGCATGAGAGAAAAGCTTGTCCACTATTTTGGACAAAATTTAATGGAAAAACCATCAGATTGTTGTGAATGTTGTGGGTTAGATTATCACAATATTATTCAAAAACGGGAAAGTTTCGAACAGGATGAAACGGCTGTTTCTTGGAAAAAAAGACTCGAAACGATTCTTTTAGGTTTTTCGTAAATATATGTTAAAAATATCGATTTGTCGACAAAAATCTATTAAAATATTCACCTCGATTATTTACATTTTAAAGAAATTTCGTCATAATTAGAGAAAGATAGTTTTGGAGGTGGCACTGATGAGTAATGAAGATTACAGAGAAAAAATCGAAGAGCATCGTCAAACAATCGAAATGGAAGAAAAAAAATCTAGAATGTCACGATCTAATCGAAATAAAATAAAGAAAAAAAGAAAATTTTCATTAATGAATGCACTAGTTATTTTACTACTTGGAATTCCATTATTGTTACTTATATACGTATCTGCTTTTTATGATCCAGGTAAACATGAAGTAGCAGAAGTAGAAAAAAATAACGATACACTCGTTGAGTTTCAAACAAATAATACCGTATCTGCAAGTGCGAAGGAAAAGGAACCTGAAGTAGCGCAAGAGCAAGATGCCGAAAAAGAGGCTGCTGAAGCAGAGGCTGCGAAGAAAGCAGAAGCTGAAAAACAAGCCGCTGAAGAAGCGGCGAAAAAAGCGGAAGCCGAAAAACAAGCTGCTGAGGAAGCAGCGAAAAAAGCAGAAGCCGAAAAACAGGCTGCAGCGCAAAAAGAAGCGGAAGCGAAAAAACAAGAGGCTGAAAAACAATCGAGCGGTAAGGTACATACAGTCCAACCAAATGAAAATTTATTCCGTATTGCATTAAAGTATTATAATGATGCAAGTGGTGTAGAGAAAATTAAACAAGCTAATAATTTATCTACTAATGACGTTTACGTAGGGCAAACTTTAATTATACCGTAACTAAGATTTTCTATCCGTTTGATGAATCCATGGCTATCTTTGCTTTTTCTGGACAGATTAATGATTTTGGATTAATCTCAACTGTATAAAGATTACATATTCGGTTGGAGCCGAATATACTAAAAAGACGATGGTAAGTTACCTCGTCTTTTTGTTTTTGAAACGGAGGGTTTATAATTTTTTTGTTTGTCCTAATAATGGTAATCGTCGTGTTTTTACTCTTTATGTATAAACAGGCCAATGAAAACAATGTATTACATCATGAAATTTCTTTACTTGGTGAACCGGAACAAGTTTCCCTTTTTTTTATCTCGGATGTCCATTTAAGGAAAATTCATGTCCCAATGATTGAACAAATTTCTAAACGATTTGATGCGGTCATTATTGGCGGAGATTTTGCCGATAAACGAACACCCATTGAACGAATCTATCAAAACATTGAACTGCTTCAAAGGTTAGGTCCGCTCTATTTTGTTTGGGGAAATAATGATCGTGAAGTTGGCGAAGAAACATTGCGGAACATTTTTAAGGAGACGGGTGTCCACATAATAGAAAATGACGCAATTATACTTCCGAATATGAAAAATCGATGTTGGATAAGTGCCATCGATGATACGTCTACGGAAAATGAAGATTTCGATCTTGCCTTTGAAAAATGCAGGGGAGAGGAAAATGTTATTTTTATTTCCCATAACCCGGAAGTATTTCGTGAAGTACGCCATAACTTCCATACAAAATTAATGTTAGGTGGACACTTCCATGGTGGCCAAATTCGATTTGGTTCGATAGGAATGTTACCCCATGGTTCATTTTCTATTAGAGATGGTGTATTTACGCTCATTAGTAATGGATATGGTACGACAATGGTACCATTCCGTTTAGGAGCAAAACCCCAGTGTCACATTATTGACTTGCATTTTCATGATACAATAAAGTAGTAAAAATAAATTTATATAGTTGGTAAGTTGTTTTAAGGAGAGGTTAAGATGCAAACTGTAGACGCTATAATCGTAGGGGGAGGTCCTTGCGGTTTATCTGCTGCAATAGAATTACAAAATATCGGATTAAAGCCAATTGTCATTGAAAAAGGGAATGTGGTAAATGCTATTTATCATTATCCAACTCATCAAACCTTTTTTAGTACAAGTGAAAAATTAGCTATTGGTGATGTTCCTTTTATAATAGAGGAACGAAAACCCCATCGAAATCAGGCGCTTGTTTATTATCGTGAAGTAGTGAAAATGAAAAACATTCAAGTTAATGCCTTCGAAAAAGTGGAATCAGTTGTAAAAGGTGAAAATCAATTTACGGTAAAAACCGATAAAGAAGTATACGAAACCCCATACGTTATTCTGGCAACAGGTTATTATGATCAGCCGAATTATATGGATATTCCAGGTGAAAATTTACCAAAAGTTTTTCATTATTTTAAAGAAGCCCATCCATTTTTTGATACAGATGTACTCGTAATCGGTGGGAAAAATTCTGCGGTGGATGCTGCCCTGGAATTACATAAAGCAAAAGCTAGAGTTACTGTTGCGTATCGAGGTAGTGATTATTCTCCAAGTGTTAAACCTTGGATTTTACCGGAATTTGCATCCCTTGTTCGAAACGAAGAAATTACGATGAATTTTAATACGATTGTTAAAGAAATTCGGGAAACAGAAGTTGTCCTTTCAACAAACGGCATTGAGAAGGTCATTAAAAATGATTATGTTTTTGCTATGACAGGTTATCATCCTGATCATGACTTTATCCGTGCGATGGGTGTTGAAATCGACGCTGAAACTGGTAGACCATTGTATGATGTAGAAACAATGGAAACGAATATAGAAAATTTATATATTGCAGGTGTTCTTGCTGCTGGAAATAATGCGAATGAAATTTTTATTGAAAATGGAAAGTTTCATGGAGGATTTATCGCGAAGCACATTGAACAGAAAATGAATAATTCAAAGTAAAAACGAAAAGGTGTCTCAGTTTTTGAGACACCTTTTTGATTAGTTAATTAAAAAATTCCTTTAAATCAATCGGATTATTATGTTGATTTAATCCGATTAAAAGTTTTAAACGAGCTTTTTGGCCGTTGATTCCAGTGGCAAATATGACACCTAGGTTTTCTAGACTTTTTCCGCCACCTTCGTATCCATAAACTCCTTCAGCAATTCCGTTAAAGCAACGGGATACTAATATAACAGGGATATTTGCCTGTAGTAATTTTTGTATACCGACTGCAACATCAGGAGGGACATTACCTTGTCCTAACCCTTCGAGTACAACACCGTCATACTTCAAATCTAATATGGCTTCGATTAAATCCCTTTCCATTCCTGCATATACCTTTAATAAAGCAACCCGTTTTTCAATGGAGTTTACTTCTACATATCTTCGTTTAATCGGTGCTTGGTGAATGTGTACCATTTTTTTCGTTACTAACCCGATAGGACCGTATTGTGGGCTTTGGAACGTGTTGACGCTAGATGTGGAAGTTTTTGTAATGTTAAAGGCTTGATGAATTTCATCGTTCATCACAACGAGTACTCCTTTGTTTCTTGCGTCATCACTGCAAGCAACTTGTATTGCTTCTACTAAGTTATATACTCCGTCTGCACCGAGTTCATTGGATGAACGCATAGCACCAGTTAACACTATCGGAAATTCAAATTGAGTTGTTAAATCTAAAAAGTAAGCAGTTTCTTCTAACGTGTCTGTCCCGTGGGTAATAACGATTCCATCAACCACATGTTCTTGAGTGTATTGAACGATCGTATCTCGTAAATAAAGCATTTCTTTGGGCGTAATATGGGGTGAAGGATAATTAAATACTTCCATTTCACGGATATTCGCATATTTGGAAAGCTGTTCACTTACACCTAAAAGTGGATTTTTGTCGTTAGGGAGAACTGCCCCCTTTTCATTCATCTTCATTGAAATGGTACCACCTGTATGTAGCAATAAAATATTTTTTGCCATAAAAATTTCCCCTCTAATTCATTTTTTCGTGAGCTAATAATGATATAATAACATTAATGAGTTTTGAAAGGAGCGTAGCCAAAAAATGTTCATATTGTTTTCTGCTGCGATTGCTCCTGGGTTAGCGCTGCTTAGTTATTTTTATTTAAGAAATCAGATGGCGACCGAGCCGAGAAAAACGTTGTTACAAGCTTTTCTTTTCGGGACGTTAATTACTTTCCCGATTATGTTTATACAATATGTAGTAAAAACAGAAGATACTTTTTCCAACCGTTTTATCACTGAAGTATTATTTTCAAGTGGACTCGAGGAGTTTTTTAAATGGCTCGTCATCTTTACCGTTATTCTTAGACATATTGAATTTGACGATCCATATGATGGCATTCTTTACGGTGCAAGTGTTTCCCTCGGATTTGCAACGGTTGAAAATGTTCTCTATTTAATATCCTTTGGAATAAATACGGCTCTAATGAGGGCGATTTTACCAGTATCGAGCCATGCATTATTTGGAGTCGTAATGGGCTACTACTTTGGTAAAAGTAAGTTTGCTAATAATGATAAAAAAACAGAGTACTTAATTCTTTCTATTTTAACGCCATTTTTACTACATATCATTTATAATTCTATTTTATCCTTTAAAGGCTATTGGGTATATTTGATTGCTCCGTTTATGTTTTATTTGTGGTGGTTAGCATTGAAAAAAGTAAAATTAGCCCATCAACATTTAGTACAACATTTATTTGAACAAAATAAAATTTAATAAGAAAACAAATGGCGAGTAGAATGAACGATCGCATTTGTTTTATAACAATTGGTTGATTCAAACAAAAATGAATCAACCTTTTTTATTTGGTAAAACGTATAAAACGAAATGATTTTTACATGCTATGAGAAAGGAGTGAAATACATGGTAAGAAGTATCTTTATGTCTGTCATTTTAATATTTGGCACATTAGCTGTAGTAAATCCAAATCAAACATTCGCATTTTCAGGTCAAGTAGTCGAACGTGGAGCTTTTGGAGATGATGTTATTGAATTACAGGCAAGGTTACAATACTTAGGATTTTATAATGGGAAAATTGATGGGATATTCGGTTATGGGACATATTGGGCTCTTCGAAATTTCCAAGAACAATACGAACTTGATATAGATGGTATTGCAGGAGCTAAAACAAAGGAACAGTTAGTTTCTGTTAGTGAATATCATAGAGATTGGGTGCATGAACAAATTGAAAAAGGTAATCGTTTTACCCACTATGGAGGAGTTCCTTTAGCAGAACAAACTACTGGAGGGGCAGGTTCATCTGAAAGTACCGACGTGCAACTTCCAGCAAAATATACAGAACGTGATTTGCAATTAATGGCAAATGCTGTATATGGTGAAGCCCGTGGTGAACCTTATGAAGGGCAAGTTGCCGTTGCAGCCGTTATTTTAAACCGATTAGAATCACCAGATTTTCCAAATACGATTTCGGAAATTATTTTCCAACCTGGTGCCTTTACAGCAGTAGCTGATGGTCAAATTTGGTTAACACCTAATGAAAGAGCCCGAGAAGCCGTTCTAGATGCTATGAATGGTTGGGATCCTACTGAAAATGCTCTTTATTACTTTAACCCAGAAACAGCAACAAGTGATTGGATTTGGTCGAGACCGCAAATTAAAAAAATCGGTGAACATATATTCTGTTATTAAAGGAGGGACAACATGAAAAGTGCTATTTATTTACTATCTATTGCCGTGTTAGCGCTAGGGTTATATTCATTTGAAGTAAGACAACAAAATACGCAACTTGAGCAAACAGTGCAAGCCCAATATACAAATGCATTAACAAATGCCTCTGAAAAACTATCTACACTTCAACGTTCTGTCTCTCAATCATTACTATTTCAAGACCAACAAGCATTAGAGGCTGAGCTGGATAATATATGGCGAATAAGTAACGAGTTTCGATCTACGATCAGTAGTTTACCTTTAAGTAGGGAAGTAGCAAATGAATGGCTACGATATGTTGGAAATATCGGTGAAGAGGCTAAATATGCTTCAGATAACCGTGATTTTGAAGGTTGGCATGATAGAATGCAAGTTGTCAATCAAAACTTACAGTCATTATCCGATGAATGGACTGTAGCCACATCCAATTTCTATCAAAATGATGCTGATTTATCCCAATGGACAAACGTAGCTGAAAAAGAAACGGAGCAATCACCATTTAAAAATGTTGCTTCCAATTTAAAAACTTATTCGGAAACAGATTTCCCTTTAACAGCAAGTGAATCGGATTGGTTAAAGAAAAGGGATTTACAAAATTTAGATGATAAAGAAATTACAAAAGAACAAGCAATCGAACGATTAGAAATACTTATTCCAGGAATCAAGGATGCTACTTATACTGTAACGAAAAGTAAAGAAGATGCACCTTACCCGTTCTACCATATTCAATTTGTAAAAGGTAGTCGCATTGGATATGCCGATATTACCGTAAAAGGTGGGCATATTTTATCCTTCTTATCAGAACGACCGATCCAGGAACAAAAAGGTGTTAGCCAACAACAAGTGAGGGATTTAACAAATGAATTTTTAAAACGTGCTGGCTATAATGATGTGCAAATAGTTGAAATGCGTGAAAATCATCAAGCATGGCACATTGCTTTAGCTCGAGTTGTTGGAAAAGATAAGGCATTTGTATATCCAGATGGTATTCAATTGAAAATATCAAAGGATAGCGGCGAATTATTAGGATTAAATGCGATGGAATATGTTCAAAGGGAAGAAATTAACGAGGATCAAAAAGTTGTTCCGATTAATTGGGAAACGTTCTTCCGCCCGGGTACTCATGTAGAAGAAGAAAAGTTAATTTACACAGAAAATGAAGCATTCCAACTTAGAAAATGTTATGAAGTCATCGCAAGGTTTGATAGTAAACAAAATGAAACCTTTAGAATTGTCGTGGATACTGAAAATCACGATGTTTTAAAAGTCGAATATATGCCATAGTAAAAAAATACTAAACGCCCTAGAAAAAAACGGGTTTTCGTGCAATAATTAGTTATTATTATTGTGCGAGGGGATTACTATGGATCTAAAAGTTGGTACTGTCTTAACTTTAGAGCAGGAAATAACTGAAAAAGAAGAAAAATTCCATTGTAAAATTGTCGAAATAAAAGACAATATCGTTTATATTGACTATCCAAAAAGTTCACTAACAAAAAAAACCGCTTTTTTAGTGGATGGTTCCGAATATTATGGAACATTTATTTCTGAAGGTAATGTTAGTTTTGCTTTTAAAACGAAAGTAATCGGAAGAAAAATGGGTACAATTCCGACAATAATGTTATCGCTTCCTGAGCAAGAAGAAATTATGAAAATCCAAAGACGGGAATTTGTAAGAGTTCAAACGTCTATTGATGTAGCAATTGAATATAACAATGAATATTTTCAATTTGTTACGGAAGATATAAGTGCCGGAGGTTTATTAATTCGACTTAAGTCGGATGTACCCTTTAATGAAGGTGAAATCGTACCATTAACTATTGTTTTACCTTTTGCAAATGGGGATATGCGATATGTCCGTACAAATGCAGAAGTTATTCGAATTTTTGAAAGGGATACAATTCGTCTAGCATCACTACAACTTGTAGAAACGGACGAAGTAGATAAGCAATATATTGTTCGATTTTGTTTTGAACGTCAATTGATGATACGGAAAAAAGAATCGAGCCCGATTTTAAAAAGCCCTATTTCTTAATAGTGGCTTTTTTCTTTTAGCGGATATTTTCATTTCCGAGGTGGATTTGAGAAAGTAATTACTAAGTAAATATGGTACAATGTACAGGGAAAGTAGGGATATTATGGTTAAGAAAATTCAAATTGCAATCGATGGTCCAGCAGGTGCTGGCAAGAGTACGATTGCAAAAATTGTAGCAGAAAACTTAGGCTATACGTATATTGACACGGGAGCTATGTATCGTGCAGTTACGTATAAAGCATTAAAACAAAACATAGAATTAAGTGATGCAAACTCTTTAGAAGCAATGTTATTAAAAACAAGCATTGTTCTAAAGCCATCTCCAAAGGGACAACTTGTTTTCGTAGATGGAGAAGATGTGACTCAATTAATCCGTTCCAATGAAGTAACCGCAAACGTCAGTGAAGTGGCTGCCCATGCAAATATTCGTGAAATACTCGTAGCAAAACAGCAGGAACTTGCAGCGAATGGCGGAATTGTAATGGATGGACGAGATATTGCAACCCATGTATTAAAGGATGCTGAATTAAAAATCTTTATGTCAGCTTCTGTTGAGGAAAGAGCGAGAAGACGTTTTATTGATAATGAAAAACGGGGTATTCCATCTACAATTGAAAAATTGAAGGAAGAAATTGCTTTACGGGATAAATTAGATAGTGAGCGTGAAGCTTCACCTTTAATCCAAGCTGAAGACGCAATTTATTTGGATACAACGGAATTATCTATTGAAGAAGCTGCCAACGAAATATTAAATTTAGCAAAGCAAAAAATGGAATAAACTTTATTTTTTTAATAGGTATAAAAAATTTTTTTCGTGAAATTTTTGATAATAAAGGAAAATTTTTTGTTTTTATGGACAATTTCGAATAAAATAGAAATTGGAAGATGCGAAGGAGGGTTACATATGTCTGAAGAAATGAACTTAGGATCAAACCAAGAATTTCGTGAAGGAGATATTGTGAAAGGTGTTGCTGCACAAGTGGAAGATAAAGCAGTAACAGTCTCGATTGAAGGTGCTCCTTTCGATGGTATATTACCAATCAGTGAACTTTCAAGCTTGCATATCGAAAAAGCTTCTGATGTAGTAGCGGTCGGAGATGAGCTAGAGCTGATGATTACCAAAGTGGAAGAGGAAAACTTTGTATTATCAAAACGCAAAGTAGATGCGCTAAAAGCTTGGGATAAGCTTGAAGCACAATTTGCATCAGGGCAAATTTTTGAAGCAGAAGTGAAGGATGTTGTGAAAGGTGGCCTAGTTGTTGATTTGGGCGTACGTGGCTTCGTTCCTGCATCTCTAGTTGAAGATTATTTCGTTGAAGACTTCGAAGATTATAAAGGGAAAACGTTATCGTTTAAAATTACAGAGTTAGATAAAGAAAAAGGGAGATTAATTTTATCTCATCGCGCTGTTCTTGAAGATCAAAAAGCGAATAAGAAGAAACGTGTATTTGAAGAAATTCACGCTGGTGATGTGTTAGATGGAACTGTACAACGATTAGCACCGTTTGGAGCTTTTGTTGATATTGGCGGTGTTGATGGTTTAGTACACATTTCACAAGTTTCTCATGAACATGTGGACGATGTGAGTACAGTTTTATCTGAAGGCCAAGCAGTAAAAGTGAAAGTGTTATCAGTTGATCCGGAAAATGAACGAATTTCCTTATCTATAAAGGATACTTTACCTGGACCTTGGTCAAATATTGAAGAACGAGTATCAAAGGGAAGTGTTTTAACAGGAACAGTTAAACGTTTAGTATCCTTTGGAGCTTTTGTAGAAGTGTTCCCTGGAGTTGAAGGACTCGTACACATTTCACAAATTTCACATAAACATATTAATACTCCACACGAAGAACTAAAAGAAGGTCAAGAGGTTGACGTAAAAGTATTAGATGTAAATGAAGCTGAAAAACGTTTATCTCTAAGTATTAAAGAGCTTCAAACGAACCCGGTAAAAGAAGAAGAGTTTGATTATGAACTACCGGAGGAAAACACTGGTTTCTCCTTCAGTGATGTGATCGGAGATAAATTAAAAGGTTTTACGAATAAATAAGATTGTTTATTATACAGGCGTGCATAATAAATGCATGTCTGTATTTTTTATTTTCATTAACAAAATATGACAGATATTATTGATTTGTAGTCAAAAAATGATATAATTTACATTTTCGTGTATAATACTAAAGATAAGAATTTGGAAGGATGAAGTACAGATGACAAAACCAGTAATCGCCATCGTAGGTCGTCCGAACGTTGGGAAGTCTACAATATTTAATCGTATTGTTGGAGAACGCGTATCAATCGTGGAAGATATTCCAGGTGTAACACGTGACCGCATCTATAGTTCGGCAGATTGGTTAACCCATGAATTTAACATTATTGATACAGGTGGAATTGAAATAGGAGACGAACCTTTTTTAGATCAAATTCGTTCTCAAGCAGAAATTGCTATACAAGAAGCAGATGTCATTATTTTTATGACGAATGGCCGCGAAGGTGTGACATTAGCTGACGAACAAGTAGCGAAAATTTTATATAAAACAAAAAAACCAGTTGTTTTGGCAGTCAACAAAATTGATAATCCAGACATGCGTGAAATGATTTATGATTTCTACGCCTTAGGATTTGGTGAACCATTCCCGATTTCCGGTTCCCACGGTTTAGGTATTGGGGATTTATTAGATGAATGTGCAAAACATTTCCCGAAAGAAGATGAAGAACAATATCCAGATGATACAATTAAGTTCAGTTTAATTGGTCGTCCGAATGTTGGGAAATCTTCATTAGTTAATGCTTTCCTTGGGCAAGAACGGGTAATTGTTAGTGATATAGCTGGTACAACTCGAGATGCTATCGATACGCCGTACTCTTATGATGGACAAGACTATGTCATCATCGATACAGCTGGGATGCGTAAAAAAGGGAAAGTATATGAAACGACAGAAAAGTATTCTGTACTAAGAGCGTTGCGAGCTATTGAACGATCCGACGTTGTCTTAGTTGTATTAAATGGGGAAGAGGGGATACAAGAGCAAGATAAAAAAATTGCAGGTTATGCCCACGAAGCTGGAAAAGCGGTCATTATTGTTGTGAATAAATGGGATGCAGTTGAAAAAGATGAGAAAACGATGAATCTCTATACACAACAAATTAGAGAACACTTCCTCTATTTACATTACGCACCAATCATTTTCGTTTCCGCTAAAACGAAACAACGGGTGCATCAAATTTTAAATATTGTACAACGAGTAAGTGAAAATCACGCGATGCGTATTCAATCATCCATTTTAAACGAAGTGATTGAGGATGCAGTAGCTCGAAATCCAGCTCCAAGGGATAAAGGGCGCCGTTTACGAATTTACTATACGACTCAGGTTGCAGTAAAGCCACCGACATTTGTTACATTTGTAAACGATCCTGAACTGATGCATTTCTCTTATGAACGTTTCCTTGAAAATCGAATTCGTGAGACGTTTGATTTTGAAGGTACGCCTATTCGCTTAATTGCACGTGCTCGCGAATAACCGTATTAGAGGGGGATAAACAAATGGAAAATGTAACGATATTAGGTGCTGGTTCTTGGGGGACTGCTCTAGCCATCGTGTTAGCTGAAAATGGCCACAATACCCTTTTATGGACCCATCGTATAGAACAAGCAAATGAAATTAATGAACAACATACAAATGAAAAATATTTACCTAATATACAATTGCCGACAAAACTAACGGCTACAGCAGATTTACAAGAAGCGGTAAACCATTCAAACATTATTGTTGTTGCTGTTCCGACAAAGGCTATTCGAGAAGTATGTCATTCAATGATGACCTTCTTGAACGATAAAAAATTATTTGTCCATGTTTCAAAAGGGATTGAACCAGATACATTAAAACGCATTTCTGAAATGTTGAAGGAAAATTTATCACCAGATGTAATAGAAGAAATTGTCGTACTATCTGGTCCTAGTCATGCGGAAGAAGTGGTATTACACCATCCTACAACGATTACAGCGGCATGCGGAAATTTAGAAATGGCAGAAAAAGTTCAAGATCTGTTTATGAACCAATATTTCCGTGTCTATACGAACGAAGATGTCGTTGGTGTTGAAATTGGTGGTGCATTGAAAAATGTGATTGCCTTAGCAGCTGGTGTTTCTGATGGTTTAAATTATGGTGATAATGCTAAAGCTGCGTTAATTACACGAGGATTAGCAGAAATTACTCGACTAGGTGTAAAAATGGGTGGTAATCCTTTCACTTTTGCCGGATTAACTGGAATGGGTGATTTAATCGCTACGTGTACAAGTGTCCATTCTCGAAACTGGAGAGCTGGTAACATGCTTGGGAAAGGCATGAAATTAGATGAAGTATTAGACAATATTGGGATGGTTGTAGAAGGGGTAAGAACGACAAAGGCTGCCTATCAATTATCTCAAGAATACGATGTGCCAATGCCGCTTACGACTGCACTTTATGATGTGTTATTCAACGACAAAGAACCTAAAGAAGCTGTCGATGAGTTAATGATTCGAATGAAAAAGCGAGAAATTGATATTTTATAAGGAAGATTTCATAATTTCTTCATTTGTTATATTGTGAAATAGGAGGTATGTTTAAGATACCTCCTATTCTTTTGGTATCGTCTAAAAGTATTTTTTATACATAGAAGTAGTTCGAAAGGTGGTTTTTTACTTGCAAAACTTGTTATCAATGAATTCTTTAACATTCTTAACAGCAAGGGGACCCCTTGCTAGTATGCATTCATTAGATGTTATGTGGGTTTCTTTTTACTCGATAGGAGCCATGTTATTATCCGTACTCATCGTTTCTATAACAAGAAAATGGGTTAATAATGGATGTTTATCTCTCCTTTTACGATTAATTGCTTTCGTAATTTTTGCAATCGGTTCCATTTTAATGATACTCGTTGTTTTTACATGGCCTAACTAATGACATATACAAATAGGTCGATAATCGGGAATAACATTTGAGGTGAGAAAAAATGATAAGAAAATGGAGCTTATTTTTGATGCTCGCATTAACAACCGTGTTATTATCAGGCTGTCTATTTCCTGAAGAGGAAAAAGTGGAAAATCAAGTGCCTGATGACATACAATTAGCCTCTGTTCAAAAGGCAGTGGAGGAATACCAAGCGGATACAGGAGTACTTCCAATTAAAAATCGTGATATGGATACGGATATGTTTATCAAATATCCGATTGATTTTGAAAAGTTAGCACCCAAATATTTAGCAAATGCTCCGGCAAATTCCTATGAAAAAGGTGGCATTTTCCAATATATTATTTGGGATCCAGAAAAAAACCCGACTGTTAAATTAGTAGATTTGCGAGCTGCAGAACGTATGCGCGAGTTAAATATTCGTTTTATGGGTTCCCAATACCCAACGTTTAAAGATAAAATTACCGATTACATTTATACAATTGATTTTAAAAAAATTGGATATAAAGAAGAATTGACTGTTCCTAGCCCGTATACGAATAATCAACTACCGATAATTGTAACAACGGAAGGGGATCTTTATGTAGATTATTCGATGGACTTAAATATTTTCATAAAAGAAAATAATTTAAAGCCTACTCCAGGAGAAGATATTCGAATGTTGTTAGTAGAAGCTTATCCAGTTGTACCAGCTTATTCATTGCCGTATACAGTAAATGAGAACAACGAACCAGTATTTATGTATGATCCAACAACTGAAGAAAAATAAACTATAAAACAAGGTGTCCTTAAATGTTGTCATATTTAAGGACACCTTTTCATATTTTTAAACAATGGAAAATTAGTCCATGCATTCTAGTAGAGGTCACTCACTAAATGAACTAGAGGAAAAAAATAATCTATTTATTTTTCTGAAATTATACATGGTTGTTTCATAATTGAGGTAAGGCAATCATAAACTGAATTACGTAAAGGAGGAGCTACAATAGGCGAAGAAATTTTTCATCAAATAGCAGAAAGAACGAATGGGGACGTATATATTGGTGTTGTAGGGCCTGTTAGAGTTGGTAAGTCTACTTTTGTGAAAAAAATGATGGAGTCAATTGTGCTCCCGAATATCGTAAATGAAGAAGATCGCAAAAGAGCACTGGACGAGCTGCCTCAAAGTTCACCAGGTCCTGTCATCATGACAGCTGAACCAAAATTTGTTCCTGCCCAAGGAACAGAGATTAATATTGGAGAAAGCGAAATCCCATTCCGAATTCGATTTGCAGACTGTGTTGGTTACATTATTGACGGTGTAAAAGGTTATGAGGATGATGAAGGCCCGAAATATGTTCATACTCCATGGCATTCTGAAGCAATTCCCTTTGAGGAAGCGGCTAAAATCGGTACTGACAAAGTAATTCGTGATCATGCCAACATAGGCGTTGTTGTGACTACGGACGGTACAGTTAATGGTATTAACCGTATTGCTGCAGAAGTTGCGGAAGAACAAATTGTTGATCAACTTAAGGCGATTGGCAAACCATTTGTCATTGTCCTAAACTGTCAAATGCCTACTCATAACAATACAATGGCCCTTCGAAATGAGCTTCTTGAGAAGTATGGGGTACCTGTAATCCCTGTGGCTATTGATCAAATGACAGTGAAGGATATGGAGTATATTCTTCAAGAAGCTTTATATGAGTTTCCAATTGAAGATATTGAGGTTGAAAAGCCAGATTGGTTAGATGTATTAGATTATACTCATCCGTTGAATGTGACGCTTTCTGACGCTGTTGGAAACGTATTAAATTCAGTTACTAAAATTCGAGACGTATCCCAAGCTGCTTCCCAATTACGAGAAATTGACTTTGTAGAAGAAAGTGAAATTGAACGAGTGGATGCTGGTCTTGGTTTGGCAACGGTTCGTATTACGTTAAAGCCTGAAATTTATAAAGCTGTTTGTAATGAATGGTTGGATTCACCGATTGCGACGAAAAAAGATTGGCTGCTCTTTATAAAAGAAGCAGCAGAGGCAAAACAAGCGCATAGACGATTCCGTGAGGCGATTGAAGAGGCTAGTGAACATGGTTATGGTGTAACCCTTCCTACAATGGAAGAATTTGAACCAAGTGAACCAGAAATTATTAAACAAAATAATTTCTACGGAGTTCGTATGAAGGCTTCTGCGCCATCTTATCACATTATTCGTGTAGATATGGAAACAGAATTTGCTCCATTAATCGGTACAGAATTTTATAGCCAACAGCTGTTAAAAGATTTACAGTATGCCTATAAGCATGATCGAGAGCAATTATGGAAAACCCAACTATTTGGTACGACATTACATGAAGTGTTAAAAGAAGGAATTCGTTACAAAATGAATGCAGTACCATTGAGTGCGAAGAAAAGAATGCGTCAAACGATCGAAAGAATGGTCAATGAGGGTGAACGCGGTTTAGTAACCTTTATTATTTAACATTGTATAATTTCATAAAATTTGGCACAAATTAGTAACAGGACCTTTCCCTTTTTTAGGAGAAAAGTCCTGTTATTTGTGTTTTTTTTAAAAAAAGACAATTTATTATAGAAAAACATGGATAAATATTGTTGCGTCGCGATTTTCTATATGTTACTCTTTTTACATGATTTAGGTTCATGACCCTTTGAGAGGAGGTGAATGGTGTGAATAAAACAGAATTAGTAAACTCTGTTGCTGAAGCTGCAGGTCTTTCAAAAAAAGATGCTTCTAAAGCAGTTGAAGCTGTATTTGATACAATTCAAGATGCTCTTGCAAAGGGTGACAAAGTACAATTAATTGGTTTTGGTAACTTCGAAGTACGTGAACGTGCCGCTCGTAAAGGGCGTAACCCACAAACAGGTAAAGAAATCGAAATCGCTGCTAGCAAAGTACCTGCTTTCAAACCAGGGAAAGCGCTTAAAGATGCTGTGAAATAATAGCATCCAGCAGTTACATAGAGCAGTCGTCATGGACAAGCATGATGGCTGCTCTTTTTAATATTTCCATACATAACATTTACTAATATTTTTTTAAAAAAGGGCTCTATAATATTTGTTGGGGTTTAAAAAAATTTCATAAATAAAAAAGCACGTAATCACCGATTTCTATATACTTGAATTGTCGAGAAACAAGCAATGAAAGGTGATACGTGCAAATGAA
>NZ_RHLQ01000045.1 GCF_003711845.1 Lysinibacillus halotolerans
TTAATTTTATCAGAAGTGGTCCTTATTTTTTATTTAAAATAATCAAAGCCGGTGAAATTTTACTTATCGTAAAATTTCACCGGCTTTTCATTTCAGAGGTGGGTTTTGTCCCAGCCTCTTTTTTTACATCATAGATAACAATGTCCCACCAATTATACCGGTAACAACAACAACCCACGGTGACATCTTCCAATAGGAAAGCATACTAAAAAGAATAACAGCAAAAACAAAATCAATTGATTCTACAATAGATGAAGTAAAAATCGGGTTATAAAAGGCGGCAATTAAAATCCCTACGACAGCCGCATTAATACCCATAAAAACTCCTTTCATTTTACTGTTCCGTCGTACTATATCCCAAAACGGTAATATACCAAGAACAAGTAAAAATGCCGGCAAAAAGATGCCAATAGTAGCTAAAATGCCTCCAAACCACCCATCCATGACAGCACCAATGTATGCAGCGAAAGTAAATAACGGTCCAGGAACGGCTTGGGTTGCTCCATAACCAGCTAAAAATGCCTCTTCACTAATGAAATTTGTCGGAACAAACTCCCGCTCAAGGAGAGGCAATACAACGTGTCCACCTCCAAAAACAAGAGAACCCGCTCGATAAAAACTATCGAACATCGCAATGAAAGGAGAAGCAATCACTTCCCTTAAAATTGGTAATAAGATGAGAAGACCAAAAAATAAAGTAATACAAAAAAGGCCTAGTTTTTTACTAATTGGTACTTGAAAATTAGCCGCATGATCCTCACTTGTTTCTTTATATAATAAATATCCGATTAGACCAGCTATTATTATAACGCCAACTTGAGCATATACCGTTTGCCATAGTAAAACGACCGCTAAGGCCAAAATCACAATAGCTTTTCGAGTCAAATCTGGTGCTAAATTCTTTGCCATCCCTAAAATGGCATGGGCTACCACTGCTACTGCAACAATTTTTAAACCGTGAATCCATCCCATGCTACTTACATTTAGTTCTCCAACGATTAAAGCAAAAATAATTAGAGCAACTACAGAGGGCATCGTAAAGCCTAGAAATGAGATAATTCCTCCTAATAAGCCACCACGCATGATGCCGATACCTATACCAACTTGGCTACTAGCAGGGCCAGGTAAAAACTGGCATAGAGCAACTAAATCCGCATAGGATTTTTCATCTAACCACTTTCTACGACGAATATATTCCTCATGGAAATATCCTAGATGGGCAATAGGACCACCAAAGGAGGTTAGTCCTAATTTTAAAGACACTAAAAAAATTTCGATACAAGTTTTTAATGTCGTCCTGTTCTCGTTCATTATGTTAATCTCCACTCTTATTTTCCATTCATCATAGCAAGATTTTATAATAGGGAAAATGCATTAACAAAGGAATTTACATAATTTTAATATAAAACATTTTAAGCCCTATCCATATGGAAGGGCTTCGTTGCATTTTATTATTTTTTCTTAGACCTTGTTTCAACAATTTCTTCTACTTCTGTAGGATCGTCATCCATTACACCTTTCGTGGATGATTTAAATTCTTTTAAAGTTTCTCCAACCGCTTTACCTAGTTGAGGTAATTTAGCGGGACCAAAGATGATTAATGCCAATACTAAAATGATAATTAGCCCTGGAACACCGATACTTGCCATTTTAACTCCTCCTTAAATGGTTTATTCATAAGTGACGTTCAACCGTTCTCTTCTTTTTAAGGACCAACTGGATATGCCAATACTTATCTCAAATAGTAATAATAATGGGACAACGATGATAAAATCCGATAGAAAATCCGGAGGTGAAATAGATACTCCGATAATAATTAAAATAAAATAAGCAACCTTCCTCATTCGCTTTAATTTATCGGGCGTAACTATTCCGACATTGGTTAAAAATAATATAACAACCGGTAATTCAAAAACGAGTCCTACTGGAAGTACGATATGAAATAACAATGTGAAATATTGTTTTATTCCATATGTTTCAATTGCACCAATTGACGTGTTCACATTCGATAAGAAATTGACCATTAAAGGAAACAATAAAAAGTAACTAAAACTAATTCCTAATAAAAATAGTAAAAATGAAATTGGGATATAAAAAAGGGTACCCTTCGCTTCCTTTTCTGTTAATCCTGGTTTTACAAATAGCCAAATTTGCCATAAAGTCACTGGCAATGTAATGAGCAGGGCTAAAATAAGGGCACATTTCACATAAATCATGAGCCCATCCGTATAACCGAATATGTTCCAATCTACAACGGTGGCGGTTGGCTGCTGTTTTATAAAGTTTAATGTTTTAGGCGCTAGCCAAAAGCCTAATAATAAAGATAAAACAAATGTTATAGAAATGATGATTAATCGTTTTCTTAATTCCTCTAAATGCTCAACTAGTGTTAATTCCTTCTCTTCATTCATTGTTATCACCAAATTTCATAAAGAACATCTCCTTTGGTGCCATTATTATGTGCACCAATGGGAAGTTCCATTATGAACGGTCAAAAAAATTTATTATTAACAGATGATCAAAATAGTAAAATTATTGCAAAAAATGAATGCAATTAACTATGTTTCCGTTAAAATTCGACTTGATTTTAATATATATTTGACCCACTTTCAGTTTCATAGTAATATTTTTTTCATAATTCAAAAAGAATAGGTGTTAATATTGTCGAATTTATTTAGAAAAAAAAGGTTAGACGATTTATTAAATCAACATGGCGAAGGCCAACTGAAAAAAACATTAGGAGCCACTGATTTAATTTTACTTGGCGTTGGTGCAATTGTTGGAACAGGTATATTTATACTCCCTGGAACAGTAGCTGCCAGTCATTCTGGACCTGCTATTGTTTTTTCTTTTTTAATAGCCGCTTTTGTTTGTGCCCTTGCTGGGATGTGTTATTCTGAATTTTCTTCTGCCATCCCCGTAACAGGTAGCGCTTATACGTATGGATATGTAGTATTTGGGGAAATTATCGCTTGGTTTGTCGGTTGGGCTTTAGTATTAGAATATGGATTAGCCGCTGCTTCCGTTGCGACTGGTTGGTCATCCTATTTAATTTCATTATTAGAAGGATTAAACATTTCCATCCCTACCGTTCTTTCAGGGCCATTTAACCTAGCAGAAGGGACTTTTATAAACCTTCCTGCTATTTTAATCGTATTGATTATTTCCTATTTATTAACGCTAGGCATGCAAGAATCAGCAAAAGTAAATAGAATTATGGTTTTTGTTAAAGTAGGTGTGATTCTTTTATTCATCGTTGTTGGAATGTTTTATGTAAAACCGGATAACTGGCAACCTTTCATGCCCTTTGGTGTAGAAGGGGTTGTTTCTGGTGCAGCACTTGTATTTTTTGCTTACTTAGGTTTTGATGCAGTATCTTCTGCAGCAGAAGAAGTAAAAAATCCACAGCGGAACTTACCAATCGGAATCATTGGTTCATTATTAGTTTGTTCCTTACTTTATATCGCTATGTCTCTAGTTTTAACGGGGATCACTCCTTATACGACTCTTAACGTAAGTAATCCCGTTAGCTTTGCGATCGATCTTGTTGGACAAGATTGGATCGCTGGTATAATTTCATTAGGTGCTGTTACTGGTATGATGACCGTCATCCTCGTCATGATTTATGGCGGTTCCCGATTACTTTTTGCCATTGGTCGAGATGGCTTACTACCAAAAGTAATGAGTAAAGTAAATCCAAAACATAACACACCCGTTATTAATACATGGATTTTCGGATTAGTAGTAGCCTTTTGCGCCGGTTTTATCCCGCTAGGTACTCTGGCAGAGTTAGTAAATATGGGAACTTTAATCGCCTTTACAATCGTTTCTTTAGGTATTATTTTCTTACGGAAAAATACAAACGCTCTTTCATCAGGTGGCTTTAAAGTGCCATTCTTCCCCGTGCTACCAATTTTATCATTCTTAGCTTGTTTATTTTTAATGACTCAGCTATCAATAAATACATGGATTGCATGTGGAATATGGTTTGTAATCGGTTTTGTATTTTACTTCTTATATGGAAGAAAACATAGTACATTAAATGAGAAATAAAATAGAGGAGCTTCTATCGTCCTTTGACAATAGAAGCTCCTTTTAATTATTCTCTTTGTCCTTTAAATATTGTTGATATAAATAGGCAACCCATATACAATGGCTATTTCCTCGAATATTGTTTAGTAACCCTTGAACAATCGTATTACTTAATTTAGGGTTATTTAAATCTTCCTGCAACATCATTAAAGATTCTTGGACAACAGAATCTTCATGTATCTCCCCTTGTACTTCCATTAATAATTCGTTAAGTTGTTCCTTTGAAATTGTTGGGTGTACATCCGTTTTGATTAAATATTCTGGTGTTATAAAAGGAATTTTAGAATACTCAGCAACAATTGTCACTTTTTCGACAATTGTTTGGCACAATTTGTTCAAATCGATTGCATAATTATCTATTAAGAATAGTTCTGAATACCCCTTCATTAGTCCATTAATCGTAAATAAAATATCAAGATGCATCTGATGATTTATATGTGCAAACTGCCTTTGAACGATTGTTAGAACGATTTTATTTAACATCGTCATATACATGTGCATTCTATCTAAAAGTTCTTGATTAAAGGACAGAACCTGTTCTTTAACAAATACTTTTGCAAAGTTTGCTTGCTGTTGAAACTCACCGAACGTGACATATAGGAAATGAAATAATAAATCTTCCGGTGGCCTTTCACTGACCACCCGTTCAATTTCTGCTATAAAACCGTTCATAAACTGATCAATCAAACTATGAATGAGCTCATCCTTCGATTTAAAGTGAAGATAAAAGGCTCCCTTCGATATACCACAACGCTCAGTTATTTGCTGTACCGATGTCGCTTCGAAACCGTTTTCAGCAAATAATTCCAGCGCTTTCTCCATAATGAGTTGTTTTTTTACCACTTAAAACACTCCTACCCCATTTGTTTGACAACTGACTAATTAGTCATTAGTATAAATAACTGTAATACAAGAGTCAATTAAGGGCAGGTGTAAAGGTGAAAGGTTTAGTAAATTTTGTCCTGAAAAATAAACTTGCTGTATGGTTACTTACTATTATCATTACAGTTTCAGGTATTTATTCAGGGACGCGAATGAAGATGGAATCCATACCTGACATTTCCATTCCTTATTTAATTGTAATGGGGGTATACCCTGGTGCTACCCCAGAACAAGTAATGGATGAACTGTCAATACCGATGGAAAAAGCAGTTGAAGGTCTTGAAGATGTCAAAGCTGTATATTCAAACTCATCATCCAACGTTTCCCAAATTCAAATTGAATATGATTACGGCGTTGATATGGATGAGAAAAAACGTCAGTTAGAATCCGCGATTGATAATGTTACATTACCAGAAGAAGTGGAAGAGCCTTCTATTATGGCCATTAGTATGAATATGATGCCAGTTGTTGCTCTTTCAATTAGTAGTACAGAAGAAGACATTGTTGAATTAACTTCAACAGTTGAAGATATTCTATTACCAAAAATCGAAAAAATTGATGGTGTAGCTTCAGCTACTATCACTGGGCAGCATATTGAGGAAGTTGAATTCACTTATAACGAAGAAAAAATGGCTTCCCTTGGGTTAACAGAAGATACTGTTAAACAAATGGTTCAATCCAGTGACATGGCCCTATCTTTAGGTCTATATGAATTTGTTGAAGGTGAAGAAGCAGTAGCAGTTGACGGCGATATTCAAACCGTCGATCAGTTAAAAGAAATGCTTATTCCAGTAACACCTACAGCTGAAAATCCAGTACCTTTTGTTAAACTTGGTGATATCGCGACAATTGAAACGGTTGGTAAAGTTCAATCCGTATCTCGTACAAATGGCGAAGATGCCATTGCAATCCAAATTGTTAAAGGCCAAGAAGCAAACACTGTTACTGTAGTAAACGCTGTAAAAGATTTAATTGAAGAAGAAGAAGCTGCAATTGATGGTTTACAGGTCGATATATCTTTAGACCAAGCTGAACCAATCGAAGATTCCGTATTTTCAATGGTAGAAAAAGCAGTGTTCGGTGGTTTAATCGCCGTATTAATAATTCTTTTATTCTTACGCGACTTTAAATCTACTATTATTTCAATCATTTCAATTCCAGTTTCTATCTTTATGGCTTTATTGCTATTAAACTGGTTAGATATTACGTTAAACATTATGACGTTAGGTGCCATTACGGTAGCGATCGGTCGTGTTATCGATGACTCCATCGTTGTAGTAGAAAACATTTATCGTCGTATGCACTTAAAAAATGAAAAACTTCATGGTCGTGCCCTAATCCGGGAAGCGACAATTGAAATGTTCAAACCAATTCTTTCTTCTACATTAGTAACAGTTGCTGTATTTGCACCTCTTATTTTCGTAGGTGGAATGGTTGGAGAATTATTCATGCCATTCGCATTAACAATGACATTCGCATTAGGTGCGTCATTGCTTGTTGCGATAACAATCGTACCAGCATTATCCCACTTCTTATTCCGTAAAAAGCTTTATGGTGAGAAAACAGAAAAGAGTCATAAAGAAGTAGGTAAACTTGCATTATGGTATAAAGGCGTATTAGAAAAAACATTAAATCATAAAGTAATTACTTCTGTAATTGCGATTATTATTTTAGCTGGTTCCCTTGCCCTTACTCCTTTAATCGGATTTAGTTTCATGGGCTCTGCAGAAGAGAAAGTTATGTATTTAACTTATACACCTAAAACTGGAGAGTTAATGGAAGAAACTGAAGCGAACATTAAGGAAGTAGAACAAGAATTATTAAAACGTGATGACATTGATATTCTTCAATTATCCATTACAGATTCAGAAAGTGCTGATCCATCGGCTATGATGATGGGTGGCGGAGGCGGTGCATTAATGTACCTAATCTTTGATGACGAAATGGAAAACTTCCCAGAAGTAAGAGAAGAAATTGAAGACTATGTGTTTAACATCGGTCAATCCGGAGAATGGAAATCACAAAACTTTAGTACATCAGCTATGTCTTCAAATGAAGTAAGCTACACGTTATACAGCGAAGATTTAAATGATTTAATGACGGCTGTTAACCAAGTAGAAGATGCTTTAAAAGAAGTGGATAACTTAGAAGATGTAACGAGCGATGCGGAAGATCCATATGTTGAAAATGTGTTTAAAGTAGATCAAGAGCACGTATTGCAATATGGTTTAACTACTGCTCAAATCGTAATGGCTTTAAATAATTCTGGCACAAAAGAAGTGTTAACAACGGTTGAAAATGATGGAGATGAAATTGAAGTTATTGTTCAACGCGAAGCAAAAACGGCTCCAGAATCTTTAGAACAACTATTAGAAACGGAAATTCCAACAGCTACAGGAACTGCAATCCCATTATCTGAATTAGTAACTGTAGAAGAAGGAACAACTTTAAATACATTAAGTCGTTCAGCTGGTGAATATTATGCAACAGTTTCAGGTACGATTATTGGTGATGATATTTCGGTTGCAACATCTGAAGCAGATGAAAAAATCGAAAACCTTGACTTACCAAAAGGTGTAACGACTGGTGTAGCAGGTGTGGCAGCTGATATGGCTGAAACATTCACTCAACTAGGAATAGCCATGATTGCAGCAATCGGTATTGTTTACTTCATCTTAGTTGTAACATTCGGTGAAGGCTTAGCACCATTTGCAATTCTATTCTCATTACCATTTACTGTAATTGGTGCGTTCCTTGGATTATTTATTACAGGACATACGATTTCTGTCCAAGTAATGATGGGTCTATTAATGTTAATCGGTATCGTTGTAACAAACGCAATCGTACTTGTAGACCGTATTATTCATATGGAACGTGATGGTTTATCCATGCGTGAAGCTATTCTTGAAGCGGGTGCAACTCGTTTACGTCCAATCTTAATGACGGCAATCGCAACAATCGGTGCTATGTTACCAATGGCAATTGGTATTGGTGGTGGCGGAGGTCTTATGTCTGCAGACCTTGCAATCACTGTTATCGGCGGTTTATTAAGTTCAACACTATTAACTTTAGTCATCGTTCCAATTGTTTACGAAACGCTTTCTAAAATGTTAAAGAAAAAACGTAACGAAATTCGAGAAGATTAATACGAAGTAAGAAGGTGTCCCTTTATGGGTCACCTTTTTTAATAAATAGAAAAGCCGAGAACCTATCGTTCCCGACTTCAATTCTTATATTATTTTTGAATAAACATTTGTGTCCAGTAGTTACCATCTGCAACATAACCTACACCAATGTGGGTGAAATTTCTATTTAAAATATTTGCTCGATGGCCTTCGGAATTCATCCATGCTTTTACTACTTCTGAAGCTGTTCTTTGCCCTTGAGCAATATTTTCACCAGCAGATTTATATGTAATACCGTAGTTTTTCATCATTGTAAATGGTGATCCATAAGTCGGACTAGTATGGCTGAAATAGTTTTTGTCTGCCATATCTTGTGATTTATGTTCCGCTACTCTAGCAAGCTCCCAATCACTTTTTAAAGCAGGTAGACCTGCATTGGCACGTTCTACATTTACAAGTCGTACAACTTCTTGTTCTACTGCTTGTCCTTCTTGTTCAGGTACGTTAATTTTTTGACCTGGGTAAATTAAGTTAGGATTCGCTAACTGTGGATTCGCATCGATTAATTCTTGCACTCCAGTTTTAGTTTTCACTGCAATCTTCCATAGGGAATCTCCTGACACTACTGTATATGAATTAGCCGCTAAAGCGGTTGCTGGTATTAATAGAGATGCTCCAAGAACAGTAGCGATAACGCCTTTTTTCAAGTTTTTAAACATCGATATATACCTCCTGTTTTATGTATTTTTATAGTACAAGAGATTAATAGAGAAAATCATTAATAAAATTATGGATAGATTATTACGAAACTGTTTCAAAGAAAGTATTTTGACCTATCACTCTATATACATTCTTATTTTTCCAATATTCTTTTCCGTTAAATTTGATACCATTTTGTAATAGGAAAATTTTTCGGTTGGAAATTGGCAACCAATTAAAAATTTAATTGGCAAAAAATGAATAGTTTTTAGAAATTATGTCTATGATAAAAGTAAGCTAGATAGGTATATTCTTTTCAAATTGTCATTTTAAAAAGTTAATCCTATCCATAACTTGAACATAAATAGGAATCTATGAATCTTTCTCTAGATTCATTTTTTGATGAAACGACTGTTTATATAATATGATGGGGATGGGGTGATGGAATGAAAACGAGAATATATTTAAATAACCCTCAATTCATAATGGGGACTACATTAAAAGATCAAGAAGAACCTGAACAAAATAACATGGCTTTACATGTATGTGAAAAGGTCGATAATGTACTGAACAATCGATTAAAATTAGCATCTTTTTTAAATTGTGATGTGGAAGACTTCGTTTGTGCTAATCAAACCCATAGTGCCAATGTCCATCATGTCACTGTGGAAGATAAGGGTAGGGGGGCAAGAAGTGTAGATGATGCGATTTCTAACACGGATGCCCTTTATACGTATGAACCGAATACACTGCTCTGTACCTTTACAGCAGATTGCGTACCAGTTATTTTTTATAATGAAACAACCGGACTTATTGGAGTTATACATTCTGGATGGCAGGGGACTATTAAAGAAATTACATTAAAAGTATTCGACCACTTAATTAATAACGAACAAAATGACCCGAATGATATAAAGGTCATACTTGGACCTGCTATAAGTCAAGATCGATTTGAAGTTGATGAAGATGTTTACAAAAAGTTCAAGGATTTAGGTTACGCCGATGAGTTTATTTATTTTAAAGATGAAACAAACAAATACCATATCGATAACCAACAAACTGTAAAAAAACAATGTGAACTAGTTGGAATTCCATCGAAAAACGTTAAAGTGGATTTAACATGTACTTTCCATCATCCAGATGGCTTTTCCTATCGAGAAAATAAAAAATCAGGAAGACATTTAAGTTTTATTATGAAAAAAGGAAACTAATGATCATTTCTTGGCTGAACTACTTCGTTAAAGTAAACGAAGTAGTTTTCTTATTGAAAAATGTCGTTTTATAGTTATTATTCATGAATGATCCTATAGAAAACATATATTATTTTACTCTAGCATTTCTAAGGGGGCTATGTATTGCTCATTCATGTTGTCCGTTCTGGCGAGTCGCTTTGGGAAATTGCGAATCAATATAATGTCTCGATAAATGCAATTCAACAAATAAATCAATTACCGGATTTAAACAAATTGTTAATAGGGCAGGCTTTAGTCATCCCAACAGCTGTAGAAACACACACCATTCAAGCAGGGGAAACTTTATGGTCCATCGCCCAACGGTACAGTATTCCGATTCAATCTATTTTAACTATTAATCAAATAACGAACCCAAATCTTTTGTATCCAGGCGTTACAATATACATTCCACCAATCATCCACTATGTCCAATCAGGTCAAACACTATATCAAATAGCCAATCAATATGGTACAATGATCCAATCCATCCTTAACGCTAATTCATTACAAAATCAAAACCTCATTTACATCGGGACACCATTAATTATTCCAAGAAGAAAACCTTTAATTGAAGTCAATGCATATACTTATCAAAAGGATGAAGAAGCAGCTCAAACCGTCAATGAAATAGGTTATTTGCTCACCTACTTAAGCCCATTTGCCTATTTGATTAAAGAAGATGGTACATTAGAGCCCTTTGAAGATGTATTGATGATAGACGCTGCTAACTCCCAGAATGTAACCCCTATGTTAGCTATTACGAATTTATCCACAACATCTACTGGCACAAACTTAGCTAATACTATTTTATCCAATCCTGAACTGCGTGAAAAACTGATTTCAAATGTACTTCAATTGATGGATGAAAAGGGCTATAAAGGGTTAAATATCGACTTTGAATATGTTTTACCGGAGGATCGGGAAAACTATAACCAATTTCTTCAATTGGCTGTTGATCGATTGCATCCTAGGGGTTATTTTGTTTCTACCGCTGTCGCACCTAAAACAAGTGGAGAACAGGAAGGCTTATTATATACTGCCCATGATTATGAAGCCCATGGAAGAATAGTGGATTTCGTTATTCTTATGACCTATGAATGGGGGTGGAGAGGGGCTTCCCCACAAGCGATATCTCCAGCCAACCAGATGCGAAGGGTTGTGGAATACGCCCTTTCTGTTATGCCAGCTAATAAAATTTATTTAGGCTTTCAAATTTATGCAAGGGATTGGAAAATCCCTCATGTTGAAGGTGCAACGGCTGAAACCTTTAGTCCTCAAGAAGCCATTAGACGTGCTACCCAATATAATGCAACGATTCAATACGATAATACCGCCCAATCTCCATTTTTCCGCTATGTTGATGAACAAGGACAAGGGCATGAAGTATGGTTTGAAGATGCACGTAGCGCCCAAGCAAAATTTGACATGGTTAAACAGTATAACTTAAGAGGAATTAGTTATTGGGCATTAGGCTATGATTATCCACAAAATTGGGCTTTATTAAATTCCAACTTTGCCATTCGAAAAGAATAAACTATGAATTATTAAAGGGAAATCATCAAATATGAAATATTTTTAGCTGGAATCAGGCATAAAAAAATTTGCCTCATCCAGCTTTTTTAATGTTTTTAACAATTTAAACAGGGGATCCATTGGAAAAATCAGTAACACATTTCAAAACTTTGAATATCCTATAAAGAATGCAATTTACAAAAAAGCATATCCAGCGGTTTTTATTTCGTTGGAGGATAGGAGTCACATGAAAAGATTATTACTTTTTCTTTCAATGGTAACCTTTGTTTTTTTAGTTGGTTGTAGTACTTCCGATTCAAAGGAAGAATCTAAAGAATCGAAGAATGAAGAAACAACTACTGAAACGAAAACAGATTCTAAGATTGAAACTGAAACTAAGACCGATACTTCTTCAAACAGTGAGACTACTGCTCCGAGTACAGATGAAGAGTTTGCTCAAGCCTTTTCAGATTACTTAGATGAAATGATGTTACTAGCAGTAGAAGAAGAAAGAATTATCGGTTTATATGATAGTGTAACCGGTGTAAATTATACGAATGATGAAGTTTTATATTATACCCTTTTAGATGAAGTCATTCCTGGCTATCGTCAATTTGTTGCGGACTTAGAAGCAATTATGCCGGAAAACAAGGAAATTCAAGCTCTCCATGAAAAGTATATTGAAGCAGCCAATATTCAATATAATTCCTTTACTTTAATGATTTCCGCTATAGAACAGCAAAGTATGGACACAATGACTGAAGCGAATCAAGGTTTGGATGAAGCAAGAAGGTTGCTTAGAGAATGGTTATATCAAGTAGATGAGTTTTCAATAAAAGCAGGAATTCCGTTAGAGTAAAAAATGCGTACACAACACTAGTTGTTGTGTATTTTTTTGTGATAAAAAACGATTCCTAAGCCATATTAAGAAGGAATCCAATCGAAAGGAGAACTTCTTATGGGAAGAGATGATAGTAAAAGTAAAGGTACAAATAAAGCTTCCTTACCACAAACACCAAAAACAGAAAAAATTGCTCCTGGTAAGATGCGAGAAGAAGTTGCTCAAGAGTTAGATGAACTTCACCATTTAGTTGAAAAGACGAAACATAACACTCGAAACAAAAAATAGGAGGGATTCAATTGGACTACAATCGTGCCCAAGAAATATATGCTTCCCCAAAGGAATATGAAGTCAGCTATAATGGTGTTTCCGTGTGGATCGATAAACTTCATGACGATGGGAAGACGGCTACTGTTCATTTACGACGTTCCCTCGAAGAACGTTCTGAAGTAGCCATTTCAGAACTTAAAGAGGAGTACCTCGTTCAATAAAGAATCATCCCACTGGATTAGTATCTAGTGGGGCGATTCTTTTCATACTCAGAAACACTCACTCAAGATTCATTTAAAGTCCATACCTTTTTTAAAGTTTGTCTGAATAGGTGATCTAACTTCTCCGTAGAATTCTTCTGTTCTTCCGTTACCGTCTGAATATAACTTTTTATACGCATACATTCATCTTTTATATAATGATTCAAAACGGGAATGGGTTCTATTAATTCGATTCCTACCTCTGAATTCCTTCGATTCAACAGTTGTTCCACTTCCCATTTCGCTTTTTTATTGTCCATCATAGGCAGCAATTCTAAAATGGCGATAGGGGGAACTGTTTGGAACTTTTCAATCCATCTACAGGCCAGTAAAGACTTAATGGCATAAAGATAGATTTTAACTTTCACTGTAGAACGTTGAAGATATGTTTTGTAGTTATTATTCGCTACATTCAAATAGTGATGTAGGCTAGCAGTCGATGAAAACACATCTGATTGCATTAAACGCAACTGTTCAACAAAAAAATCATTTTGATAATAAATTATTTCACTTTTCAACCATTCTAAAATGGTCGGGTTACTTTTTCTAAAAAGACGTAACGCTTTCGTTATCTCCCAGCCATTAATGTCTAAATAATCATTTATCGGGAATTCCATGCTGTCTTTCTTCGAACCTACTCCTTGTGGATCAATGGAAAGATACCAGTTTGGATGATGAACATAAATAAAGCGAACATCATAATCACTATTTTCTGCTGCAAATCCCCAAGCCCGGCTTCCCGACTCGACGGCATACAAAATTTTTATAGAATATTTCTCTTCTAATTCCATCAATTTTTTTAAAATAACTTCTTTCATCGTGACAGCTCTCTCTTTTTGTTTTCGTTTAAATGGGTTCTCATATCATCATACATACATAACCATATAAGAAAGGACTAAAGGAAAAATCCCTTTAGTCCCTACAACAACCTCAATGTTCGAACAGCCTTGCCTTCATGTCGTAACAAATTGAATTAAATAAATTCAATTTATTTTTCACGTTCGTTTTTTGGTTCAAACGTTTTACAGCATGTGTCTTGGGAATGATTTGCTTCTTCTGTAATCTTATCGAAATCAAGATCCGAAGCAAACTCTGTATTTCTATTTTTGGAATGGTAATCCATATCGATTTGGATTTTTTCTGCTCCACAAAGATTACCCTTTTTATGGAAAATACAGTTCGATACAGCACAGCTTACTTCTACATTTGGCATAGCTATCCTCCTCATTGATATGTCGTGAAAAGTAAAAATGAGCATTTTTAAAATCCTCATTCAAACTCTTCAAATTGTATTTTGTCCAATTCAAAAGTTTTTATTTTGAAAGTATGACTCCTTTTAAGGAAAAAACGTTTTTAATAAAAAATACCACCAAAGAATGATTCTTTGATGGTACTTACTATTTTTAATTACTCTTCTTTTTTATCTGATGTATCTTTTTTTACATCAGTAGTTTTAGCTGGCTGCTCTACGTTGATATAAAGTTTACCTGCTGCTTTCTGGCGTGTTTCATTGTTAAAGCTATCAACAGCCTTTACCTCAATTTGGGCACCGTCAGCGACAGCTCCTGATGGTACTGTATAATAGCCAACGTAATGACCAGGACTCATTTCCATTAAAGGAAGCTCTGTTGCATTTTGAGCCTGAGCTTTTGTATTTGTTAACGGCATATGCACCATAAACGTAGCTCGTAGTCCTGGTTCACTATCAAATTCAATCATGACACTTTTACCTGTTTGAATGTAAAGATCTTCCGCAGGCTTCACATTTTCAATAACTGGTGCATCATAGTCTACACTTACTGTCATTTTCTTTGTTATGCGATTTCCTGCTAAATCTTGAGCAACTACTTTAATTTCATTTGATCCGTTCTCTAAAATAATACGTTTTGAGAATTGACCATCCTTAACAGATGCTGCTTGTCCATTTACTTTAACATATTCTAAATTAGCATCTTCTATTGTACCTTTTACCGTTACCGTCTCACGATTAATTTTGCTGCCATCTGTTGGTTCAGTAATCGCAACAGCTGGTTTCACTGTATCTAACGTAACGGAAATTGGCGCAGACTCTCCAGTTGTACGTCCGTCTAAAGTTGAAACTGCTTGTAACTCGTTTTGACCTTCAGCAAGCGTTACTGGAATTTCAAATTGTCCATTCTGTTCTACAACAACCGATCCTGCAGTCTCACCATTATGCTTTAATTCAATTGTTGTTGTCGGAGAAGCAGTACCTGTTACGGTTAAACTTTTTTCATTTGTAATAAAGCTATCAGTTGGCCCAGTAATTACTGGCGCATCTACCTCATAGCTAACACGGGCACGAATCATATAGTTTCCTTCCTCTGCTGGAGATGGAGTCCAAGCACCGGAAACAAATTGATAACTTCTCGCCGCATTTTCACCGTCTTCATCAGTTGCTAAAGCAGGTGTATTAGGATTTGGCTTAGTTTGAATGTAAACCATGTAGAAATCCCCGTTTACAATAATATTATGTTCACGTAAATCTACAACAGTCCATTCACCATTACGCAATGCCGTTGCATCGATTGGTCCAGCGATTTTTTTACCTGGTGCACCATCTGCTCCTGTTGCATCCCAAACTTCTACTTTAAATTCAGTACCTCCAGGTGTTGGGAATGACGTATCCCAGAAACGGAACACCCCATCCGTTACAATCCCACTTTCTTCGCCTTCAGGGAGAGACATTTTCACTGCCCAGCCATTTCCTGCATCATAAAACGCACGGGCATTTTCAGCAGTACCGTCATCATAGCCAATTTCTCCACCAGGATACGTGTAGAATGGCTCCAGACTAATATCCATCGTTGCACCATCGCCATCGATGGAAACCGCTACTTCTTGACTATGGTAACCGTCTGCAACAACTTTCAACGTATAGTCACCTTCATATGCAGTAATCGAATAGCCACCATTTGTATCTGTTACAGCTGGTGCAATATTCGCATCTTCTACAAGAAGTATCGTTGCTCCTTCAATTGGTTCTCCCGTTTGTTGATCAGTAATGGAACCTGTCACTGTATTTTGTGGTAATTCTTCCAACGTAAAGTTTGCAGAAACTGAACTATCTGCCTCTAACTCAATTGTTTGTTGCTCCGATGCAAATCCGTAAGCTTCCGCTTTGACTGTGAAATCACCGGCGCTATGAGTTAAAGAGTAGGAACCATCTGCTGGATTTGTATAAACAGAACGTCCTGATTCAAGAACACTTACTTGTGCTCCTAATGGAAGTAGGGTTGGATTCGCCACTTCTTCTACAATAGGGCCCGGTGCCTTTTCAGGTAATACCGGTTTAATTGTTTTTGGATCGATAGGCTTATCTGTTTTTTCTTTTTCTGCTTCAACAGCTTTTTCTTTTTTAGTTAGTTTTGGTACTTTTTCTGTTTTTACCTCCTTAATGATGCCTAACTGTTTCTTAGACAGTGACGAATCAGATAACGCTACATCATCAATATACCAGCCGTCGCGTAACACACTACCGTCTGAGTATGAATTAAACCCAATATATACTCGTTGACCAGCGTATTCCGATAAATCAACTTCTGCACTTAACCAGCCATCAGAGACACCGTTTACTTGAAGTAATTGCGTCCAATTTTCTAAATCTGTTGAAATGACAACATGACCGTAATCCCAAGCTCTTCCTGTAGAAGACTTCTCAAAATTATGCCAATGTTTGAATTGTAAATAAGCGTTGCCCTCTGGTAAATCAACTGGAGGCATCACTAGCGTTGCATTCATGTTGTTATCATAGGTTCCTTCTAGATTTGTTGCATATACTTTTTCACCTGATGCAGCGTTACCAGGGCCTGATGTCGGTACACCCCACTCCCAGCTATCTGCATTACCGAACGAATACCAGCCAGTCGGTTGGCTTTCAAAATCGGTAAAGTAACCTGTCGTAATACCCGGTTTTACTTCAATCGTATACTCATCACTTGTCACTTCATTATTTCCAAAGTCATTAATTGTCCAGAAATACGTGAAAGATGAGCCCGTAATTAAGCTACCTGGTACAACAACGCCAAACTCTCCAGATTTATAATCTCCAGAAAGACGACCTGCTTCGATTGATTGGACATCACCATTTTCATCTGTATAATTTAACTCTACAGATGAAATACTAATATTATCTGAGATAGATAGAGATAAAGATAGATCCATTCCTTCAAAAGTTTCTTCAGGTGCAACATGCTCGAAAGTCGGTGCTTCTGTATCTTCACCTTGTTTCGTCACTTGTCCTTCAATTGTTCCTAAACCAGAAATAATGGAAGATACAGCTGCATAAGCATCTACTAAACCATAACCGTAACCGTGGTTTGGAGATTCCGGATACTCTTCATCTGTTAATGGGGTTGCCGTGTTTAATAGAATTTCTTCCATTTCATCGACAGTTATATTCGCATTTACTTGACGAAGGAGTGCAGCTACACCAGACACTGCAGGACCTGACATGGAAGTACCATTCCATCCACCTTCATAGGCTCCACCAGGTACAGATGAACGAATGTTTACACCAGGGGCTGAAATATCAGGTTTAATTTCATCATATGGAGAAGGTCCACGCAGGGAGAAACTCGCTACTTTATTGTTAATATCCGTTGCACCTGTTGCAAAGGATTCAGGGTAGTTGGCAGGAGCTGCAACAGATCCTGGACCACCTGGATTTGATAACGTTGTATTTCCAGCTGAGAATTCTGGGAAAATTTCAGCTGCGCGCCAGTTAATCACGACATCTCGATACCATTCATCTAAACCAGGTCCACCACCCCAAGAATTGTTTACAACATCTGGAGCTAGGTCGACACGGGCATTGCCTTCAGAATCCGTTGGAGCTAAAATCCATTCTGCCGCTTCTAAAAGGTCTGCATCTGTACCTCCAGCTGCAGTAAATGCCTTAACAGCAATAAATTTAGCACCTGGAGCAACACCTATTTGATTTGTTCCATCTGGTTCGCTACCAACCATTGTTCCCGTTACATGGGTACCATGGCCTTGATCATCATAAGGTTCGTCTTGGCCGGCAGTTGCATCGAACCAGTTATAATCATGATCGACCTCACCAGTAGCAGCATTGTAACCACGATACTTTTCCTTCAATGCTGGATGATCCCATTGAACACCGGTATCAATACTTGCCACTACAGTACCGGAACCATCGATACCCATCTCCCAAGTTTCAGGAGCTTTTACACGTGAGACATTCCATTCGACATTGGCAACTTCTGATGCTGGTGCTGGAGCATCTTCTACGACTGTTGCTTCTAATTGTCGAGTTTCATTTGGAAGTACTTTTTCAACTTCTGCAAAAGTAGCAATCTTTTCTGCAATCTCTTTAGTTGCAGTTACTGCCATCCCATTAACAATGTAGTAAGAATCAAAATCATCTACATTTCCCTTTTTCGCTTCTTGTTCAAGAAAATCGATGACTGATCGTTGTGATTCGATGGAAGTTGATTTTAATTCGGAGACAACAGCTGAACGTTGTACTAATTTCGCATTTTGAGCGGATAACTTCTTTTCCTTTGCAGTTTTTCTTGCTTCTTTCGCTACTTCTTGAGCCTCTGCTTTATCCTTAAATTTTACAAGGAAAGTTACTTTCTCTTCATCTTTAAAATTAGTTAGCAAACGGTCACTAATTTTATCCTTTGCAAGAACATTACTTACACTTGATTCTCGTAAAGATTCATGAAGTTTATTTGTCGATTCCGCACTAGCAACACTAGGTGCGATAAGGGAAAACGCTACGAGTAAAGATGCTGTAATATTAAACGCTTTGGTTGAACGTTTCTTCTTTTTCACATATTCTCCTCCTTCCGATTTTTAACAACGACCCGTTCACCTGACGTTCAACTAAAAAAACACCTTGTCCCTCCTTCCTAAACGATAATCCAGGCAAACAGAAAACAAAGGTGTCATCATAATCTCTAGTTGTTAACAATAACTATATTCGATTGAAAAGCTAATTTCTGTCTAATTTTGTAAGTAACTTTCAATATTTTGGTAATTTGAATAATTGGTACCATTTATTAAAATACTTATAAGTATTAAGTGGTAAAAGGACAATAGTTAGAAGTTACCAATTATATGAATAATTCAACAAATAGAATAGGATACAAGTTTACAATGTAATAAAAATAAATCGTTCTACCTATCATCAATTCTATCAGCATAATTTAGCGCTCTATAAACTACTAGTAGATAAGGGAGAAAAGTATTATATTCCCTTCATTTTTATAATAATTTACAAGTCTACTATTTTATCTCATTTCAAAAACAAGGACTATTCAACTAATTTTTGATTACTATTCATTACTTTAAAAAGTATAAAATAAGGAGAAATTTCCTTAAAAGTTCCTTCTCGTTTTTCCTATTTTCGACATATTTATAACGACTTCAGGTTGTAGATTTACCGAATCATTACGAAAACTTATTGAGAAATTTGAAATTAATTTCATTTATTATTTACAAGTGATATTTTTCTAGATTAAAACTGACCACTGTATTTTTAAAAAAATTGATACTTTTATAAATACCAGTCCTTTGCTATGTTATCTGTAACATTAAATAAGGTAGGTAACCATTATGCAAAAAATACAAAACCAGTCCAATACACGTTCCCAAACATTCGATATGGTTGTATCCGCAATGCTCATAGCCCTCGTCTTTGTTGCGACGGTTTTTTTAAATATTAAACTACCCATTACGGCAAATGGTGGTTTAGTCCACCTTGGAACAGCGATGCTCTTTATCGCCTCCATTCTTTTCGGTCCTAAAAAAGGAGCGATTGCTGGCGCTGTTGGTATGGGATTATTTGATCTAATCTCAGGCTGGACATTATGGGCACCTTTTACTTTAGTTGCCCGCGGCTTACAAGGATATGTTGTTGGGAAAATTGCTTGGTCGAAAGGACGTAATGGAGGTAGCGTTACTTTAAATCTAATTGCAGCTATCCTTTCCGTTCCGGTTATGTTAGCAGGCTATTATATTTGTGAGGGGATTCTTTTTCATAACTGGATTGTCCCAGTAGCCTCTATTCCAGGAAACATTGTACAAAATGTAGTCGGAATCGTTGTTGCAATTCCCGTTTGTGCTGTACTAAAAAAAGTATCTTTTTTCAAATAATGATGAAAGGAGGGGCTTTTAAATCGGGCTCCCTCCTTTATCCGTATAAATAGATTTTCTTCTCGTCAACTTCTTATGCTAAATAGACTGGAAGTGATTCGTTTAATACTAATCCGTCTTTTTTAACAATCGAATCATAAGCTAAAATCTGTACCCCTTGTTCGTATGCTTGTAATAAAGCATCTGCAAAGGCTGGGTCTGTTTTTCTATTAGGGGTGAACCCATGGCATCCTTTTAATTGGACAATAAATAAAATGGTACAACTATATCCTTCACACACTGCCTTTATCAACTCTAACACGTGCTTAGTTCCCCTTGTTGTAGGAGCATCAGGAAACATCGCCATTCCATCCTTTTCTAAAGTAACTCCCTTAACTTCAATAAACCCTTTTTGATCATCATGTTCAAAAAATAAATCAAAACGGGAAGCTCCATAAGTCACTTCTTTTTTAACCGAATTTACCATCCCAAATTCTAATAGTTTCCCTTCCTTTAATGCGTTAAAGGCAACCATATTTGGAGCTTGAGAATCAATATTGACCCAATCTCTATTCTTTATAACGGCTATTAAGGAAAATTTTGTTTTCCGGTTAGGATTATCACTTCGTTCTAAAAGAACTTCCGCATCTGGAAGAAGAAGTTCTCTTAAACGTCCAGTATTTTTCACATGTACCCTTTCTTTTACCCCATTAATAAAAACTTCTGCGATAAGTCGATTTATACGTTTACTAAATCTTCCTTCAACTATTTCTCCATATTGCATTTTGTCACTTCTTTCTCGCTTCTTTTTCTCTCTTGTTCCCTAAGTATAACAAGAAGCGATTTTCTCCTATAACCCTCTTTTATAAAAAATTATTCAACAAAATTATCATTTTTGTTCGTTAAGCTGCATTTATGCCAATTCTGTTTACCTTCCTTTTTTAAAATGGTGGTACATTTAATTTGTTTATAAAAGTAAGAGGGATTGGTTTAAAACTAGGAAATTAAATATTGAAAAAAAGCTGTGAAAGAAGGTGCAAAAACTTTTGCTAAAACTTCTTTTAAGTATATAAAGAGGAAAAGTATAAAGAATATATAGGAGCATGAAAATTTCTTAAATAATGGAGGCAATAATATGACAGATTTAAAGGGCAAAGTAGTCATTGTTACGGGCGGTGCATCTGGTATCGGTTTAGCAACTGCAAAAGCCTTTTTAGACAAAGGTTCTAAAGTTGTAATCGGTGATTATAACAAGGAAACTGGAGAAAAAGTAGTCAATGAATTAAAAGATCAATATGCGGATGTTTTATTTATAGAAGTGAATGTAGCTGATGAGAAATCCGTTGAAAATCTTGTTTCACAAACGGTTTCCCAATTCGGTCAATTAGATATTATTTTTAATAATGCTGGAATCGGTATTCAAAAACCGACTCACGAATTAACAGATGAAGAATATAAACGAGTGATTGCTGTTAACCAAGATGGTGTATTTTATGGAATGAAATATGCCCTTCGTGAAATGCTTAAAACAGGTGGAGGCTCAATCATTAATACTTCATCGATTTTAGGTAGTGTTGGTGAACCAACGTCTATCCCTTATGCAGCAAGTAAAGGAGCTGTTAACTTAATTACAAAATCAGCTGCTTTAGAATACGCTGATCGTAATATTCGAGTAAATGCCGTAGCACCTGGCTTTATTGAAACAGGTTTAGTTAATAAAGAAGCCCTTGGTGAGTTTTACGATGGATTAGTTGCAAAACACCCAATCGGTCGTTTAGGGAAACCGGAAGAAATTGCCCATGCCGTTGTTTTCTTAGCTGAAAATGACTTTGTTACTGGCACAACAATTCTTGTTGACGGTGGATATACAGCGAAATAAAGAGTTTGAATAAACAATAGAGCAAAGTGATGATTAAAATCGCTTTGCTTTTTTACTTTTTCCTAACTTATACGTCAAATTTTCCCATTAAATGTTAACTTCAAGTCTGTGTATCTATTCAAAATAAATTTTAATGGACGATAAATACATTACTATATATTTTTTAAAAGGGAGTATCTCATGAGTATATTCACGAAAAAAAAACAAACAACGAAGCTAAAAGAAGAAGCGGCCAAACAAAAACAACAGGTAAAAAATAGACATTCATCATTATCCTAACGTAATTCAACAGTTATCCATCATTGACCTCACATTAGAAGATTTAGCTGTAGCAAAGGCGTTACAACCACTCATTCAAGCCAACATTGAAGAAATTTATAATCCAATTTATAACCATTCCTTTGAAGGTATTCGAAAAGTAGTTGATATGACCCCTTTAGGCATTGATTTAGCAGGCTGTCAGCAATACGTCGTTAGCTTTTTTGATGGCATTATCGATGATCATTTTGCAGCCAAAAGATATCAAATTGGCAAATATTATTTAAAAGTTGGGGTCGAAGTAAGATGGTACCTTTGTACAAACCAAGCTTTTTTAAACAAGATTATTGATATCCTTCATGAAGAATATAAAGATGATATGGAAAGTTTAACATTAGCTTTTAAAGTCACAAATAAAATATTCAATTTAGAATTGCAACTTTGTTTAGCAGCTTTACAAGAACTGCAAAACGAAGAAGCAGCAGAGAAAGAAATGCAAGCGAAACAAAATGTGAAACAAAATATTGGGGCTATTACAGAAGAATTGGCAGCCATGTCAGAAGAAGTTGGAGCATCTGTCGCTGATACTATCATTCGTTCTGAAAGTATGAAGACAGACATAAACGAAGGTTTACAATCAGCGATTATTACTTCCGAAACATCTATGACTGGAAGAAAACAATTAGATTTAGTTATTGAACAAACCCTTTCTTTAAAAAATAGTGTAAATGACATTCAAACGAGTATCAGTTCATTGGAAGCAAATTCAAGAGAAATTGGAGATATTGTAGCGGTTATTACTTCCATTGCTGAACAAACAAATCTATTAGCGTTAAATGCAGCAATTGAAGCAGCAAGAGCGGGAGAACATGGTAAAGGATTTTCTGTTGTCGCAGCAGAAGTTCGAAAACTAGCTGAACAAACAAAAGATTCTTCAAGCGATATTAAAGAATTAGTTGCCTCTACAACGAAACAAATTGAAGAAGTGGTCAATCAAATAAACGAAGTTAATTCTAAAACACTATCAGTTAATCAAAACGTACAAGATACGGTGAATAGTTTTGACGAGATACTAACTGCAAGCAGTGCAAGTAAAGAGCAAAACGAACGAAACAATCAAGAAATCATTAAATTCACAAGTGCACTAAAGGAGATTGGTGAAGCAGGTCAAAAAGTAGCCGAATTAGCAGATGAATTAAATCAACAAATGCTGGAATATTAAAATACAGGGCCCCTAGTGGACCCTTTTTTCATTTTATTAGAACTCTATTATTCTACCTTTTGGTTAGCTATATTCATTTCAGTATATTCTTCCTCAGTTATAGCTTGAAATAATACTTTCATTTCAGCCATCCACAACGACAATTCAAAGCTCTTAGCATCTTCATGGAAATTACCTTCTAATTTAACCGTCTCCCCGTCCACAGTCGTATAGAATTCCAGCATACGTCCATCGGTTATTCCATTTAATTCATACTTTGTTTCCTTATACGCTTCTTCTGCACTTTCATTACGTTCCATTACATAGAGATTTCCCATCAACTCACCTTCACGAAGTGCTTGATTGATTTTCAAGAACAGTTGTAGTGAGCCATCCTTTGAAGTATAGATGTAACCGTAAATACTATTTAGTTCGGTGAAAAATTGGTTTATCCGTTCCTTTTCGATTTGTTCCGAGTGATCTTCCTTATCTTTCATAGAAAATGTGACCCATAAATAAGTAACACAAAGCAATAGAACAATTAGTATTAGCCACACCCCATATTTCTTCATTTCCCTTCACCCCCATATAAATAGTACTCTATTAGTTTATGTTAATCCTTCACTTAATAAATATAGGAGTAAAAATTTCCCCTTAACATAAAGAAGGACACCCTTAACTCCTCCATCTGGGATAGAGAGAAAGGGTGTCCTATTATTTTATTTTCCAAGAAATAATTTGTGGAAATTAGTTCGAATTTAAACTCGAAACTGTTACACATTCATATCCTTGTTCTTTTAAAAACTTCAATACTGGCTCTAATGCTTCTACAGTAGTGGCATGAATATCATGCATCAAAATGATAGAACCATCCTTTACATTTTCTTTTACGATACTTAAGATGGCTTTTGGATCGTGGGATTTCCAATCAAGTGTATCAATTGACCATAAAGTAGCCGGCATCCCACTTGCCTTATCAACCTGGGCATTTTTCGCGCCATAAGGAGGACGAAAAACAGTAGGATATTCTCCTGTAGCATCTAAAATGGCCTTATTCGTTTGTTCGACTTCTTTTTTAATTTCTTCATTACTTAGAGTAGTTAAATCTTTATGACTCCATGTATGATTACCTAATTCATGCCCTTTACTAGCTATCTCTTTAACAATATTCGGATAGAAGTCTACACGGTTACCTAGCATAAAGAAGGTAGCTTTCGCATCATATTTATCTAATAGTTTAAGAATTTTTTCTGTATTTTTTGGATGTGGTCCGTCATCAAACGTTAAAGCAACCCGTTTTCTATTCGTAGAAGTTTCCTTATTTAACGCCTTCTCTGAATCTTCTTCATGAGTTACTTTCGGTGGTACCTTTTGTTCATCAGTTTGAACTTTGACCTTTAGTTTATTTTTCCATTCATCTGTTAAGAAATCTTTAAACTGATCAATTGGTATGGATATTTCTGGAGATCCTGCAGCACCAGCAGTAACCTCATATTCATTAAATTTAAAGATAACTGACTTGTCAGTAAGATACATATTAGAGAAATGATTGTTCTCATCTTCAATCCAGTTCTTTAAATCTTCCTTGAAGAAGTATAGACTATATTCTTCCGATTGTTCAAAGGCATTTAGTAATAATTGATAGATTTTACCCCGATTTTGCTCGTTATCAATTAAAATATCAGTTTGTTGTATATATTGATGATTATGTATATCAACTAAAAATACTTTTGTACTTTGGAAGCCATTTGCTCCGACAACGTAACTTTCATTTGAAAATACAATAGAGTAAACATTTTCAGCTACTGGATAAATATTAAAAGATATGTTCAATTCCGCTATATTTTCTTTAAGAAATTCCTTATTGTTTTTTACTTCATTTAAGAAATTTTCTTTAGATTCCGTTACATAATCGGTAATCCCTTGATTTAATTGTTGATCTTTAAATTTTGGATAATGAACTGCCATATGGTATGTCGTTTCATCAGACACTTCCGATACGATATTCACTCCCGAGTAAGCAGATGCCTCCATCTTTTTACTACTACTCTTCTTATTAGAAGGGTCAATTCCATTACTGTCTACTAATATAAAATTGAATAATAGAATAGCTCCTAAAAATACAAAAATAGATAATATAAATATAATGATTTTTTTAGCTTTCATACATGACACCTTCTAATTTTCTTGTTGTAAACAGTTCCCATTATACGCTTCAAGTTATATATAAACAACATGAATTTGTAACAAGTTAAAAGAATATTTCCTTTCAATCAATTGGTCATAATAATCGAATTTTTAGGAAAAAATAAGGACTAAACAAAACAGATAGGATGTCTAAAAAATGGAAGAATATACTAACCATAAAACCTTTTGTATGAGTGAATATGATATGTTAAAACGAGTAATTCTTTGCCAGCCTCAATATATGACAATCCGGGAAGTCATTAATGAAACGCAAGAACATTTTATTGATGAAGGCATTCATATCGAACGGGCCCTTCAGCAGCATGAGGAATTTGTTAAAACCCTTAAAAATCATGATGTTGATGTGATTTTACTGCCCTACCATAAAAAGTATCCAGAACAGGTCTTCACACGGGATATTGGTTTTACATTAGGACAAACAATCTTTGTCGCAAACATGGCCACGGATGTTCGTGCAGGAGAGGAAAATGTATTAAAACAATGGTTAGAGGACGAAGAAATTTCCTATTATAATTTAGTTGAAGAGTTAATTGAAGGTGGAGATGTTGTGATAGATCGGGATACCGTATACGTTGGGCTAAGTAACCGAACAAACCAAAAAGCAGCTGACCAACTACAGCGTCTTTTAACTGACTTTCAGATTGTAACGATTCCTTTTAAAGAAAAATACTTGCATTTGGACTGTGTATTTAATGTTGTTTCCCCCGATGTTGCCCTAATCTATCCAAAAGCCTTATCACAAAAGGAAATTGATTTATTTGCCTCTCGTTATGATCTAATAGAGGTTTCGGAAGAAGAACAGTTTCAATTAGGTACAAATGTATTGAGTATCGGCAACAAACGATTATTCAGCTTACCTGTAAATGAAAATGTAAATAATCAACTGCGAAAACGTGGCTTCGAAGTAATTGAAGTAGATATTACGGAAATTATTAAATCTGGTGGTTCTTTCCGTTGTTGTACCCTTCCGATTTTACGAGAAAGTTAAAATAAAGGTTCTATGTCAAATGTTGGGGTGAAGTGATATTACACGGCACCCCGATTATCCTAAATGAATCCCAATTTTCTTAGATAAATTATTTAATAAAATTTTCGCTTTAAAGTGTTCATAG
>NZ_RHLQ01000046.1 GCF_003711845.1 Lysinibacillus halotolerans
TTCTTCTCCAAAGAAATCACCTCTATACGCTCCTAACTCTATGAAGTTAGGATTATTTTCATATAAAAGTGGCTCACTTTTCAACTGCGATGGTGGCTCAGTTTTAGCTTATCAAATACAATCATGATTACTTTAGGAAAATCAATTCATTATTGGATCATACAAATCTCTACTTTCGAAGTGTTCGGAATTGTTTCAGGAATGACATTTATTTTAAGTTTTTTTAATAATCAATCAAAAATTGAACATCAATAATAAGATTTTATTCTAAGTAGCGTCATAACATTTGAGAGTTTCTGATTTGAAAGAACCTTTAAAAAGGGTTAAAAATAAAAGCACTTAACGGGTTAAAATGTTTAAGTGCTTTTACTCATTTTCCTTCTATTTTGTTTCATATTCTATGGTTAACCTTTTATTTAAATCAATATTTAACAAATGTTGTGACTCCTTGATGGGTTATGTAATTAAGATGGCTTAGTTCTTCTATCCATTTTTTAGGGTTTAGTTGAAAGAAACCGTATACATTTTTATAAGTATATCTTTCTACATTGACCTCTATCGGCTCAGGGTGTTCTTCCATATCACGTCGATACTGTTCAAAATCATTTTGGCTTGGAACATAATAGATTTCGATTACATCCCCTATTTCCATATACTTTGCTAAATAGGTAAGAAATAATTGATTCCCCACTCCATTTGCTTCATAAATATAAGGCAACGAGAATAGCCCCTCAATTGACTTTTTCCATTCATTATCTATTTCTTGAACAGAAAAAAAGAAAACGTCTTCCTCTCGTTCAAATACAGTACGATGATTATATTCTTCAATTTCCTCGGGAATTTTAAACGGTTTCGAAGAAGCTAAAAAGGTAATTTCAGTCAATGATTCATCACATCCTAAAAATGATTTATTGTACTAGTTACCTCCCATTGGTAACCCTCTATCTCCTCTGACTTATTCAGTACTTAGCGGAAGATTCCTCTCAAGATCTTATTCCGTAATCCTTATTCGATAGCTTAATCACTATCACTTTTTCCGCTATAAAAAATACTTAGCATGAATGTTAACCCTGCAACAATTTCAATCATGCCAGAATGTATCACTTTTAGAAACCATACCCCTAGAAACGGTATAGAAATCGAAAAAGACGCTGATATTGGTACAATTAACGAAAAGGTAAAACAAGGAACAAATATGCAAATAAATAAGGGGAAATTAAATTTAATGGACCATTTTTTAATCAAAATGAGTGAAAGGTACATACCCCAAATAAAATAAATGATAAATTTAGACCAATATACAGGTGTAAAATTAAATTGTGAACTATCTTTAATTTGATTTTCAATATCAAAACTAATCATTGTTAATAGTAATAAGCCGATAACCCAAATAATTTTCCAAAAATAAACAGACGATTTTTTCATACATCAAAACCTCCCCTTTTTTCATACGTTTCAAAAGAAGATTAGTTCCAAAATTTTACTTACAAAATACATAAAACAGAGCGTTGACTTATAGATCAACGCCCTGCTAATGAATTATTATCCTATATTATGATGAAATGTATAGCAGTATTTCCTCAATAGAACTAGTACGTTTCAACTTTTGTAGTATAATCAATCGAATTGGCGATTTGAACAAGAACTTCTGGCGGTACTTTATCACCTACATCTGAATCAATACTTAATACATATTGCCAACCATCTCTTTCAAAAACGAATAAATTAAACCCAATACCTAGGCCCACAACATATGAAGCTTCACTTCCATTTTTCAACTTAAAGACTTCTGAAATATGTTTTACAAAAGGAATTTTATACTTGATTGGCCGAACTTCAATTTTGTAATGATGTTGGGGGGATTGATCACTGATCATCGTTAATTCAAAATGGTCGTTCATTTCACCATTCATATTTGAAAATCTTCCAAATTGATGGGTAAAACTAATTGGCGGTACTCTAAGGGGAAGCTTCAGTTCTTTTTTAAAATGTTTCTCAAAATCCTTTGTAGCAGCTTCTACTGTTTTGTACCCTATCTCAGGATAAAACTCTTCCATCGGTTGAGGAGAATCTTTTTTGGAATATACATTTTCATATTTCATTCCAAAAAAGAAGACACCTAATAACAATATAAGAGGAATCGTTTTTCGCAAATTGTATCGCTCCTAAATGATATTATTTAGGAATATTTTCTCCAAAATGGCTCTAACTATCCTCTTAAACTAAGAATATTGTGCAGAGATGGCGTGATCCGTTTATTACAGTTATTTATTTCATTTGCCTTCCATCTAACATTTGAAAAAGTAAGTTATTAAATGAAGAATCTTCTTGCGGTTTTAATTTCATTATTGCGCCAAAATATTGCTGTGCTGTTGTAAAAGTAATAAATGCACATAGTTCGCTAATTTCCTCTTCTGTAAAATATTCCTTCAATATATTAAAGTGGGCATCGGAAATATCACTTTTTTGTTTTAAAAATACTTCAGCAAACCCTACCGCGACCGATGTTTTTTCGTCAAACAAGTGGGGATCAGGTTTTCCTTTCGCTTTGCAATATTCACAGCCATTACTTTGAGCCAATGTTCTTCTAACTTGTTCTTTTAAATTTGCAGATAACAATCCATCCTTTTCTAAAACATCTCCTAATAGAGACCATTTTTCCATCACTTGTTGGTTATGTCCTAAAAGCTTTTGAAATGGGGTTTCCCCAAATTGGGACTCCATAATCCTTGTCATATAACGACCTCCTTGTTATATTAAATATGATTTAATTATAATGAAGAAAAAAATTAAATCACATTCAATTCAAAACAAAAAACAGAAAGGTTTTTTAAAAAATTAATTAATTTTGGAGGTTTTACTTTAAAAATGAAAATTGATGATATGGATAAAAAAATTTTAGATGAATTACTTCAAAACAGTCGTTTATCCATGAGTGAGCTTGGAAGAAGAGTGAATTTGTCTTCCCCATCTGTAACAGAACGAGTTAGACAAATGGAGTCATTCGGAATTATAAAGAAATATACGTTAGAAGTAGACTATGAAAAAATCGGCTTACCGATCCAATGTTTAATAGAAGCAACGATAAAAAATGGTGAATATCAATCTTTTAAACAATATATCGCTTCCCTCTCAAACGTAGAGTTTTGTTATCGGATTGCAGGAAGTGCCTGTTTTATGCTTAAAATGCAATTTGATACTCTTGCGAAAGCAGAAGAATTCATTGATGCAGTCGGTCCCTATGCCCAAACTGTAACCCACTTTATTTTTTCCAACGTTCCAACAAATTTAAAATTTAACTTGAACGAATAGAGCTTATTTGAATACAATGGATACATTGCCTATTAAAGGAGGCGTATATTGTCACCCTTGTTTAATCCTTCTTACCCCTTAGAAGATAAACAGCTATTAAAAGAAGGAGGAACATCAACATGAATAAACCCGCACATCTGATGGGTGGCTTAACAGCAGGAGTAGCTGTTTCAAAATACTTAGAGCCAACAATAATAAATAGTGGAGCAGTAGATAGTATCGTAAATATTGGGGTAGTGCTTTGTGGAGCTCTACTAGGTTCCCTTTTGCCAGATATCGATCATCGAAATAGCTATATTGGAAGAAAGCTTAGAGTTGCCTCTTTTATTATTAGTAAAACCTTAGGTCATCGAAGTATCGTACATACACCTATCGTCATTTTTGCATTTTCCGCATTACTTTACTCCCTTACAACCCAATTCACAGGTATTATTCATAGCTTGTCACGGTTATTTGTTATTGGAATGAGTTATGGGATGTTTAGTCATTTACTTTTGGATATGTTAACTAGAAGAGGCATTCCCTTACTTTATCCTTTCAGTTCGAAAAGTTTTCGTATTGCCAATTTTAAAGGGGGAGGCATCGGCGATTCCCTAACAATGATCATTGGTCCAATTTTAATTGGTTTAATGGTACTAGATTCTATCATTCCTTTTCTTTTCAGAACGTAACTTCAAAAAAAGACGTTACATATTTTCTCAGAAATATGTAATGTCCTTTTTCCACTATATTAATTCCTTTTAAAGGATATTATGGCAAAAGAAACTAAAGTCGAATATCATGCCAGTAGTTTACATCACATTGACCATATTCATTATCACCTACAGCAACAACCGTGCCGTCCGATCTCAGTCCAACAGTATGGGCACAACCCGCCGATACTGCCACAATATCAATCCAATCACTTACATTACATTGGCCATACCCATTCCAACCTATAGCTACTACAGTACCATCCGATTTAAGCCCGACTGTATGATTACTTCCTACCGCAATTGACACAATATCACGCCAGCCATTTACTTCGCATTGTTCATGTTTATTGAAACCTACAGCCATCACCGTTCCATTTGATTTAAGAGCGATTGTATGAAGATAACCTGCTGCGACGGCTACGATATCATTCCAGTCGTTAACATTGCATTGGCGATAACGATTATTTCCTGTAGCCAATACGGTTCCATCATTTTTAAGGCCGATTGTATGCCAGTCACCTGCAGCAACCGCCACTATATCATGCCAAGCATTTACATTGCATTCGCCTTCATTTTTTCGACCTACCGCTACTACCGTACCATCTGATTTCAGTCCAACGCTATGACGCCAACCCGCCGCAATCGCCACAATATCATCCCAACTGTTTACATTGCATTGATCATACGTATTCCAACCCACAGCCAACACGGTTCCGTCTGCTTTAAGACCAACTGTATGAACATTTCCCGTGTTCGTCGCCATATGAACATTACCAGCAGCAACCGCCACTATATCGGTCCATTCATTTACATCACATTGGCCCAATTTATTATCACCAACAGCTATTACCGTACCGTTTGATTTCAGTCCAACGGTATGCCGACGCCCTGCCGCAACGGTATCTTTTGGCCATCTTTTCATCTTTAAGATCACCTCTGTTTATGAAGTTACTTTTTTATCTCACCTTTTCCGCTATTCTCTCAAAATTATATAAAAAGCAGCCATCTCCTCAAATGACTGCTCTCCTAATAGATTAAATTAATTCAACTATTTTGGCTAAGTGCTTTATTTATAAGAATGGATTATTTTGTTTAGATAACTTTTTAATTTCTTCTTCAGTTAATTTTCTAACTGTACCAGGTTGAGATGCCATTTTATCTATTAAATCCATTAATGATTCTTCATCCATTTTTTCCTCATTAATTTTTTCATCACGCATGACACCCTCTTAGATAAATAGTACTTTATGTAATAAATCAAAATTATTTCATTGCTTATACAAGAATATATAATATTATTGTAGAATTTTAAGTAAATTGTTATAAATTGTGTTATCGTATGATAACGAATATTCAGTAACGAAATTTGCCTCTCCTTCTACATCAAGTAAGTTAGTGTCATCAATACTAATAATACTTTCATTGTTAATTCTACTTTCTTCAAGTGCATCTTCACTATCTTGAATAGCATAATCAATATCATTACCTTTTAAATAATCAAGTACTATTGAAATAGACTTACCGGGAAAAAGATTTCGATTTTTTAGTTCTCCATTCCTAAAAACATTAATAGTTACAGACATATATATCCCCCTTTATTACTATAATAAGTAAATTTCTATGATTTGTCTGTAATATATTTTTGATATAAAAACGCACAACTCAATCGAATCATAACTTATTACATTATCTCAATTTACTACGTTTGTTTGTGAACTCGTCGCGACAATATAAACCGTCTGTAGTATCTTCCCACGATTAAACATTAGGTTAATAAATCAAAAAGGCACGAAAAAATTCTCCGTGCCTTCAAAACATCTAGTTACCCCTGGATACTGGGCAAATGGTGCAGTTACCCTAGCTGACGTTTAAATGCTCTATTTGCAAAAAAGTAAGCGATGATCATGATACCGACGCACCATGCAAGTGCAATCCAAATATCGTTGCCGACAGGGCCTTCATACAAGAGGGCACGAATCGCATTTACGATTGACGTTACCGGCTGGTTTTCAGCGAAAAGGCGGATAAGTTTTGGCATTGTTTCCGTCGGGACAAAAGCTGAACTGATAAACGGTAGGAAAATTAGCGGGTACGAGTAAGCTGTAGCTCCTTCCATCGACTTTGCTGTCAACCCTGGTATAACCGCCAACCATGTCAGTGCTAGCGTGAACAGACCGATTATTCCTGCTACAGCAAGCCAATCCAAGAAATTAGCGCTAGAACGAAAACCCATTAAAAGGGCTACAAGAATAACTACCACAAGCGTTAACCCATTGGAAACAAGAGAGGTCAAGACGTGAGCCCACATAATCGAGGAACGTTTAATGGGCATCGTAATGAAACGGGCCATTAATCCACTCTTTACATCTGTAAATAACCGCAAGGATGTGTAAGCGACACCGGATGTGATTCCCATCAATAAAATTCCCGGTAATAAATAATTAACGTAATTATCTGTCCCTGTTTCTATTGCGCCACCAAAAACGTAGACAAATAACAGCATCATCATAATCGGTGTAATTGCCACCGTAATAATCGTATCTGGACTACGCATGATATTACGCATTAAACGACCAAGTAATACCCCTGTTCTATTTTTCATTTACATTTCCTCCTTTTTACCTATAATCGCGAGGAAAATATCCTCTAACGTCGGTTGTTTTTCGATGTACTCAACTTTTGCTGGTGGGAACATCTCTTTCAATTCCGTTAGGGTACCTGTTGTGATGATTTTCCCTTCATGTAAAATGGCGATTCGGTCCGCCAGTTGTTCAGCTTCTTCTAAATATTGAGTCGTCAATAAAATCGTCGTACCACCATCTGCAAGCTCTTTAACGGTTTCCCACACTTCAATCCGTGCCTCTGGATCTAACCCTGTCGTTGGTTCATCGAGAAAAATGACTGCTGGAGTACCAATTAGACTCATGGCAATATCAAGCCGACGCTTCATCCCACCTGAATATTGGTCTGCCCGACGATTGGCCGCATCCGTCAAACTAAACCTTGTCAGTAGATTGTCAGCGACTTGAGTAGGATTGGAAACTCCCCGTAACTTGGCAATCATGATCAGATTTTCTCTACCAGTGAGCATGCCATCTAAAGCTGCGAACTGTCCTGTCAGACTAATGCTCTCGCGAACATAATCTGGTTGATGTTGAACGTCAAAGCCACAAATATTTACTTTACCACCATCAGATTTCATCAATGTCGAGAGGATGTTGATTGTCGTCGTCTTGCCTGCTCCATTTGAACCTAGCAAAGCGAAAATTTCACCACGCCGTACATCAAAATCCACTCCCTTTAATACTTCCTTGTCTTTATAAGATTTCTTTAACCCTTTTACTGATATCGCTACATTGCCCATATTTTTTCCTCCTTATATTAAGTATAGAAAGATTGCTTTCGAAATCGAAAATTTCCTAGCTTAGTCTGAAAAGAGAGGTAGATACTCGTATACAGACAAAGCAGTATAAATATCCGATTAACGGCCTTAATTCTAGATTGCCAATACTCCCCTATTAAGTCTGACTTATAATAAGTATTACTTAGTACCGAGTCAAAAAATAACTGAATAGTGAAGGTGATAATTCACATTGGTTACCCACTATTCAGAACGGGATTATTGCTTCTACTTAATCTATTCTTGAACCTCTTATCCATCCTCAATATACTCGCTTTACCTCATATACATTTTCCTTCTCGGTACCTATTTTTACTTCTTTTTATCTGTAATCTTTTTCATTGCCTTAGCAACTTCTTTGTCTACAGATTCTTGGTAGATGTCAGCGTATGTTTTCGAATCTTTGATTAAATCGTCGCAGAAAGCTGCCACGTCATTACCTGTCACTTCGAGTACACCTTTCCCGGAGGCAGCACCTTCTTCAAAAAGATCAATAATTCCCGAAAGTAAACCAGTCCCTTCGGTTAACTCGACAGGGCCGACCTTAAAAAGATATTTTTGAATCTCCTTATAAACAACACGATAATCTTGTGGGAGGGCTTTGACACGCGCCATGTGTGCTCTCCACTCTTTTTTACCTTCAATAATGTCTTGTATGCTCATTTTTATCCTCCTTATTTACCCAGTTTTTTAGCAACATTTCTGTTTAGTTGCTCACGCCACTTATCGCGATAAGATTTTGCTTCCTCTTCACCGCACAATGCCGAACAGAAGCCTTGAATATCATCGCCCAAAACCTCTTGAACACGCTGACCTTCCGCTGCCGTTTCTTCAAGTAGACCAAGTACACCGTCAAGAATTGGCATGAGGTTGCGACCAGTGAAATCTGAGTGCGACCAAAGATTAGCTTTAATTTTTTCCCATGCCGTTTGATAATCAGATGGCAATTTTTTGGCACGGAATTCAAAATTTTTCATTTCTTTCGTCATGTCACTTCCTGTAATTTTTTCCCAAAACCTCATTACTTTTCCTCCTTTTTTTATAAAGCTGAACCAAAACCACTGGACGATACAATTTATGAAACTAGATTGACTTTAAAGCATTAATTTTTGAAGATAAAAAATCCCATTTTTCCCAAAACAATTCAAGTTCCTGGCGCCCAGCTTCATTAAGTGTGTAAAACTTGCGGGGTGGACCCATATCTGACGGTTTCTTTTCTACATTAACTAGTTTTTTCTTTTCTAATCGTACTAGGATAGTGTATACAGTTCCTTCCACAACTTCAGTAAACCCAAGTTGGTTTAGGCGACGGGTAATTTCATAGCCATAGGTTTCATGACGACTAATAATTTCCAACACACACCCTTCCAGCGAACCCTTCAGCATCTCAGTTAAATTTTCCATGTTCAGCGCCTCCCCTATTCTGTCTGACTTATATTCTGTATTACTTAGTACCGAGAAAAAATTTTACTTAATAGCTTTGTGTAAAAAGGCTATTAAGTAATACTAACTACATCTATAATGTAGCACTAAGTAGTGAGGGTGTCAATTAAAATTTAGAAACTTTTTCAAAATTCACTACTAAGCACTACAAGTATCAAGTAACACTTACTACAAGTACATCGTAACACTAAGTAGATTGACTGTCAATTGGAATTTATAATTTTTTTTAATTCTTTTAATTCTGCTCATTATTTTTGAAATTATTAATTGTCCATATTTTATCCTTTGGATTACACACATAAAGAAAGAGCACAACTTCTACTCTGAATTGTGCTCGATTGTGGAAATATAAAAAATTTATTGTTAGCCTATTTCTATAACATCATTTATTCTTTTGGTAAAATTCCATTTGTAATTTTCAGTAACAATTTGTTTAAAATGGTTACACATAAATTGAGGATAATCAAGACGAAGGCAAGAAAAACTATATATTTAAAGATTATATTCGAAATTGATCCTACAATCCAATTCCCTCCAAAGTATATAAAAATAAAGCCCATTAATGTTGCTAAAAGATAGGATATCCCAACCCCTAAAATTTGGCGTTTTGTCAGTACCTTTAACGTTCCTCTATTTTTCATAATCCTGTAAATGATGATTACAATAGATATAGCAATAAATAAATACTCCATTATATAACCACTCCTACTTTTCATTCTTGACATAATGACGATAAAATTCTTTATGCTTTTACCGTATCAATAGGAATCAACGTTTTTTTGAAAGTGAATGATAAATTCGATATAAACATTCACTTGTAATTGACAAGTAAATAATATCCCAGTTTATTTTGATAATATCATTTTGTTTTATAATAAAACATACCCCCTTCTTGAATATTAAAAGGGTTTATTTTTACATCTCCTTAGGTGCTTTAATTCCTAATAATCGTAAAGATTCTTGCAAAAGTATCGAAACCGCATAAGCAACTTTCAAACGTTCTCTTTGTAATTCATCATTCGTTAAAAACTTCGTATTAGCATAATATTTATTAAAGCTTCTTGCTAGTTGCAAACTAAATTTCGCAATTGTTGAAGGATTTGCTTGAACAAAAGCCGTTTCGATTACATGAGGAAAAGTTTCAATAAGTTTTATTACTTCCCACGCTTCCCCATCTAAATAATTTAAATGCGATTCCGTAAATGAAAATTTGCCTTTGTTGAGTAAAGTTTGAATCCGCGCATTCGTATATTGAACATACGGTCCCGTTTCTCCTTCAAAAGTCACCATCTTTTCAATAGAAAATTCGATATCATTCATTCGTTCATTTTTTAAGTCGTTGAAAATAACTGCTCCAATTCCGACCTCATTTGCTACTTTTTCTTTATTTTTAAGTTGGGGATTTTTTTCTTCAATATTTTTTCTCGCAGCTTGCATCGTTTCTGCTAACACATCGGCTAGTAAAACGACCTTCCCTTTACGAGTAGACATTTTTTTCCCGTCCTTTAACATCATGCCAAATGGAACATGCATTAAATTTTCGGACCATTGATACCCCATTTTCTTCAACACTGCAAACAACTGTTTAAAATGGAGCGACTGTTCATGGCCGACCACATAAAAAATTTTAGCTGGTTCATATAAATTGTATCGATACATGGCCGCTGCTAAATCACGGGTCGCATATAAAGTGGCCCCATCTTTTTTCATCATTAAACAAGGTGGCATCTCTTCTAATTGAACGACCATCGCACCGTCGGATTCTTCAAGTAATCCTTTATTTATTAATTCTTCTACAACAGAACCCATTTTATCGTTATAAAAGGCTTCACCGTGATAGGAATTAAAGGAAACACCTAACATTTGATAAATGTCTTCAAACTCCTTTAACGAAGCATCTCGGAACCATTTCCATAATGCGTGAGCTTCCTCATTTCCATCTTCAAGGGCTTTAAAAGCTTCTCTTGCTTTGTCGTTTAACGACTCTTCTTTTTCTGCTTCTTCATGAAACTTTACATAAATTTTTAATAGCTCTTCAATAGGATTTTGTTCAATAGCCTGTAGATTGCCCCACAATTGGTAGGCAACGATCAATTTCCCAAATTGGGTACCCCAATCTCCTAGATGATTAATACGGATAGCTTCATAACCTAACTTCTCAGAAATGTTTGCTAACGCATTGCCAATTACCGTGGAACGAAGATGTCCCATCGAAAAGGGCTTCGCAATATTTGGTGATGAAAAATCTAAAACAACCTTTTGACCGTTTTTCTCTTTTGTTCCAAAATGATGTTTTTCCAATAAAACCTTTTCAATTACATTATTGGCCACTTGTAATTGATGAAAAAATACATTGACATAGGCCTGTTCTGCACGCACTTCTTGTATAAAATCACCTTGAATTTTTTCGGCTATTTCCTTCGCAATTAATTGAGGAGATTTTTTCAACTTTTTTGCTAGTGTAAAACAAGGAAAAGAAATATCTCCTAAGTGGGCATATTTAGGTATTTCCAACAATGATTCTATTTCCTCAACTGATAAACTTTCATTTAATGCCTTCGAAATAAGGAACGCTAATTTCGTTTTCATTTTTCATCCTCCTCTAAACAAAAAAGCTCCCGTCTCTATAAAAAAGAGACGAGAGCATAAATTCCCGTGGTACCACTCTAGTTGCCACAAATGTGACCGCTTTTTTCGTTCATAACGGGGTGCCTTCCCCGATCTTCTCTACTAAGTTTCAAGAAGTTTCTCCAAAGTGCGTTTCACTAATATTTTCAGTATTAGGCTCCCACCACCCCTAATTCGCTTACCCTTCCATATTAGCTACTGTCTTTTTCATCGAATTTCCCATTCATTAAATTAAAATTGATTCTACATAATCGTAAATTGAAATGCAAGAAAATTTTAATAAAACAGTTCAATGATTAAAACATAGTTTATTCAGCTAACGTTAATACCGGATAAACATATGGTTCAGTCGGCTCGTCTATTACTTTCCAGCCAGTTGCTTTAATAACTGGAATTTCATATCCCCCGTAATTTGTCACATCTAATACGCCTTCAATTTCAAGCCAAGTATCCTCTTTTAAAGTATTTGCCCCTTCAAATTCCGTTAAAATCCCTAAAATACTAGCGTCAGCTATACAATGGGTAATCATAAAACGAGATAATACGAGTTGATTGGAATTAAAGCCATCTTCTTTAAAAACAAACCCGCTCATTTGAATGGTTCTTCCTACATATTCCGTTGGATTTTCATTTAACGCTTCGTAATAAGAACCAAAAATATCATCCTGCATTTGAATCGTCTCGGATTGCTCAAGTAACGATAACTTTTTCTCATATTCTTCATTTGATAAATAATTGTTATTCACTAATGGAACGTGGTCACTTGAATAAATATCAATATTTTCTTTATCTGTAAGGGTTGTTTCATTCAAAGGGGAAGTTTCCTTTTGATTTACTTGGGAAAAAATCGATCCTTTATTTGAAGCAATGGTGGAATTTAAAATAGCTGGTTCAAAAGCAAATCCCGTAATAATAGGAAAAACCATCACACTGTAACTGAATAATCTTGATAAATTAAATTGTTCATTGCCATGGTCATGACCGTGATGACAACTTGGACCACAATGATGATGTCCTTTCCCTTTCCTTTGAAAAATACGAAACAGCTGTATAAAGAACAACAGGATAAAAATACCCGCTGCTAACTTACTAATATTTTCATATTTCGGGTTAATATATTTCATGATCGTCCCTGTCGAATGTAAATCAATGAAAAACAACACGAATACGCCTAAAATGACAGCTTTGATAAAATGTTGCAAGTGAAACTTCATGGAAACACCCCTATAGGAAACTAGTTAAACTTACAAATAAAAAGACAATCGTTGTAATTAGAAGGAATAATACGAATACAAACTTCGCCTTAAAGACACTTAGTAACATGATCGTATTTTTCAAATCAATCATAGGTCCATACACTAAAAAGGCAAGGATGGAAGTTGTGGGAAACAAGTTTCTAAAGGAAGCACCAATGAAGGCATCTGCCTCTGAACATAGGGATAAGAAGAATGCTAATGCCATCATTACAATCGTCGAATGGTAAACACTATCTCCGAAAGCTAGCAACGCTTGGGCAGCTACAAAGGTTTGTAACCCAGCTGCGACAAAGGCACCAATAATTAAATATTTACTCATATCAAAAAATTCATCGATTGAATGTTCGAACATTCCTTTTACTCTTTGATATAAAGGGGGGTGTTTTACTTTTGATTTTGTGACGCTATGTTCCTTATGTTTTAATTGATTTGATTTAAATAAAAAGCTTATCACTAGTGCAATGGCTAATGCTGCGACAAACCCAACGCCCATTCGTAACAAAGCCATCCTTAAATCATTTCCAAAGGCCATATACGTTGAAAGGATAACAATTGGATTAATTAATGGACCGGTTAATAAAAAACCAACTCCTGCATATAAAGGAACGCCTTTATCAATTAATTTTCGAACAATAGGAACGATTCCACATTCACATGCTGGAAATAAAGCACCGACTATACAACTCATGAACACGGCTTTTACTTTACTTTTCGGAATCCATGACTTGATATGTTCTTCCGTAATAAATATTTGAATAAATCCAGCAATTAGGACACCTATTAAAACAAATGGAATGGCTTCGATTAAAATACTAAGGAAAATGGTATTTAACTGGGGTAAAGAACTCCATTCTTCCGTAACGAAAAATGGACTAAAAAAAATGAAACCAACGACTAAAAGGAGGAAAATGATTGTAGAAAGATTAAATGAAGATTTTTGGCTATAGGACATTGAAACTCACTCCTTCTCCATAGAACTACTTGTTCGATAACATTTCTATCTACCTTGTTCTAAATTTTCTATTATCAACAATACAAAATACTATTTTTTAAATCTCCTATAGTAATTTTAGTAAAGGAAGCATTAAAACATGCTAAAAAAATGATTATTTTTCAAACCATTACTTATAAAAAAGAAAAAGTGTAATTTCAGCTTAAAGCTAAAATTACACCTTTCGAAAAGTTTACTTAACCATAGAAAGTAAAACAACAGTTTAACGTATGCAAACTGTTGTTGAGATTACAATTATTTACTTTGTAATTTGTTCATTTGTGCCATCATTTGACGAACTTGCTTTTCAGATGGTTTACGTCCCATTTGAGCCATCATGACACGAATCATTTGTTCATTGATTGGTGGGTTTTCTTTTAAATATTTCATCATATATTGACGTGCTAAAAAGAAACCTAGTGCAACGCCCCCTACTAGAGCGATAATTACGATAAGAATCCAAGCCCATGTAGCCATTTTGTGCCAACCTCCTCCACTGCCGTTAATACCATGAATCAAACTTTGTTCAACCACTTTATACGAATGGAAAATCAAGTTTCACAATCATATAAAGAAAACAAAGATAAACTCTCCATGAAGGATTATACACTATAAACTACTTAGATACTAGCTTTTCAATTGTTTTTTCTATAATCGTAGCCCAAACCTACAATCCGTAAAACTATTCATTTCTAGTAAGAAGCATGTTTAATCGGTTTTAACCATCCACATTCCGATTCTTCTGTATTAAAAGCAATAAAAGAATCATTCATTTGGCTCAAACTATGGAATAAATCCAAATCTAACATACGAGATCCCTCACAAATGGCCTCTATATGATAATTACATACTTTTATTTTTAAACCACCTTTAAGTTGGTGTTCAAATTTCAAATAATCATCTACCCATTGAATTGTCGGGAAACTCTTTTTTAAATGCTCGTAAATTACACCTTGTACCATTCTTCCTTCAATCGGTTCACAGAGATAGCTTAGCTGCTTATCCGCAGAGGACTCGAGAGCTTGCTCTTTAGTCGATACCATTTCAAGAAGCATTCTTTCCCTTCCAAATACAAAAGACTGGTACTGTTTTTTTATATGAAATATTGAATATGTTCTCATGTTACGTCCTCCTCTCATTACCAACATTATAAAGAATAGATTCTGAATATTTTGTCAAAGGGTGTCACGACTTTCCTTCTATTTTTGTCAAAATAGCATGAATGACTAATTTCGTTCACTTTTCCTAGATTCCCTCAGCCTCAAGACCTAGTGAAAAATGCAATCGGAGTCCGTTTTAGGAAATATCGTTAAGAGATAACATAAAGGTACAACAGAAAGGTACAACAGAAAGGAGCAAGAGAAATGAAAAAATTATTTCTATTATTAGTCGGAGGTATTACTGCAATCGTCGCCCTTTGTATGGTTGGGCCACTACTTGGCTTTGCTTTTTCTGCATTACTAGTCTTCTTAGGTATGCATTATTACGTAAAAACAACATCAACAATGATGAAAGTAGTATGGGTTGCAATTGGTTTAATGGGAGTGTTTTCAGCCATTTCAAACGTGCCAGCAATTATCGGCTTAGCAGCATTAGTTGTTCTATATATCATTTATAAAAAATGGAACAATGAAGAAGTTTCTTTTAAACAAATTAAAGAAGATTCGAGCGATCCATTTACAAACTTTGAAAAAGAATGGGCAAAATTAACAAAATAAAGGAGAGATAGGAAATGGTAAGTTTATTAAAACGATTTAAATATACAGTAGAGGCAGATTTACACGAACTTTTCGATAAAAAGGAAAGAAAAAATCCTTTAGCCATGTTAAATCAATATATTCGAGAAGCTGAAAAACAAACTGAACAAACAGGTAAATTACTACAAAGACAGGAAAAATTAAAAGAGCAACTTGAAAGTGAATTAAAAGAAGCAAATGACATGCTAGAAAAACGTACTGCACAGCTACAATTAGCTGAACAAGCAATGGAAGAAGATTTAATCACCTTTGCCCGCTCTGAAGTTGAAACATATAAAACGCGTCAAATGACCTTATTACAAAGTCTTGAAACAACAAATAAGGAATTTATTGCACTGGAACAAAAATTTGAAACGATGAAGCACAAAATTAAAGATATGAAAGTACGTCAGCTTCAATTGATGGGAAAAGAAAACGTTACCCGTGCCCATCACAAAATGAATGCGGTCATCGAATCAAACAATGAATCGGACTTTGATGATTTATCTTCTTACATTGACAATCTTGCAAATAAAATCGAAAAGGATTATGAACGAACTCAATTGGAGGCGCGTTTAGCTGGGCTTGAAAAAACTCATCATAATAGCAATGTAAAAGAAATTGAAGAGAACACATCTAGTACAATCGACTAAACATGTTATAATAACCAATATTAGGAGAAGGCTTTTTCGAGTCTTCTCCTTACATTCTGTATAAAAGACTCATTTATTAAGGATTAGCAACTTAAATCGTAAAAAGGAGGAACCATCTTGAACAGATTAAGTACGGACCTATTAACGTTTATCACGATTACCGTGTTATTAATTGTGTTCGTTGAGCTAACGATTTTTAATAATGGTGGCGCCTTTTTACTTATTATTGGGGCTCTCCTACTCTATTATAGCTTTTCAAAAAATAAAAAACTGTTTTTCTGGATTGGTTGTTTATTTATCTTTTTTGCTATCTTATCCGTTTGGAGTTTACGACTACTCATCGTTGGGATATTAATCTATCTCTTATATAAACATATTACAAAGGAACAAAAAACGGTTACAATCGATTCCCAACTAGATCCAACTGCTCTAAAGAAAAACGATCTTTTTGGCAGTACTTCTTCTCCCCTCGAACAATATAAGTGGGAAGATGTCCATATCCAAAAATTAATTGGGGATATAACAATTGATGCGACGGAAACGATATTACCGACTGGCACTTCTGTCATTTCAATTCGGCAGTCCATCGGGAAAGTAACGATTGTATTACCATATGAAATTCCTTTCCGCATACAATATACCACTATATTAGGGGAAGCGAAATTTTTAGGAAAATCAAAAAGGCTTATAAATGAAAAGCTTATTTTTGAAGATGGTCAACCTGAAGACGCTAAGCGTAAACTAATTATCCATGTGGCAACTTGGTTAGGAGATGTGGAGGTGATTCGAAAATGATATCGTTTGTTTTTCGCATCATCACCTTATTTTTATTATTAAGTAGTATGACGTTTGGCTTTATTTATTTATTCCTAGGCTCCCCCGATGAAGATTGGAGCTTTTTATGGGAGCAAGATGTTGAAAATTTCCCGATTCTTGCCATTATACTGATTGCTCTATCTATTATTAGTTTTATCATTAGCATATGGATAAGTGCCGTTGCAAAATCGAGGGAAGTATCTGCCACCCGGTATGTAAAACAATTAGTAGAACCTGATTTTTCATTAAAGAAAAAGAGAAATATTTCATATACATTAAAAAAGGCGTTAACCCAAGCAAATGAATTAATCGAAACTCAAAGAACAAGCTTACAACGGTTATCCAATGAAAAAGCAGAAGCAAATGATAAAATTATTCAAGAACGGATCATTGCAGAAAGGCAGCGATTAGCTCGAGAGTTACATGATTCTGTCTCACAGCAACTGTTTGCTGCATCTATGCTATTATCTTCTATTACAGAACGGGATGAAGATTTCGGTGCTTCGAAAACGACTTTAACTCAAGTGGAGAAAATTGTTCAGCAAGCCCAATTGGAAATGAGAGCATTATTACTTCATTTACGTCCGATTGCCCTAAGAAACAATACACTTGCTCAAGGGCTAACTGAGTTAATTCAAGAACTTCAACAAAAAGTTTATTTCAACATCGAATACCAAATTGAAGAAATTGTTCTTTCAAAGGCGGAGGAAGATCATTTATTCCGTATTGCCCAAGAGGCATTATCCAATACATTACGTCATGCAAAAGCAACTGAAGTAGAACTACTATTAATTGCTAGAGATAACGTGGGTATTTTACGTATTCAAGATAATGGTCAAGGTTTTAATATGGAAGAAGATAAAAACACTTCTTATGGATTGAAAAATATCGCAGAACGGGCAGTGGAAATCGGCTGTACTTATAAAATCGTTTCTGTTCCTGGGGAAGGAACGATTGTGGAAGTAAAGGTACCGATTAAGCATAAAGAACAAATCGAAGGAACGGAAAAAAGTTCTTCTAAAATGGAGCTAACAGAAGATGACGGAAATCAATAAAATTGAAAGTTTGAAATGGGAGATGGAAAAATGATAAGAATATTAATTGCCGATGATCATGAAATGGTACGGATTGGTGTATCGGCCTATCTTTCAGCACAACAGGATATGACCGTTGTCGGCGAGGCGTCAAATGGGGCAGAAGCGGTTGAGAAAGCCCTCGAACTAAAGCCTGATATTATTTTAATGGATAATGTTATGCCTGTTTTAACTGGTGCTGAGGCAACCGCTCAAATTTTACACAAGTGGCCGACTGCAAAAATTATGATGGTAACAAGTTTCTTAGATGACGATAAAGTTTATCCGGCATTGGAAGCTGGTGCAGTCAGTTACATATTAAAAACATCCAACGCAAAACAAATTGCTGAAGCGATTCGTAAAACGATGAATGGTGAAACCGTATTAGAACCAGAAGTCACAACGAAAATGATGTCACGAATGCGAAGTAACGCCTCCTCTCCCCTCTATGAGCAACTGACGGAACGGGAAATGGAAGTATTACTCCTCGTAGCCCAAGGCAAAACAAACCAAGACATTGCCGATGAATTATTTATCGCCTTAAAAACGGTTAAAACCCATGTGAGTAACATTTTAGCGAAATTAGAAGTACAAGACCGTACACAAGCAGTTGTCTATGCATTTCAAAATGGATTAGTAAAATAATAACATAACATTACATTTGTAGATGAAAAGGACTATTGTATGAACCCACTTTTCATCTTTTTATTTTGTTTTGCGGTTAGTGATTATTAACAATGCGACCGTAAAAAAACTACTACAAAAATCCTTGTAGTAGTTAAAAATTAAAAGTTTACCTAACTCCCCAAGAAATCCTTCCCGAAAAGTAATATAGTTTATGAAAATGGGAATGATTTCATACTAACCTTCTCTATTATTTTTAATATTTTTAGTAGATAATCTTATCAGTTCTGTTCCAATTTTATATCGTTTTGTCTGTTCATCGACAGATAATATATTTTCATCTCGTAAAACGGTTAATATACGATGTAATGTACTAGGTGGTATTTGTAAATATCGGGCTAATTCATTGACTCCCCACTGAGGTTGTTCATCGATGAAGGCACGGAGAACAGCAAAAGCTTTTGAGATTGAATTATTGTTCATAGATTACTCCTCAAGTGAAAAAGTAACAACAAAAACTTCGACAAATTTCTCCCTTATTTAAGTATTAATCGGCAAGTTTAACGAACTTCCATTTCAGCTAAATCTTTAGCAATCAAAAAGGATGCTTCAGTGTTATTTTTTATTTCTTCCAACGTTACACCAGGAGCAGTTTCTACTAAGACCATTCCTTCCTCCGTAAAATCAAACACTCCTAAATCTGTAATCAAACGATCTACTACCCCTTGACCAGTTAAAGGTAGCGTACAATCCTTTTTCACTTTCGATTCCCCATTTTTTGAAACATGTTCCATAATAACAACGACTCGTTTAGCACCATGTACTAAATCCATTGCACCGCCCATGCCTTTTACCATTTTCCCAGGAATCATCCAGTTCGCTAAATCACCCGTTTCCGAAACTTCCATTCCACCTAAAATCGCTATATCAACATGACCGCCCCGAATCATTGCAAAGCTTTCGGCAGAATCAAAAAAGGAGGCACCTTTTACAATCGTAACGGTTTCTTTTCCTGCGTTAATTAAATCTGGGTCTACCTCTTCCTCTGTCGGGTAGGCACCAATTCCTAATAACCCGTTTTCGGATTGTAAAAGCACTTGGTAATCAGATGGAATTTCATTCGCCACAAGTGTTGGCATCCCAATTCCTAAATTAACGACCATTCCATTTTGAATCTCTTTTACGGCCCTTTGTACAATTAATAGACGATTTGACATTAAACATTCACCTCTTTACGAGTGATTTTTCGTTCAACACGTTTTTCAAAGTTGGAACCAAGGAATACATGTTGAACGTAAACAGCAGGTGTATGAATATGATCAGGATCGAGACTACCTGCTTCCACAATTTCCTCTACTTCAGCAATCGTAATTTTCCCTGCCGTTGCAACAATCGGGTTAAAATTCCGTGCCGTTTTCCGATAGATAAGATTCCCTAAAGTATCAGCTTTCCACGCTTTAACAAACGCGAAATCTCCGACTATAGCCCTCTCTTCTATATAAGTTTTTCCGTCAAAAACTTTCGTCTCTTTTCCTTCAGCTACGAGTGTCCCTACCCCCGTAGCAGTATAAAAAGCAGGTATGCCAGCACCACCTGCACGAATTCGTTCCGCTAATGTTCCTTGTGGTGTTAATTCTACTTCCAGTTCCCCTTTTAATAGCTGTTGCTCAAAAATTTTGTTTTCGCCTACGTAGGAGCCGATCATTTTTTTTATTTGCTTATTTTTTAATAGTAAGCCTAATCCCCAATCATCGACACCACAATTGTTACTGACAACAGTTAAGTTTTTAACTCCCATCTTGGCAATTGTTTGGATTGCATGTTCAGGTATGCCACACAAACCAAAGCCGCCTACTAAAATCGTATCGTTATCTTTTAATCCTTCTAATGCTTTTTCCATTGATTCAATTACTTTTGACATTTTTCCACACCTCCTTTATCTATATATGATAGAAATAAAGCTATCATTCCACTATGTCGAATAGTTTTTCAATTTTTTTCATAAAAAAAGACCTATGAACAAAGTTCATAGGTCGAATTTTTGATTATAATGCTTTTACTCTTGCGACAACATTGTCGACTGTAAAGCCGTATTTCTCCATAATGATTTCCCCAGGAGCACTTGCACCAAATTGATCAATGGCAAGGATATCTCCTTCGAAACCAGTATATTTATGCCAACCGAATGAAGAACCCATTTCAATTGCTAAACGTTTTGTTACTGCTTTTGGCAGTACGGACTCTTTATATTCAGCTGATTGTTGTTCGAAACGATCCATAGACGGCATCGAAACAACCGACACGTCCATTCCATCAGCTAACAATTGTTTTTGTGCCTCTACTGCTAAAGATACTTCTGAACCAGTTGCAATTAAAATAGCATCTGGCGTTTCTTTAGTTGCTGGAGAAACAACATATGCCCCTTTAGCAACACCATCTTTTGCTAGGGTAGCTGTCGTTTCTAGCACCGGTAAGTTTTGACGAGAAAGAACAAGCGCTGTTGGTACATTTTTAGATGAAACAGCTAATTTCCATGCTTCTGCAGATTCATTAGCATCAGCTGGACGAATTACAGAAAGATTTGGCATAGCTCGTAAAGAAGCTAAATGTTCTACTGGTTCGTGCGTTGGTCCATCTTCCCCAACTGCAATCGAATCATGAGTAAATACATAAGTCACCGGTAATCCCATTAATGCAGATAAACGTACAGCTGGACGAACATAGTCAGAGAATACAAAGAATGTTCCACCAAATACATTTAATCCGCCATGTAATGCCATACCATTTAAAGCTGCACCCATTGCAAATTCACGAACACCAAACCAAATATTGCGGCCTTCTGGTGTATCAGGGAAGAAATCGCCTGCACCTTTAATCGTTGTTTTGTTGGATCCCGCAAGGTCCGCACTACCACCGAAGAAGGAAGGAACTTTTTTCGCTAATGCATTGATCACTTCCCCTGATGATGAACGAGTAGCGATTGATTTTCCTGCTTCATAAACAGGAACTTCAGCATCAAAGTCTTCAGGTAGTTCATTGTTCATCGCTTTAATGAATTGTTCTGCTAACTCAGGGTATTCCGCTTTGTAGCTTTCAAATTTTGCATTCCATTCAGCTTCTGGTTGAACCCCTTGTTTGTCAGCTGCTTCTTTGAAAATGGAATACACTTCCTCAGGAATTTGGAATGGTTCATGTTCCCAACCGTAAGTAGCTTTTGTTAAAGCAACTTCGTCTGTACCAAGTGGTGCACCGTGGGAATCTGCTTTCCCTGATTTGTTAGGAGAACCATAACCAATGACCGTTTTTACCTCTATTAATGTTGGTTTACCTTTTGATTGTTTCGCTTTTTCAATTGCTTCATTGACTGCATCTACATCCGTACCGTCAGCAACATGTATATAGTTCCAACCATAAGATTCGAAGCGTTTTTGTACATTTTCAGAGAATGATTTCGCTAAATCACCATCTAAAGAAATATCATTGGAATCGTATAAAACGATTAATTTATCTAATTGTAAGTGTCCAGCTAAAGAAATCGCTTCAGCAGCTACCCCTTCCATTAAATCGCCATCACCACATAATGCATACGTATAATGATCTACGATTTCATGACCTGGTTTATTATATGTAGCAGCTAAATGACGTTCAGCCATAGCCATCCCTACTGACATTGCAATACCTTGTCCAAGGGGACCTGTCGTTGCCTCAATACCTACTGTATGACCGTATTCAGGATGTCCTGGAGTTTTAGAACCCCATTGACGGAAATTTTTAATTTCCTCCATGTCTAAACCATATCCACCAAGGTGTAATAAGCTATATAGTAACATTGAACCGTGACCAGCTGATAAAACAAAACGGTCGCGATTATACCATTTCGGATTTTGAGGATTATGACGCAATTGTTTTGTCCAAAGTGTGTATGCCATTGGAGCCGCACCCATTGGTAAACCTGGATGACCAGAGTTTGCTTTTTCGATTGCATCAATAGATAAAGTTCGGATTGCATTAATTGCTAATAGATCCGCGTTTTGTGCCATTATTTGACATCCTTTCTCGTGCTAATTATTGTTCTTATACAGTTTAGACAAGATTTTCTAATAAAACAATCCTATTCATAGACATTTTAGAATTATGTCATACTTTATTTAAATATGTCACATTAGTATCTTCTTTAATTCAGTTTATTTCGTTGAATTTCTTTAATTTTATCTGGTGTAACGTCATTTCCATCCGCATCATAGACTTGTACATTTTCGATTGTATTACGGAAAGAAGAACGGAATGATTCTAAATACTCTTTTCTAAGGGAAGTACGCTCTTTTGCCTCAGCTTCCGTTAATTTACCCTCTTTCGCCTTTTTTGACAGCTCATTAATACGAGCAATTTTTTCTTTTGATAACATCCTTTTCTCACCTTTCTATCTCAACCATTTAGCAATATGAAATATAAATCATCATAATAAATACTTACTATTATTTTAAACGCTAAACGAAGATATTCAATACTTCAAAGGTAAGGAAAAATGGAGAGAAGCGCAAGTAAAACACCTTTGCAAAATAATAACTATTTGTTAATCAAACATTTTATATTCCCTAACTTTGTTTCATTTAATACAAAAAAGTAAGCACCCTTTTAAGATGCTTAGATTGTCTATTCTATATTAAATTACTAATTAAAACTTGAGACCGTATCCCCTTGTATCGGTTCTTTCCCATCATGAAAACGAATTCGAATAGACTTCCCTTTTGTGAAATCTACAGTATCCATCACTTGGAAGTGTAAATGGGGTTCAGAAGAATTTCCTGAATTTCCACATAAACCGATAAATTGCCCAGCAGAGACAATTTCTCCTTCTTGAACTTGAATAGAGTGTTGTTTTAAGTGAGCAAGCATACTATATTCTTTATGTTTGTGTTCGATAATGACACAATTACCTTCCGGAACATCCGGATTCATTTCCCCAGGGACATTATCTTCTATACCATTTATAATTTTCACGACTTTCCCATCAGCTGGAGCAAGTATTTCTTGATTAAAAGCGTAATAATTTTCATTTTTCGATGGGTTCTCTTTATAAGTTTTGTTATTTTGAACTTGAACTAAATCGTAAGCATATCGTTGGCTCTCATAGACATAATGATAATTGATAAACTCATTTAAACCACCCCAAAAAACAAACCATTCCCCTTTAATCGGCATATCGTAACGATTCTTTGTTAATCGTTTATCTGTTTTCGGATAGATGACGTAGGGTTTCAAAATAAGTCTTTGAATTATACCCGTTTCATCGAAGGAAACGGAAATTGCTTTTTCCTCTCGCTCATCTAACCAAACATAATGAATGGAATCTAACATATTGGTACGAAACTCAATGTGATAACTAGTTACACCTTCATTAAATGAACGGGCTAATTCTGTAAACTGCTCAATGGAAATTAAGTTTTGAAATTCCTCAGTCGTTTGTCGATAAATCGTTTCATATTCTCCTGAGTGAAAATAAGTACCAAACTCCTCGGGCGTAATAACTTTAAACATTTCCACCACTCCACCTCCGTCATTTTGTTAGAACTTTCTATATTAATAGATACGAACAAATTGTAAAAACGTTTCAATTTCTTCTGTTTATAAACATTCATTTTCTGCAGTTAGACTTCTAGATTTAAATATAAAATGGGACAAGTTCCACAGAACATGCCCCACCTATTATTTAACTAGTCTTCAAGTTCTTCCATATACTCAGTATATCGTCGGTGCACTGTCGCTTTACTTACTTGGAAGCCTAATCCTCTTAGCGTTGATGCAATTTCATGAAATGTTAGCCCCTTATTTCGTAGGTTAACAATTTCTTCGATTGGTACATCGATCCGTTCTCGTCCTTCGTGTAAATGACGATTTTTAATATTTTTTTCTGGTCGATATCCATTTTCAACCGCCCGTTTCATTCCTCTTTTAATTTTAGCGTTATGTATTTTCCGTTGATATTCCTCTACAATCGCTAAAATTTCTAGCAACATCGTATCCATTTCATTTAAAGAAAGGGGCCCGGCATTATTTAATGAATAAACGATTGTCCCATTTTTTTGAAGCAAATGTAAAACTGCCATTCGTGCATTACCACGTCCTAAACGTGTTTCGTCTTGAACAAATAAAGCAGGTACATTGTTTTCTTTTATATAGTCTAACATTTCAAGAAGCCCTTCCCGTTCTACTTCATATCCACTATGCTGATCTTGAAATGCTCGCAATACTTGATAATTCATTTTTTCAGCATAGTTGCGTAATTCTTCTTCTTGACGAACCAAGGACGTTTCTTGCGTATTTTTTTCTGTACTTACCCGTGTATAGATGACGGCTTTGTTATTTTTACTCATTTATTTTTCATCGCTACCTCTACTGAATGAAGATCGTCTTCATTCTCTATTTTTGCCATATAAACGCTATCTTCATTAACCAATATCGTTAAATCATGGCCTGCAACAATGTTTTCTCCAATAAGATTGTTTTCATTTTTAACTTTTTGGATCCACTCTTGTTTTGTCATTTTACCACGATATTGTTCTGCTAACGTCCATAGAGTATCACCGTGTTGAATTTCAATTTGTTCGTATGTTATATCGCCATTGTCTGTAATCAATAAAATTGCTCCCATAACGAAGAAAGCGACGAATAATACTACAATATAGCTGTTTTTTTGTAACCATTTCATAACTCTCAACCTCTTTTCGAATGTTTGTTCGGAATGTATGTTCTTAATTTAATACGAACACATGTTTTTGTCAACACTATTTTCGAACCTATGTTTGCTTTTTTGTTCTATCACTGATATACTATATGTAATTAATAGAGATACATATTCACTTAAAGAGGTGAGAGAATTGAAAAAAATATCAAAAAGACAGGAAGATATTTTAGCATTCATAAAAGAAGAAGTTCGCACGAAAGGATATCCACCATCGGTTCGTGAAATTGGCGAAGCGGTAGGTCTAGCATCCAGTTCCACTGTGCATGGGCATTTAGCTCGTTTAGAAAGTAAAGGACTTATCCGACGTGACCCTACAAAACCGCGCGCTATTGAAATTTTAGATGGGGAAACGGATACCGTTCAAAAACAATCCGTCGTACATGTTCCTCTTGTAGGGAAAGTAACAGCTGGTTTGCCAATAACTGCAATTGAAAATATTGAAGAATATTTCCCACTACCAGATACTTATGGTACGAGCGAAGAAAAATTATTTATGTTAGAAGTAATGGGTGAATCCATGATTGAAGCAGGTATTTTAGATGGAGATTACGTAGTCGTAAAACAAACTTCTACTGCGAATAATGGAGATATCGTCGTTGCTATGACAGAAGATGATGAAGCAACTGTAAAACGCTTCTTTAAAGAAAAAACTCATTTCCGCTTACAGCCTGAAAATTCTAGCATGGATCCAATTCTAGTGAACCAAGTGAGCATATTAGGTAAAGTAGTAGGCTTATATCGTCGAATTCATTAAAAAAGGTTGTCTCGTAGTCTAATCGACTGAGGGACAACCTTGTTTCGTATATTGATTATAGTTTCATTAATAGGCTCTAAAATATTTGTTGGGGTACAGATAAAATTCAGAAAAAATAAACACGCAATCTCCTAATTTTGTTAGACTTTGTTTAGACCAATAAACAAAACAAAAGGGAGATGCGTGTAATTG